>NZ_JBGAHF010000001.1:0-405597 GCF_044226305.1 Nocardioides sp. | reverse complement strand
AGCCAGCCCTCTTGAACGAGAGCCGCTCCGACACCAGGTCGGAGCGGCTCTCGCGCTTTCGTCGGTGGTTGAGGTGCGAGCTCGCGAGCCTGAAACCACGCTCGGCGCTGACCGCTGGACCGGTCAGGCGGGTCGAGGCAAGGAGATGGTAGGTGGCGGCCCGGTCAGTGTGGCCGACGCGCGGTGGTCGACGGCGACACGACTCGTCGCAGTCATTCGGTGACCTGACCTGATGCACACTGTTCGACGGCCGCCTCCACGGTCCCGTGGAAGCTGTCGGCACCGATCAGGTCCGTCAGACCGACCTCGTCGAAACGCTCACGCAGCTCCATCGCAGCCCGGGCAACGTGGAGCTCGATGCCCTTCTCCCTCAGGACGTCGACCACCTCTCGGAGGGCGACCTCCGCGCTGGCGTCGATGTCACTGACGAAAGAGGCGTCCAGCACCACGTGACGAACGGGCTTGGGTGCGCCGTCGACGGCCGCCCACAGGCGCCGCTTGAAGAAGTGGGCGTTGGCGAAGAACATCCGGTCCTGGATCCGGTACACGACGACCCCGGGCGTGATCCCGGCGCCGGGATGACCGATGACGTCGACGTAGCGCCCTTCTGAGTCCGACCAACCCAGGACGGCGTCAGCGGGTCGAGCGGCTCGCCGGATGACATCGGTCAGCGAGAGGACGACAGCGACGACGATCGCTGGAAGGACGCCAATGGTGAGGACGAACAGTGCCGTGACGCCTGCGATGCCTGCTTCGGTCTTGCTGCTGAGCGCGAGTGAGTGCCACTGGGCGGGGTCGATGAGCTTGATGGCGGAGAAGACGATGACGGCACCGAGGACTGCCGACGGCAGGTACTGGATGGGTCCGGTGAGGAACAGCAGGATCGCGGCGATCATGGCGGCGCTTGCCAGGCCGCTGACCTGGCTGGTCGCACCCATGTCGTCGTTGACGGCGGTACGTGACCCGCTCGTGCCGACGGGGATGCCTTGGCTCATCCCGGACGCGATCTGGGTGACGCCCATGGCGAGCAGTTCCTGGTTCGCGTCGACGACCTCGTGTCGGCGAGCCGCAAACGATCGGGCGGTGAGGATCGAGTCGGAGAACGAGACCAGGAAGATGGCCACCGCAGCCGCGCCCAGGTCGCGGAGCTCGGAACCACCGATGCGTGGCATCGAGACGCTCGGCAGACCACTGGGGACCGGACCTGTCACCGCGACGCCGTGGCTGGCGAGGTCGAGGACCCACGACGCCGCGATACCCAGGACCACCAGGAGGAGGGCGCCGGGAATGCGTCGACCGGTCCTGCCGAGGACGACGAGCAGGACGAGCGACAGTCCGGCCACGGCTACGGTCGTGGGGTTCGCGTCATCGAGGTGTACGACGATGTCGACGGCTTCCTTGATGGCTCCGTCCTCGTCGCTCGAGACGCCGACCAGCTTGCCGAGCTGTCCGAGGACGAGGACGACCGCGACGCCGGTGATGTACCCGACGAGCACGGCCTGCGAGAAGTAGTCCGCGATCCACCCGAGCCGGATCGCTCGGGCGATGAGGAACACCAGACCCACCATCACCGAGAGCATGGCCGCGAGTACCCCGTAGTCGGTGCTGCCGGTGACGGCGAGTGGTGCCAGCGAAGCCGCCACCAGCAGCGACACGGTGCCCTCGGGGCCGACGACGAGACGAGGGGCCGGCCCGAAGACCGCGAACGCGACGACGGGCAGGAGAAGGGCGTACAGGCCGGCGCTCACCGGCGCCCCGGCAAGCTCGGCGTACGCCATGGCCGAGGGCAGGGCGAGCGCCGCGACGGTGATCCCTGCGATGACGTCGGAGCGGCAACGCAGGCGGGTGTAGCCAGCCATGGACCGGGCGAACGGGACGTAGCGGGTGGCTAGGGGTGGGCGGCTCTCCGAGGCGAACGGACCGCGGCCGCGGTAGGCCTCACGGAACGGCTGCACGTGGCCATGCAACTCCAGAGATGACGCACCGGCATCAGCCCTCGGGGATGAACCGGTGAGCCGGATCAGTCAGTCGGCGGTGCCTCGACCAGGCCAAGGGCCCTCGCCCTGGCCACGGCCTCGTCGCGCGAGGCCACCCCCAGCTTGCGGTAGATGGCGGATGCGTGGCTCTTGATCGTGGCCCGGGAGAGGAACAGGTGCTCGCCGATCTGGTCGAACGTGAGCCGGCTGGGGAGGAACTGCAGGACCCGCATCTGCGACGCCGTCAGCGTCTGTGAGAAGAGCTGGTCGTCTTGGAGGGTCCGCAGGCGAGCCTCGGTGTCGGCGAGGAGTTCGACGAGCAGGGTGCCGACGAAGTCGGATCCGAGGTGGTGCCTGGCTTCGGCGCACAGGGTGCGCGCCAGGGCGGGTTCGCCGAGCAGGATCGCGGCGCGGGCCTGGATGAGCGGACCGGCGACCGCGAACCAGGGGGCGATCTGGCTGACGCGTGTGGTGAGGCGGCGGGCTGTGGCGAGCAGGACTCGCGCTTCGTTCTTGTCGCCGCGCGCTGCCCGGAGCAACGCGACGGCGGTGATGGTGTTGACCGATGTCGCGAGGCGTTCGAGGTGGTGGGTCTCGACGAGTGCACCGGCGCGCTCGATCAGCGGCGCGCCTTCGGACCAGTCGTCGGTGAGCACGGCCAGCATCCCGCGCCAGGCCAGGGCGTTCGCCTCGATGATGGGGACCCTGAGCGCGCGCCCGAGGAGTTCGGCACGACGGAGGCTGTCCGCTCCTTCCTGGAACTGGCGGAGGAGGGTCTGGGCGACGCCCTGGTTGAGCAGGGCGGCGGCACGGAAACCGGAGTCCCGTGGCAGGCCTTGCTCGGCTCCGAGGCAGAGCTCGAGGCACTCCTCGATGCTCCGGTCACCGACCACGACGTGCAGGCAGGCCAGGCTGGCTGCGTACTCGTCGTCCGTCACGCGTGCCTCCCAACCTGTGCCGGCGTGCTCCTCCGCAGCGAGGAGCCAGCGCGTCATGCCCGCGGCGTCGCCCGCCTGCAGTCCCAGCCATGCCGCGGCGAGGCCGAGCCAGCGGTCGGATCTGATGGCGGCGTCGTCGAGGTCGACCAGCCAGGTGGTGAGGCGATCCGGGTGCCCGGACGAGATGCAGGCAGGAACACCGGACCACACCAGCCTCCCGGTGAGCTCGAGGTCCTCGGACGCCTTGGCATGCCGGATGGCGGCGTCGAGCTCTCCACGGTTCTGGTACCAGAGCGCGGCCCGGTGGTGCAGGAACGGCACCGTCCACGGCTCGCGTGCCTGGAGGTCGGCCTGCAGCGCGTCGATCAGGAGGTGGTGGTAGCGGTAGCGGTGCTCGTCCTGGTCGGCGGCGACCACGAGCTGGAGGTCGGCGGCTAGCCTCGCGAGGATCGAGGCAGAGTCGTGACGCTCGAGGATCGCGTCGCACACAGGAGCGGTCAGGCCCTCGAGGATCGAGGTCCGCCGCAGGAAGTCGCGGGTCGTGACGTCGAGACCTCCGACGACCTCGCAGATCAGGTAGTCCCGGACGAACCGGTCGGTGGCCGTCCCGTCGAAGGATCCCAAACGTGGGTCGGCCCGCTCGTCCCTGACCGCGAGGGCCATCAGGTACAGCGCCGCCGGCCAGCCTCCGGACCATGCCGCGAGGTCGGCACCCGACGCTGCGGAAGGGTCGATGCCCAGCCGTACCAACAGGCGGGTGCTCTCCTCGTCGTCGAAGGCGAGGTCGTCAGCTCCCAGACAGAGCAGTCGTCCCTCGACGTGCAGGCGGGCCAGCCAGGGCCACGGCGCGTTTCGCCCGAGGAACGCGACCTGGGAGCCGTGCGGAACTCCGCTGACGAGCGCTTCGAGGACGGCCTGGCACGCGGGGTGGTCGATCAGGTGGACGTCGTCGAGTACCACGACGTAGTCACGGCCGCGAGACGAAGCGAGGCTGACGATGGCGGGGAGCAGGAGTGCCGAGAAGCCAGGTTCCGCACCGGTGGCTACCGCGCGCAAGTGGCCTGCGTCCGGGCCGAGCGACCCGAGTGCCTCGATGATGTTGCCGGCCAGGGTCGCCGGGTCGTTGGAGGCCGCCGTCAGGTGTGCGACCGCGTGGGGCCGTGGGTCGTCCTCAGCCCACTGCGCTGCGAGGGTGGACTTCCCGAAACCGGCAGCAGCATGCACGGCAACGACCGGAACGTTCGCGTTCGTACGGAGTCGCGCGACGAGGTGGCGACGTCCGACCGATGCGGTCCGTGGAGTCGCCGCAAGCGTGCTGCTCGTCTCGTCCACATCTGGATCCTGCCGCACCGCACAGATCCGGGGCCACGGCGGAAGGTCCTGTGGTGGGGGGAGGGTCGACCCGGGTGCATCAAACGTGCAGGTCGTTCATCCTCCGCGAACGATGACAGCTGCTGCGGCCGCCGAGTTCACTGGTGGTGAGCCCGACCTGCCGGAGGTCGAGCCGGGCGTGTTGACAGGTACTGGGCCCACGAGCAGGAGACCGCATGGACAGCGTGGTCGGCGCGGGAGAGGTCTACGCGCAGATCGCTCGCGGCGTCCTCGTCGCCGGCGACAGCCTCACGCTGCTCGACCTGTCGCCCTCGACGATCTGGATGAGTGCCGTCCCACGCAGCCTCGGGTTCCTCCCCACGGGTGCGTTCCTCGACCGGTGGGACGAGGAGCAGCCACCTGGACCTGCAGCTCGACGCATCCACGGCATGCTGGCGCTGCTCGATGCGGACTCTCAGCTCGCTGGGAACGCACGGCTCGTCCTGAGCCGTCCCCGAATGACGGTGGCCGCCCGACCTACGACGTCGAGGTCCACGAGGGGCTGCTTCCCTCCAGCTCGGGTGCCTGCGTGCTGTTCTTGGACTGGGACTCGCACCCGTCGTAACAAGTCCGACCTCGCCTCCCGCTCAGTCGGTGAGCAGGGCGTCGGCCCACCACGCCGGAGGCGCAGGTGGTGCGGCCATCGGGGGGCCGGTCACCACGGTCGGTCCCAGGACCGGCCACGGCATCGGGTCGAGCACGGCCTGGCGCACCACCACGGCATCAGGGGTCAGGTTGAAGACCGTCAGGTCCTGCGCGATGGTGGCCGGCCCGTCATACCGGGTGCGCATCTCCCGGTAGGCGGCACCGACGGTGTCGTGGTCGACGGCGAGGTGCCACATCACCGACATGCGGGCGCCGCTCAGCTTGAAGATCTTGCCTGCCATCGCCGGGCTGGTGTGGACGCCGTTGACGATCTGCTCGGCGAAGGCGGGAGGAACCCCTGCCTTCGTGGCGTAGACCTCGGCGGAGGGGAAGGTCTCGTGGATGAGGAGGTCCGATCCGGTGGCGGCGTCGACAAGTGGCCGGCACGGGCGGGTGTCTCCGGAGAACACGACGCTGCGCCCCGCGTAGTCGAGGCGGTAGCCGACCGCGCCGTTCTGGATGTGGATCACCGGGAAGGAGCTGATCGTCACGCCGTTGCGCTCGTAGACCACGGCCGAGGTGTCGTAGGGCACCTCGGTCACGATGGCCCGTGCACCCGACTGGCCGGGATGACCGCACAACGACTCCATGTCCCAGCGGTGGGCTTCCTCGAGCTTCTCGATGTACACCTTGGTCCCGAGCTCTGCCGGGTCGCTGGCCGGGCCCCACACCTCGACCGGGTCCCGGCGCCCGGCCTTCGCCATGCTGTAGACCAGCGTGGGCACGTCCCCGACGTGGTCGGCGTGCAGGTGGGTCAGGAACACCTTGGTCGTCGCGGTGACCGGGAGCCGCAGACCGGTGAAGTTCTTCAAGGCGCCCGACCCGAGGTCGAGGAAGAAGATGTCGCGTTCCTCGTTGCCGACCTCGACCAGGATCGATGCCGACGCCTGGCCCGGCCGGACGAACGGGTCACCGCTTCCGAGCACCGTCACCCTGACCTCGCCGGCGGCGAGCTCCTCGCCCGGTTCGAAGGCGGCCGGGTAGATTCTCATCGGTACGCCGACCACCGGTGTCGTGGTCAGCGGCTCGATGCTCCCCTCGATCGCAAGCGGTGTGCTCTCGTTGATGACCTCGGTCATGGTGCCATCCCTTTCGGATGCGGATGCGGATGGTCTGGTGCGGGCGGCACGCCGACGGCGGCGCTCACGGTCGGGTACGGGTCCACCAGACCTGCGAGCTGGTCGTGGCCCAGCCGTGCGGCGTACTCGCGGACTTGGGCGTGGGCCGCGGCGAAACGGACCTCGACCCCAGCGGCGTGCAGGTCGTCGACGGCCGTGGCCAACGCCCCGGCTGCGGTCACATCGATCTCGGACGTCGAGTCGAGGTCGATGACGACCCGGCGCGGGCGCGGTTCTGCGTCGATGGTCAGCGCGGTGAGCCGGTCGATGACGGGGTCGATGCTGGCGAAGACAAGCGGTCCGTCGATGCGCAGGATGACCGTGCCCTCTACCGGGACCGTGTCCGGGTTCGTGTCGATGTCGACGAACCCCCGGTCCGGGTGACGTCCGAGCACGGCGACGTGCGGGGTGCTCAGCCGTTGGAGGAGCAGGACGAGGCTCAGCAGGATGCCGATCAGCACTCCTGCCATGACCTCGATGAGGACGACCCCGAGGAAGGCGGAGAGGGCGAGCCAGAAGTCCGGGACCCGCACCTGGTGCAGGTGCCAGATCTTGCGGGGGGTGATCATCCCGATGACGGCGGAGATCACGATCGCGCCGAGGACGGGTTCGGGGAGGTTGGTGAACAGGCCGGTGAGGAACAGGATGGTCAAGGTCACCAGCCCGGCCGTCGTGACAAAGGCAAGTGGGGTCCGAGCGCCGCTGTCCTCGGCCGCGGCCGACTTCGACAGGCTCCCCGCTGGCGGGAAGCCCTGGAGAACCCCAGCACCGACCGATGCCGCGCCGTAGGCGAGGAGCTCCCGGTTCGCGTCGACGGTCGTCCGGTCCTTGGCGGCGTAGACCTTCGCGACCGCGAGACCTTCCGCGAACCCGACGACCACGATGCCCAGGGCGCCGGGGAGCAGGTCGAGCACGTCACGGAAGGTCACCGCGCTCCACGACGCGAACACGAACCCCGACGGCAGGGTCCCCACGATCTCGACGCCCTTGTCTTCGAGGCCGAGGACCGGAACGAGCAGCAGGGACAGTGCAACGATCAGCAGGGCTGCGGGGACCTTCGGCGCCACGCGGCGCAGGATCATCAGCGCTGCCAACGAGCAGAAGCCCACGGCGACGCTTGCGGTGTTCCACGAGGTCCACGACGTCGCGACGTCCCACAGCTGCTGGACCGTGTTTCCGTCGGGCTTCTCCATCCCGACCAGCTTGGGCAGCTGCCCGACGACGACGTAGACGCCGAGCCCGATGATGAACCCGTCCAGGACCGGTTCTGCGAAGAGGCGGGAGATGAACCCCAGCCGCAGGGCAGCCAGGGCGAGGAACACGGCCCCGACCAGCAGCGACAGGACCGCAGTCAGGGCGACGTACTGGTCGGTCGAGGCGGCCGCGAGCGGCGCCACCACCGTTGCCGTGAGCGCCGCGACGGTCGAGCTCGGTCCGACGAAGAGACGCTGGGAGCTGCCCAGCCACGAGTAGGCGAGGACGGCGAGCGGGACCGAGTAGAGGCCGAACTGGGCAGGGACGCCAGCGATGGACGCGTACGCCATCGCCTCGGGCACCACCAGCGCCCACAGCGTCAGTCCTGCCACCAGGTCTCGGCCCAGCCACGCCCTCGGATAGCCCTTCAGCCACGCCGGAGCGACCGCCGGTCTGCCAGACCTGGCGGCGGTACCCGGGCGCGGAACATCCACCGGTCAACCCTCCCTGCTTCCTGGGGCCATGGTCGGTCGACGTGACCGTCACAGTCGTCCCCCATGGGGGATGATGCGCACGGCTCCACGGGCATTGACTGGGGTCATGGACGACCAGACCCGAACTGCGCGACGTGAGCCCCTGCTCGACGAGGACGGCCGCCGGGTTGTGGCCGCGGCGCTGGCGGGCGCAGCGCTCGGGTCCTGGCCGGCCTTCACGCTCGGCGTGTGGGGCGTCGTCTTCTTCGAGCAGCACCTGGCGCTGTGGGCCGCAGCCACCTCGGCGTTCCTCGCGCTCGGGTACTCGAGGGGACCGCGTGTGTGGCGGCGACCGGATGTGCTGGCGCTCCTGCTGCCGACCCTGTGGATCGTCCTCGCGTGGATCCTCCCCGTTGGCGGCACCTCAGGGATCTACCAGGCCCTGTTCTGGCTCGGAGTCATCATCACCATCGTCGGGCTGCCGGCACTGGCAGCCTTCCTGGTCCGCCTCATCATCCCCAGCGCCGAGCGCCTCCAGGGTCGTGAGCGACTCGCGGTGGCCGGCGTCGTCGCCACCATCATGCTCACGTCGTTCCTCGTCGGGACCCAGCACCCGCGGGTCCTCACCTGCGAGGACTTCACCATCAGCGGCAACCACGCGCCCGAGAACTGCTCCTCAGGTACCGGGAGCACGGTCCGGTGAGCACCCCCCTGACGACCGCCTGCGGTCGGCCCGCTCGCGAAGCGTTCACCGAGGGTCAGGCGCCTCAGACGTCGACCTCGCGCGCTGACGGCGCAGTGTCCAGAAGACGACCCCGATCGCCACGGTCGTCACGGTCCCGGAGATCACGACCGACGCGAGGGGATACTCACCGAGACTGAGACCGATCCAATAGGCGAGCAGACACGTGTAGGCGCTCCAGAGCACGCCGCTCAGCACCGACCACCCCAGGAAGCGTCGGTAGGGGATGTCGGACAGACCCATCGTCGCGTTCACGAGGAACCGAAGCCCGGGAACGTAGCGACCGCCCACGATGAGCACAGGGACGCTCCCGTCCATGATCTCCAGACCCTGGCTCACCTTGGGGTTCGCCCTCGCCTTGTCCAGTTGCGGCTGGATTCGACGAGATGACCGTCGGGCTAGCCAGAACAGCGCAGAGTCACCGACGATCGCCCCGAGAGCGCCCATGATGATGACGGGCAGCAGATCAAGGGTTCCCTGCGCCGCAGCCGTCGCAGCAGCGTTGAGAGTCGTCTCCCCGGGGAAGACCGGGACGACACCGTCCAACGCGATGAGCCCGAAGACGCCGAGGTAGGTCAGGAAGTCGTTCGGTGCATCGGCGACGGAGAAGCCGTCACCCGTGGCGGCATACACGAACGCCGCCAGGACCACGAAGAACACGACCACGCAGCCGAGCACGACGCACCAGCGTTGCCGCTGAGACGCCTGACTCCACCGACCCGCCACTCGCCCGTACCCTTCCCTCATGCGCACCACGCCGCCACGCTGACACGACGCCAACAGGCTTCGCCAGAGCTGCCCGGTCGCGTATGCGCCCCTGGACCCTAGACCCGTACGACGGTCGAGCCTGGGGCAACGCACGAACTCCAGCAATACGCTGCGGTAAGAGCGCCGCTGCCAACCGGGCGCCTTGGACCCACAATCGTTGACCGACGAAACGTCGACACCTTCCTCTGACGGAGTCGCCCTCACATCGGCAGGTTCGTGCGCCCGACTCGCGGCATCAGCGGATCGACATCGTTGTCGAGAGGACTCTGCTTCTTCGCGGCCGTGGTGCCCTGGGTCCCTGCACGGAACACTCCGCGTGCTCACTGCACACGAAGGACACCAGCTCACGAACCACACCCGGCTTTTCCGACATCGTCACATCTCTACGACGTCGCACCCACCGTCGTTGTCCGGAGTCTCTGCGCGTCGAGTCGAATCGGCCCCGTCCCTGCAAACACGCTCCCGCCCCCGGGCGTACCACCTACACTTCCCGGCCATCCGAACACCCACGACGCAAGGACCGCGGATGCCTGCTCTTCGACCCCGCCGCACAGCGGTCGCCCTCACTCTCGCCTTCCTCACGCTGCCCCTCATGCCGACCGTCGCGACCGCGAGTCCCGCCGCAGCATCAAGCGTGGCCGCCAAGCCGTCCAAGCCCGTGCGCATCGTCGGCGACTGCCAGACAGCCCAGGTGCGTCCCACCGAGATCATCTTGGACTGCTACGACGGCGAAGTGTCCTTCAACGTCACGAAGTGGAAGCGGTACGGGCCGAAGGTGGCGGTAGCACGAGGCACGTGGGAGCGGTACGAGCAAAAGGTGGCGGTAGCACCTGGCAAGCGGCAGCGCCAGACGGTCACCGCCACCGCCACGTTCTCCAAGCCGAGAACCCTCAACAGCCTTCAGGTCCACGGCCGCGTGTTCACCCAGCTGAGGATCGACCCCGGCGCACGCGGCGGCGACGACGGATGGACCTACCCGTTCCTCGCCGACTCGGCCGCCTGCTGCGGCTGGTCCTGGGGATAGCGGAAGGGACCGCGACTGCGTCGGCACCGGCCGCCTTCGCCGTCGCGTTCCGTGTCCACCCCCAACGCCGTCCTCGAGCGCCCCGAAGCGTCCGCGCGCCTAGGTCCGCTCACCGCAGCCCGGGCCGACCTGCTGGTCGCCGGCCTCACCCTCAGGCGTCAATGCCACGCCGCTCTCCTCGAGCGCAACATCAGCTCCCTCGGCGGGTCACCGCGAGAGACCCCCCACCCGCCAAGCCCACGACACCACCACGAGGTCTTCGCAGAATAGGCGGCGATGTGCGTGCGATTGGGCCGGCCACCTCGTGGGTAGCGTCATGAGGTGACGCCGTACGGCGTCACGCCCCTGACTCGAGGATTGCTGACGTGCCGAAGATCTTGTTCGTCCTGACCGGTTCCGACCACTGGACTCTCAGCGACGGGACCGCGCATCCGACCGGCTTCTGGGCCGAGGAAGTGCTCTCCCCGCTGCAGGTGTTCTCCGACGCGGGGATCGACGTCGACCTCGCCAGCCCCGAGGGCAGGACGCCGGTCGTGGACGAGGGCAGCCTCGCCCCGGATACCGTCGGAGAGGAGGAGTCAGCGAAGCAGCACAAGGCCCTCGATGCCCTCGCAGGGCGGCTCGAGTCGACGCTGGTCCTCGCCGATGTCGACCTCGACTCCTACGACGCCGTCTTCGTGCCCGGCGGACACGGGCCGATGGAGGACCTCGCCGTCAGCGAGGACCTCGGCCGCGTCCTCGTGACCATGCTCGACGGGGGCAAGGTCGTCTCGTCCGTCTGCCACGGCCCGGCCGGTCTCCTGCCCGCCCAGCGGGCCGACGGCTCCTGGCTGTTCGCCGGTCGCCAGCTGACCGCCTTCACCGACGCCGAGGAGGAGCAGGCCGGCCTCGCCGACAAGGCGCCCTGGCTGCTGGAGTCCCGGCTGCGCGAGGCCGGAGCGACGTTCTCCTCGGGAGAGCCGTGGGCGCCCTTCGTGGTCGTCGACGACAACCTCGTGACCGGCCAGAACCCGGCCTCCAGCACCCGGGCCGCGCAGGAGGTCGTCGGGCTGCTCAAGTCCTGACGGCACGTGCCGCAGGGTCGTGCGAGGATCGTGCGCCATGGAGGTGCACGGGACGACCGCCGCCCGCTTCGCCCGCGTCCGGGACGTCTTCGCCGGGGTGCTCGAGGAGCAGCCCGGCACCGGCGCGTCCTTCGCGGTCTGGCACGACGGCGAGTGGATCGTCGACGTCTGGGGCGGGTGGGCCGACGTGGCGCACACCCGGCCCTGGACGCAGGACACGCTGGTGATGCCGTACTCGGTCACCAAGCCGTTCGCGGCGATGTGCGTGCTCGTGCTGGCCGACCGCGGCCTGGTCGGCCTCGACCTGCCGATGCAGGAGTACTGGCCGGCCTGGCGGGCCCGCGCCACCGTCCGTGACGCCCTGTCCCACCGGGCCGGCCTGGTCGCACTCGACGAGGACGCGCCGACCGAGGCCTTCTACGACTGGGACCTGATGTGCTCGCTGCTGGAGCGGCAGGAGCCGAGCTGGCCGCCGGGCACGGCCCAGGGCGAGTCCGCCCTGTTCCACGGCCACCTGCTCGGGCAGGTGGTCCGTGCCGTCGACGGCCGGTCGCTCGGCGAGTTCCTGCGCTCGGAGGTCTGCGGGCCGCTCGGGCTCGACTTCCACGTCGGGCTCGGTGCGACCGAGCTCGACCGGGTCGCCGACCTGTCCGGCTTCGGGGACGACTTCCTCGCGTCGCAGCAGGGCTACCCGCCTCTGTACGAGCGCGCCATCGCGAACCCGCCGGGAGCGCGGGACGTTGCGGTGGTGAACGGGGAGCGGTGGCGTCGGGCCGAGGTCCCGGCCGTCAACGGGCACGGGACGGCTCGCGCCGTCTCGGGCCTCTACGCCGCCCTCGCTCAGGGTCGGCTGCTCGGCCCGACGATGATGGAGGAGCTCGTCCGCACCCGGGGCGAGGAGCCCGACCTGGTCGCCGGCGGCGACCGTGAGTGGGGCCTGGGCGTCGGCGTCGACGAGGACGGCTACGGCATGGGCGGCACCGGCGGCAGCTTCGGGTGGTGGAGCACCTCGGGCGGGTACGCCGCAGCGTTCATGACCGGCCACGTCGGCACCCACGACCGCGGGGGACGCCTGGAGAACGCCGTCCGCGAGGCGCTCGGCCTCCCGCCGGTGTGAGGCCCGGTCGCCGTCCTGGTCCGGCCACGACGCCGTCCGGGTGCCGGCGCCGATGACGCGCCGATCGGGCGCGCGCGGGGGCTGACCGGGTCCTCCTAGCCCTCCGGGCAGGCCTGCGAGATCGCCGTGGCGAGGTCGCTCGACGCGGTCGCCACCTGCCCGAGCGCCGTCACGATCGCCGGCGCCTGGGTCGCGACGTCGTCGGTCGTCAGTCCTTCCGTCGCGGTCTCGAGCGCGTCGAACGCGGTCGTGACCTCCTGCACCTGGGGCTGCAGCTCCGAGGAGGCCGACGAGGCGGCGGCCGCGAGGTCGGTCCGCACGTCCGCGATCGCACCGGTCAGCGCGTCGACGCCGTCCTGCCGCACGTCGACGCCCTCGAGTGCGCTCAGCGAGTCCTCCAGGGCGGCGACGTCGCCGCAGGCGGCCGACTCCGTGGGTGTCGCGGTCGCGTCGGAGGAGCCGGACGAGCCGGAGGAGTCGGAGGAGTCGCTGCCGCAGCCCGCGAGGCCCCACGACAGCGCGCCCAGGACGAGCACGGTGCCCACGGACCGACGGGCGGACGGGCTCATCGGCCCAGCCCGGCGCGGACGTCCAGGACGGTGCCCCGGGCCAGCTGGGCGAGGACGGCAGCGCGTTCGACCGGGTCGAGGTCGGCGAGCTCGGCCTCGATCTCGGCGGTGGCCTCCGAGATGATGCTGACCTTGCGCCGGACCCGCCAGCCGACGACGACGACCGCGACCAGAGCGACGGCCAGCGCGGCCAGGCCGATCACCCGGGCGCGCGACCTCCGCGGCGCCTCCACGGTCGTCGTCGCTGTCTCCTCGGCCGCCGGGGCCGCTGTCTCCTCGGCCGCCGGGGCCGCTGTCTCCTCGGGCGTGTCCACGTCAGCACCGTGGCAGGCGCCGCGCCCTGCCGGGGGCCGGATCGACCAAGTTCCCTCGTTCCGGGTGACCTCTGCCAGAAGCCGACCAGACCACCACGCGCGCCACTACGATGCGGTCGACCGAGGAGCACGATGACGTCTGGTGATGCCGGTGGGAACGGCGCAGCCGCCGACGTTCCGCACGTCCCCTTCAAGACCGCCTACGCCGGCAGGTCGCCGTTCGCGTCCTCGACCAAGCCGCCGTGGACCCGGCGCTACGTGCCGCTCGTCGGGTGGGTGAGGGGCTACTCGCGAGACCGGGTCCAGTCCGACCTGGTCGCCGGCCTCACCGTGGCGGCGCTCGCGCTGCCGGCGTCGATGGCGTACGCCGAGCTCGCCGGCCTCCCGGTGACCGCGGGTCTCTACTCGCTGCTCCTGCCCGTGCTGGCGTACGCGGTCCTCGGCTCCGGCGTGCGCGTGGTGATCGGGCCGGAGGGCGCCGTCGCCCTGCTCGTCGCCAGCAGCCTCGCCCCGCTCGCCGCCGCCGGCTCGGCCGAGTACGCCACCCTCGCCGCGGCCCTGGCGATCGCCGCCGGCGCGGTCTTCCTGGTGGCCCGGCTCCTGAGGATCGGCTGGGTCGCGG
The DNA here is from genome assembly GCF_044226305.1 of Nocardioides sp. Classification (GTDB taxonomy): domain Bacteria; phylum Actinomycetota; class Actinomycetes; order Propionibacteriales; family Nocardioidaceae; genus Nocardioides. The sequence goes on along the minus strand of NZ_JBGAHF010000001.1, from coordinate 391,662 downwards.
ACTACTTCTCCCAGTCCGTGCTCGTCGGCTACATCACCGGCATCGCCGTGCTGATGATGCTGAGCCAGCTGGAGAAGCTGACCGGGCTGTCCAGCACCTACGACGGCGCGATCCGCGAAGCCGTCGACATCGTCGTGCACCTCGGTGACGCGAACCCGCCGACCCTCGCCGTCGCCGGGTCCGCACTGCTGCTGCTGGTCCTGGTCGGTCGGTTCCTGCCGCGGTGGCCGGGTGCCCTCACGGTCGTGGTCCTCGGGATCGCCGCCTCCTGGGCGCTCGACCTGGAGTCCCACGGGGTCTCGGTCACCGGCTCCACCCCGGCCGGGCTGCCGTCGTTCGCCCGGCCGCACCTGAGCCTCGAGGACCTGCTCTCGCTCGCGCTCCCGGCGGTGGCCATCTTCCTGGTCAGCTTCGCCGACTCGATCCTGACGGCGCGGTCGTTCGCGGCCCGGCACGGCGAGACCGTCGACGCCGATCAGGAGCTGCTCGCCTTCAGCGCCGCGAACGTCGCCGCCGGCTTCACGCACGGCATGCCGATCGGCACCAGCGGCTCCCGCACCGCTGTCAACGACGCGATGAAGGCGACCAGCCAGCTCAGCGGGCTGATGGCGTTCGCCACCATCGTGGTGATCCTGCTGTTCCTCACCGGACCGATCCGCTTCCTCCCCACGGCGGTCCTCGGCGCGGTGATCGTGTATGCCTCGGTGAAGCTGATCGACCCGAGCCAGTGGCGCGAGCTCGCGAGCAGCAGCCGCACCGAGGTCGCGATCGCGGCCGTCACCTCGCTGTGCGTGGTGGTGGTCGGCGTGCTGCCCGCGATCGGGGTCGCGGTCGTGCTGTCGATCATCGACGTCGTACGCCGGACCGCCACCCCTGGCGACGCCGTGCTCGGCTACTCCGACCAGGAGGGTCGGTACGCCGACGTGACCACCCACGCCGATGCCGTGGTCACCCCCGGTGTCGTCGTCTACCGCATCCAGGAGCGGGTGTTCTTCGCCAACGCGCACTTCTTCAAGCGCCGCGTGTGGGCCGCGGTCGACGGCGCCCCGAAGCCGGTGCACCACCTGGTCCTCGACGCCACCATGATCAGCGGGGTCGACGCCGCCGCGGTCGGCGCGATCCGCGAGGTGCAGGCGGGCCTGCACGGCCGCAACATCAGCTTCGAGGTCGCGCGGGCGACCGACGAGCTCCGGGCCGACTTCGACGCGACCGGCCTGACCGAGCTGATCGGTCCCGAGCACTTCCACGGCACCGTCTCGGCCGCCGTCCAGGCCTGCGTCGCCCAGCACCCGGCCCCGCCGGCCGCCTGAGCCGGGTGCGGCAGCAGCACGCTCGTCGAGGTCCCCTAGGCGCAGGATCGGGGGACGGGACCGGCCCGCTGCGGCATGCTGGGGTCATGGTGTTCCTGGTCCCGCGCCAGCTGCGGAGGACCGGCATGACCGGTGACGTCCCCTACTACGGCGGCCGGCTGTCCCCGGCCCAGGCCTACGCCGCGTCGCACCCCAGACCGCCGGCCCCGCCACCCCCGCCGCCGCCGCCTCCGGTCGCGCCGGTCGCGCCGGTCGAGCGCCGGGACCCGGTCGAGGCGCTGGACCGGCTGCTCGAGACCGGCGTGCTCACGCAGCAGGAGTACGACGACCTGCGGGCGCGGACGGCGTCGACGTCGTGAGCGGCCCGGTGCAGGTGCTCGTCGTCGGGTTCGAGAACCCGTCGTTCTCGGGCGCGGTCCTCGAGGAGCTCGGCCGGCTGCGCGAGGCTGGCGTCGTCCGCCTGGTCGACGTGCTGCTGGTGCACCGCGACGACGACGGCTCCTTCGACACCCTGCCGCCACCGGTGGGCTTCGACCCCGAGCTCGGTTCGCTCGCGGCTGAGCTGCTCGGCGGCGGGGACGGGGCGGAGGTTGACGGCGACACCTGGTCGCTGGCCGATGCCGTGCCGCCGGGCGGGGTCGCCGCCGTGGCGCTGCTGGAGCACCTGTGGGCCGAGCCGCTGGTCGGTGCGATCCGCGGGGCCGGCGGCCGCACGCTCGCCGAGACGTGGATCGCGGCCGAGGACCTGGTGCGCGTCACGCCGTGACGTGCGGCCCGGTCGGGGCGGGGGCCACGCCACCTCGACGGCCGGACGCCCGCTGGGTGGACGACGAGTTCCGGGTCGGGACGACGATGAACCTTCGTCGTCGCGACGCGAGTTTTGTCGGCCGGCCGACAAAACTCATGCCTGGACGACGAACCTTCGTCGTCCCAGCGCGAGCTTCATCGGCCGGCCGACAAAACTCATGCCTGGACGATGAACCTTCGTCGTCCCAGCGCGAGCTTCATCGGCCGGCCGACAAAACTCACCGACCCAGGCCGGACAGACTGAGGCCCGGACGGACGCGGTACCACACCCAGATCCGCGTCAACGTCCGGGCACGTCTCAGGTTCTCGCGCTCGACCGCGCCCACCACAGGTCCGAACGTAAGCGGATCTCGGGTCTTTGGTCCTCGCCGGACCCGGGCCTCGGCGTCCACCATGTAGTCGGCGCACGGTTGGCGCACAGGCTGGGTGGTTACCGTGCCCGACGACGACCGGAGCGACTGCCGAGGAGGTCAGGATGAAGCCGATGCTCGCGCGCGGCCGAGGACGAGGCCTGGCCGCCGCCCTGGTGGCGGCGACCGGTGGGGCCGGGACCATCGGCTACGCCGCCTCGATGCTCTACATCCAGCTACAGACGACCCACGGATCGGGACGGGTCGTGCCGGTGGCTGCCGGCAGCGTCGCCGTCGTCCTGATGACGCTGGGCGTCGCCGTCATGAGCCGCGCGGTCGCCCGTGGCCGGTGACGAGCGTCGCAGCAGCACGGTGGCGACGACGGCGATCCAGGCGGTCGTGTAGCAGAGGCTGGCGAGCACGTCGGTGATGTGGTGCGCCCCCTGGTAGAGCCGGGAGAGCGCCACGAACACCGGCACCAGCACGAGCACCCACACCCACGGACGGGTGCGCGGCGCCAGCCACCAGCACAGCAGCGCGGTGCCGCCGTAGACGGCGATCGCGGTCGCGACGTGACCCGAGGGGAAGCTGTGGTCGGGCACCAGGCCCGGGTCGAGGATCCGCACCGGCGGCCGCTGCCGGGTGATCAGGGTCGTCGTGACCCAGTAGAACCCGCCGATGCCGGCCACGAGGAGGGCGAAGTACGCCGCCGGGCGCCAGGAGCGCTTCCACAGCGAGACGACGGCCGCGACGACGGCCGCCACCGCCATGCCGACCGGGGTCTCGCCCAGGAACGTGCCGACGTTCGCGGCGTCGGAGAGCTCCGAGGTGCGTTCGGAGGCGAACCACCGCGACGCGTCGTTGTCCCAGGGGTCGACGCTCGATGCGAGGCTGTGCGTGATCAGCCACCCCACCCCCAGGACCACCGCGAGGATGATCGCCCAGGCCACGAGCACGGTGGTCACCGCGCCCAGCTTCCCTCTCGTCGTACGCTCCATCCCCTGGTGGTTCCCCCGAACAGGTGAGTGCACTCCTGAAGCGCCCACGGACCTCAGGACCCGGGTGCTTGAATGGCGCGTCCGTCTCGGGAGGAGGTGCCCGCGTGCCCGGTCCGAGCGCACCCCACGGCGCGTCGGACGGTTGGTCCGCCCGGACGGCCGTCCGGCTGGTCGCCGTCCTCGTCGCGGCGCTGAGCGTGGTCGTCGGCTCGCTCCTCGTGCTCACCGTCGTCCAGGTCGCCGACGCCCAGTCCCGCCTCGAGGACGACCTCGGCCCCTCCCGCGTCGCCCTCGGGGCGGTGCTCGCGTCGTACGTCGACCAGGAGACCGGCGAGCGGGGCTACATCCTCACCGGGCGCGCGGACTTCCTCCAGCCGTACGACGACGCGCCGGACCGGATCGCGGAGAACCTCGCCGTGGTCCGCACCCACGCGTCGGCCCAGGTCCTGGAGCGGCTGGACGCGGTGACCCGCGCCCACACCGCCTGGCTCCGGACGGCCGAGCGCGAGCTCGCCGCCGCCCGCGCGGGCGACCGGCCGCGCGCGGTGGCCCTCGTCGAGACCGGGCGGGGCAAGGAGCTCTTCGACGACGTCCGTCGCGCGTGGGCGGCCGCCGACGCGACGATCGCCGACGAGCAGCTGGCCGCGACCCGGCGGGCCGACGACCTCCTCACCCGCCTGTCGGTGCTGCTGGCGCTGACCGTGCTGGCGTTCCTCGGCACCGCCGTGCTCGCCGCCGTCGCGTTCGACCGGACCGTGCTGCGCCCGGTCGCGGCGCTCGGGGCCGGCAGCCGGGCGGTGGCCCGCGGCGACCTGGACCACGCCGTCACGGTGGACGGACCACGCGAGGTCGAGGCCGTGGCCCGGGACGTCGACACGATGCGGCGCGCGCTGCTCGACGAGCTCGACGAGTCCCGGCGGGCGACCGAGGCGCTGGCGCTCGGAGAGCCCGCGGTGGCCGCGCTCCAGTCTGCCCTGGCACTGCGGCCGGTGGACCGGCCCGGGCTCGCGATCACCGGTGAGAGATCGCCTCGGCCGAGGGGGTCCTGGCCGGTGACTTCCTCGACCTCGTCGACCTCGCCCCGGACCGGCTGGCCATCGTCCTCGGCGACGTGTCGGGGCACGGCCCGGTCGCGGCCCTCGTGGGGCTCCGCCTGAAGATCGCGCTCGCCACGGTGCTCCGCCGCGAGGGGCTCGAGCCGGCCGTCGCGGTGGCCCGGTCGACCCTCCACGACGAGAACGAGACCTTCGTGACGCTCGTCGTCGCCGTGCTCGACCTGGCCTCGGACACCCTGACCTACAGCAACGCCGGCCACCCCTCGCCGTTCCTGGTCCGCGCGGACGGCGAGGTGCTGCCGCTGGTGCCGACCGGACCGCTGGTCAGCCCGGTGCTCGACGACGCGACCTGGACGATCGAGACCGTCCGGTTCGGGCCGGGGGACCGGCTGGTCGCGTTCTCCGACGGCGTCCTCGAGGCGCGTGACGACCGGGGCGAGGAGTTCGGGACCGACGGCGTGCTGGCGACGGTCGGTCGCGCCGGCGACACCGTCGAGATCGTGCACCGACTCCGGTCGGCCGTCCGGGACCACGAGGTGCGCCCGCGCGACGACGTCACGATCCTGGCCGCGGGACGCCAGGGCCGGGGTCAGCGACCGGTCGCGTAGGTGTCGGTGGACCCGTCCGCCCAGACGACGAGCCCGCTGCGGCCGGGCCGGGTCCGCAGCCAGTCGAGCGCCCCGCGACCCATCGCGTACGCCGCCGTGGCGTCGATGTCGGCCCAGGTGAGGTCGTCGGCCACCACGGTCACCGAGGCGACGCCCTCGGGCGGCCGGCCGCTCCGGGCGTCCACGACGTGCGCACCGCGGTGGGCGGCTCCCGAGGTCGCGACCGCACCGTGGTGGACCGGCACCACGGCGAGCACCCGGGTCGGGTCCCGCGGGTCCTCGATCCCGATCCGCCACGGCTCGCCGCCCGGGTCGCGCACGGCGCAGACCATGTCGCCGCCGCCGGAGAGGCAGGAGTCGGTGCCCTCGAGCGCCTCGAGCGCCCGGCTCGCGCGCTGCACGGCCCAGCCCTTGACGACGCCGTCGGTGTCGAGCGGCACGCCCGGACGGCGTACGTCGAAGGCGCCGCCGGACGTCCGGCGCGCCTCCTCGGCCAGCGCCAGCACCTCGGCGACCTCCGTCGGGCAGTCCGCGACGCCGATCTCGCCGCGCCCGAGCCGGGAGATGGCGGAGTCCGGCTGGTAGCGGCTGAAGACCCGGTCGGCCTCCCGGAGCACGCCGAGCACCTCGGCCCAGGCGGCGTCGGCGCGCGGGCCGGTGGCGTGCCGGCCGCGCAGGGCGAGGCTGATCGGCAGGCCCATCACCATCTCGACGCGCCGGTGCACCGGGGCCGTCACGGTGGTGGTCACATCCCGGCCTGGTCGAGCGCGCTCTGCAACGACTGGATGTAGCCCGCGCTCGTGTAGGTGGCCCCGCTGACCATGTCGATGTTCGCGCTCTGCTGGTCCATCGTCTCCTGGATGAGGATCGGCAGCGCGTAGTTGGCGATCTCGATGTCCTGCCCGTTGCTGTTCGGGTACTGCGGCACGCTCACGTGGGTGATGGTGCTGCCGGACAGGGTCACCTCGACCTGGACCGGACCCCACTGGGTCTGGGCGACGCTTCCGGTGACGGTCCGCGACGAGGTCGGCTGCGACCCCTGGGCCGATCCGTCCGAGGAGCCGCCGGAGCCGCCCGACCCGCCGCCGGAGCCTCCGCCGGAGGACGAGCCGCCGGAGCCGTGCCCCGAGCTCGAGATCGCGGCCGGGGGACTGGCGGTGACGGCCGGCCCCGAGGTCGACGTGTGGTAGCCGAAGAGCAGCACCAGCACGGACACGGTGCTGAGGAACCAGAGGACGATGCGCTTCACGGGGTCACCACGCGAAGGTCTCGACGTGGAGGCGCTCGGGCGGCAGCCCGGCGGCCAGGAGGTCGCGGCGGACCAGGGTCGCCCAGGCGTCGGGCCCGCAGACGTAGACGTCGCGGTAGGCGATGTCGGGGATCCAGCCGCGCAGGGCGTCGAGGTCGGAGAACTGGCCGACGCTGGGTGGCATCCAGGACCAGTCGGCGCGCCGGTGCCCGGGGAGCCGCAGCACCTGCAGGCCGCGCTCGCGGCACAGGGTGTCGACCTCGCGGGCGAACAGGGGCGTGTCGCCGTACCGCTCGACGTAGATCGCGTCGCCAGGGGCGTAGGGCAGCTCCTCGGCGAGCGCGCGCAGCGGGGCCATCCCGACGCCGGCGCCGATCAGGGCGACGCGGGGCTGGGTGCGCGCGCGGGAGCTGAGCCGGCCGTAGGGGCCCTCGACGAGCACCCGGGTGCCGGGGGTCAGCTGGTGGGCGCTGCGGCTGCCGTCGCCGACGTCCTGCACGGTGATCCGCAGGCTGCGACCGTCCGGTGCCGCCGACAGGGAGTAGGGGTTGGCGCGGGTCCAGCCCGGACGGCCGAGGAAGCGCCAGGTGAAGAACTGCCCGGCCTCGGCCTTCATCCGGTGCAGGTGGCGGCCGGTCATGTACACCGAGGCGATGCCCGGGGCCTCCTGGACGACCGAGGTCACCCGGACCTGGTGCCAGGCGGTGCGCCACAGCGGTAGCGCGACGCGCCAGACCACGACGGCGCCGGCGGCGAGGGCCCAGGCGGTCCACCAGAAGACGGTGCGGCCGGGGGAGGAGAGGAACTGCTGCCCGGTCCAGAGCTGGTGGGGCAGGGCGAGGCCCACGCCCACGTAGGCGTAGAGGTGGATCAGGTGCCACGACTCGTAGCGGATCCGGCGCCGGGCGGCGCGGATGCTGGTGCCGACGACGAGGAACAGGAAGACGGTGCCGGCGACCGCGAGCAGCATGCCCGGGTCCTGCCAGGTCAGGTTCCACAGCGTGGTCGGGACCTGCGCGAGCGAGCCGACGGCGTAGCCCCAGGTGATCAGGACGACGTGCGTGAGCATCAGGTTGAACGAGGTGAAGCCGACCAGCCGGTGCTGGCGCGCCAACCGGTCCTGCCCGAAGGCGCGCTCGAGGACGGGCACCCGCGCCATCAGGAGCACCTGCGCGAGCAGGAGCACCGAGGCGACCAGGCCCGTCAGCCGGCCGACCGACGTCAGGCCGGTCACCCAGCCACCGAGGTCGGTGACCCCGCCGGCCGCAGCCCACCAGTAGGTGACCAGGAGCAGGGACAGCCAGAGCGCGGAGCCGGCGACCAGCCGGACGCCGGCGTCGAGCTGGGCCCGGGTCCCGCTCTCACGGTGCCTCATGTGGGACACCGTGGGAGCGGGCAGGGTGGAGGTCATTCCGACTCGCCACCCTCCGACGAGTCGTCGTCGTCGTGGTCGCCGTAGTCGTCGTCGTCGTGGTCGCCGGGGAGGGTGCCGGGGGCGGGCGCGCCCGGGGGCGGCCCGTCCTGCTGCCAGCGCTGGTCGACCGGGAACGACTCGTCCCGGCCACCGTCGCCGGCCGCGGCGTGGCCGGCCGCGAAGGCGCCGGCACCGACCAGGACCAGGGCGGCGGCCGCGCCGCCGGCCAGGAGGGCCGCGCGGCTGGGCCGGGCGGGTCGACCAGCCGGGGCCGGCGGGACGGGGAGGGGCTGCCCGACGGGGGCGCCGGCGGTGCCGGGGGCTGGTCCGCGGGCGGCGCCGGCGGGGTGGCCTCGTGCGCCGCAGGCTCCCACCTGTTGCCGCTGGTGGCGCCGATCGGCGCGGTCTCGCCGTCGGGCCGCTGCGGGGCGCTGTCGGGGGTGGTGTTCTCGGGCACCGGGATCTCCCATCTCGTTCTTGCGGTGCTCGTAGCCTCCCGGGCCAGGTTGGGTCCGGGCTGGGCCCTTCCTGTCCGCTTCCTGTGAGACGCCACGGGGCGGGTCGGGGAGGGCGGTGCGCGGGGCTGCGAGGCCACCGGGTCGCCGGACGTCCGCCGCCGGGCCGGGAGGACGATCGGCCCGACGGCGTCCGTCCTCAGCCCGCGCGGAGAGGGAGGGCGGCGCGGGCGTGCTCGGTGAGCAGGGCGAGGAGGTGGGTGCGGGCGCGCGGGTGCTCGAGCGCGCCGGGCTCGGCGAGCAGCTCGGCGTAGGCGCGCGCCAGGGCGTCCTCCGCGTCAGCCGGGGAGCGGTGGAGGCACCGCGCGAGCCGCCAGGCCGTCGCCGCGGTGTCGTCGTAGAACTGCTGAGCGGTTCGCACCCCGACCCCCTTGGCTAAACGGCTTGTTGAGATCTACTGTGAACAATATGAACCACGTGTTGAAGTCTTCGCAAGGCCTCCTGACGATCGGTGACCTCGCCGAGCGCACCGGCGTCGCCCCGGCGACGCTGCGGATGTGGGAGCAGCGGCACGGCTTCCCGACGCCCGACCGGCTGCCCAGCGGGCACCGCCGCTACCGCGAGAGCGACGTGCCGGTGATCGCGGAGGTGCTGCGCCGGCGCGAGGACGGCGTCCGGCTCGACGTGGCGATCGACCGGGCGGTGACGCAGACGCTCGCCGAGGCCGAGCCGGCGCCGGCCTCGGTGTTCGCCGAGCTGCGGCGCCGGCACCCGGCGCTGCAGCCCTACCGGCTGCGCAAGGACACCCTGCTCGCCCTGTCCTGGGCGATCGAGGACGAGTTCTGCGCCCGGGCCACGCGACCGCACCTGTTCGGCGCGTTCCAGCGCGCGGAGTTCTGGCGTCCCGCGCGGGCCCGGTGGCGCGAGCTCGCCCGGGTCGCCCGCTCGGCGTTCGTGCTCGTCGACAGCCCCGACGCCACGGCGGCCGGCGACGGGCTGGTCGAGGTCGCGCTCGCAGCGGACTCGCCGATGCGTCGCGAGTGGGTCGTGGTGTGCGAGTCGGCGGAGCTCCCTGCCGCACTCACTGCCTGGGAGCTGCCCGGTCAGGAGGACGTCCGCGACGGGGACCGGCTCTTCGAGAGCCTGTGGACCGTCGACCCGGCCGCCGTCCGCGACGCCGCCCGGGTCTGCGCCCGCACCGCGCAGCAGGCCGGGGCCGCGGAGGCGTCACCGGTCCTCTTCGACCTCGCCGGGCCGGCGCCGTCGGGCGTGACCGACCTCGCTGCCGTCACCACGCTCTTCAACCGCGTCGTCGCGTACGTCGACGCGGGCACCCCCGCGGGTCGCGGCTGACCCTCCGGCCGGTGCCGCGCCGGCGGCGAGGCACACTGGCGCCATGTCGCTCGGGTTCCGACTGGTGTTGCTGACGTCCGCCCTCCTCGTCGGCCTCGGGTCACTGACCGCGTCGGCCGAGGGGGCAGCGGTCACCACGCCGACCCGGTTGCAGCTCGACCCGACGCCGGCGTACGCCGACCGGCCGACCACGCTCGAGGTGGACCTGACCAGCGACGCCGGTGACCCCGTGCCCGGCGCCCCGGTCCTGGTCGAGCGGCGCACTGCAGGGGCGTGGACGTCGGTCGCGACCCTCACGACCGACGCCGAGGGGCACGCGGCCGTCGACCTCGTCGTGGCCCGGACGGCCGCCGACAACGCGGTCCGGGCGACCTATGCGGGCGACGTCGACCACGACCCGGTCACGACGACGGGCCGCCTGGAGCTGCTGCGCCGCAACGGCCGCGTGGCGACCGGAGGGCCGGAGAAGGTCGTCGACGGTCACGACGTGGCGGTCACCGTCCGCTGGACGACCCGGTCGGGCGACCCGGTCGAGGGCACCGTCGAGCTGTTCCGGTCGCTGGCCGGCAAGCGCTGGGAGCTGGTGCGCCGGCTCCGCACCGACACCCACGGGCGCGCCGCCATCACGACGACCCCGCGCGTCGACTCCCGGTGGCGGGCCCGTGCGGTGGGGCAGGAGTGGGTCGAGGGCGGGTGGAGCCCGGTGCACCGCGTCGACAACCTGCCCCCCACGCCGCCGGTGCGGCTCCCGGCCGCAGCGCCCCGGCCGCGCCGGTCGCTCCCGCCGCAGCCGCGAGCCGCCGGCGACGGGCCGCACTGGTGGTCACGCCGATCCCCGCCCGGACCTGGCGGCAGATGGCCGGTGTCACCTGGCACTCCGGCTGCCCGCTGGGGCGGTCGTCGCTCCGGCTGGTCCGGGTGAGCTACTGGGACTACCACGGCTACGCGCGCCGCGGCGAGCTCGTCGCGTCGGCCGACGCCGCCCGGGCCATCGGCTCGGCGCTCGCCGACATGTACCGGCACCGGCTGCCGGTCCGGGCGATGTACAGGGTCGACCGCTTCGGCTGGGGAGCCCGCTCGCACGGCGGGGACGACTACGCGTCGATGGCGGCCGGCAACACCTCGGCGTTCAACTGCCGCGACGTCACCGGCCGGCCCGGGGTGCGATCGCCGCACAGCTACGGCCGCTCGCTCGACCTCAACACGTGGGAGAACCCGTACCGCTCGGCGCGGGGCATCGTCCCGGACGCCTGGTGGCAGGGCCACTCCCACCCGCGGGTCGCCTGTCCCACCCGCGGGTCGCCTGGCGCTCGCGCACGCACGCCGTCGTCCGGCTGATGGCCCGGCACGGCCTGCGGTGGACCTACGGCCTCGGCGACACCCAGCACTTCGACTACGTCGGCAGCCGCGCCCGCGCGCTCGTGGCGCCGCGCCCGTGCGACCGGAACTGCGACTGAGCCCGTGGCCGCTGTTCGAGACCGTAGCCACCCAGGCCTCCGGCCGGGAGACGGGAGGCGGCGGTCGACCCTGCCGGGACCGGTCGCTGGCTAGATTCACCTGGTGACCGCCGACCCCGACTGCGTGTTCTGCTCGATCGTCGCCGGCGACCTGCCCGCCGACGTGGTGCTCGACGAGCCGGAGCTGGTCGCGTTCCTCGACCGGCGCCCGCTCTTCAAGGGCCACGTCCTGCTGGTGCCGCGCCAGCACGTGGTCACCCTCGTCGACCTGCCGGCCCGGCTCCGCGACCCGTTCCTCGAGGCGGGCCAGCGGCTCGCGGCGGCCATGGTCGCCGGGCTGGGGGCCCAGGGCAGCTTCGTGGCCGTGAACAACGTCGTCAGCCAGTCCGTGCCGCACCTGCACCTGCACGTCGTGCCCCGGACGAAGGGGGACGGGCTGCGCGGCTTCTTCTGGCCGCGGACGAAGTACGCCGACGGCGAGGCGGCCGAGTACGCCGCGCGGCTCCGGTCAGCAACCTGAACCGGCCCGGACGCGTCTCCCGGGCATGAGCGCACGCATTCTCGGGATCCTGACCCTCCTCCTCACCCTTCTCGCCGCGCCGGCGGTGGCAGCGCCGACGGCCGAGCCGCCGGGCCGGCGCGACCCGTCCGTCCCGGGCCCCGGCTCCTACCTCGCCCTGGTCGACCACGGGACCCGCGGCGACCACGGCGTCGAGCCCGCCCGGCAGCGCCTCGTCCTCGTCGACCGCGACGGCACGCAGCACGTCGTCCTGTCCCGGCCGGCCGGCGGCTACCGCACCATGCGCCTGGTCGACTGGTCGCCCGACGGCAGCACCGCGCTGCTGCTCACCGGCCGCGAGGGCCACCAGCGAGCGATCACCGTCGACGTCGTGACTGGGTGGTCGATGACGACCCGGGTCCCGTCCGACGCCGCGTCGGTCGTGCTCTCCCCGGACACCGGCGGGCTCCTGGTCGCCGCGTTCGGCGACCGCACCGGCGAGCCGCTCTCCCTCGTGGCCCGCGACGGCACCCGTACCCGGCTGGCCGCCCGGATGACCGGCACCCTGCTCCCGTCGCTCGACGGGTCGACCCTGCTGACCAACGGCGCGCACTGGCGCGCCCGGGTGATGCGGGTGCTCTCGGCGACCGACGGCTCCGTCGTACGACGGGTCGCCGTCGACGGCCGCTGCCAGCCGGTGCGCTGGTGGGGCGGCGACCGGGCCCTGCTCACCTGCGGCGCGGACCTGGCCCTGCTGGACCTGGCGACCGGCGACTTCCGGCGGCTCACCAGCCGGCACGACGCGGGCGACGGCGACCTGGGGCACCTCGACGCGCGTCGGATCGACGGCGGCCTCTACGTCCAGGTCGCCGGCGGCTGCGGCGAGCAGTTCCTCGGGAGGAGGGAGCGCGGCGGGCGGGTGACCCCGGTCGACGTGCCGGGCGCGGTCGGCAACGTCCTGCTCCTCGGCGGCACCCGGGACCGGCTGGTGGTCCAGCACGCGCAGAGCTGCGAGGGAGCCGCTCCCCGCTCGGTGATCGCGCGCCTCGACCCGGCGACCGGGCACGAGCGGACGCTGGTCCGCCTGCCCCGGTCGGAGGACTTCGGCGCGGTCCTCGCCCACGGCGAGCGCCAACCCCTCGGCTACTGACCGGTTCGCCGTCGCCTATGGTGTGGTTCCGACGGGTCCGACCCTCGGGCTCGTCGGACCACGAGGAGCCACATTCCATGGGCCGTTTTGACGGACGGGTTGTTGTCGTCACCGGTGCCGCGCGCGGCATCGGATTCGGGACCGCGACGCGGTTCGCGGAGGAGGGCGCCTCGGTCGCCGTCCTCGACCTCGACGAGGCGAGCGCGGCCGACGCCGCCGCGAGGCTGCCGCTCGTCGACGGTGCGAAGTCCGTCGGCATCGGGTGCGACGTCAGTGACGCCGCCTCCGCCGAGGCGGCGGTCGAGCGCGTCGTCGCCGAGCTGGGCGGCATCCACGTCCTGGTGAACAACGCCGGGATCACCCGCGACAACCTGCTGTTCAAGATGACCGAGGACGACTGGGACCTGGTGATGAACGTCCACCTGCGCGGTGCGTTCCTCATGACCCGGGCGGCCCAGAAGCACTTCGTCGCCCAGCGGTACGGCAAGATCCTCAACCTCTCGAGCGTGTCCGCGCTCGGCAACCGCGGGCAGGCCAACTACTCGGCCGCCAAGATGGGCGTGCAGGGCTTCACCCGCACCCTCGGCATCGAGCTCGGCCCCTTCGGCATCAACGCCAACGCGATCGCGCCGGGCTTCATCGTGACCGAGATGACCGACGACACCGCGCGCCGGCTCAAGCTCGAGCCCGAGCAGCTGCGCGAGATGAGCGCCGAGGCGAACCCGGTCAAGCGGGTCGGCTACCCCGAGGACATCGCGGCCGCTGCCGCGTTCCTGTGCAGCGACGAGGCGTCGTACGTCACCGGCCAGACGCTGTACGTCGACGGCGGCGCCAAGCTCGGCTAGCTGCGACCGGCGCGTCGAGCCCCAGGCGGTCCGCGCTCCCGCTCCGGGCGCGCCTCCCCGCCCGGGCTGGCGAGCGCCTGCACACTGGAAGTCGACCAGAACACTTGAGAATCACGAAACGGAGCGATCCCGTGCGCCGTGCCCACCTGTCCCACCCCCGGTCCCTGGCGGTCGTCCTCGTGGCAGCGAGCCTCGCGCTCGCCGGCTGCGGCGGCGGCAGCGACGACTCGGGGGACGAGACCCCGGCGGCGCAGCAGGTCGCCGGCGCCGACGAGCTCTCCTCGAGCTGGCCGCTGACCGGCCTGCCCGTGAGCGGCGACGAGGAGGCGGCCCAGGACCACCCGGTGATCGTCGCCAAGATGGACAACACCGAGGCCAGCGCGCCGCAGGTCGGCCTCGGCTCGGCCGACCTGGTCGTCGAGGAGCTCGTCGAGGGCGGGCTGACCCGGCTCGCGGCGTTCTACTACTCCGACATCCCCGACCTGGTCGGTCCGGTGCGCTCGATGCGCGCGAGCGACATCGGGATCGTCTCCCCGGTCGATGCGACCATCGCGACGAGCGGTGCAGCGGGCGTGACGATCGGCCGGATCAAGGACGCCGGCATCTCGTTCTACGCCGAGGGCTCGAACGGCTTCGAGCGCGACAGCTCGCGTGTCGCGCCGTACAACCTGTTCGCGAACCTCCAGGACGTCGCCACCGAGGCCCAGCTCGACGAGCCCGAGCGGCCGGCCGACTACCTGCCGTGGGGCAGCGAGGACGATTTCCCGCAGGGTCAGCCCGCGAAGTCGATCGCGGCGACCTTCGGCGGCGGCCACACGACGAGCTGGACCTATGACGGCAAGGGCTACGTCAACGAGAACACCTACGCCGGCTCGGGGGACACCTTCCCGGCCGACACGGTGCTCGTGCTGCGGGTCCAGGTCGGCGACGCCGGCTACCTCGACCCGGCCGGCAACCCGGTGCCGGAGACCAAGTTCACCGGCAAGGGCGAGGCGATGGTCTTCCACGACGGTCGCCTGGTGCGCGGGACCTGGGAGAAGAAGGACCTCGGGTCCCCGATCTCGCTCTCGACGAAGGCCGGCGACCTCACGGTGCCGGCCGGCCACACCTGGATCGAGCTGGTGCCGGCGGCCGGCGGGAACGTCACGTACCAGAAGTAGTGCCGACCACCCCGCCGAGCGTGGGGGCGGGCAGCTCGACGCCCCCCTCGGCGAGGGCCTGGAACCCGGCCAGGATGAACCCGATCGCGGTCTCGACGTTGGCGGCCGCGAGCACCGGGTCCTCCGCCCCGGAGACCGACTCACCGGCCGAGGACATGGCGCCGAAGAAGATCCGCGCGAAGGTCTGGGTCAGGTCCTCGTCGAGCTCCCACGTGCCGGCGGCGAGCACGGCGCGCACGATCTCGAGCACGTTGGCGAAGGTCGATCGCTCCTCCTGCTCGCGGAACCGCTCGTAGCCGAGGACCGACGGCCCCTCCTGGATCACGATCCGCCGGTAGCGCGCCTCCTGGACCACCTCGAGGAAGGCGCGCAGCCCGGCGGTCGCCTTCTCCCACGGGTCCTTGCGGCCCTTGAGCGCCCGCTGGATCGCCCGGGAGGCGTCGTTCTCGACCCGCTCGAAGACCGCCTCGAAGAGCGCCTGCTTGCCGCTGAAGTGGTGGTAGAGCGCCCCCTTGGTGACCCGGGCGCCGGCCACGATGGCGTCCAGGGAGGTCGCGGCGTAGCCGTTCTCGGTGAACAGCTCCTCGGCCACGTCGACCAGGGCCCGCTTCGTCGAGGCGGAGTACTGCTGGCGCCGGGAGGTGCCGGGGACGCCCGGGACCTTCGGGACGAGCTTGCTGACCGAGGACTTGCTCATAGTCCCGGGAGCCTAGTACCGACCGTCGGTACGGGTGATCCGGATCACCGGAGGGCGCGTTTGCATACCGTGAGTACGGCGGCATACTTTGGGTACGTACTGACAGTACGTGAGTCTTGCGAAGGAGCATTCCTCATGACCTGGAAGTCCTACCACTCCCGCGGGGAGATCCTCCGCGACGTGATCGCCGCCGTCGACGAGCGCCGCGACGGCCGGCTGCCGATGGACGTCACCGGCGTCCGCGAGACCTTCGGCGACGAGCTCGCCCTGCTCGGTGCCCTCCAGCTGCGCTGGCACACCCGGCTGGCCGGACGGATCGACCGGGAGCTGATGCACCAGCCGATGGACCTCGAGGACGCCGTCGTGGCCGCGTGGCACGCGACCGCCGACGAGCTCCCTGGCGTCCTGGCGGTGGTCGACCACTACCGCGCCGAGCCGAGCGACCCCGCGATGGCGGAGGCGATGGCCAAGTCGGCCGCCAAGGAGCGGACCATGCTGGCGATGATGTCCGGCCGGGTCAGCGCCCCCGACGACGTCGCCGCCCGGATCGGCGCGGCCATCGAGAGCCGCGCCCGGGCGACGTACCGTCCGGTGCTCGCACCGGGTCAGCGCCGGGCCCCGCAGCCGGGTCTGCTCGACCGGCTCAAGGCCGCGCTCGCCGCGGCCTGATCCGCGCGGACCCCTGCCCGTCGCGCACCGCGGTGGGCCATGATGGAGCCATGACCGAGGCGCGGGCCGGCATGCTGCTGGTCGCCACTCCTGCCCTCCTCGACCCGAACTTCGCCGACACCGTGGTGCTGCTGCTCGACGTCGACGACGACGGCGCCCTCGGGGTCGTCCTCAACCGGCCTTCCGGGGTGCCGGTCTCGGAGGTGCTGGAGGGCTGGGGCGAGCTCGTCGCCGAGCCCGAGGTCTTCTTCCAGGGCGGCCCGGTGAGCACCCAGGGCGCGCTCGCGGTCGCGACCCTGCGCACCGAGGAGGACGTGCCCGTCGGCTTCCGCGCCCTCGACGGCCGGCTCGGGCTGGTGGACCTCGACACCCCCCTGGAGCTGCTCGAGGGCAGCCTGGAGGGGCTGCGCATCTTCGCCGGGTACGCCGGCTGGGGCGCCGAGCAGCTCGTCGACGAGATCGAGGAGGGCAGCTGGTACGTCGTCCCGGGCCAGGTCGCCGACGTGTTCCGGCTCGACCCCGCCGACCTGTGGCGCGACGTGCTGCGCCGGCAGCCGGGGGAGCTGGCCTGGCACTCCACGCGGCCGATCGACCCGGAGCTCAACTAGCGGCCGCGTCCCCGGGTCTCAGGCGCGGACCAGGTGGTCCCGGGCCAGGAAGTCGCGCCGGAGGTCCGGGGGCAGCCCCTCGAACGGGGAGGTCTGCGAGGCGTGCAGCGCGATCGCCTGCTCCCGCACGGCGAGGTGGGCGGAGCCGTCCAGGGTCACGGCGATCTCGTCGTCGGGCGTGCCGAGGTCGGCGTACTGCAGGTGTGCCATCTCCGGGCGGGCCTCGACCATGTGCGCGACCCAGCGGTCCATCAGGCTGCGGGGCAGCGCCTGGAGGTACGCCGGCACCCCGCGCTCGGCAGCGACGGTGACCGCGGCGTCCCGGACCCGCGCGTGGTCGCGGTGGCCGTCGGCGGCGTCGAGGCTGAGCACGACGTCCGGCTCGACCTCCGCGGCGACGGCTCGCACCGCCTCGGTGACCGTGGCCGGGTCGGCGGCGCACAGCGACCCGGGCGGCGGGTCGCCGTCCATGCCGGAGTCGACGAGGTCGAGCAGCACCAGCCGGCCGACCCCCAGCAGCCGCGCGGCGGCGCGCAGCTCCTCCTCGCGGTGCTCTGCCAGCGACCGACCGCCGAGGTCGAAGCCGGGCGCCGGCTCGCCGGCCTCGCCCCGGGTCGCACAGAGGACGGTGGTCTCCCAGCCGAGGCTCGCGGCGTGGGCGAGCACCGACCCGCAGCCGAAGGTCTCGTCGTCGGGGTGCGCGACCGCCAGGAGCAGACGCGGGGGATCGTGACGAGGGTCCACGTCGGGAAGCACGGGTGGAGTGAACACCTCACCGGACCGCGGTGTCGAGCGGCGGCGGTGTCGTACCCTTGGGGCCGTGACCACCATCGGCTTCTCGACCGACACCGACGTCCGCGAGGACCGTCGGACCGTCCCGACCGACGAGGGTGACCACGAGCGGTTCTCCCACTACGTGGAGAAGGACAAGCTCACCGAGGCGATGGTGATGGGCACCCCGGTGGTCGCCCTCTGCGGGAAGGTCTGGGTCCCGAGCCGGGCCCCGGAGAAGTTCCCCGTCTGCCCGGAGTGCAAGGAAGTCTGGGAGTCCCTCAAGGACGACGCGGGCGACCGCGAGTGACGGGCCGGCCCGAGGCCGACCCCCGCCCCCACGCGCTGACCCCGGCCTGGCCGGAGCGCGCGGCCTGGGGCACGGCCACCTCGCTGCGCGCCTGGCAGACCGCGGCGATGCAGCAGTACTTCGCCGACCACCCGCGCGACTTCCTCGCGGTCGCGACCCCGGGCGCCGGCAAGACGACCTTCGCCCTCTCGGTCGCCGCCGAGCTCCTCGGCCGGCGGATCGTCGACCGGGTCACGATCGTCGCGCCGACCGAGCACCTCAAGCTCCAGTGGGCCGAGGCCGCCGCCCGCGCCGGCATGCCGATCGACCCGGCGTACGCCGCCGGCAAGGGCCGCACGTCCCAGGACTTCGTCGGCATCGCGGTGACCTACGCCGGCGTGGCGGTCAACCCGCTGGCGATGCGGATCCGCACCGAGCGGTTCAAGACCCTGGTCATTCTCGACGAGGTGCACCACGCCGGCGACGCGCTCTCGTGGGGCGAGGGCGTGCGCGAGGCGTTCGAGCCGGCGACCCGGCGCCTGGCGCTGACCGGCACGCCGTTCCGCTCCGACGTGAACCCGATCCCGTTCGTCAGCTACGCACCCGGCGACGACGGGGTGCCGCGGTCGGTCGCGGACTTCACCTACGGCTACGCCCACGCACTGGCCGACCACGTCGTGCGGCCGGTGCTGTTCCTGGCCTACTCCGGCGAGATGCAGTGGCGCACCCGGGCCGGTGACGAGATCGCCGCGCGGCTCGGCGAGCCGCTGACCAAGGACATGACCAACCAGGCGCTGCGCACCGCGCTCGACCCGGGTGGGTCGTGGATGCCGGCGGTGCTCGCGGCCGCGGACAAGCGCCTCACCGAGGTGCGCCGGCACGTGCCGGACGCCGGCGGCCTGGTGATCGCCACCGACCAGGACTCCGCACGCGCCTACGCCAAGCTGCTCAAGCAGATCACAGGGGAGCCCGCGACCGTCGTCCTCTCGGACGAGAAGCTCGCGTCGAAGCGGATCGCGGAGTTCACGACCAGCGACCGGCGCTGGATGGTCGCGGTCCGGATGGTCTCCGAGGGCGTCGACGTGCCGCGGCTCGCGGTCGGCGTCTACGCCACGACCACCGCGACCCCGCTGTTCTTCGCCCAGGCGGTCGGCCGTTTCGTGCGGGCCCGTGGCCGCGGTGAGTCCGCGTCGATCTTCCTGCCCTCGGTGCCCACGCTCCTCGGCCACGCCTCGGAGATGGAGGTCGAGCGCGACCACGTCCTCGGCCGCCGCATCACCGACGACGCCGACATCTTCGCCGCCGAGAACGACCTGCTTGCCCAGGCGAACGCCGGGGAGGGCGCCTCCGACGACCTGCTCGCCTCCTTCGAGGCGCTCGGCTCGGAGGCCCGGTTCGACCGGGTGCTCTACGACGGTGGCGAGTTCGGCCACTCCGGCGAGGTGCACGTCGGCTCGGAGGAGGAGATGGACTTCCTGGGCATCCCCGGGCTGCTCGAGCCCGACCAGATGCGCGAGCTGCTCCACCACCGGCAGAGCGAGCGGGCCAGGAAGCAGAAGGCGACGCGGGCCGAGGAGGCTGCCGACTCGCTGACCGAGGTCTCGACCCACGAGCAGCTGGCGGTGCTGCGCCGCGAGCTCAACGGCCTGGTCGCGGCCTGGCACCACCGCACCGGCCAGGCGCACGGCATCACGCACGCCGCCCTCCGCAAGGAGTGCGGCGGCCCGGCGGCGGCGGTCGCGACCGCCGAGCAGCTGCACGCGCGCATCGACCGGCTGCGCGAGTGGGCGCTGCGCAAGAGCTCCTGACGTCGTTACGCTCGACGACGTGCCGGCCGAGACCTCCCAGACCCTGGACCGCGGGCTGCGCGTCCTCGACGTCCTCGCCGGGGTGACCGACGGCCTGACGGTCACCGAGCTGGCCGCCCGGCTCGAGGTCAACCGCACCGTGGTCTACCGGCTGGTCGGCACCCTCGAGCAGCACGCCCTGGTCCGTCGCGACCCCCGCGGCCGCCTGCACCTCGGCCTCGGGGTGCTGCACCTCGCCTCGGCCGTCCAGCCGGTGCTGCGCGACCTCGCCGTACCCGTGCTGCGCGAGCTCGCCGAGGCCGTCGGCTGCACCGCCCACCTGACCGTCGCCGACGGCGAGGAGGCGCTGGCGCTGGCCGTCGTCGAGCCGTCCTGGACCGATTTCCACGTGAGCTACCGCGTCGGCTCCCGGCACCGCCTCGACCGCGGCGCGGCGGGCAAGGCGATCCTGCTCGGGCGGGAGGGCCGGACCGCGAAGCAGACCGGCCCTCGGGTCGCGGTCACCCAGGGCGAGCTCCAGCCCGGTGCGTCCGGGCTGGCCGCACCCGTCCTCGGCGTCGACGGCCTCGCGGCCAGCGTCGGCATCGTGACGATCGGTGAGATCGACGTCGAGGCCGTCGCGCCCGTGGTCCTGCGGGCCGCGGCCGACGTCGCTGCGCGCCTGTCCTGACCGGTCAGGCGCCGGGACGACCGCGCGACGCGTGCTGCCGGGCGTGGGCGATCGCGTCGGGCGTGCTCGCGAACAGGTGGCGTGCGTCGGCGAGCTCGCGGTGCACCCCGAGCTCGCGGAGGACCCGTTCGTGCTCGGGCCGCACCCCGGAGAGCAGCACGGTCGTGCCGCGGCTCTCGAGCCGGCTGATCGTGTCGGCCAGGACGTGCGCGCCGGTCGCGTCCAGCGTGGTGACCCGGGACATGCGCAGGATGACGACCCGGACGTCGCCGACGTCGGAGAGCTCGAGCAGGAAGTCGTGGGCGGCGGCGAAGAAGAGCGGCCCCTCCAGGCGGTACGCGACGACGTGGTCGTCGAGCAGCGCGCGCTCCTCGGCGGTGTGGTCGGTGTGGTCGGCGTCGTCGAACGGCGTCTCCTCGAGCCGTGCGGTGCGCGCGGTCTGCTGCAGGGCCACGAAACCGGCGACCACGAGACCGAGGATGACGGCGGTCACCAGGTCCAGGGCGAGGGTGGCCGTGGCCGTGACGACCAGGATCAGCGCGTCGCCCCGGGTCGACCGGACGAGGGTCGACACGCTCGAGACCCGGACCATCTGGACGGCGGTGGCGATCAGGACGCCGGCCAGTGCTGCCAGCGGGATCTCCTCGACCCAGCGGGCAGCCACCAGGACCACGACGAGCAGGAAGACCGCGTGGGTCAGCGAGGCCAGGCGCGAGACCGCACCGGACCGGACGTTGACCGCGGTCCGCGCGATGGCCGCCGTGGCGGGCAGGCCGCCGAACAGGGGAGCGGCGAGGTTGGCGATGCCCTGTCCGACGAGCTCGCGGTCGGGATCGTGCCGCTCGCCGACCGCCATGCCGTCGGCGACCGTCGCCGACAGCAGGCTCTCGAGCGCCGCCAGCGCGGCGACGGCGACCGCCGGGAGCAGGAGCGCGTCGAGGTCGGAGAACGGCACGGTCGGGATGCTCGGTGCCGGCAGCCCGCGGGGGATGGTGCCGATCGCGGTCGCGCCCCAGGAGAAGGCGACGTTCGCGACCGTGGCCAGGGCCACGACGACCAACGGCCCCGGCCAGTTGGGCCGGAGCCGACCCAGGACGAGGATCGCGGCCACCACGGTCGCGGTCAGGGCGAGGGTGACCCACTGCGGGTCGCGCGCGAACGCCGCCACCGACCGCACCGCGAGGGCCGGCACCTTCTCGGCGTGCACGTCGGTGCCGAGGGCGGCCGGGACCTGCTGGAGCGCGATGATGGCGGCGATCCCGAGGGTGAATCCCTCGACGACGGGCACCGGCACGTACCGGATGAACCGGCCGGCCCCCAGGCCGCCGAGCCCGACCAGGAGGAGCCCGGCCATCAGGCCGACCACGAGCACGCCGTCCGCTCCGTGCTGGGCGACGATCGGGACGAGGACGACCGTCATGGCGCCGGTCGGGCCGCTGACCTGCACCCGGCTGCCGCCGAAGACCGCCGCGAGGGCGCCGGCCACGATCGCGGTGACCAGCCCGGCGCCGGCTCCCAGTCCCGAGCTCACGCCGAAGCCCAGCGCCAGGGGCAGCGCGACCAGCCCCACCATGACCCCGGCCACGGGGTCGCGGCGCAGGTCGGCGCGCGTCCAGTCGGTGCGTCGTGGCAGCAGGGCGGCGACGCGGGCCGGGACGCCCGTCACCGCGACGACGGCGCCGGCTCGGGATCGACGTGCACCAGGCCGACCAGGATGCTGCGGGCGGCGAGCAGGAGGTCGCGGACCTCGGGAGCGCTCAGCGAGTAGGTGACCTCACCCCCGTGGCGGCGCGAGACGACCAACGACGTACGCCGCAGGACGGCGAGCTGGTGGGACAGGTTGCTGGGCTCGATCTCGATCGCCTCGAGCAGCTCGTGCACCGCGTGGTCGCGCTCGGCGAGGAGCTCGAGGATCCGGATCCGCGCCGGGTGGCCCAGCGTCTTGAAGAACTCGGCCTTCGCCTCGTACAGCGGCACACCCATGGGCTGAAGGCTACAGCATGTGAAAACATGTTCAAGTCATGGTGGAGAACGACGAGCCGTCGGCCGGGCGAGGGGTCAGGTGGTGATCCAGCCGCCGAGCTCGGCGTCGGTGAGCAGCTCGCGCGCCTCGTCGATCCGGTCGTCGGGCACCAGCACGCGCACCTGGATGACGAGGATGCTGCCCTCGATGGTGCTCATGTTGCGGTCGGTGACCTGGTAGGGGATCTCGGCGCTGAGCAGCAGCCCCTCGACCACCGAGATGAGGGCGGGGTCGTTCGTGCGGACCAGCTCGACCATGCCGCGAGCCTAGCCCGCCTCAGCGGGTGACCGTCCGCGCCAGCGGGCGCACGCGGTAGGGCACCTGGGTCGCGAGCGCGATCACCGTCGAGGAGCGCACGATCGCGGGGTGCTCGAGCACCCGGTCGATGACCCGCTGGAGGTCGGCGTTGGAGCGCGCGACGACCCGGGCCCACATGTCGCCGGCGCCGGTGATGGTGTGCGCCTCGAGCACCTCGGCGATGCCGGCCAGGTGCGCCCCCACGGCGTCGTGCCCGCCCTGGCTGGTCTCCTGGCGGATCTCCAGGGTCAGGAACGCCGTGACCGGGAAGCCGAGCGCCTCGGGGGAGAGGTCGGGGCCCCACCCGGTGATCACGCCGGCCGCGGTCAGCTTGTCCAGGCGGGCCTGGACCGTCCCGCGGGCGACGCCGAGCCGGCGGGAAGCCTCGAGGACGCCGACGCGTGGGTCGGCGGCGAACAGATCGATCAACCTGCCGTCCAGCTGGTCCACGTCAGCCCTCCCGGGTGGACAAAGTGCACAAGGTGTCGGCCCACTGTTGCACATGTTGCCCGATCACACCCACGCTGCGCCCATGACTCTCACACCCGATGAGCTCAAGGCCGACCTGACCCTCGAGCAGCTCAAGGAGCTGGTCGGACTCGTGGAGTACGACGCGAGCCGCGACCCGTTCCCGGTCACCGCGATGGACGCGGTCGGTTTCGTGGTCGGCAACGCCACCCAGACCGCCGCCTTCTACCAGCTCGCGCTCGGCATGGACCTCGAGGCCTACCGCGGCCCCGAGAACGGCACCCGCGACTCCAAGTCCTACGTGCTGCGCTCGGGCAGCGCCCGCTTCGTGTTCACCGGCGGGGTCACCCCCGACAGCCCCGTCCTCGACCACCACCGCAAGCACGGCGACGGCGTCGTCGACCTGGCCCTCGAGGTGCCCGACGTCGACCTCTGCATCGACCATGCCCGCGCGATGGGCGCCCGGATCCTGGTCGAGCCCCACGACGAGAGCGACGAGCACGGCACCGTCCGGACCGCCGCGATCGCGACGTACGGCGAGACCCGGCACACCCTGGTCGACCGGTCCCGCTACGACGGCCCGTACCTGCCCGGCTACACGGCGGCGGCGACGACCGTGACCCGGCAGTCCGGCCACCCCAAGCGGCTCTTCCAGGCGGTCGACCACTGCGTCGGCAACGTCGAGCTCGGTCGGATGGACGAGTGGGTCACCTTCTACAACAAGGTGCTCGGGTTCACGAACATGGCCGAGTTCATCGGCGACGACATCGCCACCGACTACTCCGCGCTGATGTCGAAGGTGGTCGCCAGCGGCAACCACCGGGTGAAGTTCCCGCTCAACGAGCCGGCGATCGCGAAGAAGAAGTCGCAGATCGACGAGTACCTCGAGTTCTACGATGGCGCCGGCTGCCAGCACATCGCCCTGGCGACCAACGACATCCTGCGCAGCGTCGACATCCTCCGCGACAACGGGATCGAGTTCCTCGACACCCCCGACTCCTACTACGACGACCCGGAGCTGCGCGCCCGGATCGGCGAGGTGCGGGTGCCGATCGAGGAGCTGAAGAAGCGCGGCATCCTCGTCGACCGCGACGAGGACGGCTATCTTCTGCAGATCTTCACCAAGCCGATGGGCGACCGGCCTACCGTGTTCTACGAGTTCATCGAGCGACACGGCTCGCTGGGCTTCGGCAAGGGCAACTTCAAGGCGCTGTTCGAGGCGATCGAGCGCGAGCAGGAGCTCCGCGGGAACCTGTAGTCGATCGGGAGGAGCCCGACCCCCACGATCTCCCTTCGGGAGGGAGCAACGCCCCGGCCGCCTCTGGCAGCCGGGGCGTTGATGCGCCGGGTGGGACGCCGAGTCGCGCCCCGTCCGCGGCTCAGTCGCTCGGGGCGACCAGCTCGACGCGCGAGCCCGGTGGCAGCGCCTGCACCAGGCGGAGCCGGGCCAGGCCCGGGTGGTCGTCGAGCAGCTTGGCCCCGTTCGCGAGCGAGCGGAGCGCGGCGGTCTCGGCGCGCGCGACCTCCAGCTGGGCCTGGCCGCGGGTGCGGGCCGAGGCCAGCGCGGCGTACGCCTCGCGCAGCTCGTGGGGCAGGATCACGTCCTTGACCACGGTGCCGTGCACGACGACGCCGAGGGGCTCGGCGGCCGCTCGGGCGGCCTCGGTGACCGCCTCGCCGACGGTACGACGCGCCCGCCGGGCGACGTCCTCGGCGGTCAGGTCGGCGAGCGCCTCGCGCAGCGCGACCTGCACCGCGAGGTAGACGAGCGCGAGCGGCTCGGCCGCCGTCTCGACGAACCGGCGCGCGTCGCCGACCGCCCAGCGGACGGCCACGGTGACGCGCACGCCGACGCCGTCGGCGGTGAGCACCTCCTGCGGCGCCGTGGTCTCGACCCGGTCGAGGACCAGCACCCGGCGGACCTGGGCGCGGCGGGCCAGCCGGTGGCGCCCGGGCTCGAGGACCCGGGTGCAGGTGCCGTCGACGTACTCGAGCGCGCGCTCGCCGGCCTGGACGGTGATGGTGGTGCGGAACAGGGACATGGGCTGACCTCCTTCAGGCGGTGTCGGTGCTGCTGGGTGGTGGGTGGTGCGGGGCGGACGGGCCGGTGCACGACTCGTCACGGGGCGTCGGCCGTCGTGCGGACCGGCCGGGCCACAGGTGGCGGGTCGCTCGCGCACCCGCCCGTCCGCCCGTTGAGGTGGGGGAGTCGAACCCCCGCGCACATCGCGCGTATGCCAGAGGAACCCGTGCAGGGGCAACCGGAGGGGGTACGACGCGCAGGACCGGCCCCAGGCACACCTGGCCGGCTGCTGATCCCCACCGGCCCACGACGGTACGCGCCGAGGGCCCGGTGGGGCGACCGGTTTACGGGCCGGCCCGCGTCAGGACGTCAGGCGAGGTCGCCGACGAGCTCGGCCTCGGCCTCCGCCTCGCTGCCGTGTGCGGGCGCGGCGCCGTCGAGCGCCCGGCGGATCGTGGGGGTGCCCAGCGCGACGACGACCACGCCGACCGTGACCGCGGCCGCGCCGAACCAGAACGGGGCGTGCACGCCGACGTGCTCGGCGAGCTTGAGCGCGACGAACGGGCCGAGCGCGCCGCCGGTGAACCGGACGAACGAGTACGCCGCGGACGCGACCGGCCGCTCGACGGGAGCGGCTCCCATCACGGCCTCGGTGACCAGGGTGTTGTTGACGCCGATGAAGGCGCCCGCGACCACGATGCACGCCGTCACGACGGACTCGTCCTCGGCGTAGACCGCCATCACGGCGAGGTCGAGGGCGAAGAGACCCAGCACGGCGGTGAGCGCCGGCATCGTGCCGAACCAGCGCTGCAGCACCGGCGCCACCCACACCGAGCTGACCGCCAGCAGGATGCCCCAGCCGAAGAACGTCCAGCCGATCTGCATGATGCCGTAGGACGGCAGGGCGAACGGCCCGGCGGCCAGCAGCGTGAAGAAGCCGAGGTTGTAGAAGATCGCGACCAGCGCGAGGAGCAGCAGCGCGGGGTGGCGCAGCGCGCGGAACGGGTCGGCGAGCGAGGTGCGCCGGCCCTCCGGCGGCGTCGCCGGGAGGAAGAACGCGGTCGCGACCAGGGCGATCGTCATCAGCACGGACACCCCGAAGAACGGGCCGCGCCAGGACTGCTCGCCGAGCAGGCCGCCGATGAGCGGGCCGGACGCGATGCCGAGCCCCAGTGCGGCCTCGAACAGGATGATCGCCTGCCCGACCGAGCCCTTCGAGGCGCTGACGATCGTGGACAGCGCCGTCGCGACGAAGAGCGCGTTGCCCAGCCCCCAGCCCGCGCGGAAGCCGACGACGGCGCCGACGCTGTCCGACATCCCCGCCAGGCCGGCGAACACGATGATGAGGACCAGGCCGGAGAGCAGCGTGCGCTTGGGCCCGATCCGGCTCGAGACGACGCCGGTGACCAGCATCGAGACCCCCATGACCGCCATGTAGCTGGTGAACAGGAGCGAGACCTGGCTCGAGGTCGCGTCCAGCTGGACCGCGATCTCCTTGAGGATCGGGTCGACCAGGCCGATGCCCATGAACGCGATGACGCACGCGAAGGCGACGGCCCAGACGGCGCGGGGCTGCTTGAGGAACGAGCTCACGAGGTGCCTTTCCGAGAACGGGTGTCGTTGACGAGGGCGTCGAGCACGGCGACCGCCGTGGCGAGGTCCTCGCCCGTGAGGTGGGGGTGGTCGGCGACGAGCGCGGCGACGTGCTCGCCGATCCGGCGGCGGATCCGCGCGAGCTCGGCACGACCGGTGTCGGTGAGCGTGACCAGGGAGGCCCGGGCGTCGGCCGGGTTGGGCTCCTTGGACACCCAGCCCTGCGCCGCGAGCTGGGCGACGGCCCCCGACATCGTCGGCTGGGAGCTGCGATCGAGGGCGGCGAGCTGCGAGATCCCCAGCGGGCCGTGCTCGTCGAGCAGGGAGACGAGACGGGTGCCGGCGGGCAGCTCGAGGTCCCGTCGTACGGCGCGGACCAGGCGTGCGGCGTGCACGACCAGGTCGCCGGCGAGCTCTGCTTCGGTCACGAGAGACATAATGCATCGGAAACCTATGTAATTCCCGGTCCGCCGGCTCGGGCAGGATGTGGCCGTGGCCACGTACATCGGGTTCCTGCGGGCGATCAACCTCGGCGCCACCCGGAAGTTCCCCAAGGCGGCGATCGTCGCGGCCGTCGAGGGTGCCGGGTTCACCGACGTCGAGACCTACATCAACACCGGCAACGTCCGGTTCGGCACCACCCTGCGGTCCCGGGCCCGGATCGAGGCGGCTCTCGAGGAGGCGTTCGCGGCCGACCGCGGCTTCGACGTACCGACCATCGTCTTCAGCCAGCGTGAGCTGCGGGCGATCGCCGACGATGCGAAGCGGTTCGCCGACGGGCACGAGGGGCGGCACTACGTGTCCCTGCTCAAGAAGGCACCGACGGCAGCCCAGGTGGAGGCCGTCGAGGCGGCCGGCGCCGCGGGCGAGGTGGCCAAGGTCGGCGGCCGGGCGGTGCACCTGCTGCTCGGCGAGAACTACCACGAGGCGAAGCTGACCAACGCCGTGATCGAGAAGCACCTCGGTGTGGCGACGAACCGCAACCTGACCGTCATCGAGGCGTTGGCCGACAAGTGGGGCGGTTGACCACCAGGAGGTGGTAGAACTGCCTCCTCGTCGTCCGTTCTCGGGAGGAACCGTCGTGTCCGAATCCATGCCGTCGCGCCGTGCCGTCATCGCCGGAGGTCTCACCGGGGGAGCCGCGCTCGCGGCCGCCGGCTTCGCCGCCCCGTCGTACGGCGTCGAGTACGACCCGCGCCGTCCGGGCAACCGGGTGCGGCTGACCGTGCTCGGCACGACCGACCTGCACGGCAACGTCTACAACTGGGACTACTACAAGAACCAGGAGTTCGACAACCACAACAGCACCACCAAGCCGGTCTCCGACGCGATCGGCCTCGCCCGGGCGGCCACGCTGATCAAGGCGATGCGCAAGGAGCGTCGCGGCGAGCCGATCCTGACCCTCGACGCCGGCGACACCATCCAGGGCACCCCGCTGGCGTACTACTACGCCAAGATCGACCCGATCGACGGCGACACCGTGCACCCGATGGCGCGCGCGATGAACCTGGTCGGGTACGACGCCGCGGCGCTCGGCAACCACGAGTTCAACTACGGGCTGCCGATCCTGCGCACCTTCGAGGACCAGCTGGACTTCCCGCTGCTCGGGGCCAACGCCGTCGACCCCGCGACCAAGCGGCCGGCGTTCAAGCCGTACCTGATCAAGACCTTCCGGGTCGGTCGCGGCCGCACGCTCAAGGTCGGGGTGCTCGGCCTGACCAACCCGGGCATCGCGATCTGGGACAAGGCCAACGTCGAGGGGAAGATGGAGTTCCCCGGGCTGGTCGAGCAGGCGAAGAAGTTCGTGCCGGAGATGAAGAAGAAGGGCTGCGACCTGATCGTCGTCTCGGCCCACTCGGGTCCGAACACCTCCTCGTCGTACGGCGACGCGCTGCCCTACCCGGAGAACGCCTCGTCCCTCGTGGCCGCGCAGGTGCCCCACGTCGACGCGATCCTCGTCGGCCACGCGCACCTCGAGGTCCCCCAGCAGTTCGTCCGCAACGAGCGGACCGGCCAGCAGGTGCTGCTGTGCGAGCCGGCCTACTGGGGCATGCGGGTCGCGCTCATGGACCTGATCGTGCAGGCCACCTGGACCAAGCGCGGTGAGCTGAAGTGGGTGCTCGTCGGCTCCGGCTCGCAGGTGCTGAACTCCAACACCGTCGACCCCGACGCGAAGGTCGCGGCCGCGGTGCAGGACCAGCACGACACGGTCGTCGACTACGTGAACTCGCCGGTCGGCACCTCTACCGAGGAGATGTCCGCGGCGCGGGCGGTGGTCGAGGACGTGCCGATCATCGACTTCGTCAACTACGTCCAGGCCGACGCCGTCAAGGCCGGGCTGACCGGTGCCGCTGCGTCGCTGCCGGTGCTCTCGATCGCGGCGCCGTTCAACCGGCAGGCGTCGTTCCCGTCGGGCGAGGTGACGGTCCGCGACGTCGCGGGCCTCTACATCTACGACAACACGCTGCTCGGCGTGCAGGTGTCGGGCGCGGACGTGCGCGCCTACCTGGAGTACTCCGCCCGCTACTTCAAGAAGGTGTCGGGTCCGGGTCCGTTCACGATGGCGCAGGTGACCAACGCGGTCACCCCGACGGCCCCGAACGGCACCCCGGACTACAACTTCGACTCGGTCGCCGGCCTCGACGCCCCGCTCACCTACGACATCGACATCGCCGCCGATCCTGGGTCGCGCATCAAGGACCTCGCGTACGACGGCGCGCCGGTCACTGACGACCAGCAGTTCGTGATGGCGGTCAACAACTACCGCCAGTCCGGGGGCGGCGGGTTCCCGGCCGTGTCCACCGCGACCGTGGTCTACAACCGCCAGAACGAGATCCGGCAGCTGCTCATCGACTGGGTCCTCGCCCACCACACCATCGACCCAGCCCAGTTCGCCTCGGTGGACTGGCGGCTGGTCTCCGGGACCGACCCGGTGACGATCACGAGCTGATCTGGGCGTCGTCCGTCGCAGCTTCACCACGGGATGACGCTGAACCTGCACTTCCCACGGCGAGCACGCCGTGGGAAGTGCAGGTTCGCCTGCATCCCGTGGTGAAACGCCGGGTCACGCAGCCCGGGTCACGCAGCCCGGGTCGCGCAGCCCGGTCGCGCAGCCCGGTCACGCAGCCCGGTCACGACCGCCCGGTGGCGCGACACCTCACTCGCCGCGGAACTCCGGCCGCCGGCGCTCGGCGAACGCGTCCAGCCCCTCGGTGAAGTCGCGGGTGGTGAACAGCGCCCGCTGGCCGGAGTGCTCGCGGTCCAGCGCCGCCTCGAGGTGCGGCAGGGTGGCGGCGTTGACGGCCTTCTTGATCCCGGCCGGGGCGATCGGCGGCCCGGCCGCGAGCCGGCGCGCCAGCGTGCCGACGAGGTCGGCGAGCTCGTCGTCGGGGGCGAGGTGGGTGATGAGCCCCGCCTCGTAGGCAGCGGCCGCGGGCAGCGGCTCGCCGAGCAGCGCCATCCGCATCGCGCGGGCCCGGCCGACGGAGGCGGCGACGGTGGCGGACGAGCCGCCGTCGGTCATCAGCCCGATCCGCGAGAACGGCAGCAGGAACGCGGCCGACTCGGCCGCCACGATGAGGTCGGAGGCCAGTGCGGCCCCGCAGGCGACGCCGGCCGCGATGCCGTTGACGGCGGCGATCACCGGCACCGGGCAGCCGACGACGGCGCGGACCACCCGGTTCGCGCCGTCCATCGTCTCGACCGGGTGCTGGGGCGCGAGCCGGAGGGTGTCCATGTCGGCGCCGGCGCTGAACGCCGGCCCGGTGCCGGTGACCACGACGACCCGGACGTCGTCGCGGGCCGCGACGCCCTCGAGCTCGGTGGCCAGCCGCTCCATCATCGGGCCGGTCACGGCGTTGAGGGAGTCCGGCCGGTCGAAGGTCAGCGTCAGCACCCCGTCGGCGACCGCCACCCGCAGGTCAGGCAACCTGCACCCCGGCTGCTCGCAGCTCCTCGACCGCCGCCTCCGAGGTCGCCGGGGCGACCCCGGCGCACAGCGCCAGCAGCAGCCGGGTGGGGAACCCGGCGGCCACCGCGTCGAGCGCGGTCGTCCGCACGCAGTAGTCGGTCGCGATCCCGCAGATGTCGACCTCGCTCACCGCGCGCTCCCGCAGCCAGTCGGCCAGCCCGACGCCGTCGACCGAGCGCCCCTCGAACCCGGAGTACGCCGCCTCGTGCTCGCCCTTGAGGAAGATCGCGTCGAACGGCTGGGGATCGAGGCTGGGGTGGAACGCCTCGCCGTCGGTGCCGACCCGGCAGTGCACCGGCCAGGAGTCGACGAAGTCCGGGTCCGGCGACCAGTGGCCGCCCGGTGCCACGTGGTGGTCCTTGGTCGCCACGACGTGGGAGTACGGCGGCGCGTCCGGCCCGCGCCCGACCCACCGCCGCAGCAGCGTCCCGATGTCGGCGGCGACCTGCGCACCGCCCGCGATCGGCAGCGACCCGCCCTCGCAGAAGTCGTTCTGCACGTCCGTGACGATCAACGCCCGCGTCATGGCGCCGAGGGTAGCGCTCGGTGGTCGCATCGGTGGTCGAGCAGCGAGCCCTGGCGAGCGTCGTCGCATCGGTGGTCGAGCAGCGAGCCCTGGCGAGCGTCGTCGAGACCCCGGAAGTGGAGGCAGGGCGGTGACGACTGCCGGCGATGTCGGGTCGGCTGCTGTCTGCGGTGGTCGATGTGTGCGGCGTGCCACCGCCACGCTAGGGTCGCCCGTCATGCCGATCTCCGGGCTCCGGCTCACCTCCCCCACGGCCGAGCTCGCCGAGCAGTTCCTGACCTGGCGCCACCGGCCCGACGTGACCCGCTGGTTCCTGCAGCAGCGCATCGAGGACACCGAGGAGTACGTCGCCGACTGGGCGGCGTACGACGACCACGACCACCACCGGGTCGTGGCGGTCCTCGACGGCGCGATGGTCGGCCAGGCGACCCTGGGGGTCGTCGACGGGATGGGGCAGTCGGGTCACGAGGCGGAGTTCGTCGGCCGCGAGGGGCGGCTCTCGTACTTCGTGCACCCGCCACGCGGGCCGTGGCATCGCGACGACGCTGGCGCGCGAGGCGCTCGCGAACGCCTTCGGCCGGCTGGGGCTGCGCCGGGTCCAGGCCGGCTGCTTCGCCGACAACGTCGCGTCGTGGCGGGTGCTGGAGAAGCTGGGGATGCGGCGTGAGCAGCACGGCGTGAAGGACTCCTTCCACGCCGAGCTCGGCTGGATCGACGGCTACACCTACGCGCTCCTCGCCGAGGAGTGGCGGGGCTGAGCGCCCGGCCCGAACGCCGGGTCCCGTGGCTCCACCGCTCCTCGGTCAGATCACCGCCGCTCGTCGGGTGCGGCCACGGCCGACGGGGACACCCGCTCAGACGTGCAGCGTGGGGATCACCGGCTCGCCGCGCGACATCTGCTGGACCACGACCGGCAGCTCGTCCCGGGCGGCCAGGTGCCGCGCCCGGGCGGCGTCCAACGACTCGCGGCCGACGACCCGGCCGGAGGCCACCAGCGGCACCAGCAGCGACCGGTCGTCGCCGTCGTCGACCGGCGCCTCGCCCACGCCGATCACCTCGGCCTCGGCGACCCCGGCGGCGGAGCGCCGGCGCAGGGCGTACTTCCGGCCGCCCACCGACGCCTTGTCCACGCTGCGCTTGGCCACCGACACCAGCTCGCCCGACGCACCCTCGCGCGCGACGAGCTTGTAGACGAAGCCGCAGGTGGGGTGGCCGCTGCCGGTCACCAGCTGGGTGCCGACGCCGTACCCGTCGACGGGCGCCGCGGCCAGGGCCGCGATCGCGAACTCGTCGAGGTCGCTGGTCACGATGATCCGCGTCGACGTGGCGCCCATCGCGTCCAGCTGCGCGCGCACCTCCACGGCCTGGACGCCGAGGTCGCCGGAGTCCAGCCGCACGGCGCCGAGCGAGGTGCCCGCGACCTCGACCGCCAGGCGCACCGCCTCCGCCACGTCGTAGGTGTCGACCAGCAGGGTCGTCCCCGCGCCCAGCGCGGTCACCTGGGCGCGGAACGCGTCCGCCTCGGTGTCGTGCAGCAGCGTGAACGAGTGCGCGCTGGTGCCGGCCGTCGGGACGCCGTACCGCTGCCGGGCGGCCAGGTTGGAGCTGGTCGCGAACCCGGCGACGTACGCCGCGCGGGCCGCCGCCACCGCCGCCTCCTCGTGGGTACGCCGCGAGCCCATCTCGATGCACGGCCGGTCCCCGGCGGCCAGCGTCATCCGGGAGGCCGCCGACGCGATCGCCGAGTCGTGGTTGTAGACCGAGAGCAGCAGCGTCTCGAGCACCACCGCCTCCGCGAAGGTGGCCTCGACGACCAGCAGCGGGGAGTAGGGGAAGTACGCCTCGCCCTCGGCGTAGCCCCAGATGTCGCCCTCGAAGCGGTACGACGCCAGCCAGGCGAGCGTCGGCGCGTCGACCACGTCGCGGAGCACGTCGAGCGCGGCCTCGTCGAACCGGAACGCCTCGATCGCGTCCAGGGCCCGGCCGACGCCGGCCACGACGCCGTACCGGCGCCCCTCGGGGAGCCGTCGGGGGAACAGCTCGAACACCGACCGCCGGTGGGCGGTGCCCGACCGCAGGGCGGCCTGCAGCATGGTGAGCTCGTAGTGGTCGGTCAGCAACGCGGTGGAGTGGGCCACGGTCCTCAGTGTGCCAACACCGCTGTGCCAACATGGGCCTGTGACCGCGCCCGTCGAGGTCGAGCCGACCACCACGCCCGACGAGATCACCGAGACGGCGAAGCCGTGGGTGACGATCGTCTGGAACGACCCGGTCAACCTGATGTCCTACGTGACCTACGTCTTCCAGAAGTACTTCGGCTACTCGAAGAAGAAGTCGGAGAAGCTGATGCTCGAGGTGCACGAGGACGGCAAGTCCGTCGTGAGCACCGGGAGCCGCGAGGAGATGGAGCGCGACGTGCAGGCCATGCACGAGTACGGCCTCTGGGCGACGATGGACAAGCAGGAGTGAGCGCCTTCCACCGGCACCGGCGGAGCAGGCGGATCATCGCGAACTTCACCGGGTTCGAGGCCGACCTGCTCCGCTCGCTGGCCGGCCAGCTGGTCGAGCTGCTGCGCAACGAGGCGGCCGTCCCGCGCGACGGCATGGACCCCTTCGAGGCGATGCTCGACTTCTCCGGGCCCACCCAGGCGCCGGAGGACCCCGTGCTGGCGCGACTGTTCCCGACGGCGTACCCCGACGACGAGGAGGCGGCCGCGGAGTTCCGCCGCTTCACCGAGGGGTCGCTGCGCGACGGGAAGGCGGCCGCCGCGATCGCGATCATCGACGGCCTCGAGGAGGCCGGGCTGCCGCCGGAGCTGACCGAGGACGGCCTGGTGATCGACGTCGAGCTCGACGAGGAGACCGCCGAGACCTGGTTGCGCTCCTTCACCGACCTCCGGCTGGCGCTCGCCACCCGGCTCGAGATCGAGAAGGGCGACGAGGCCTACTGGCACTCGCTGCCCGACGACGATCCCCGCGCGCAGGCCCACGACATCTACGAGTGGGTCGGCTACCTCCAGGAGACCCTGGTCGGAGCGCTGAGCAAGTGACCGGTCCGACGACCCACCAGGTGAGGTCCCGCTGATGCCGATCCCCCCGTTCGTCGCCGAGCTGCGCGCCCTGGTGGGCACGCTGGAGCTGTGGCTGCCCGCGGTGACCGCCGTGGTCCTCCGGGGCGACGACGTCCTGCTCACCCGGCGCGCCGACAACGGCGAGTGGGCACCGATCACCGGGATCCTCGACCCCGGGGAGGAGCCGGCCGTCGGCGCCGCCCGCGAGGCCCTGGAGGAGACCGGCGTCGTGGTCTCGGTCGACCGGCTCGCCTCGGTGGGCTCGAGCCCGCAGGTGGTGCACGGCAACGGCGACCTCGGTGTCTACCTCGACCTCACCTTCGCCTGCACCTGGGTCAGCGGCGAGGCCTGCGTGAACGACGACGAGAACGTCGAGGTGCGCTGGTGGCCGGCCGACGCGCTGCCGCCGATGTCGGACTGGCTGCGCGAGCGCATCGACGACGTCCTCGCAGGTGAGACCGCGGCCCGGTTCCGGCGGCCGCCCTCGTAGGCTTGCCCCTCGTGGGACTGACCATCGACCGCGCGACGTACGACGCCATCGTCGCGCACGCCAAGCGCGACCACCCCGACGAGGCCTGCGGCGTCGTCGCGGGCCCGGCCGGGAGCGACCGCCCCGAGCGGTTCGTCGAGATGGTCAACGCCGCCGGCTCGCCGACCTTCTACGAGTTCGACTCCACCGACCTGTTCCAGCTCTACAAGGAGATGGACGAGAACGACGAGGAGCCGGTCGTCATCTACCACTCCCACACCGCGACCGAGGCCTACCCGAGCCGTACCGACATCGGCCTGGCGATGGAGCCGGGAGCCCACTACGTGTTGGTGAGCACACGGGACTGGGCAGAGGCCGGCGGAGGGAATAACGAGGCTCCCGTGGAGTTCAGGTCCTACAGGATCGTCGGCGGCGAGGTGACCGAGGAAGAGGTCACCGTGGTCGACGCCCTGCCCGCACGCAACTGAGGAGTCACACCGCATGGCCATCGAGGTCCGCATCCCGACCATCCTGCGCACCTACACCGGGGGCGAGAAGGCCGTCACGGCCGACGGCGCCAGCCTGAGCGCGCTGATCGACGACCTCGAGGCCCACCACCCGGGCATCAAGGAGCGCCTCGTCGAGGGCGGCGACCTGCGCCGGTTCGTCAACGTCTACGTCAACGACGAGGACGTGCGCTTCATCGGCGGCCTCGAGGCCGAGCTCAGCGACGGCGACCAGGTCGTCGTGCTCCCCGCCGTGGCCGGCGGCTCGCGCTGACGTGACCCGCTACGACAACCTCCTGGCCTCGGTCGGCGGCACGCCGCTGGTCGGGCTGCCGAGGCTGTCGCCGCAGAGCCCCGCGGGTGCGCCGGAGGTCCGTCTCTGGGCCAAGCTCGAGGACCGCAACCCCACCGGGTCGATCAAGGACCGGCCGGCGCTGCGCATGATCGAGGAGGCCGAGAAGGACGGCCGGCTGCGGCCGGGCTGCACCATCCTCGAGCCCACCTCGGGCAACACCGGCATCTCGCTGGCGATGGCGGCCAAGCTCAAGGGCTACCGGATGGTCTGCGTGATGCCCGAGAACACCTCCGAGGAGCGCCGCCAGCTGCTGCGCATGTGGGGCGCCGAGATCGTCTCGTCCCCGGCCGCGGGCGGGTCCAACGAGGCGGTCCGGGTCGCCAAGCAGGTGGCCGCCGAGCACCCCGACTGGGTGATGCTCTACCAGTACGGCAACGAGGCCAACGCCCTCGCCCACGAGGAGGGGACCGGACCCGAGCTGCTGGCCGACCTGCCCTCGATCACCCACTTCGTCGCCGGCCTCGGCACCACCGGCACCCTGATGGGCGTGAGCCGGTTCTTCCGCGCCCACAAGCCGGACGTCCGGATCGTCGCCGCCGAGCCCCGCTACGGCGAGCTCGTCTACGGGCTGCGCAACCTCGACGAGGGCTTCGTGCCGGAGCTGTACGACGCCGACCTGATCGACTCGCGCTTCTCGGTCGGCCCCCGCGACGCCGTCCGCCGGGTGCGGGAGCTGCTCGAGCTCGAGGGCATCTTCGCCGGCATCTCGACCGGCGCGATCCTGCACGCCGCCCTCGGCCAGGCGGCGAAGGCCGTCAAGGCGGGGGAGCGGGCCGACATCGCGTTCGTCGTGTGCGACGGCGGCTGGAAGTACCTCTCCACCGGCGCCTACGAGGGCACCGTGGACGAGGCCGAGGACCGTCTCGAGGGTCAGCTCTGGGCCTAGCGGGGACGCGTCAGCGGATCCGCCGATGGTGGTCGAAGCCGCGACCGGCGTGTCGAGGCTGACCGGGGCTCGGGGCCGTCAGGAGCGGTCCAGCGTCGCCGCCTCGGTCCGCACCAGGTCGCCCTCGCCCGGCTCGCCGGCGATGTCGGCGATGGTCTCGCCCATCATCGACCGGGCCGCCTCCAACGTGGCCACGAGGTAGGAACGGCAGCTGTCGGCGTCGCCCAGCTCGAGCGCGTAGACCGCGGCGGTGAGCCCCTGCACGATGTTGTCGTTGATCTCGACGGCCTGGCGGCGACGCAGCGTGACCTCGCTCAGGTGCACGGCAGCCGCCTCGCGCTCCCGCTCGGCGAGCACCCGCTCGGTGACGTCGATGCAGGTGCCCAGCATCCGCTCCGGCGACCCGTCGGCACCCATGACGACCTGGCCGTTGGAGTGCAGGTAGCGGACCTCGCCGTCGGGCCGGACGATCCGCTCGATCATCTCGTAGGGCTCGCCGGTTGCGTACGAGTGCTGGTGCACGGCCTGGATCCGGTCCCGGTCGTCGGGGTGGATCATCGAGAGGAAGCGCTCGTAGCTGGCGTTGAAGGACTGCGGCTCGTAGCCGTAGATGCGATACAGCTGGTCCGACCACCGGTTGGTGTCGGTCGGGATGTGCCAGTCGTAGTCGCCCATGTTCGCCAGCTGCTGCGCGTTGTCCATGCGTCGGCGTAGCTGGGCGAGCTCCTCGACGGGGTCCATGTCGTCGATTGTCACCCGGCTCGCGGCGGAGGGCCACCACCTCGGCGTGACGGTCGTCTCGGGTGACCTGTGTCGCGTGGTCGCACGGACGGGGGTGGGAGGTCCTAACCTTGGCTGCTGTGCACCCAGCGACGAGCTCCGAGCCGAGGGACGCCCCGATCGGCATCTTCGACTCCGGCTTCGGCGGCCTCACCGTCGCGCGGTCCGTGATCGACCAGCTGCCCCACGAGTCGATCGTCTACGTCGGCGACACCGCGCGCCAGCCCTACGGCCCGAAGCCGATCGGCGAGGTGCGCGAGTACGCCCTCGAGTGCCTCGACCACCTCGTGGCGCTCGGGGTCAAGGCGCTGGTCATCGCCTGCAACTCCGCGAGCGCGGCGATGCTCCGCGACGCCCGGGAGCGGTACGACGTCCCGGTGGTCGAGGTGATCCTGCCCGCCACCCGCCGCGCGGTCGCGGCCAGCCGGACCGGCCGGATCGGGGTGATCTGCACCCGGGCCACCGCGGAGTCGATGGCCTACGAGGACGCCTTCGCGGCGGCCCCGCACGTCGACCTGCACACCCGGGCCTGCCCACGCTTCGTCGACTTCGTGGAGGCGGGGGAGACCGGGGGCGAGGAGCTGATCCGGGTCGCCCACGAGTACCTCGACCCGCTGACGAGCGAGGGCGTCGACACGCTGATCCTCGGTTGCACCCACTACCCCCTGCTCACCGGCGTGATCTCCTACGTCATGGGCGACAACGTGACGCTGGTCAGCAGCGCCGAGGAGTGCGCCAAGGACGTCTACAAGATGCTGGTGCACACCGACCTGATGCGACCCGGCGGCGTGCCGTCGTACACCTTCCTCACGACCGGGTCGCCCGACGAGTTCGAGACCATCGGGCACCGCTTCCTCGGCCCGGAGCTCGCCGGTGCCTCGCAGTTCGTCGGGGGGCTGGTGTAGTGCCGATGCGGCTGACGATCGTGGGCTGCTCCGGGTCCTACCCCGGCCCGGAGTCGCCGGCGAGCTGCTACCTGCTCGAGGCCGACGACGCCTCCGGCCGGACCTGGCGGGTGCTGCTCGACCTCGGCAACGGCTCGTTGGGTGCGCTGCACCGCTACGCCGACCCGCTGGCCGTCGACGCCGTCCTGCTCAGCCACCTGCACGCCGACCACTGCCTCGACCTCAGCGGCTACTACGTGCTGCGCAAGTACCACCCCACCGGCCCGCAGCCCCGGATCCCGGTGTGGGGTCCGGTCGGCACCGCCGACCGGATGGCCCGGGCCTACGACCTCCCGGCCGACCCGGGCATGCACCACGAGTTCGACTTCCGCGAGTGGGACGGCACCGTCGAGGTGGGGCCGTTCACGGTCACGCCGGTGCCGGTGGCGCACCCCGTGCCGGCGTACGGCCTGCGGGTGTCCGTCGGCGGCGCGACGCTCGCCTACACCGGCGACACCGGCCCGACGCCGGCGCTGGAGGAGCTGGCCCGCGACGTCGACCTGCTGCTCGCGGAGGCGTCGTTCCGCGACGTCGACGACAACCCGCCCGACCTGCACCTCACCGGCACCGACGGCGGCACCGTCGCCGCGCGGGCCGGGGTCCGCCGGCTGGTGCTGACCCACGTGCCGCCGTGGCACGACCCGGACGAGGCGCTCGCCGAGGCCGTCGCGGTCTACGCCGGCCCGGTCGAGCTGGCCCGTGCCGGCGCGACCTACGACGTCTGACCTCCGGCCTCCTGGCCCAGCTGGCGCCACGATGGCCCGTTCGGGTCATGCCGTGGCCTGGGGATGTCGCCTCCTCTGAGGTGAGCCGGGTCGACAAGAGGCCCGGCACGTCCCCGAGGAGTACGACATGCCCGCTACCGAACGGCGTCCACGCCGGATCCACGCCCCGAAGGTCACCCCGTCGCTGGTGATCAGCATCCTCGCCCTGGTCGTCGCGATGAGCGGGACGGCCTACGCCGCCGGCGTGCTGCCGAAGAACAGCGTCGGGACCCCGCAGCTGAAGTCGAACGCCGTCGTGTCCGCGAAGGTCAAGGACGGCTCGCTGCTCGGGAAGGACTTCAAGGCCGGCCAGCTGCCCCAGGGCGAGCAGGGCCCCCAGGGCGAGCAGGGCCCCCAGGGCGAGCAGGGCGAGCAGGGTCCCCAGGGCGACAACGGCTCGATCAAGGGCTTCGTGACGGTCACGCCCAGCGGCACGATCTACCGGTCCGGCGGCTCGCTCGCGGCGCCTACGGTCACCCACCCTGCCACCGGCGTCTACTGCATCGTCGGCGACGGCTGGGGCGACCAGGGCGG
This sequence comes from Nocardioides sp., assembly GCF_044226305.1. GTDB lineage: Bacteria > Actinomycetota > Actinomycetes > Propionibacteriales > Nocardioidaceae > Nocardioides. The sequence goes on along the minus strand of NZ_JBGAHF010000001.1, from coordinate 352,231 downwards.
CCCGTTCTCGGCGAACCTGATCGGCGCGACCAACGACGCCGGCTCGATCGTGGTCAACCCCTACTTCTGGGGCAGCGCCTGCAACGGCTCGGGCTACTACATGGCGGTGCACACCTACAACAACGCCGGTGCCGCCACCGACCGCTACTTCGTGTTCGCGAAGCTCTGACCCCTCGGGGGGACGCGCGACGCCGGCTCGGACCGGGGCCGGCGTCGCGACCGCGCGCCGATCAGTACAGCTAGCCCAGTCCGGCGTCGTGAACGCAGATCGCGATCTGCACCCGGTTCGTCGCGCCGAGCTTGTCGAAGAGCCGGGAGACGTGCGCCTTCACCGTCGGCACCGAGAGGTGCAGCTCGCGGGCGATCTCGGCGTTGCTCAGGCCGCTGCCCACCGCGAGCGCGACCTCGCGCTCGCGGTCGGTGAGACGCGCCAGCCGGGTCGCGGCCGCGGCGGCGCGCGCGGCCGCCGCGCTCGTGCCGTCGCCCGGCTCGGGGCGCAGGCGCCGGATCAGGGTCCGGGTGACCGAGGGCGAGAGCATCGGCTCGTCGTCGACCACTTTGCGGATCGCGTCGACGATCTGCGGGGGCGGGGTGTCCTTGAGCAGGAAGCCGTCGGCGCCCGAGCCGAGGGCCTCGACCACGTGGTCGTCGGCGTCGAAGGTGGTCAGCACGATCACCCGGGGCGGCTCCGCCTGCCGGTGCAGCTCCCGGGTCGCCTCGAGCCCGTCGAGGCCGGGCATCCGGATGTCCATGAGCACGACGTCCGGTCGCAGCTCGGCGACCAGCCGGACGCCCTCGTGGCCGTCGCCGGCCTCGCCGACCACCTCGATGTCGGGCTCGCCCCCGAGCATCAGCGTCAGCGCCGACCGCACGAGGGGGTCGTCGTCGACGAGGAGGACGGTGGTGCTCATGCCGCCCACGGTATCCAGGCGCGGAGGACGAACAGGTCGCCCTCCCGGTGGTGGTCGAGGCGACCGCCGCGCAGCTCGGCCCGCTCCGCGAGCCCCACGAGCCCGAGGCCCGCGCCGGGGGTCAGCGTCGCCCCGAACCCCACGGGGTTCTGCAGCAGCACCTCGACGCCCTCCTCGGGCGACCCGCTCACCCGCACCGTAAGCAGCGCCCCCGGAGCGTGCTTGCGGGCGTTGGTGATGCCCTCCTGCACGATCCGGTAGACCGTGCGTCCGACCGTCTCCGGCACGGAGCCGTCCACCAGGTCCTCATGCGCGATCCGGGCGCCGGACTCCCGCGCCTCCGCGACCAGCTGTGGCAGGTCGGCGTACGTCGGCTGGGGGGCCCGGAGCGGCTCGCCGGTGGCGCCGTCGCGCAGGACGCCGAGCACGCCACGCAGGTCGTCGAGCGCCTCGTGCGTCTTGTCGCGGATCACCTCGGCGCTCGCGCGGACCTCGTCGTCGGTGAGGCCGGTGCGGTAGGCCAGCGCGCCCGCGTGCATCGAGATCTGCGAGATCCGGTGGGCGAGCACGTCGTGCATCTCCCGCGCGATGCGTGCCTGCTCCTGGCCGCGCGCCTGGGCGACACGGAGCTCCTGCTCCGCCTCGGCGCGCTCGGCGCGGTTGCGGAGGGTGTACATGAGCTCGCGCCGCGAGCCGATGTACATGCCCCAGCCGAGCATCGCGGCCGTCGCGAGCACGTTGGCCACCGTCGTCACCCACCACGGGTCCGGCTCGGCCTGCGTGACCGTGGTGCTGAAGAACTGGCCGCAGACGAAGTTCACCGTCCCGACGACCACGATCTCCCGCCAGCGCCGCCGGGTCGCCACGCTCACGGCCGCGAGCACGGCCGGGCCGGACGCGGTGCCGGACACCGAGCCGCACAGGGCGATGACGACCGCGACGGGCACCGGCCACCGGCGTCGGAAGAAGACCAGCACGTAGCAGGCGGCACCGATCAGCAGGTCGGCGAGCGCCCACAGGGCCGAGATGTCGACCTCGGCCTGGACCACCGGCAGCCAGACGAACGCCGAGATGAACAGCATGACCGCGACCCGCCAGACGTGGCCCCACCAGCGCAGCGGCGGCTGGTAGTCCTGCGGTGACGGGCGGTCCACGCGGGACAGGCTAGGACGGCCGACACCGCCCCGGCAGGCGCCCCCGGTCGCGACCACCCCCTACTTTGGTCATCGGCGATTCATGCGCAGGTCCGATGCACGCGGTGGGTCCGTCGGGCAGGCTGGGGGCATGATCGAAGTCGAACGCCTCACCAGGAAGTACGGCTCGTTCACCGCGGTGGACGACGTCAGCTTCACGTGCCAGCCCGGGACGGTGACCGGATTCCTCGGTCCCAACGGTGCCGGCAAGACCACCACCATGCGGGTCATGGTCGGGCTCACCCCGGCCACCGCGGGTCGCGTGACCATCGGCGGCCACCTCTACCAGGACATCCCCAACCCCGGCCGCCACGTCGGGGTGCTGCTGGACGCGTCCGCGCAGCACGCCGGTCGCACCGGTCGGGAGATCCTCGAGATCGGCGCCCGCACGATGGGCCTGCCGGCCGCGCGCGTCGACGAGATGATCGAGCTGGTCTCGTTGACCCCGACCGAGGCGAAGCGCCGGCTGCGCAACTACTCCCTGGGCATGAAGCAGCGCCTCGGCATCGCGCACGCGCTGCTCGGGGACCCCTCGGTGCTCATCCTCGACGAGCCCGCCAACGGCCTGGACCCGGCCGGCATCCGGTGGATGCGTGGCCTGCTGCGGGGGTACGCCGAGCGCGGCGGCACCGTCCTGCTCTCCAGCCACCTGCTGCACGAGGTCGAGCAGATCGCCGACGAGATGATCCTGATCGGCAACGGCCGGATCGTCGCCCAGGGCGACAAGAAGTCCCTGCTGGCCGGCGCCGGTGGCGGCGCGGTCACGCACGTCACGGCGCTCGACAACCACGCGCTCTCCGAGGCGCTGCGCGCCAAGGGCATCACGGTGGCACCGGCCGGCGAGGGCCTCCGGGTCGAGACGGAGCCGGTCGAGGTCGGCCGGACCGCTCTCGAGGCCTCGGTCGTGCTCACCGACCTGCGGACCGCCGACGGCGGCCTCGAGGACCTGTTCCTCGAGCTGACCGCCGAGACCCAGCGGGAGGCCGTTTCATGAGCATGAACAGCATGGCGGCACCCGGTCTCGGGCACGCCCTCGACATCTCCGGCACCGCCCCGACACCGTTCGCGCGGCTGGTCCGCGTCGAGCTCCGCAAGGCCTACGACACCCGCTCGGGTCTCTGGCTGCTGATCTCGACGGCCGCGCTGACCGCGCTCGTCATGGTCATCCAGCTCGCGGTCGGCGCGACCCAGGAGGACGTGTCGCTGACCTACAACAGCTTCCTCACCTCCACGAACTTCTCGATCGCCATCCTGCTGCCCGTGATCGGCATCCTGCTGCTCACCAGCGAGTGGAGCCAGCGCACCGCGATGGTGTCGTTCTCGCTGGAGCCGCGCCGCCCCCACGTGATCCTGGCCAAGCTGACGGTCGGCCTGCTGCTGGCCGTCGCCGCCGTCGTGATCGCGCTGGTGCTCGCCGCGCTCTGCAACGTCGTCTACGGCGTCGTGTCCAGCGACCCGGTCGTGTGGAACCTCGAGATCGACCGGCTGGGTGGCTTCCTGCTCCTCCAGGTCATCGGGATGCTGACCGGCTTCGCGTTCGCCGCCCTGCTGCTGAACTCGCCGGCCGCGATCGTGGTCTACATGGTCTACACGTTCGTCCTGCCCGGGCTGTTCGGGCTCGGTGCGGCCCTGATGGACTGGTTCTCGAAGATCCAGCCGTGGATCGACTTCAACTACGCCCAGGGCCCGCTCGTCGATGCGTCGATGACCGGGAAGGACTGGGCGCACTTCGCGGTCTCCGGGTTCATCTGGCTCGTGGTCCCGCTGGCGATCGGCGTGTGGCGGGTGCTGCGCGCCGAGGTGAAGTGACATGACCACGGCCACGCTCGACCTCGGGGACGCCCGGCCGATCCCGTTCCACCGGCTGGTGGGCGTCGAGCTGCGCAAGTCCTACGACACCCGGGCCGGGTTCTGGCTGCTGATGGTGATCGGCCTGCTGGTCGTGGCGGCGGAGGTCATCGTGCTGGCCGTGACGGTCACGCAGGACGAGTCGCTGTCGTACGGCGACACGACGGCCGTCGCGGCCTTCGTCACCTCGATCCTGCTGCCGGTGCTCGGCATCATGGTGGTGACCTCGGAGTGGAGCCAGCGCACGGCGATGGTCACCTTCGCGCTCGAGCCTCGGCGGCCGCACGTGATCGCGGCGAAGGCCGCGGTCGGCCTGCTCCTGACCCTGGCCACCATCGCGGTGGCGCTCGTCGTCGGCCTGGTCACGATCCTGCTCTACGCGGCCATCCAGGGGCAGAGCCCGGTGTGGCACTTCGGCTGGACCGGGTTCACGGCGTTCCTGGTCACCCAGACGTTCGCCATGCTCGGGGGGTTCGCCTTCGCGACCCTGCTCCTGAACACCCCCGCGGCGATCGTGGTCTTCTTCGTGTACCGGTGGGTGCTGCCGGGCCTGCTGGCCCTCGGGTCCGCGCTCGTCGGCTGGTTCGAGTCGCTGGCCCCGTGGATCGACTTCCAGAGCGCCCAGGGTGAGCTGTACGACTTCCCCCTCACGGGGGAGCAGTGGGGCCAGCTCGTGGTCTCCGGGTTCATCTGGCTCGTCGTCCCCCTGGTGATCGGCGTCTGGCGGGTGCTGCGGGCGGAGGTGAAGTGACCGCCGACTAGGGTCGGCCACATGACTGCACGCGAGGACGGCCGGGCCGACGACGAGCTCCGGCCGATCACGATCACCCGCCACTGGCTCGACCACGCGGCCGGCTCGGTGCTCGTCGAGTTCGGCCGCACCCGCGTGCTCTGCGCGGCGTCCGCCTCGGAGGGCGTGCCGCGCTGGCGGAAGGGGTCCGGGCTCGGCTGGGTCACCGCCGAGTACGCCATGCTGCCGGCCTCGACCAACACCCGCTCGGACCGCGAGTCGGTCAAGGGCCGGATCGGCGGCCGCACCCACGAGATCAGCCGCCTGATCGGCCGGTCGCTGCGCGCGGTCATCGACTACCAGGCGCTCGGTGAGAACACCATCCAGCTCGACTGCGACGTGCTCCAGGCCGACGGGGGCACCCGCACCGCCGCCATCACCGGCGCGTACGTCGCCCTCGCCGACGCGGTCGCGCACCTGCGCTCCACCGGGGCGCTCAAGGGCGAGCCGCTCACGGGCTCGGTCGCGGCCGTCAGCGTGGGGATCATCGACGGCGCCCCGCGGCTCGACCTGCCCTACGTCGAGGACGTGCGGGCCGAGACCGACATGAACGTCGTGATGACCGGCGACGGCAAGTTCGTCGAGGTGCAGGGGACCGCCGAGGGTGCCGCCTTCGACCGCGCCGAGCTCGACGCGCTGCTGGCGCTGGCCGAGAAGGGCTGCGCGGACCTCACCCGGATGCAGCAGCAGGCGCTCTCCTCGTGAGGTGGCGGCGGTGAAGGTGTTCCTCGCCTCGCGCAACGCGAAGAAGATCGAGGAGATGGAGCGGATCCTCCGCGAGCACCTCCCCGACATCGAGGTGCTCGGCCTCGACGACGTCGAGGCGTACGACGAGCCGGTCGAGGACCAGCCGACCTTCGAGGGCAACGCGCTGCTCAAGGCGCGCGCCGGCCTGGCCGCCACCGGCCTCCCGTCCCTGGCCGACGACAGCGGCCTGTGCGTCGACGCCCTCAACGGCATGCCCGGCGTGCTGTCCGCGCGCTGGTCGGGACCGCCGAAGGACGACGACCGCAACAACCGGCTGCTGCTCGACCAGCTCGCCGACGTACCGGACGATCGGCGGACCGCGCACTTCCAGTGCGCCGTCGCGTTCTGCCACCCTGGCGGCGAGGAGCTGACCAGCGGCGTGATGCCCGGCCACGTGATCCGGGAGACCCGGGGCACCGGCGGCTTCGGGTACGACGTGCTGTTCGTCGCCGAGGACCGGCCCGGCCTCACCACGGCCGAGCTGCCGCGCGCGGACAAGGACGAGATCTCGCACCGCGGGTGGGCGCTGCGCCGGATGGCACCGATCGTGGCGAGGATCCTGAGATGACCCGGCACTTCTTCTTCCGCCGCAACCTCGCGCGCCTGATCCTCAAGCTGGTGCGGTGGAGGACGGTCGGCGAGGTGCCGAGCAAGGGCATCCTGGTCGGGGCGCCGCACACCTCGAACTGGGACTGGATCATGACCCAGCTGCTCGCCTGGGACAGCGGCGTCAACATCCGGCTGCTGGTCAAGGACTCCCTGTTCAAGGGTCCGCTGGGCTGGATCCTGCGCGCCTCCGGTGCGGTCGAGCTCGACCGGGCGAACCCCGGTGCGACCATCCGGGCGCTGCTCGCCGACGCCGAGACCGACGAGACCTTCCTGCTCGGCATCGCGGCCGAGGGCACCCGCAGCAAGGGGGAGTACTGGAAGTCCGGCTTCTACCGGATCTCCCAGCAGACCGGCCTGCCGATCACGCTCGCGTTCCTCGACGGTCCCTCGCGCACGGTGGGTTGGGGGCCGACGTTCGACCTGACCGGCGACGTCGTGGCCGACATGGACCGGATCCGGGCCTTCTTCGCCGACAAGCGCGGGTTCAAGCCCGAGCTCATCACGGTGCCGCGGCTCCGCGAGGAGGACAGGCACTCCACCTGACGTCAGGAACCGCGGGGTGGCAATGACGGTGCCGGAGGGGGGACTTGAACCCCCACGCCCGAAGGCACGGGTACCTAAAACCCGCGTGTCTGCCTGTTCCACCACTCCGGCGAGAGCGGTCAGTCTCTCAGGTCGCCCTTGACGTCATACGTCCTGGCTGTTGGAGCGGCCACCTCGCATGACGTCCCACCGGGTCGCCCCCGGAGGTCATAAGTCTTGGCTGCGGGAGCGGCCACCTCGTATGACGTCCCACCGGGTCGCCCCCGGAGGTCATACGTCCTGGCTGCCGGAGCGACCACCTCGTATGACGTCCCACCGGCGGCGGCCGTCAGCGCGGCTCCTCGTCGGCGTTGTTCAGCTTGAGGTCCTTGCGCAGCTTGGCGACGTGGCCGGTGGCCTTGACGTTGTACTGCGCGAGGAACACCTTGCCGTCCTCGTCGACGACGATGGTGGAGCGGATCACGCCCTCGACGGTCTTGCCGTAGAGCTTCTTCTCACCGAACGCGCCGTAGTCCCGCATCACCTGCTTGTCCGGGTCGGAGAGCAGGGTGATCGTCAGGTGGTCGCGCTCGCGGAACTTGGCGAGCTTCGCCGGCTTGTCCGGCGAGATGCCCACGACCTCGTAGCCCTGGGCGCGCAGCGAGTCCAGGGAGTCGGTGAAGTCGCAGGCCTGCTTGGTGCAGCCGGGCGTCATCGCCGCCGGGTAGAAGTAGACGACGACCTTCTTGCCGAGGAAGTCGCTGAGCGCGACGTCGGCGCCGGTGTCGTCGACGAGGCTGAACTCGGGCGCGGTGTCACCGGGGGAGAGACGGTCGGGCTGGCTCACGCGAACTCCTTGTCGCAAACAATGTGCAATAACGTAGGGTGGGCGGGAGCACTCACCCCGGAGCCAACCTAGCGCCGACGCAGGAGGCAGGATGCACGTCCCCGACGGGTTCCTCGACGCCCCGACGTCGGCAGCCACCGGAGCCGTGGCGGTCGTCTGCGTCGGGACCGCGCTCGTGAAGGCGCGTCGCGAGCTCGACGACCGGACCGCACCGATGGCCGGGCTGGTCGCGGCCTTCGTCTTCGCCGTCCAGATGCTCAACTTCCCGGTCGCCACCGGCACCAGCGGGCACCTCCTCGGCGGGGCACTGGCCGCCGTCCTGGTCGGACCCTGGACGGCCGTGCTGTGCATGAGCACCGTCTTCATCGTCCAGTGCCTGCTCTTCGCCGACGGCGGCATCACCGCGCTCGGCACCAACATCCTGCTGATGGGCGTCACGACGGTCGCGGTCGGCTGGCTCCTCTTCGTGCTGCTGCGCGCCCTGCTGCCCAAGCGGGTCTCGATGGTGCCGCTCGAGGCGGGCATCGCCGCCTTCCTCTCGGTGCCCGCCGCCGCCGTGCTGTTCGTGGTGCTCTACGCCCTCGGCGGCACCGCCGACCTCCCGATCCGGAGCCTGGCGACCGCCATGGTCGGCGTGCACACCCTCATCGGGGTCGGCGAGGGCGTCATCACCTTCCTCGCGGTGGGCGCGATCATCGCGGTCCGCCCCGACCTGGTGTACGGCGCCCGCCCGCTGCTCGCCCGGCGCGAGCTGGAGATCCGCACGGGGACGCCGGCATGAGGAAGGTCCGCACCCGCTGGGTCCTCCTCGGCGGCCTCGTGGTCGCGCTGCTCCTGGCCGGGGTGGTGAGCTTCTTCGCCTCGACCGCCCCGGACGGCCTCAACCGGGTCGCCGAGGACCAGGGCTTCTCGCACACGGCCGAGCACCGGGACGCGCCGTCCGACCGGGTCCCCGCCGGGGTCGCGCGGGTCGGCGGCCTCCTGCTCGTCCTCGCCCTGGGCGCCGCCGTCACCTACGCCGTGCGCCGCCGCGACACCTCGGGCGACTGATGGGCGCCGGGCACGGCCACAAGCTGCACTACCACGGCCACTCGCCGGTGCACCGGGCTCCGGCGCACGTGAAGATCCTCGTGCTGCTCGGCTTCATGGTCGCGGTCGTCGCGACCCCGCGGGACTGGTACCCGCTCTACGCCGCCTACTTCCTCGCGATCGTGGTGGTCGTGGCGATCTCGCGGGTGCCGCCGACGTACCTCCTCAAGCGGTCGGTCGTCGAGCTGCCGTTCCTCCTCTTCGCGGTCCTCCTGCCGTTCGTCGCGACCGGACCGACCACCGAGGTCCTCGGCGTGACCGTGAGCCAGCACGGGCTCGAGGCAGGCGTCGCGCTCCTGGTCAAGGGGACCCTCGGCGTGCTCGCGAGCCTCACCCTCGCGGCGACGACCGAGCCGCAGGACCTGCTCGCCGGCCTCGAGCGGCTGCACCTGCCGAGCCAGCTCGTGCAGATCATGGCCTTCATGGTCCGCTACCTCGACGTGGTCACCGGCGAGATGCAGCGGATGAAGGTCGCGCGGGAGTCCCGCGGGTTCGACGCCCGCAACCCGAGGCACTGGCCCGTGCTCGCGCGGTCCGCGGGGGCCCTGTTCATCCGCTCCTACGAGCGGGGCGAGCGGGTCCACCTCGCGATGCTGTCCCGCGGCTACACCGGGAAGGTCCCGCGCCCGTGAGCACCCCCGTCCTCGACGTCCGCGGCCTCGCCTACGCCTACCCCGACGGCCACCAGGCGCTGTACGGCGTCGACCTGCACGTCCACCGCGGCGAGCGGGTCGCCCTCCTCGGGCCGAACGGCGCCGGCAAGACCACGCTGGTGCTGCACCTCAACGGCATCCTGGTCGCCGGCGCCGGGAGCGTCTCCGTCAGCGGCCTCCCGGTCGAGAAGGCCAACCTCCGCGAGATCCGGCGCCGGGTCGGCGTGGTGTTCCAGGATCCTGACGACCAGCTGTTCATGGGCACGGTCCGGGCCGACGTCGGGTTCGGACCCGCCAACCTCGGCCTCCGCGGCGCCGAGCTCGACCGACGGGTGATGAGCGCCCTCGAGCAGGTCGGCATGGCGGAGTTCGTCGACCGACCTCCCCACCACCTCTCCTTCGGCCAGCGGCGCCGCGTCGCGGTCGCCACCGTGCTGGCCATGGAGCCCGAGGTCCTGGTGCTCGACGAGCCGTCGTCCAACCTGGACCCGGCGTCGCGGCGGGAGCTCGCCGACATCCTCCGCTCCCTGGACGTCACCGTGCTGATGGTGACCCACGACCTGCCGTACGCCCTCGAGCTGTGCCCACGCGCGGTCGTGCTGAGCGACGGCACCGTGGTGGCCGACGGGACGACGTACGACGTCCTGACCGACGACACGCTGATGCGGGCCCACCGGCTCGAGCTGCCCTTCGGGTTCGACCCGAGGACGGCCGTCCCACCAGCGCGTTGATAGCCTCCGACTGACGTCGACACACGAGGAGTTCCCAGTGAGCCAGGACCAGCAGCTGTCCGCTCTGGAGCGCGAGATCGAGGAGACCCGGGTCAACCTGGCGGCCACGATCGACCAGCTCGTCTACCGCGTCCACCCCAAGACGATCGTGGGCCGCGAGGTCAACAGCATCAAGGCGCACTTCGTCGACGTGCAGACGGGCCAGCCGCGCACGGACAACATCCTCAAGGCCGCCGGCGTCGTCGTGGCCGTGGTCGGCTTCTTCGTGGTGGTCCGCAAGGTCGTCCGCTGACCGTGGGTGACAAGACCCCCATCAAGATGCTGCACGACCGCATCCTGGTCGAGGTCGACCGGGAGTCCGGTGAGCGCCGGTCCTCGGGCGGCATCGTGATCCCGGCGACGGCCGCCATGGGCGCCCGCCGGCTGGCCTGGTCGAAGGTCGTCGCGGTCGGTCCGCACGCCCGCGCGGTCGAGGTCGGCGACCGGGTGCTCTTCGAGCCCGAGGACAAGGCCGAGGTCGAGGTGGCCGGCGAGGTCTACGTCGTCATGCGCGAGCGCGACATCCACGCCGTGGCCGCCGAGCGGGTCGGCGACCAGGCCACCGGTCTCTACCTCTGACGTAACCCCCGCGCGCGGCAGCGCGTTGTGTCGGCATGCTCCGACGCCTCACCGCTGCGCTCGCCGTGGTCGCCCTCGTCCCGCTCACCGCGACCGTCACGCCGGGCGGTGGAGCCGACGCGGCGGCCCCGCACCACCCCCGCTACCGCGCGTCGATCGCGATCACCGCGCACGGCATCCCGCACGTCACCGCCGACGACTTCGGGTCGCTCGGCTTCGGCAGCGGGTACGCCGCCACGCAGGACTCCGTCTGCACGCTGGCCGACACGCTGGTGACCGCCCGCGGCGAGCGCTCACGGTGGTTCGGCCCGACGGCCCGCTACAACGACCAGGTCACTCTCCAGGCCTCCAACCTCCAGGTCGACGCGTTCGTGGCCGACCTGCACCAGCGGCGCGTGGTGGAGAAGCTGCTGCGTGACCCGGTGCGCGGTCCCGGGCCCGAGGCGAAGGCGATGGTGCGCGGCTACGTGGCCGGCGCGAACCGCTGGCTGCGCACCCACACGGTCACCGACCCGGCGTGCCGCGGCGCGGGCTACCTGAAGCCGGACGTCACCCCGCTCGACCTCTGGTACGGCGTCTACCTGGCCAACCTGCTGGCGTCGGCCGGGGTGTTCGTCAAGGAGATCGTCGACGCCGCCCCGCCGAGCCCCGACGACCCGGGCCTGCCCGAGCTGCCGGTCCGGGCGTCCCAGGTGGACCGGGACGCGCTCCTGACGGCCCTCGGCCGCGACCCGGAGGCGCCGTTCGGCTCGAACGCGACCGCGGTCGGTGGCGCCGCCAGCACCACCGGCAAGGGGATGCTGCTCGGCAACCCCCACTTCCCCTGGCGCGGCCGCTACCACTTCACCCAGCAGCACCTCACGATCCCCGGGCGGTACGACGTCGCGGGTGCCTCGCTGATCGGCTCGCCGGTCGTCAACATCGGCTGGAACAAGGACGTGGCGTGGAGCCACACCGTGTCGACGGCGTACCGCTTCACCCCCTACGAGTACAAGACGCCGGGACCAGGCACGACGTACCTCACCGACGCCGGCCCGCAGGAGCTCGTGCACGACACCGTGACGGTGACGGTCCGGAAGGAGGACGGCTCGCTCGGCACCGTGGAGGAGGACCTCTACCGGACGCCGGAGGGCTACGTCGTCGACTCGCCCGCCACGCTGATGCCGTGGGGCCCGACGAGCCTCTGGGCGATCCGGGACGCGAACGGCGAGCAGCTGCGCACCATCGACACGTTCCTCGACATGGGCAAGGCGACCAGCGTCCGCGACCTCCTGCGTCGCCAGGACCGGGCCGGCGGCATGCCGTGGGTCAACACGACGGCGGCCGACCGGCACGGTGACGTCCTGTACGCCGACCACTCGGTCGTCCCGAACGTGCCCGACGACCTGGTGCAGCAGTGCCTGACCCCGACCGGGGCGGTCCTCCAGCAGGTGGCCGGGCTGCCCGGGCTCGACGGGACCTTCGCCGGGGGTCGGTGTGCCTGGCGCACCGACGCCGACGCGGAGCGGCCCGGGATCTTCGGACCGGCGAACCTGCCGATGGAGGTGCGGCGCGACTGGGTGATGAACGCGAACGACTCCTACTGGCTGCCCAACCCGGAGCAGCCGCTGGAGGGCTACGCCGGGATCATCGGCTGCGAGCGCTGCGTCCGCACGATGCGCACCCGGATGGTGGCGCACTACGTGATGGACCGGCTGGCGTCCGGCCACAAGGAGTCGCCGCGCAGCCTGCGCGGCCACGAGCACGAGAACCGGGTGATGGCCGCCGAGGTGATGCGGGAGGGCGGCGCGCTCGACCAGGTCTGCCAGGCCACGGGGGAGACCGAGGCCTGCCAGGTGCTGCACGACTGGGACGGCACGTCGAACACCGACGCCGTCGGCACGCAGATCTTCGAGGAGTTCGTCTCCCGGCTCCCGACCCTGCCCGTGGACGCGGTGGACCCGGTCTGGCTCACGCCCTTCGACCCCGCGGACCCGTTGAACACCCCGCGCGACCTGAACGTCGCGAACCCGCAGGTGGTGCAGGCGATGTCGGACGCGATCGCGTCGCTCCGGGACCAGGGCATCGCGTTCGACGCGACCTGGGGCTCGCTCCAGGTGGCGGGCGACCGGGGTGCGCCGCCGGTCCCGCTCGGCGGCGGCACCGGCGACGCGGCCGGCAACGCGAACGCGCTCGCCTCCCGCTGGCCCCGCGACAACCGGGACCACTACCGCCCGATCACCTACGGGTCCTCGCACATCCAGGCCGTGTCGTTCCTGCCCGGCGGTCGGGTGGACGCCCGCACGATCTTGACCTACGGGCAGTCGGAGGACCCGCGCTCGCCGTACTCCTCGGACCAGACCCGGATGTTCGGACGCCAGCAGTGGGTGCACTTCGCCTGGACCGACGCCCAGATCGCGCACGACCTGGTGCGCCGGTTCACCGTGACCGGCTGAGCCCACCGGCCGGGCCGGCAGGCGGTCCCGGACGTGCCGCTGCGGCCGGCGCCTCCCCCCGGTGGCGCCGGCCGCAGCCGTTCAGGTGTGCTCGTGCGTGCCGGTCAGCGGACCCGGACGGTGAGCGTGCCGGTGGTGTCACCGGTCGAGGTGTCCGTGCCGGCGACGGCCAGCCGGAACTTGAAGGTGCCCTTCTGGGTCAGCCTCGGGTAGGTCACCCGGGCGGTGCCCGAGTCGGTCGTGCTGACGGTCTTGACGGTCGACCAGTGGCCGGCGGAGCGACCCGCGGTGCCGCGGTCCGAGCCGGTCGTCCAGACCTGGAGCTCCAGGTCGTCGTCGGCGCCGTCGACGGCCACGGAGTCGCTCGCGACGGTGGAGCCGCGGTTGATCGTCGTGGAGCCGGTCCGGAAGCCGTCGATCTCGGTCTCGACCAGCGGCGCGTCGGTGGTGCTCGGGTCACCGTCGGTCACGCAGGCGACGTCGCCCTGCCAGTGGTAGTTCGTGCCACCGACCTGGACCCAGGTGATGTCGTACGACGCGGTGCCGGCGTCCCACTGCGGGTGGTCGGCCAGGTTGAACGCGTGGGTGCCGCTCCAGGTGCCCTTGTTGTTGTGGAAGTTGAGGGTCTTGGTCCCGCCCGGGGTCTGGACCCGGATGTTGACGTCGTTGGCCTGGCCGTCGGGGACGTTCGACGGGTAGGCGACGGTCACGCCGGCGCAGGTCGGGTCCGCGTACTTCCAGTCCCAGCTGAACGGCCCGGTCGGGTCGGTCGGCGTGGTGGGGTCCGTCGGGTCGGTCGGGGTGCCGGGGTCGGTCGGGGTGCCGGGGTCGGTCGGGGTGCCGGGGTCGGTCGGGGTGCCCGGGTCCGTGGGCTGGGTCGGCGTGGTCGGGTCGGTCGGCGTGACGTCCGCGCGGTCGCACTCCACCCAGAAGACCTTGGACTTCTTGTTCCCGCCGGTGCCGTCGGTGTCCGTCGACAGCTTGACGTGGTAGCCCTGGTTCTTCTGGGGGTCCTCCCCGCGGAACGCCAGCGTGTAGGTGCGGACCGTGTTCAGCTGGCTGCCGGTGGCCGGGGCGCCGAGCTGGACGGTCTTGGGGCCGGTGACGGTGATGTCGACGTCCTTGGTCGGGGCCTGAGCCTCGAACTGGACCTCGGACTTGGCCGCCCGCTGGTAGCCGTACCACTGGACGTCGAAGGAGCAGCCGACGTGCGGGTCGTTGCTCTCGTCCGCGGCACCGCCGACCTCGGAGATCTTGACGGTGCCGCTGTTGCCGCCGCCGTTGCCGGCCCAGGCGGCGTTGGCGCCGATCAGCATGAACGCCGGGACCAGCGTCGCGGTGGCGACGGTGGCTGCGGCGGTGACGAGACGGCCTCGCATGAGAGCTCCTGTGGTTCGGTTTCAGCGGATATGAGTACCGTTCCACACGAAATCCGCCTCAAGCAGCGGCGTGGGCCAACCTTGTACGCACCGTGGCCGAACCTTGCGGGTGCCTTGAGAAAGGGCCGGGATCTGCCTGAGAGAGCGTTCAGGAGAAGCCCGCGAACGGCTCCGTCCCGGGCACCATCCGGAGGCCTCGCAGGCCCGAGTGGGCCCGCGCGTAGGCGAGCTCCTTGGCGAGGTCGCCGATGTTGTTCGACGCCGGCAGCGGGGCCAGGCCGAGGGTGGACAGGACGCCGACGGCCTTGCCGTCGGCGCTCAGGAACCCGGAGCCGGAGTCACCGGGGATGCCCGGGGTCACGGTGTAGAGCGGGTGCGACCAGCCGCCGTCGGCGGCCTGGTCGCCCAGGCTGATGCCGGTGTGCGGCGCGAGCGGCGACAGGCCGCCGCGGAGGCTGGAGTTGCCGTAGGTGAAGACCTGGTCGCCGGCCGCGGTGCCGTCGGTGTCGATGCCGGTCGGACCGCCCCAGAACGGGACCGACGGGTTCACCTGGTCCACGTCGGCCCGGGCCACCCGCACCAGCGCGAGGTCGTTGTAGGCGCAGGTGTTCGGAGCGTGGGTCCCGAGCCGCTGCATGGTGAGCCACGAGGAGTAGACGAGCCGGCCGGACCCGACGCGGGTGCCCTCGTCCGCCGGGTTGCCGCCCTCGCGGAAGGTCACCGGGGTGCCGAGCGGCAGGGAGGTGGCCCGGCAGCCGTCGGTGTCGGTCGCGGCGCCGGTGCCGGCGCAGTGCGCGGCGTACCCGACGTACACCCGGCCCGCGGCGTCGGTGAAGACGAAGTTGGCGGTGCACTGCGCACCCTTCGTGTACATCATCGTGCCAGGGTGGATCTTCGCCGTGGCGGCGGGTGCCCAGCGATCGGCAGGACGGTCGGCCGCACCGGCCGTCGGCGACCCGAGGGTGAGCATCGCCAGGGTGGCGGCCGCGACGAGCGCGACCGTCCGGACAGCAGTGCGGCGGAGGGTCATACAGGTCGAACGACCCGCGGCCGCGGCTGGTTACGGGGTCAGCGCAGGGCCCCGTAGGCCCGGGTCGGGGTCAGGCGCACGACGACGCGGCGGTCGCGCACCATCGCGGCCCGGTACTCGTCCCAGTCGTCGTGCTCGCCCGAGAGCGACCGGTAGAGCTCCACCAGCTCCTCGACGGTGGGGTCCTGCGGGTCGTCCGCCACGTCGGTGACCTCGGCGTCGGCCTCGAGGACGGCGTAGCTCCAGAAGTCGCTGCCGTTGACGTGGAGAGCAGCCCACGGCGTGCGCCGCAGGTTGGTGCACTTGGCCCGGTCGGCGGTCGTCGAGATCCGGATGACGCTGTCCGCGCCGACCGCCTGGAGCACGTTGGAGAGCTGCGGGCGGCCGTCGCGCCGGATCGTGGTGAGCACCGCCTGGTGGTTGGCGCGGGCGGCGCCGAGTGCCTGGTCGAGGTCCATGCTCCGTCAGCGCTCGGTGGCGACATCTTGTTCCGCGGGGACGTTCTTCAGCGGGCAGGTCGCCGGACCCTCCAGCACGCGGCCGTCCGCACCGAAGCGCGACCCGTGCAGCGGGCAGTCCCAGCTGTCCTCGGCGTCGTTCCACCGCAGCACCCCGCCGAGGTGGGTGCACACCGGCCGGCTGTCGCCGCCGGAGACCGCCCCGGTGAGCTTGTGGAACCAGCCGGTGGTCATCTCGAGCGCGACGTTCGCGTTGACCCGGAGCCCGGTGGGGATGCCGCTCAGCTCGCGGGTGCTCCAGGGCTCGTACGCCGACGCCCACTCCTGGTGCCCGCCGAGGATCCGTCCCGACAGCGCGAGCGCCGCGGCGACGCCGTTGGTCAGGCCCCACTTGGAGTAGCCGCCGGCGACGAGGACGGCGTCGCTGCCGGGGAGCAGCGGGCCGACGTAGGGGAGGCCGCTGTGGGTCAGGTAGTCCTGGGCGGACCAGGCATGGGTCTCGACGGCACCGGGGAAGTGCTCGGCGGTCCAGGACCGGATCCGGTCGACGTGCTCGGCCTCGGAGGTCGCGGCACCGACCTGGTGGCCCTCGCCGCCGACGAGCAGCAGCGTGCCGTCGGCGTCCGGGGCGTCGCGGAGCGAGCGCGAGGGCTGGTCGGCCGAGAGGTACATCCCGTCGACGGCCGGCTCCGCGGTGCGGAAGGCCAGGCTGTAGGACCGGGCCGGCTCGGCGCGGGCGAAGAAGGCGCCTCGGTCCAGGATCGGCATGTTGGTCGCGACCACGACGGTCGCCGCGCGGGCGTCGCCGGCCTCGGTCACGACGCGGCTCGGCCCGTGGCCGTGCACCTGCCGGACCCGGACGCCCTCCGCGACCACCGCACCGTGGGCGCGCGCGTCCGCCGCGAGGGCGTCGATGAGCTCGACGGGGTCGAGCTGGAGCTGGTCGTCCATCCGGACGGCTCCCGCCGTCGGGAAGGGGAGCGGCACCTCGTCGACCCAGGTCGCCTGCTCCAGCCCGGCCCGGTGCAGGGCGTCGAGCTCGGACCGGACAGCGCGGGCGCCCTGGGCGCCGTTGGCGTAGGTGTACGCCGGGCGGCGCTGGCGGTCCACGCCGTGCTCGCCGCAGAACCGGTCGATCCAGGCCAGGCCCTCGGCGTTGGCCTCGGCGTACCGACGGAGCACCGACGTGGGATGCCGCCGGGCGATGCGGGAGTAGTGGGTGCCCTGCAGCAGGCTGACCTTCGCGGTGCTGCCGCCGGTGGTGCCGGCGCCGACGTGCCGGGCCTCGACGACCAGCACCGAGCGGCCGGCCCGGGCGAGCAGGCCGGCGAGGGTGAGGCCCGTGATGCCGGCCCCCACCACGACCACGTCCCAGTCGCCGGTGACAGCCGGTGGGACCGGCTCGACGTGGGGGCGGCGGTCGTTCCAGAGCGAGGTGAGGGGCATGTCAGTCCTTCGGTCGACGGCGGGGGGTGGGCCGGGCCCGGAGGCGGATGGCGCGGCCGCGCCGCTCGTCCTCCTCGGCCTTGACCCGGGACTTGTCGAGGTTGCGGGTGTCGCGGGGCGGGAGCTGGAGCTCGCGCTCGGCGGGGATGCCGGACTGCAGCTCGCGACCGCGCTCCAGCTCGGCGTCCAGCTCGGCGCCGAAGAGCAGTGCCAGGTTGGTCAGCCAGAGCCACAGGAGGAAGGCGATGACCCCGCCGAGGGCACCGTAGGTCTTGTCGTAGGCGGAGAAGTTGGCGACGTAGAAGCCGAAGCCAGCCGACACCACCGCCCAGGTGACGATCGCGACCAGGGCGCCGACGCTCACCCAGCGGAACTTCGGCTGCCGCACGTTCGGCGTCGCGTAGTAGAGCAGCGCGACGATCAGCACGACGACCAGGAACATCACCGGCCACTTCGCGATGTTCCACGCCAGCTCGATGGAGGAGCCGACGCCGAGGGCGTCGCCGACGGCGTCGGTGACCGGGCCGGTGACGACCAGGGCGAGGAGCACGGCGGCGGTGAGCACGACCAGGATCAGCGTGAGGAGCAGCATGACCGGTCGCAGCTTCCAGACCGGACGGCCCTCGCCGACCTCGTAGATCCGGTTCATCGCACGACCGAACGCCCCGACGTACCCGCTCGCCGACCAGAGCGCGCCGGCGAGCCCGACCACCAGGGCCAGCCCGGCGCCGGGGGAGCGGCTGACCTCGAGCAGCGGGTCGCGGACGCTGTCGACGACGGAGCCGCCGCCGAGCTGGGAGATCACGTCGAGCAGAGTCTGCACGCTGCTCGTGCCCTGACCGACCACCCCGAGCAGCGACGTCAGCGCGATGGCTGCCGGGAAGACCGCCAGCACGGCGTAGTAGGTCAGCGCCGCCGCCAGGTCGGTGCACTCGTCGCCGGAGAACTCGCGCAGGGTCTTGCGCAGCACGTAGCGCCACGACCGGACCGTGAGGTCGGTGGGCGACTCGACCTCGGGCGTCTCGGGGTCGGCCCGCTGCGTCGTCATGCCTGGCCGGTGCCCGTCCGGGCACCGGGCCATGCCCGGGACCGCGCCGGCCGGCTCAGTCGGTCGGCGGCGCGTAGCCGTGCTGCAGGCACCAGGCCACCGCGCGGCTGCGGGAGGTGGCGCCGATCTTCGCGTAGGCCGACCGGATGTAGGTCTTGACCGAGTTGATCGAGAGGTAGAGCTCCTCGGCGATCTCGAGGTTGCTCATCCCCTGGGTGATCAGGGCGAGGACCTCGACCTCACGCGGGGTGAGCGCGGCGGGGCTGCAGGGCCCCTCGGCCCCGCCCGGGACCTCCCGGCCGGAGGCGGCCGCCTCGACCGCGTCGACCAGCTCGTGGGAGGCCACGCTCATCGAGATCCACCCGTGCGCACCCGCGGCGAGCGCGCGTGCGCGCAGGTCGGGTCGCAGGTCGTGGCTGACGGCGACGACCACGGGCCCGTCCGGCGCCACGATCGCCTCGAGGTCGGAGGCGTTGTGGCGGTGCACGCCGAGCACGTCGTAGAGGACGACCTCGGCGTCGTCGACCTCGGTGACGACCGACCGCTCGGGGTGCTCGGAGAGCATGACGGTCAGGCCCTTGACGATGACTTCCTGGGATCCCACGATCCCCACGCGCGTCGGTCGGCCGGACATGTTCCCATCCTTGTGCGGCCGACCATCGACGGCGCGCCGTGGCGTTACCCCCAAAGGGGTGATTCTTCGGGGCGGTCGCTCCCGGCTTGACATACGAAGTCAAGTTCGCGAATAATCCACCGCACGAGGGGAGTACCCCACCCACAGCGCATCGTCAGTACGGCCGACCGCTCGGTCCGGTGCGCGGCCGCCGGCCCGTCGGTGTCCGGCGGCGGGGGAGACCTCCACCCACCGCGCTGGGCGCGGAGTGCTGGAGGAGAAGCTGATGGATGTTCCCCTGTGGGCGTGGGCCGCGGTCCTCGCCGTCATCGTCGCGATGCTGGCGGTCGACCTGGTGGCCCACCGCTCGGCGCACGTCGTCTCGGTCCGTGAGGCCGCCGCGTGGTCGGCCGTCTGGGTCTCGCTCGGCCTCGGCTTCGGCGCCGTGGTCTGGTGGGCCTACGGCGCGGACGCTGGTGGCGAGTACTACGCCGGTTACCTGATCGAGAAGTCGTTGGCCGTGGACAACGTGTTCGTCTTCGCGCTGATCTTCAGCTACTTCGCGGTGCCCCGGCAGTACCAGCACCGGGTCCTGTTCTACGGCGTGCTCGGGGCGCTCGTGTTCCGCGCGATCTTCATCGCCGGAGGCGCGGTGCTGATCGAGAGCTTCGCGTGGATCCTCTACGTCTTCGGCGCGTTCCTCCTCGTCACCGGATGGAGGATGTTCCGGCACCGCAACGAGGAGATGGATCCCTCGGAGAGCCTGGTGCTGCGCATCGTGCGCAGGTGGGTGCCGAGCACGGACGAGTACCACGGCCAGAAGTTCTGGGTGAGGAGCGCCGGCCGGTGGGTGGCCACCCCGCTGTTCCTGGTGCTGGTCCTGGTGGAGACCACGGACATCATCTTCGCGGTCGACTCGATCCCGGCGATCCTCGCGGTCACCCAGGAGCCGTTCCTGGTCTTCACCAGCAACGCGTTCGCGATCCTCGGTCTGCGGGCGATGTACTTCCTGCTCGCGGACCTGGTCGACCGCTTCGTCTACCTCAAGGCCGGACTTGCCGCGATCCTGGTCTTCGTCGGCGTCAAGATGCTGCTGCTCGAGGTCTACAAGATCCCGATCTGGCTCTCGCTGTCCGTCATCGCGCTCTGCCTCACGGTCGCCGTCGTGGCGAGCCTGCGTGCCACGCGGGGTCGGCCCGGGACCCCCGGTCCCGGGAGCCACGACGCGGATCAGGAGGCCGGTGTCGAGGAGGTCGAGGTGCTGCGTCCGTGACCGCCGCCGGCCTGGTGGTCGCCCGCCCGACCGACCACCAGGTCGAGGAAGTCCCCGACGGAGACGTGCGACTCCAGGTCGTGTCGGAAGTGGGCGTCGGGCGCCACTTCGTAGTGGTTGCGACGCCCCACCTTCTCCTTGCGGAGGAACCCCTGGTCCACCAGGTCGGCCACGATCTGCTGCACGGCGCGCTCGGTGATGCCCACCAATTGGGCCACGTCCCGGGTGCGGGCGTCCGGGTGGCGCGCCAGCGAGACCAGGACGTGTCCGTGGTTGGACAGGAACGTCCACGAGCCCGCACTCATGCGAAGCATGCTATGTGAGTCGGAGTTCGTAGGCGCGGCTCGTCGGCCGGGGCGGCGAACGACCGAGGCCCACCCCGAGCTGGTCGGTGTGGGCCTCTGGTCGTGCTGTCGGTACGCCATCAGGGACTCGAACCCCGAACCCGCTGATTAAGAGTCAGCTGCTCTGCCAATTGAGCTAATGGCGCGTGCTCTGAAGCGTCGTGAATGCTACCAGCGCGCGAGGGCGACGAGAAATCGAGGGGCGGCGGTCACCGCTCGGCGAGGACCGCCTGCGCGGCGTTGTGGCCGCCGATGCCGGAGACCGCGCCGCCGCGCCGCGCGCCGGAGCCGCAGACGAGCACCGAGGCGACGTCCGTCTGCACGCCCCACTGCTGGGCGGGGGTGTCCAGCCGGGCCCGGTTCGGGGCCCACGGCCACTCGAGGTCGCCGTGGAAGATGTGGCCGCCGGGCATCGCCAGGTCGCGCTCGATGTCCTGCGGGATCTTGGCCTCCAGGCACGGCCGGCCGCTGGCGTCGGTGGCCAGGCAGCTCTGGATCGGCTCGACGAGGTGCTCGTTGAGCGCGGCCAGCGCGCTGTCGACGGCCCGCTGCTTGGCCGCCGCGGGGTCGGCCTCGAACAGCGAGGCCGGGGTGTGCACCCCGAAGTAGGTCAGCGTGTGCGTCCCGTCCGGCGCGTCGCCGAGGATCGAGGGGTCGGTGAGGGAGTGGCAGTAGATCTCGCCGGGCATGACCGCGGGCACCCGCCCGGCCGCCGCGTCGGCGTACGCCGCCTCCAGCTGGCTGTAGTCCTCGGCGAGGTGCAGCGTCCCGGCGAACGCGACCTCCGGGTCGACGCCGGACCGCAGGCGCGGCAGCCGGTCGAGGAGCAGGTTGATCTTCAGCTGCGACCCCTCCGGCTTGGAGTCGGGGTCCTCGGCCTCGCCGAGCAGGATTCGCAGCACCCACGGCGCGACGTTGGACAGCACCCGGCGGGCCCGGACGGTGTGCTCGGTGGTGCCGTTGTGCCAGGTCACCTCCGCGCCGTCGTCGTCGGCGCGGATCGCGCTGACGCCGGCGCGGGTGACCAGCTCGGCGCCGGCGGCCGTGGCCGCCCGGGCGAGGGCGTCGGTGACGGCGCCCATCCCGCCGACCGGCACCCGCCACTCGCCGGTCCCGTTGCCGACGAGGTGGTAGAGGAAGCAGCGGTTCTGCACGAGCGAGGGGTCGCGGAGCGAGGCGAAGGTGCCGATCAGGGCGTCGGTCGCCACGACGCCGCGCACGGTGTCGTCGGTGAACCGCTCCTCGATCGTCTCGCCGATCGGCCGGGAGACGACGTCGCGCCACACCTCGGGGTCGACCGCGTCGCGGAGCGAGCGCTCGACCGGCAGCGGCTCGAGCAGCGTCGGGGCGACGACCTCCGCCAGGTGGCCGACGTCGGCGTAGAAGCGCCGCCACGCGTCGTACTCGTCGTCGCTCCCGGTCAGGTCGCGGAAGGACTTCTCGCTCTCCCCGGACTCCGGTCGTTGCACCAGCAGCCCGCCTGCCCGGCCGTGGCGGATCCACGGCGTGTACGACGCCACGGACCGCGACGCGAGGCGCAGGTCGAGCCCCAGGTCGGCCGCGAGCGCCTCCGGCATCAGCGAGACCAGGTAGGAGTAGCGGGACAGCCGCGCGGGGTGGCCCGCGAACGCCTGGGCCGACACCGCGGCGCCGCCGGTGTGGTCGAGGCGCTCGAGCACCAGGACGGAGAGGCCCGCGCGGGCGAGGTACGCGGCGGCGGTCAGGCCGTTGTGGCCACCACCGACGACCACGACGTCGTAGCTGGTTCGGTCCGTGCTCATCCCGACAACCTAGGGCACGCCCGGGCACCGGCCCGAAGCCTCCCGTTCCGCGCGTTTGCTGCCGGACGGGCCCGGTGCGCGGCAGGATGTGGCACGGCGGGGGCCGACGGCAGGACTCGGGAGGTGATCGTGGCACCGAGGGCGTGGCTGGGTTTCACCGCGCTCGCGGCCGCCACCATCGGCTTCGGGCTGGCCGGGGTGTACGGCGCGCCCGCGACCGGCTACGCGATCGGGATCTGGCCGGCGGCACTGGCGACGGCCCTGCTCATGGTCACGCCGAAGCCGCCCACGCCGGTCGTGCTCGCCCTCATCTTCGCGATCGCCTTCGGCACGATCTGGACCGGCCGGCCCGCATCGGTGGCGTTCGGGATCGCCATCGGGCTCACCGTCCAGAGCTACGTGTTCTGGCGGATCCTGACCGGCGGCGTCCGCGCGCGTCCGCCGCTGCGGACCAACGCCGAGCTGGGCCGCTACATCGGGGGCAGCGCCGTCGGTGCACTGTGCGTCGGCGTCGCGGCGACGGTGACCAGCGCCCTCGCCGACTGGGGTCAGCCGGGCCTCGTCGGGCTCTCGGTCGGCTCCGCGAGCCTGGCCTCGAACCTCGCGGTCACGCCGTTCTTCTGCCGGCTGCGGCCGCACGCCGGTGTCGCGCCGCCGGTCGAGCGGGCGGCGCAGTGGGTCCTGCTGGCGACGATCACCCCGGTCGTCTTCTTCCTCGACGACTTCCCGAGCCTCGCGTTCGCCCTGATCCCGCTGCTGGCGTGGGGAGCGCTCCGCAGCGGCGCCTACGAGGCGATCGCCCAGCTGTTCGCGGTCCTCGGCGTCGCGATCGCCCTGACGACGCGCGGCCACGGGCCGTTCGCCCAGGCGGCCACGAGGTGGGACCTCCCCGCGGACGTGCAGGGCATGCTGCTCTCGCTGTTCATCATCGACTGCGCCCTCGTCGTCGTCCCGTTCGTCCTCATCGTCGGTGAGCAGCTCGAGAACGCCCGCCAGGTGGCGGCCGAGCGTGACAAGGTCCAGAACATCGTCAACGGCACCGCCGGCGTCGCGATCATCGGCACCGACGCGGAGGGCCTGGTCACGCTCTACAACCCCGGTGCCGAGCGGCTGCTCGGCTACACGGCCGAGGAGATGCTCGGCCGCACGACCGAGCACCTGCACTCCGCCACCGCCGTCGCCGAGAAGGCGCGGGAGCTCGGGGTCGCCGCCGACCATCGGTCGGTGGCGAGGGCGCTGCTCGGAGCCGGACCGACCGACATGAAGTTCGTGCGCAAGGACGGTGTCGAGCGCAGCCACTCGATGTCGCTGGACCCGATCGAGGACGACCGCGGCCAGGTGACCGGGTACGTGAGCACCTCGGAGGACATCACCGAACGCAAGGAGGCCGAGGGTCGGCTGGTCGAGGCGCTCGCGACCGAGCGCGAGGCCGTCGAGCGGCTCCGGGAGGTCGACGCGGTCAAGGACGCGTTCGTGTCCAGCGTCAGCCACGAGCTCCGCACGCCGATCACGAGCATCCTGGGCTACACCGAGATGCTCGAGGACGGCGCGTACGGCCGGCTGAACGACGAGCAGCTCGACGCGGTGCGCCGGCTCTCGGCCAACAGCAGCCGGCTGCTGTCGCTCATCGACGACCTGCTCACGCTCTCTCGGATCCAGGAGGACGGGCTCCGCTTCGCCGACCGCGTCATCGACCTGCGCAAGGTGATCGCCGCCGGGGTCGCCGTCGTCGCGCCGACGCTCGAGAAGCGCGAGCTCGAGCTGGACGTCGACCTGCCCGAGGACCCGGCGCCGTTCCTGGGCGACCGCGACATGCTCGAGCGGGTGGTCATCAACCTGGTCGGCAACGCCGTGAAGTTCACACCGGAGGGCGGCCGGATCGAGGTGGGTCTCGTCATCGGTGGCGGGGTCGCCGAGCTGACGGTCGCCGACACCGGCATCGGCATCCCGCTCGAGGAGCAGGAGCAGCTCTTCAGCCGCTTCTTCCGCTCCTCGCTGGCCCAGCAGCAGGCGATCCCGGGCAGCGGCCTGGGCCTCTCCATCGCGCACGCCATCGTCGAGAAGCACGGCGGCACGATGACCGTCGACTCCGAGGCCGGGCAGGGCACCGTCTTCCACGTGGTGCTGCCGCTCATCACCGCCGACTGATGGTGGTCCTGCACCGCGACGCGTACGGCGTCCCGCACGTGCACGGCGCGACGGTGCTCGACGTCGCCCGGGGACACGGCGCCGCGACGGCGGAGGACCGGCCGACGCAGCTCGACCTGCTCCGGCGGCGCGCCACGGGGACGACCGGCGACGCCGCCTGGGACCGGTTCGTCCGGCGTACCTGCCTCGCCGACGATGCCGTCCGTGCCCACGCCCGGCTCCGGCCCGAGACGGCCGCGTTCGTCGCGGCGTACGTCGAGGGCGTCAACGGCGGGCTCGCCGGCCGGCACGCCGCCTGGGAGCCGTGGACGCCGCTGGCGGTCTTCGGCGTGCACCACCTCCTCTTCGGCAGCCTGCCCGGCAAGCTCTGGAACGCTCGCGCCCGCGAGGTGCTCGGCGACGACGCGCGGCTCCTGTCGCGCGAGGGTGGCGGGCTGAGCGGGAGCAACGCCTGGGCCGTCGGCGGCGCGCGCACGGCGACCGGCTTCCCGCTCGTCGGGGGCGACCCGCACCGGGCCCTGGAGTCCCCGAGCATCTACCAGCAGGTGCGGCTGATCTGCGACGAGCTGGACGTCGCGGGATTCGCCTTCGTCGGTGTCCCCGGCGTCCAGCACTTCGCGCACGCCGGCGAGGTGGCGTGGGCGATCACGAACGCGGTCGCCGACAACCAGGACGTCTACTCCGAGCGGCTGCGGCGCGTCGCGGGCGGCGTCGAGGCGCTCGGACCCGACGGCTGGGAGCCGACCGAGGAGGGGGAGGGTTGGCTGCGGACCCGCCGTGGCCCGGTGGTCGCGGGCTCGGCCGAGGAGGGCTGGGGGCTCAGCCTGCGGACCGCGAGCTCGGTGCTCGGCGACCTCGGGTTCGACGCCTTCCTCCCGCTGCTGCGCGCCCGGTCGGCGGCCGACGTGATGGCCGCGCTCGACGGCTGGGTGGAGCCGGTCAACAACGTCGTCGCCGCCGACCGCGGGGGAGACGTGCGCTACCGCGTGGCCGGCCGGGTGCCGCTGCGCCCCGACGCCAACCGGCACGGCGTCGTCGCGGCGTCGGATCCGGGCACCCAGTGGCACGGCTGGCTCGACACGCTGCCCGCCCACGCGGTGCCGCCGGAGGGGCAGGTGGTCACCGCCAACGAGCGTCGCGGCCCGGAGAGCGACGCGATCGGCACCGAGTTCGCTGCCCCCCACCGGGCCCGGCGGATCGCGGCGCTTCTCGACGGCCGCACGGGGCTGACCGCCGCCGCCTTCGCCGAGATCCACGGCGACACGCTGCTGCTGACCGCACCGCTGATGCAGGACCTGCTGCGCCCGGTCGCGCCGGACCCGGCGGGGGTGCGCGACGCGATCCTCGCCTGGGACGGTCGGATGGACGCGACCTCGCCGGGCGCCGCGGCGTTCGCCGCGTGGCGCGCTGCGTTCGCCCGCCGGATCGCGGCGGAGCCGGTGCTGGCGCCGCTCGCGCGGCCGCTGGTCGACGAGCCGGTGCTCCGGCCGTGGCTCGACCTCACCGCCCACGTCGGCCTGGCCCTCGAGACGCTGGTCCGGGCCGGTGCGCCGTTCGGCCTGGACCTCGCGGCGCTGGCGGCGGCCGCCCTCGCCGACGCCGCCGGACACCCGGCGACGTGGGGCGAGACGCACGTCGTCGTACCCGTCGGCGAGCCGGTGCCGCCGGTGCCGCTGTCCGGCGACAACGACTGCGTGCGGTGCACCGGTTCGCTGCCGGGCGTGACCGACGCGTGCGCCCGCGCGTCGGTGGCCCGCTACGTCTGGGACCTCGCCGACCGCGACGGCGGCGGCTGGGTGGTCCCGCTCGGCGCGGCCGAGCACGGCGCGCACCGCACCGACCAGCTCGACGCCTGGGCGGCGGCGGAGCTGGTGCCGATCACCGGTCCGGACGTCAGGTGAGCGTCTTCGCGAACCACGCCTGGGCGTAGGGGTTGTCGTTGTAGCGAGGGACCGGCCGGTAACCGGCCCGCTCGTACATCGCGATCGCCTCCACCAGCGTCCGGTTGGTGTCGAGGACGACCCGGTCGTGACCGAGGCGGACCGCGAGCGCCTCGAGCTCGCGCAGCATCCGCGAGCCGAGGCCGGCGCCGCGCCAGACGTCGTCGACCCACATCCGCTTGATCTCGGCCGAGCCGTCGGGGAGGTCGCGCACCCCGCCGTACGCGACCGGCCGGCCGGCGCTGGTGGCGAGCAGGAACCGGCCCTCGCGGTCGGGCTCGCCGGGGTCGAAGCCGCCCGGGAAGCGCCGGTCCAGCTCGGCGAAGTAGCGTCCGGCTGCGGTCCGCCCGACGGGGTCGTCGGGGTCCACCTCGCGCAGGTGGATGGTCGCCGCACGGACCAGGAGGTCGGCCGTCGCGAGCGCGTCGGTGAGCCGGGTGCGCTGGCGCGGCGTGAGCGGGGCGAGCAGCCGGGTCGCCAGCTCCTCGCTCCGCTCGTCCAGCTCGCGCCACGACCTGGCTCCGGCGTCGGTGAGCACCGCCAGCCGGCGGCGACCGTCGGCGGGGTCCGGCCGCAGCTCGACCAGCCTGTCGTCGGTGAGCCGGCGCAGGAGCCTGGTCAGGTAGCCCGAGTCGAGGTCGAGGCGGTCCCGCAGCTCGCGCACGCCGGCGCCGTCCGGCCCGATCTCGAAGAGCAGCCGTGACACGTTGAGCGGTCGTCCGGTGCCGAGGAAGGACTCCTCGAGGGCACCGACCCGCTGGGTGTAGGTGCGGTTGAACCGGCGCAGGGTGGTGGTGGCGACGTCGGCGGACACCCACTGACCATAGTCAGCGATCGGCACGGACGTCGAGGGGAGCGGCCCCACCCGTACCGGGTGATCCGCCCGGCCGTCGCGACGGAGAGGGTGCAGGCGTGACTCGGACCGCGACCGGAGCCGGGCTGGTGCTCACCACGCTGGCCGCCTCCCAGTTCCTCATGACCCTGGACAGCTCGGTCATGAACGTCTCGATCGCGCAGGTCGCCGACGACGTGGGGACGACGGTGACCGGCGTGCAGACCGCGATCACGCTGTACACGCTGGTGATGGCGACGATGATGATCACCGGCGGCAAGATCGGGACCATGATCGGCCGCCGCCGGGCGTTCTCGATCGGGTGCGTGGTCTACGGGGCCGGCTCGTTCACCACCGCGCTCGCGCCGAACCTCACGGTGCTGATCCTCGGCTGGTCCCTGCTCGAGGGGCTGGGCGCCGCGCTGATCATGCCGGCCATCGTGGCCCTGGTGGCGAGCAACTTCCCGCCGGCCGGACGCCCGCGGGCCTACGGCCTGGTGGCGGCTGCGGGGGCGATCGCCGTGGCGGCCGGCCCGTTGATCGGCGGGGCGGTCACGACGTGGTGGACCTGGCGGCTGGTCTTCGCCGGCGAGGTCGTCATCGTCGCGGTCATCCTGGTGGCCGCCCGCAAGATCGTGGACGCGCCGCCCGAGGCCCGGGTCCGCCTCGACGTCGTCGGCATCCTGCTCTCGGCGGTCGGCCTCGGAACCGCGGTGTACGGCGTGCTGCGCTCGGGCGAGTGGGGCTGGGTCGTCCCCAAGCCCGGTGCGCCGGACCTGGCCGGGATCTCGCCGACCACCTGGCTGGTCCTCGGGGGACTGGTCGTGGTCCGCGTCTTCTTCTGGTGGGAGCAGCGCCGCACGGCGACCGGCCAGGAGCCGCTCGTCGACGTCACCATGCTGCGCAACGGCCAGCTGGCCGGCGGGCTGACGATGTTCTTCTTCCAGTTCCTCGTGCAGGCCGGCATCTTCTTCACGATCCCGCTCTACCTGTCCGTGGCCCTGGGCCTGACCGCGCTGGAGACCGGCGTGCGGCTGCTGCCGCTGTCGGTCACCCTGCTCCTGGCGGCCGTCGGCGTCCCCCGGGTCTGGCCCCACGCCTCGCCGCGTCGGGTGGTCTCGTGGGGGCTGGTGGCCCTGCTCGCGGGCATCGTCTCCCTGGTGGGGGCGCTCGAGGTGGGCGCCGGCCCCGCGATCGTGACCGTCCCGCTGCTGTTCGCCGGGCTCGGTGTCGGTGCCTTGGCCTCCCAGCTCGGGGCGGTGACCGTGTCGGCGGTGCCGGACGAGCTCAGCGGCGAGGTCGGTGGCCTGCAGAACACCGCCACCAACCTGGGCGCCTCGCTCGGCACGGCGCTGGCCGGCTCCGTCCTCATCGGCGCGCTCACCGCGTCGTTCCTCGCCGGGATCGATGCGAACCCCGACGTCCCGGACCAGGTCGCCGAGCAGGCGTCCGTGGACCTGGCCGGTGGCATCCCGTTCCTCTCCGACGAGTCCCTGGACCAGGCGCTCACCGATGCCGGCGTCTCGTCCACGACCGCGCAGGCCGTGGTCGACGAGAACACGAGCGCCCGGATCGACGCGCTCCGGATCAGCCTGGCGGTGCTCGGCGGGCTCACGATCCTGTCCCTGTTCTTCACCCGGCTGCTGCCCCGACGGGCTCCGGGCGACGCGGCCGAGCCGGCGGCGTCTGTCTAGGCCGGGCGCTTACGTGGGTCCGGATCGGGGAATGTCTTGAGAGCGATGTCGGAGACGTTCGAGCTGATCGAGGTCGGCGGTGAGTACCGCTGGCGGCTCCGCAACGCCCACGGCGAGCTGGTGGCGCAGAGCGAGGGCTACATCTGGAAGAAGGCCTGTCTCGACGCGATCGAGGCGGCCCGCCGGGTGATGGCCGTGGCGGAGGTCGTCGACCTCACCGCCGAGTGAGGCGCTGACCCGGCGGGCGCGGTCAGCGACCGAGCAGCCGCGACAGCATGCCGCCGCGAGGCTGGTCGGGGTGCCCGGCGCACCACTGGTCGGCGGGGACCATCGCCTTGACCTGGGCGACGTGGGATCCGCAGCCGGACCAGGTCGTCTTGCGGCAGGTCCGGCAGGTGACGGGTCGGCACATGGTGGACCTCCTCAGGCCGATGCGGCGGCGGCGTCGTGCGCGTCCGCGAACTCGCAGAACGCGTCGTAGGCGCGTGGGCCGTAGATGGTCGCGGGTCCGCCCTTCATCAGGAACGTCACGCCGATCGCCTCCGCAGCCTCCTGGCGCGAGGCGCCGGCCCGGGCCGCTGCCTGGGCGTGCGAGGCGATGCACCCGTCGCACCCCTCGACGACGCCGATCGCGAGGGCGATGAGCTCCTTCGTCCGGGTGTCCAGCGCACCCTCGGCGAACGCCGCGTGGTGCAGCTCGCCGAAGCCCTGGTAGACGTCCGGGATAGCGCGACGCAGCTGGCGGTGCAGCGGCGACAGGTCGCTCAGCACGTCCTTGCCGTGGCTCGACACGTGAGCCGATCCGTGGGTCGAGGTCGACATGGTCCTCCTTCGGTGCGGGATGTCCCTCGACCGTAACACATACCCCGGGGGGTATCAGAATCACCAGGTGGTGTCCCGGCACTCCCGGGTCATCGTCGTCTCCACCTGCAGCGTGGCGTGGTCCACGCGGTGCTCGTCGCGCAGCACCCGGCGGGCGTGGTCCAGCACCTGCTGGGCGTCGCCGTCCTCGTCGAGGACCAGGTGCGCGGTCGCCACGTGCATGCCCGAGGTGAGCGTCCACACGTGCAGGTCGTGCACGTCGGCCACGCCGTCGACGTCCTCCAGGTCCCGGATCACCTCGTCGACCTCCATGCCCTCGGGCACGTGCTGGCCGAGCACCGCGAGCACCTCGCGGCCGAGCAGCACCGCACGCACCGCCACGAACGCGCCGATCGCGAGCGCGACCACCGTGTCCCACCAGCCGTTGCCGGTGATGCCGACGAGGAGACCGGCAGCGATGACGCCGACGCTGCCGGCTGCGTCGGCGACCACCTCGTAGTAGGCGCCCTTGACGTTGAGCGACTCGCTCGCGCCACCTCGCAGCAGCACCAGGGACACCAGGTTGACGACCAGCCCCAGCGTGCCGACCACCAGGAGCGGTCCGGCCGGGACCGCGACGTCCTCGCCGAGCCGACCGACCGCCTCGACCACGACGTACGCCGCCACGCCGAGCATCACCAGGACGGTGAAGCCCGAGGCGAAGATCTCGGCCCGGTACGAGCCGTAGGTCCGCCGGCCCGTGGTGTCGGGTCGGGTGGCGATCTTCGTCGCGGCCAGGGCGGCGCCGAGGGCGACGACGTCGGCGGCCATGTGCCCGGCGTCCGAGATCAGCGCGAGCGACCCCGAGAGCAGGCCGACGACCAGCTCGACGACGAGGAAGGCCGCGACCAGGACGAAGGTCGTCGCCAGCCGCCACCGGTGGTGCGCGCCCGCGTGCCCGGGTGGAGCGTGGTGGTGGCCGGCTCCCATGAGGCGATGCTAGGCCCCGCGGCCAGGAACGAGCCCGACCGGCCCACGCTCGGTGCCGGACTCGGAGCCGAACTCGGAGCCGGGGTCAGAGCCGGGCGCTCATGAAGTCGCCGCACCCGGGGCACTCGGCGACGAGGTAGCGGTCGTGGCCCAGGGCGGGCATGCCCCGGAACAGGGTGAACCCGCAGGTGGCGCACACCAGGTCCATCGTCCCGTAGCTGAAGAAGTACGCGCCGGCACGACCCTGGGCGTAGAGGACCGGCTCGGCGCCCTGCGGCTGCTGCGACCGTTCCATCGTGACCGTGGCCATACCCCCAGCGTGCGCCGCGGCCGACGCCGGGGCGAGTGCCGTAGGTCCCCGGTGCGACGGCCGCCCTCCTCCGGCCAGGGGTGCCGAGGGTCCCGTCCCGGTCAGGTCCGGATGGCCCGGCCAACTGGGGTCTTCCGCACCTCGCCACGCTCGCGGACCGGGCACGACGAAGGCCCCCGTCCCGCGTCTCCGCGGACCGGGGGCCCGATGTCGCCCTCGCGGGCAGTGGGGTGAGTGACGGGACTTGAACCCGCGGCCACCTGGACCACAACCAGGTGCTCTACCAGCTGAGCTACACCCACCAAGCGATCCCGACGGGGTCGGGACCGTCGAGAAGTGTAGGCGACTCAGCCCTCTTCCGCAGAATCGGCCCCGGCCGTGGACGCGGGCTCCGAGACGGGCTCCGACGCGGGCTGGCCGGTGAGGCCGGTGAGGGCGCCGCCGTGCCGCAGCGCGATCTTCCGCGCGGCGTCGCTCTCGGGGCCGGGGGAGGGCACGAAGACCGCCTCCCGGTAGTAGCGGAGCTCCTCGATGCTCTCCTGGATGTCGGCGAGGGCGCGGTGGTTGCCGCGCTTGGGCGGCGCCTGGAAGTACGCGCGGGGGAACCAGCGGCGCGACAGCTCCTTGATCGAGGAGACGTCGACGATGCGGTAGTGGAGGAAGGTCTCCAGGGTCGGCATGTCGCGGGCGAGGAAGGCCCGGTCGGTGGCGACGGTGTTGCCGGCCAGGGGCGGCCGGCTGCCGTCCGGGCAGTGCTCGCGGACGTAGGAGAGGACCCGTTCCTCGGCCTCGTCCATCGGGATCCCGAAGTCGAGCTCGCGCAGCAGTCCTGAGGTCTCGTGCATCTCCCGGACGAAGTCGTTCATCTGGTCCAGCGCCTCGGCGGGCGGCTTGATGATGAGGTCGACCCCGTGGCCGAGCACGTTGAGGTCGAAGTCGGTGACGAGCGCGGCCACCTCGATGAGCGCGTCGGCGCCGAGATCGAGGCCGGTCATCTCGCAGTCGATCCAGACGAGTCGGTCGTTCACGCCCACACCTTAGTCCCGTCCACGCGGGACCTCCGTCTCAGTCGCGACTCAGGATGCGGCCTTAGGGTCGGAGACGTGAAGGAGTGGCTGGGCCTGGTCGCACGCCTGGTCGTCGGGTCCGTCTGGATCTGGGCCGGCGCCGCGAAGGTCCTTGACCCCGCGCAGAGCGTCGACGCGGTCCGCGCCTACCAGCTGCTGCCCGGCTCGATGGCCCAGCCGGTCGGCCAGCTGCTGCCGGTCCTCGAGGTGGTCGTGGGCGCGATGCTCGTGCTCGGTCTGCTCACCCGCGGGGCTGCGGTGGTCTCCAGCCTGCTGTTCGTCGCCTTCATCATCGGCATCGCCTCGGTGTGGGCCCGCGGTCTCTCCATCGACTGCGGGTGCTTCGGCGGTGGCGGGTACGACCCGGACGCCTCGTCCAAGTACCCGTGGGAGATCGGCCGGGACGCCGTCTTGCTCCTCCTCTCGCTGTTCCTCGTCTGGCTGCCGTCCACCAGGCTGTCGCTGGACTCAGTGCTGTTCCGCCGTACCCCAGAGCTCGAAGGATCCTGATGTCGAAGAAGAACCGGTCGGACGACCGCGCCTCCCGCGCCGCCGCCGCGTTGGCCGAGCAGAAGCGCCAGGAGGCCAAGCGCCGCAACCTGATGATCGGCGGCGTCGTGCTCGCGATCCTCGTCATCGTGACCGGCGGCTACTTCCTCTCGCGGTCCCTCGACACCAGCAACGACGTGGCGGCACCGTCGACCGGGAGCTCCTACGGCGTGACCATCGGGTCCAAGGACGCCCCGCACACGATCGTCGTCTACGAGGACTTCCTCTGCCCCTACTGCGGCGAGCTGGAGCGGGCCACCCGCGAGGACCTGGCGCAGCTGGCCGCCGACGGCAAGGTCCGCGTCGAGTACCGGCCGTTCAACCTGCTCAGCAGCCTCGGCGACTACTCCGAGCGGTCCGCGGCCGCCTTCTCGATCGTGCTGGACAAGTCCGGCCCGGACGTCGCGAAGAAGTTCCACGACCTCCTCTACGACAACCAGCCCGAGGAGAAGGGCCCCTACCTCGACGACGCCAAGCTGGTCGAGCTCGCGGTCCAGGCCGGCGCCGACGAGGCGGAGGTCAAGGCGGCGATCGAGGCGGGCGACGGCAAGAAGTGGGTCACCGACGCCACCCAGGCCGCGCTCGACGCCGGCGTCCGGGGCACCCCGACGGTGCTGCTGGACGACAAGGTCTTCCAGGACGGCCGGACCATGGAGGAGCTCGGTCAGAACCTCGTCGACCAGGTGAGCTGACCGCTGCCGGGCCGGTGCCCGGCGACGACTAGGCGATCGGCTCGGCGCGCTGCCAGACTCCGACGGGTGAGCATGTCGGACTTCATCGAGCACCTGCCGAAGGCCGAGCTGCACGTCCACCACGTCGGCTCGGCCTCCCCTCGCATCGTCTCCGAGCTGGCCGAGCGCCACCCGGGGACGGTGCCGAGCGACCCGGACGGGTTGCGGCGCTTCTTCGAGTTCCGCGACTTCGCCCACTTCGTCGAGGTCTACCTCGCGGTGGTCGACCTGGTCCGCACCCCGGAGGACATCCGCTACCTCACCCACGAGATCGGGCGCGAGATGGCGGTCGGTCAGGCGCTGCGGTACGCCGAGCTCACCTGCACGCCGTACACGTCGGTGCTGCCGCACGACGAGGACCGCGGGATGCCCATCGAGGCGTACACCGAGGCGATCGAGGATGCGCGGGCGGCCGTCGAGCGTGACTTCGGGCTGGTCCTGCGCTGGATCTACGACATCCCGGGGGAGTCGGGGCTCCCGGCGGCCGACGCGACGCTCGCCTTCGCCCTCGACCACCGTCCCGACGGCCTGGTCGGGTTCGGGCTGGGCGGACCCGAGATCGGGGTGCCCCGGCCGCAGTTCCAGCCGCACTTCGACGCCGCCCGGGCGGCGGGGCTGCGCAGCGTCCCCCACGCCGGCGAGACGACCGGTCCGGAGACCGTCTGGCACGCGCTCCGCATGCTCGGAGCGGAGCGGATCGGGCACGGCACCTCCGCCGCGCAGGACCCGGCGCTGCTGACGTACCTGGCCGAGACCGGCATCCCGCTCGAGGTGTGCCCGTCCTCCAACGTCGCCACGCGCGCGGTCGCGTCCCTCGAGGAGCACCCGATCCGCGCGTTCCGGGACGCCGGTGTCACGGTCACCGTGGGCTCCGACGACCCGCCGATGTTCAACACGACGCTGAACCGTGAGTACGAGATCGCGGCCCGGCTGCTCGACCTGGACGAGGCCGGGGTGGCCGACCTGGCGCGGGCCGGCGTCCGGGCGTCGTTCGCCGACGAGCCGGTGAAGCAGCGGCTGCTGGCCGAGATCGACGCCTACGAGGCGGGCTCGGGGCCGGTGGCCGGCCCCGGAAAGAGTTGAGCCCCGCGAGCTCATACCAAGCGGGGCGACACCTTTCTAACCCGAGACGGGGGTGGAACCCGGCATCGACACGCGTGTCGACCCGATCACATCGGATCTCGCGAGAAGCGCGACGCTGGGAGCGTCACGATCTAGGGTGACGGCATGGTCAGCGGACCGATCCGGGTGGCGGTCGTCAACGACTACGAGATGGTGGTCGCGGGCGTGGCTGCCATGCTCGCGCCGTACCACGACCGCGTCAGCGTCATCGAGCTCGACTCGGGGTTGCCCGTGATCAGCGACGTCGACGTCATCCTCTACGACACCTTCGGGCAGATCCAGGGCGACGGCGTCGACCTCGAGGACCTCGTCAGCGACACCGACGCGCGGGTGGTCATCTTCAGCTGGAACGTGCAGGGCGACCTGGTCCGGCGCGCGATCGCTCGCGGGGCCGCGGGCTACCTCTCGAAGGGGCTCTCGGCGGAGCAGGTCGTCGACGGTCTCGAGGCGGTGCACCGCGGCGAGAAGGTCACCCCGGAGGGTCAGGACGACGCGGGCGAGCGCGGTGCGGGCGAGTGGCCCGGCCGGCAGTACGGCCTGACCGCGCGTGAGTCCGAGGTGCTCGCCCTCATCACCCAGGGCCTGAGCAACCAGGAGATCGCGGAGCGGACCTACCTCTCGATCAACTCCGTCAAGACCTACATCCGCACCGCGTACCGCAAGATCGGCGTCGCCCGGCGATCCCAGGCGGTCGGCTGGGGGATGCGGCACGGCTTCGAGCCGGACCGGATGCGCAGCATCGACACCTCGCCCTCCCACTAGGGCGCCGGTCCCGCGCCGGCCGATCCGGCGGCGACCACCGCGAATTCCCGGCGGGCGAGCGGGGTACGGCCCGTCCATGGCAGAGCGAGAGCACACCCGGCAGCCGGTGGAGGAGACCCGTCCCGCCGAGGCCGCGGGGGTCCCGGCCGAGGAGGACCTCGAGCAGACCGACGTCGGCGTCCAGGACGTCGACATGGATCCGGAGGACCACGTGAACCGGCCCGACCAGCCCGACTACGACCCGGCCGAGCGGCGTCCCTTCGACGACCCCGACCTGACGTTGCCGACCGAGGACGGGGCCTGACCTCGCGACGTCGGCGTCGCTCCCGGTCCGGAGGGCGCCTGTTCGTATCGTGAGGTCGTGACCGTCTCGACACGCGTGTACGTCGACATGGTCGGCGACCTCTTCCACGCCGGCCACGTGGCGCTGCTGCGCGCCGCCAGCGAGCTCGGCGACCAGCTGGTGGTCGGCGTCCTCTCCGACGAGGCTGCGGAGGAGTACAAGCGACGGCCGATCATGACCCTCGAGGAGCGGGTCGCGGTCGTCGGAGCGTGCCGCTACGTCGACGAGGTGGTCCCGGGAGCGCCGCTCCGTCTCACCCCCGAGTTCCTCGCCGAGCACGACATCGCCCTCGTCGTCCACGGCGACGACCTCGACGCGGCTGCGGCGGCCGACGTGTCCGGGCCGGCCGTGGCGACCGGCCGCCTGCGCCTGGTCCCACGCGACGGCGCGGTCTCCACGACCGAGCTGATCGCTCGGGTGCGCAGCCGGTCGGACTGACGGCGCGTGCGTCGGGCCACGTGCGTCGCCAGGCTCGGTCGCGGTGTGCGGCCCCCGCGGCAGGTCGGGAGAGATCGCCTGTAACGCAGCGCCGGTCAGCCGACAGGTAGGCGGTGGAGGAGCTGGTGCTCGCCGACGTGAGCGCCGGACCTCCGCGACCCTCCTTCCACCGAAGGATGCTCGTGCTCCCGCACCTCGCCAGCCAGCTGACCGTGATCATCCCGGCCTACGACGAAGAGGCCTCCGTGGCCGACACGGTGCGCAGCGTGCTGTCCCAGACCACCCCGCCGGCCCGGGTCATCGTCGTCGACGACCGGTCGACCGACCGGACCGGTGACGTCGCCCGCGCCGCCGGGGCCGAGGTGATCTGCCCGCCGGTGAACACCGGGTCCAAGGCCGGCGCGCAGAACCTCGCGCTGAGCCACGTCGAGACGCCGTACTGCATGGCCATCGACGCCGACACCACGCTGGCGCCCGATGCCATCGAGCTGCTCCTCGAGCCGCTGGCGGCCGACCCGGGAGTGGCGGCGACCTGCGGCTTCGTCGTACCGCGCCACGTGGGCAGCGTGTGGGAACGGGGCCGCTACGTCGAGTACCTGCTCTCGTTCACCTTCTACAAGCCCACCCAGGACTACTTCGGGAAGCCGCTGATCTCGTCGGGCTGCTTCTCCGCCTACCGCACGGACGTGCTGCGCGACGCCGGCGGCTGGTCCGAGCGCACCCGGGCCGAGGACATGGACCTGACCTGGAGCTTCTACCGGGCCGGGCACCAGGTCCGGTTCGTCCCCGGGGCGGTCTGCTACCCGATCGAGCCCCACGACCTGGACTTCATGGGCAAGCAGCTCAAGCGCTGGTCGCACGGCTTCGTGCAGAACGTGCGGCTGCACTGGACCGGGATCCTCCGGCTGCCGTTCCTCAGCACCGTGGTGGGCGTCGCGATGTTCGACGCCGTCGTGGCGTCGTTGATCTACCTGCTCCTGCTGCCCCTGCTGGTGGTCGTGCTGGCCGCCCCGCTCCTCCTGCTGGTCTACGTGATCGACGTCCCGGCGGTCCTGGTGCCGGTCCTGGTGGCCGCGCGCCG
The DNA here is from genome assembly GCF_044226305.1 of Nocardioides sp. GTDB lineage: Bacteria > Actinomycetota > Actinomycetes > Propionibacteriales > Nocardioidaceae > Nocardioides. The sequence continues at coordinate 315,058 of NZ_JBGAHF010000001.1, read as the reverse complement.
GCGCCGGGAGGTCGGGAAGGCACTGCTGTCGCTGCCCTCGTTCTTCGTGCTCCGCACCGTCAACGGGTTCTACCTGCTCGAGGCGCTGTGGACCGAGGTCGTCCTGCGTCGACCGCTGCTCGTCTACGAGAAGGGACACTGAGGTGAACAACGCCGGACTGCCCGGAACCGGCCTCGGCGGCCTGTTCTACATCCTGCTGGCTCTCGCCATGCCGCTCGTGGAGCTCTACCGGACCGCCCGCGGCCGCAGCAGCGTCGGGCGGTGGCGGGAGGTCGGAACGCAGTTCGCCCTGGCCTGCGGGATCCTCGCCATGACGGCCGCGTCAACCGTGGCCTACCTGCACGTCGCCGACGCCCCGAGCCCCTTCGGGCTCCACGGCTCCGACCTGGCGCTCGCACCCGTCGTGCTCGCCGGATCGCTGCTGGCGGTCCTCGTGGTGGTGCTCCGCGTCTGGGCGCGGGTGCAGCGGCCCGACCCCGGCCCGGTGCCACCCGGACCCGGCCGGCACAAGGCGGACGCCGGTGAACGCGTGTGCGCCGTCCCGGTGGCCGCGCGTCACCACGATCCACGTGACGGTGGTCTCCGGCGCCCCCGGCAGGACTCGAACCTGCGACCGGCGGATTAGAAGGCCGCTGCTCTATCCAGCTGAGCTACGGAGGCACGGGCTCCGGCGTCGTACCGGATCCCGGGGCGCAAGTATGCCGCACCCCCCGGGTAGCGTTGTGCGGGTGAGGACCACCTCGGGACGGACCCGCAGCCCCCGCGCCCTGGTGGGCGAGGTGCTGCGCTTCCTGACGGTCGGTGGCGTGGCGACGGTGGTCTCCTTCGGGGGGTTCAACCTGCTGGTGCACGGTCTCGGGACCGGGACGGCGCCGATGCGCGACCAGCCGGTGGCGGCCTTCGTGCTGGCCAACCTCGCGGGCGGCGTCCTGGCCTACGCCGGGATGCGCGCCTGGGCGTTCCGCGACCGCGAGGTGAGCAACCCGTCGACCGGGCTGCTGCGGTTCTTCGCACTCGGCGCCCTCACCATGCTGGTGCCGGTGCTCTGCCTGTGGGTGAGCCGGTACGTGCTCGGGATGGACAGCCCGCTGGCCGACAACGTCTCCGCCAACGTCATCGGCCTGGGTCTGAGCGTCGTGCTGCGGTTCTGGGTCTTCCGGGCGTTCGTGTTCGACCAGGTCGCCGAGCCGGAGCCGGTGCGCCCCGGCGCCTGACCCCTGGACCCGCTGCGCTCGGCGACGCCGGTGTGCGGGATGATCGCCGCGGGGGAGCGGAAGGAGCAGGGGATGGCTCGCGGAGACCACGTCTTCGTCCGCCGCGGTCGCCGGTACAGCCACCACGGGATCGACTGCGGCGACGGCACGGTGATCCACTTCGGTGGCACGCGGGGGACGATCCGGCGGATCGAGCGGACGACGTACGCCGCGTTCGCCGACGGCGGCGAGGTGCTGGTGCGCGCGTACCGGACCCGGCTCCCGGTCGAGGAGATCATCGCGAACGCGGAGTCCCGCCTGGGCACCCAGCAGTACCACCTCGTGCGCAACAACTGCGAGCACTTCGCGACCTGGGCCTCCACGGGCTCGCCGCGGAGCCGGCAGGTCCGGGGGTGGGCGGTCGCCGCCCCGTCGGCCTTCGCCTCGATCGGGGTCGCCGAGGCGGCGGGAGCGCACGCCATCTTCCTCGGGGGCCTCGGCGTCGGGGCGTACGCCGCGTCCGCGCCGCTCCGCCGCCGTCGCCTGGCCGGGAGGTCAGGGACGCCCGGTCAGCGCCCGCGCCGGAGCGACCGCACGCTGCGGGTCCCCGAGGCCGGGTGAGGGGCGCCGACGTCGGCGCACGGCCTTGCTGACCTCGACCGCGAGCCCCAGCACCGCGGCCAGTCCCAGACAGGTGAGCCACTGCCGACCGGTGAGCGGCGTCGTCATCAGGCCCGACTGGAGGGTGGGCAGCTGGGTGGCCAGGAAGACCAGGGCGATCGACGCCAGACCGACACCGAGGGAGACCAGGAGGGGCGGCGTCAGCCCCGACCCCGGGTCGCGGCGGTTGACCAGCGCGTTGACCACCGTGCCGATGCCGAGCACGGCGAACGTCATGGTCATCGAGACGCTGGCGTGGTCGATGCTCGGTTCGTCGGGGCCGAGCACCAGCGGGGCGAAGGCGACGAGGAACAGCACCGCGGCGTAGCAGACCCAGCCGATGATGGCGCCACGGTTCGTGATCGGCACGCCCGGGTCCCGTGGTGGCCGGTGCATGACGTCGGGGTCACCGGGGTCGATGGCGATGATGATGACGCCGGCCGCGGTCGAGAAGAGCAGCAGGTAGAGCACCATCGTCGGGGTCAGGGCGACCCCCTGGTTCACGTCGAACGCGGTCGCCGCCAGGAACACGAGCACCAGCGCGAGCAGCTGCGTCATCTGGTACCGCACGTAGGACACGACCTTGTCGTAGACGCGACGACCGATCTCGACGGCGTGCACCAACGTCCCGAAGTTGTCGTCGGTGAGGACCATCCGGGCCGCCTGCTTGGTCACCTCGCTGCCCGAGCCCATCGCCACGCCGATGTCGGCCTGCTTGAGGGCGGCGGCGTCGTTGACGGCGTCGCCGGTCATGGCGACGATCAGGCCCTGACGCTGCATGGTCCTGGCGAGCCGGAGCTTGTCCTCCGGCGTCACGCGACCGAAGACGTGCAGCTCGGGCAGCCGACGGCTCAGCTCCTCGTCGGAGAGCTCCTGCAGCTCCCTGCCCGAGATCGCGCCCGGCCCGAGGCCGAGCGTCTCGCCGATCGCCTGTGCGGTGACCGCGTGGTCCCCGGTGATCATCCGGACGTCGATGCCGGCCGCCAGGGCGACCTCCACGGCGGCCTTCGCCTCGGCGCGGAGCGGGTCGATGATGCCGGTCAGCCCGATGAACGAGAGGCCGATCGCCAGCTGCATGGGGTCGGAGGCCATCGTGGCCTCGTCGCCCTCGTCCACGAGCCGGGCGGCGAACGCCAGCACCCGCAGGCCCTGCTGGCCCATCCGCTCGTTGGCCGCTGCGATGTCGTCGTGCACCTCCTCGATCGCGACCTGGGAGCCGGCGAGCGGGCCGCCGGCATGGCTGCAGCGGGCCAGGACGACGTCCGGAGCTCCCTTGACCAGCTCGATCAGCTGGGGCGCGCCGTCACCGGTGACCCGGTGGAAGGTCGCCATGAACTTGTAGTCGGAGTCGAACGGGATCTCGGCCAGCCGCGGGTAGGCGCGACGGGTCTCCTGCGCGTCGACCCCGAGCTTCGCGGCGAGCACGACCAGGGCGGCCTCGGTCGGGTCACCGATCACCGCACCGTCGTCGCCGACGACCGCGTCGGTGTCGAGGGCGAGTCCGAGGGCGAGCCGGGTGAAGTCGGGCACCGGCGCACCCGCGACCGACGTGAGCGCGCCGCTCTTGCGGTAGCCCTCGCCCTCGACCACGAACCAGGCGCCGTTCGTGTAGAGGGTCGAGACCATCATCTGGTTCAGCGTGAGGGTGCCGGTCTTGTCGGTGTTGATCGCGCTCGTGGCGCCCAGGGTCTCCACGTCGGCGAGGTTCTTGACCACGGCCTTCGCGTCCGCGAGCTCCCGCGCGCCGAGGGAGAGCAGCCCGGAGACGAACGCCGGCATCCCGGTCGGGATGGCGGAGACCGCCATCGCGGTCCCCAGGAGCAGGAGCTCCTTGCCCGGCATGCCCCGGACCAGGCCGACCACGACGATGATCGCCACCGCCGTCCAGGCGATGATGCCCAGCACCTTCGTGAGCGAGTCGAGCTCGCGCTGCAGCGGTGACCGGCTGCGCGTGACCGACGTCAGCATCGTGGCGATCTGGCCCATCTGCGTCTGCATCCCGGTCGCGGTGACGACCATCGTCGCCGTGCCGCGGGTCACGGAGGTGTTCTGGAACAGCATGTCGGAGCGGTCCCCGACCTGGACGTCGACGCTGCCCAGGGTCGCGGAGCCCTTGCTGACGGGCGCACTCTCGCCCGTGAGCGCCGCTTCCTGCGCCTCCAGGGTCGCGGATCGGACGATCCGGCCGTCCGCCGGGACGATGTCGCCGGCCTCGACCTCGACGAGGTCGCCGGGGACGACGTCGACCGCCGGCAGTGACGTCAGGGCGCCGCCCCGGACGACGCGTGCCTGGGGGACCTGCATCCGCGACAGCGCGTCCACGCTGGCGCGGGCGGTCAGCTCCTGGCGGGTGCCGAGGACGACGTTCAGGACGATGAGCAGGGCCACGAAGACGGCGGTCGACAACTGGTCGATGAGGACGCTCACGACCGACACGGCGAGCAGCATCAGGTTCATCGGGTCGCGCAGCTGGGTCAGGGCGAGGGCGACCGCGGACGGCGGCTTCTCCGCGGCGATCCGGTTCGGGCCGAGACGCGTCAGCCGGTCCTGTGCCTCATCAGCGGAGAGGCCGGAGACCTCGTCGGAGCCGAGCGCGGCGACGACCTCCGCGGCGGACAGGGCGTGCGGTGCCTCGACCGACGTCGGCAGGGGTGTGGTCGGATCAGCCATCATGTTCCTCCGGTCTCGTGGGGTGACGCGGTCCCGCCCGGCCGGGACCCGGGTGCCTCGGGCCCGGACGTGTCGTGCACCTGCGCCTGCACGGCTCGGTGCACGTTGCCGTGGATCCGGTCCTCGCCGAGGCGGTCGACGATCCCGTCTCGTGCCAGTGTCAGCCGCACCGCGTGCTTCAGCCGGGCCAGGCGGAAGGAGACCCCGCTGTCCTCCGCGAACGTGATGACGTCCCCCAGCTTGGCCGACCCCTGGGAGTCCACGTAGTCGATCCCGGCGCAGTCGAGCACGACGCCGGTCAGGTCGGGGGTCGACCGGACCAGCTCGCGGACGCGATCCTCGAGCGCGTCCGAGGTCGCGAAGAAGAGCCCGCCGTCGAGCCGGATCACGACCACGCCGCGCACCTGCTCGTCCTCGGGGTGCTCGGCGAGCTCGCGATAGGCCTGCGTCCCCGCCTGGCGCGCCAGCACGGGGATCTGGGGGTGGGTGGCCACCCAGACCAGCCACAGGAGCGACAGCCCGATCCCGATCACCACACCGGCCAGGACCCCGAACACCAGGGTGCCGGCGATCGCGGCCACGGCCACCCAGAAGTCGAACCGCTGGACCCGGGCGAGCCGCCGCATCTCGCCGACGTTCATCATGCCCTTGACGACGGCCTCGATGATCAGCGCCGCGAGGACGGGCTTGGGCAGGTCGGCGAACAGGGGCGCCAGCACCAGGAGCGTCAGGAGCACGGTGGCGCCCGTGGTGAGCGATGCCAGGCCGGTGCGGGCCCCGGCGTGGTCGTTGAGCGAGCTCGCCGACAGGCTCGTCGACACGGGCATCCCCTGGACCAGGCCCGCCCCGGTGTTGGCCATGGCCTGCGCGACCGACTCCTGGTCGATGTCGACCTGGTACTTGTGCTTGGTCGCGAAGGCGCGGGCGTCCCCCGCGGTCTGGGAGAAGCCGATCATCACCAGGGCCACCGCCGACACCGTCACGATCGCCGCGTGGTCCCACAGCAGGCCGGCGTCCGGCAGCTCGACGGACGGCAGGCCACGCGGCACGTCACCGACCAGGGCGACGCCGTGCTCACCCAGGTCGAGCAACCACGACGCCGCCAGTCCGCCGACCACGAGGACCAGCGCGCCGGGGATCCGCGGGGCGACCTGCGCGAGCCCGAAGACCACGGCCAGGGACACCGCGCCGACGACCAGCGTGGCTCCGTTCGTGTCGCCGAGGGAGTCGAACCACGACCACAGCTCGCGCAGCGAGTTGGTGCCGGCGACATCGGTGCCGGTGAGCTTCGGCAGCTCGCCGATGACCACGTCGACCGCCGCCCCGAAGAGGAACCCGGTGACCACGGCGCGCGACAGGAACTGAGCGATCCAGCCCAGCCGCAGCACGGCCATGAGGAGGAACACGACGCCGGACGCCACGGTGATGCCGGCGACGAAGGTCGCTGCGTCCTGCTCACGGCTCAGCCCTGCCGCGATCACCGCGCTCGCCGCCACTGCTGCCAGGCCGGAGCTCGGGCCCATCGAGATCTGCCGGCTGGTGCCGAAGACGGCGTAGAGGACGGCGCCTGCTGCCGCGGCGTACAGCCCGTTCTGGACCGGGACCTGGGCGATGCTGGCGTAGCCGAGGTTCTTTGGCACGACCAGCGCGGCCACCGTCACCCCGGCGACCAGGTCGCCCCGCAGCCAGCCCCGCTCGTAGTGCCGGATCCACCCGACGATCGGCACCACGTCGCCGAGCCGGCGCCGTGACCTCGCGGGGGCACCTTCCATGCGCGGACACTACCCCCGGGTCGGCCCCACCCCGGCCGGGGTGGAGACCGGCCACCCGTCGCGGGCGCACCATGCCGGGATGAGCCGTGACTCGCGCGAGGACATCGACCTCTCCACCAAAGGCCTGATCGCCGACCTGACCAGCACCTTCGCCGGTGTGCTCCTGATCATCGCCGCCTTCTTCGACGTGCTGCAGGGGGCGTCCGCCATCGCGAACGACGACCTGTACTCGGCCGGCAGCGAGTACCTCTACGACATGAACATGACCACGTGGGGCTGGGTGCACGTCGTCCTGGGCGTGATCGGTGCCGTGGTCGCGGTCGGGATCTTGATGCGCAAGGGCTGGGGCCAGGTGATGGGCGTGATCGTGGCCGGCCTCGGCCTGATCACCAACTTCGCCGCGCTCCCGCACTACCCGTGGTGGGCGATCACCGTCATGGCCTTCTACCTGCTGGTGATCTGGGCGCTGACGACCCAGATGCGGCACTACCGCTGACCGCTCGAGGTCTACCCCGTGCGGGGTGGGGCGGACCCACCCGGGACCTCAGGAGGATCGGGGCATCATCCGTTCTTCTGGAGGTTCAATCGTGACAACCGTGTGGGAGTACACCGTCGGCGAGGCGTTCTGGACGATGCTGTGGTTCTTCCTGTTCTTCATCTGGATCTGGCTGCTCATCACCGTCTTCGCGGACATCTTCCGCAGTGACGACCTGGGCGGCTGGTCCAAGGCCCTCTGGACGATCTTCGTCATCGTGGTGCCGTACCTCGGCGTGCTGGTCTACCTGATCGCCCGTGGCCACAAGATGCACGAGCACGCGGCCAAGGACGCCGCCCGCCAGGAGCAGCAGATGCGCGACTACGTGCAGAGCGTCGCCGGCACCCCGGCCGGGACCAGCCCCGCCGACGAGATCGCGCGACTGCACGACCTGCAGCAGAAGGGCGCCATCTCCGAGGAGGAGTTCGCGGCCGCCAAGGCCAAGCTGCTGTCCTGAGAGCACGGTGGGCCACGCCGGCCGGGAGGTGACATGGAGCGGTACACGGACGACGGCAGCACGCCGGACCTCGACCTGGTCGAGTACGTCGTGATCACCGTGCCAGAGCTCTCCTCCACGGTCGGCGTGGCCGCCGCACTCGGCGACCTCGTCGACTCGGCCCGGATCCGGATCCTCGACCTGGTCGGGGTCGTGGTCGGGCCGGACGGTCGGGTGACCGTGGTCGAGCCCGAGCTGGTCCCCGGCCTGGCCCGGCTGCGTGAGGTGCAGGGCGAGGTCGGTGGCCTCCTCAGCGAGGACGACCTCGCGCTCGCGAGCAGCGCCCTGCAACCGGGCACGTCGGCGCTCATCGTCGTCGTCGAGGACTGCTGGGCTCGGCTGCTCTCCGGGGCCGCCCGCGACGTCGGCGGCCGGATCGTCGGCGGCGAGCGGATCCCGCGCTACCGCCTCGAGCAGGCGGCCCGCGCGGCTCGCGGTGGTGCCGCGTGAAGCGGGTCGCGGGCTCCCGCCGCCGTCACGTCGGGGTGCTGCGCCGGCGCCCAAGGCTCGACCCGGGTGCGCCCGAGGCGCCCGGCGGCGCCGTCCGCCGGCTGGCGGAGGTCCGTGCGCTGTTCCGGCTCGTCGAGCGGGGTCTGCTGTCGGCCGAGGAGTTCGAGCGCGAGCAGGCGAAGGTCTACCGCGGGCTCCACGCCTAGTACACCTGGGCGCCTCGCCCCGGCCGGCAGCGCGGTCAGCGGCGGGCCAGCAACCGCAGCACCCGAGCGGTGTCGACCGCCTCGGAACGCGAGTTCACGCCGAGCTTGCGGTAGATCACCCGCAGGTGGAACTTGAGGGTGTTCGGCGAGACGAACAGCTCGGCGGCGATCTCGCGCAGCGTGAGCCGGCTGGGGAGGAGCCGCAGCACCTCGCGCTCCCGCTCGGTCAGCTCCACCACGAGCTCCCGGGACCGCGCCGGGACCGCCGCCGGCGCCTGGGCGCGGCGCAGCCGGGCCAGCCAGGCCTCCGGTGCCCGCCAGGCCGCGAGCTCGACGAGCTCGACGACCGCGGGACCCTCGGCAGCGACCGACCGGAGCAGCCCGGCCTCGGCGGCGAGGTCGACCGCCCCCTCGGCCCTCTTGTGGGCGGCCTCGCGGTCCTCGTCGACCACCGCACCGGCCAGCGCCAGGTCGCGCACCACCCGGTGCCGCACGCACCGGGGCTCGGCCAGCCCGAGCGCGTCGGCGGCTTCGCGGCGCCGTCCCTCGTGGAGGTGCACCCGCGCGGCGGCGACGGGACCCCAGAAGGGGTCCGGGCAGCGCTGGACCCACTGCTCGGCGCCCGGCACGTCGTCGGCGGCCAGCGCGACCAGCACGCCGGTGCGCGCGACCCGGCCGCGGGCGTCGGCACCGGGCAGCTCCTGGTCGGCGACCTCGGTCGCGCGGGCGAGCCAGCGGGCCGCCCCGGTCAGGTCGCCGTCGCCGAGCCGCGCCTCCGTGAGCTCGAGCGCGGCCAGCAGTGGCACCCAGGTGCTCGGGTACGCCGACCGTCCCGCGAGCGCCTCGAGGGCCGGCTCGGCCACCTCGCGGTCGCCCAGCTCGCCGGCGGCGACCGCCTCGGCCAGGTCCAGGTCGTCGGTGCGCCCCGGCGCCGACCCCAGCGTCGCGCGCACGCCGGCGGCGAGGCGCAGCGCGTCGACGGGCCGGCCGGCGAGGGCCAGGCCCACGACCCGCGCGCGGTCGTGCGCGAGCCGGCGCTCCGCGTCGGCGCTGACGGCTGCCCGGGCGGCGACCACCGCCGGGTCCGACTCGCTCCAGCTCTCCCGGAGCGCGGTGCCGCGGGCCACCAGGCTCCAGGCGAGGCCGGCGGCGGGGTCGGCGGCCGCCGACGGGTCGGCAGCCGCGGCGGCGCGAGCCGTGCAGGTGGTCCAGTCGCCGCCGACGTACGCCGCCGCCGCGTGGAGGACGTCGAGCTGGCCGTCGAGCCGGGCGCCGGTGCCGGGCGATGGTGCGCCTGCGGTCGCAGCCGCGAGGGCGTCGGCGAACCCGCCCCGGTCGACCGGCAGCCGCGCCCAGGCCAGCTGCACCAGGGACCGGGTGTCGGCGGCTGCCACGGTCGCCGGGATCCGGGCGAGCGTCCGCTCGACGACCGACGCCTGGCCGGAGTCCGCCAGCTGCACGGCCTGCGTGGACAGCAGGCGCAGCGCCTCCGCGGGCGCCTCGGCCGCGAGCCAGTGCTCGAGCGCGGCCGGGCCGTCGCCGACGTCCTCGCACCACCGCGCGGCGCGGGCGTGCTGCTCGCGCAGCCGGTCGGGCCGACGCCGCGCGAGATCGGCCAGGAGCAGCTCGCGGACGAGGCCGTGCACCTCGAACCAGCCGCCGGCGTCCAGGTCGGTGACGAACAGGCCGCGCTCCTCGGCCTCGACCAGCAGGTCCCCGGCGTCGGGCCGCCCGGTGAGCGCCTCGGCCAGTCCGTAGTTGAGCCGCGGCACGACGGCGGTGGAGACGAGCAGGTCGACGAGCTCGGGGCGCTCCGCGTCGAGCACCTCGCGCCACACGTAGCCGCCCACCAGCCGCCCCGACCCGGCGTACCCGCCCGGTCGCGAGCGCACGGAGAGCGCCGCCAGCTGGAGTGCCGCGGCCCAGCCGTCGGCCCAGGTGGCGAGGGCGGGGAGCTGGTCGGCCGGGGTGTCCGGGCACAGCCCGGCGAGCATCGCGACGGCCTCGTCGTCGGTGAACCGCAGGACGTCGAAGACCAGGTCGGCCATCCGACCGCCGGCTCGCAGCCGCTCGACGGGGAGCGGTGCCCGGCGGCGGCTCAGCAGGACCAGGTGCAGCCAGGGGGGCTGGTGCTCGACGAACGCCGCGAACGCGGCCGCCGCGGCGCTGTCGTCGATCCGCTGGAGGTCGTCGACGACGAGCACCGCCGGGGCGGTGTCCGCCCCGAGGTCCTCGGCGAGCCCCCGGACCCACGCGGTCGCGTCCGCGGGATCGGTCGGGTCGCCGTCGAAGCCGGTCACCCGCGCGCTCACCCCGGGCTCGAGCACGTCCACGCCGGCCAGCAGGCTCGTCCCGAGCCGGACCGGGTCGCGGTCGCCGTCCTCCAGGGTCAGCCAGCCGGTCCGCCGGCCACCGCGGCGGACCCACTCGGCCGCGAGCGTCGTCTTCCCGGCGCCGGCCGGGGCGACGACGGCGACGACCGGGTACGACGTGAGGTCGTCGAGCAGCGCGACCACCCGGTCGCGGGGGACGAGGTGCCCGGGCGCCGCCGGCGCCCGCAGCCTGGTCCGGGAGGAGGGCGCGTCGAAGCGCCCGCGCTGGAGCAGCGCGGGCGCGTCGACGGTCCTGCTCATCGGTCCACGGGGCTCAGCCCCCGAGGAGCTTGGCCTTCTGCGCCGCGAACTCCTCGTCGGTCAGGATGCCCTTGTCGTGCAGCGCGCCGAGCTTCTCGAGCTGCGCGAACATCTCGTCCTCCGGGGCAGCGGCGGGCGGCGGCGGGGGCGCGTACTGGGGCTGCTGGTACTGCGGCGGCGGCTCCTGGTACTGCTGCTGCGGCTGCTCCTGCGCGGCCCAGCGACCGGCTTGGCGTCGGGAGACGCGGTTCGACACAGCGGTCGCCGTACCCGCCACCACGGCAGTACGCGCGACACCTCGGACCAGTCCGGGCATGTCAGTCCACCTCCATCGACTCGAGGGCGGCGATGACCTCGTCGGCGGGGATGCGCCCGCTGGCGATGACGTCGGCACCCTGGTTGCGCAGGGCGGAGACGAACGGCCCCGCCCAGGTGTTCTCGTAGAGCAGGACGGCGACCGCGTCACCGGGGCCGACGAGCGCCGCGCTCTCGGCGAGGTCGTCGTCACCCAGCAGGCCGGACTGCACGCCCTGGAAGACGGCCAGGTCCAGGTCACCGTCGCCGTCGAAGTCGGCGAGCTCGATGGCCGTGAACTCGCCGTTCTCGCCCACCATCGCGACCTGCAGGTCGAGGATGCGGACGATGCCGCGCTCGACGAGGTCGACGAGCGCCGTCAGCGCCTCCCCGGTGAAGTTCGCGCCGGGGAATTCCACGACGAGGTAGTCGATGGGCCCGACGTCCAGGCTGGTCTCGGTCATAGTCCCTCCCTCACGTGACCGGACAGGGCTCCGGTCCGCAGCCGACGCTGTCACCCTCCCGGGCCGCCCGCCTCACACGATTCGGGTGGCTTGGCACCCACCCCCACCGGGGTGGAGCCCGACCACCCGTCGACCGGGCAGGATCGGGGCTGCGACGACGGGAACGGACGACAGGAGGACGGCATGACCACGTTCACGGTGTGGAAGTTCGAGGACCCCGAGGGCGCGGCGCGCGCCGAGGACGTGCTGTCCGCCGCGGCCGTCGACGGCCTGGTCAAGATCCTCGACCACGCGGTCCTGTCCTGGCCTACCGGCGCCGACCGGCCGGAGCTCCACCACAAGCGCGACAGCGCGAAGCGGGGCGCCGCCTGGGGTGCGCTCTGGGGCGTCCTCGGAGGTGCGCTCTTCCTGGTCCCGGTCGCGGGGCTCGCGCTCGGTGCGGGCATCGGCGCCCTGGCCAAGGCCACCCGCGAGGTCGGCATCACCGAGAAGGACCTGGAACGGATCCGCACCGAGGTGACGGAGGGGACCTCGGCGCTGTTCCTCGTCACCGACGAGGGCAAGCTCGACCAGCTCGGCGAGCGGTTCCACGCACGCGACGCGCGGCTGATCAGCACCAACCTCACCGAGGCCGAGCGGGCGACGCTGCTGGAGACGTTCGGCAGTGCCTGAGCCTCGGGTCCGCGACCCGCTCGGGCTGATCGCCGGCGGCGAGGGTGCCATCACCGGGACCGTCGTCTGCGCGGCCGCCATCGCGTACTCCGCGGGTCACGTCTCCTCCACGCGCGAGCTCTGCGTCGCGATCCTCGGCACCGTGTTCGTCTACTGGGTCGCGCACCTGCACGCGGTGACGCTGGGCAGCGCGATGACCCGGCGGCACCACCCGGTGGCGGCCTTCCAGCACGCCCTCGCCGAGACCTGGCCGATCGCCGGCGCGTCGGTGGTCCCCCTCGCCGTGCTGCTCCTGGCCGAGCTGTTCGGAGCCGAGCTGCGGACGGCCGCCTGGGTGGCGATGACGGCGAGCGTCGCCCTGCTGACCGCCTACAGCTTCGTCGCCGGGGTGCGCGGCGGCCTCGACACCTGGGGCCGGGTCGCCAGCGGGCTCGCCGGGCTCGCGGTCGGCCTCCTGGTCGTGGCGCTCAAGGTCGCCCTGCACTGACGGACCTCCACCGAGGGACTGCACCGAGGGACTGCACCGACGGGCTGGTGTCACTCCAGCGGTGCGGTGTACTCCTGCAGGAGGCCGGTCTGGTTGACCGCCGTCCCGTCGGCGAGCAGGGTCATCGACCCCAGCCGGACGGTGTCCCTCCCGGTCACCCGGGTCTCGGCGCGGGTGCGCAGGCCGGTGGTCTGCCAGAGCTTCCCGCCGTCCTGCTCGCCGGGGAGCCGGCGCACGTCGAGGTCGAGCCGGTCGTCGTACACGGTCGCGGCCAGGTAGGTGGCCTCGCCGCGGTAGAGCAGGCCGCCGGTCGAGACCTGGGTGACGCCGTCGGCCTGGCGCATCGAGGTCGCGTGCACCTCCCCGTCGAGGTAGAGGTCGACCCCGTAGCGGGCCATCGTCCGCCACAGCGGCGAGTCCTCGCCGCCCTCGAGGTGGCCGCCGGAGGAGGACACCTCGCGCACCGGCCACAGGACCGGGTTGTGCCCCTGGACGATCACCCAGGGGACCCGGTTCGCCTGGGCGCGCTCGAGGGTGCGGCGGAGCCAGGCGAGCTGGCCGCCGGTGACCTCGAGGTGGACGTCGCCGTCACGCCGGTTGAACTCGTCGAGGCTGACCAGCAGCACGTCGGGGGAGAGCTTGACGGCGTACGCCGTGTTCGCGAAGGGGGTGCCGAAGGGGCGGTCGGTGTAGCGCGGCTTCCCCGCCGGCGTGCGGGTGAGGTAGCTGGCGTACATCTGCTTGAAGACGTCGAGGTGCCGGCGCTTGAAGGCCGTCCAGGAGTTCTCGTCGCCCCAGTCGTTGTCGCCGATGTCGTGGTCCCCGAGGGCCGCGTGGAGGGTCAGCCCGCGCTCGGCGAACCGCTGCACGTAGGTCGAGTAGTAGAACCGGGCCGCCCGACGCACCGCCGCCACCTGCTGCGCCTCGGTGCGCACCGGCCCGAAGATCCCGCTGCCGGTGTCGTCGCGACCCCATCGGCCCTCGACCAGGTCGCCGGCGACGAGCACCGAGCCGGGGTCGGTCGCGGCGATGTCGTCGAGGAAGGCGCGGATGTAGCGCTGCAGCTGGGGCGTCCAGGAGTTCGGGTCCCCGCGGTGCCACCGGGGCAGCCGGCGCAGATCTCCGACGTCCTGGTTGAGGAAGTCCGGCGCCGCCACGAACCGGTAGTTCGGGGTGTGGTCGGTGCCGGGTGGCGGCGTCCAGGGGCGCCGGGCGGCCGCGGCCGCACCGTCGTTGCCGGCCGCTCCGAACGGGTCCTGGGTGAAGCAACCCGCCACCGCCAGGCACGCGCACAGCGCCAGCGCGAGCGCCCACCGTCCGGGTAGGCCTCGTGCAGCGCGCGGGGTCGTGGGGTCGATGGGGAGGTCCTCGTCCGGGTCGGGTCAGCGGCGGTGGGCGTCCATCCACGCCTCGACGTCCGTCGAGGTGCGCGGAAGTGCGGCGGAGAGGTTCTCGTACCCAGTAGCCGTGACGAGGATGTCGTCCTCGATCCGGATGCCGATCCCGCGGAGCTCCTCGGGCACGAGGAGGTCGTCCTCCTGGAAGTACAGGCCGGGCTCGACGGTGAGCACCATGCCCTCGGCCAGCGTCCCCTCGGCGTACGACTCGGGCGCGGCCTGCCCGCAGTCGTGCACGTCCATGCCGAGCATGTGGCTGGTGCCGTGGAGCGTCCAGCGCGCGTAGACGCGGCTGTCGGGGTCGAGGGCCTCCTCGGCGGTCACCCGCAGCAGCCCGAGGTCGGCGAGGGCGTGCGCGAGCACCTCCATCGCCGCGTTGTGGGCGGCACGGAACGGTACGCCGGGTCGCACGGCGTCGATGCCGGCCTGCTGCGCACGCAGCACGACGTCGTACAGCTCGCGCTGGAGGTCGGTGAAGCGGCCGTCGACCGGGAGGGTCCGGGTCACGTCCGCGGTGTAGAGGGAGCGGTTCTCCACGCCCATGTCCAGGAGCACCAGGGTCCCCGGCGTGATCGGGCCGGTGTTGTCGATCCAGTGCAGCGTCGTGGCGTGCGAGCCGCCGCCGACGATCGAGTCGTAGCCGATGTCGTTGCCCATCGCCCGCGCCCGGCGGAAGAAGGTGCCCTCGATCCAGCGCTCGCCGTGCTCCAGGACGCGGTCCCACTCGCGCACGGAGTCCTCGAAGCCGAGCGTGGTGACGTCGCAGGCCTCCTGCAGCTGCTCGACCTCCCAGGCGTCCTTGACCAGGCGCAGCTCGGAGGCGACCCGGGCCAGCTCGGTGTCGCGGGTCTCGTCGGGGGCGACCAGGCCGTCGACGAGCGCGGAGACGCCGCGGTGCACGCGGGTCTTGCCACCGGCAGCGAGGGTGCCGGGCAGGTCGTCGATGTGACGGACCTCGAGGCCCAGCGAGTCCGAGATCTCCTTCAACGACGGACGTCGACCGACCCAGAGCTCGCCGTACTGGCGGTCCCGGAAGAACTCGTCGGTCTCCCGGGACGAGCGCGGCCGCGCGTACAGGACCGACTCGCCGTCGGCGACCACGAGCACCGCGTCGCTGGTCTGGTTGCCGGAGAAGTAGGTGTGGGCGGTGTCGGGGCGGAACCGGTAGTCGGTGTCGTAGGCCCGGACCTTGAACCCGCCGGCCGGGAGCACCAGCCGCTCACCGGGGAACGCGTCGGCGAGCCGGGCGCGCCGCTCGGCCGCGCGGGCGGCGACCGGCTGCACCGGGAGGTCCAGCTCGCGGTCCCCCCAGCCCTCGCGCATGAACGCCGCGTAGGCGGCAGGGACAGCGGGGTCGTGCGACTCCGTCTTGGGCTCGGCGCTCTCGGGTGTGGTCTGGTCGCTCACGGCGGCCACTCTACGCCGGGACCAGGACGCTCCCGAAGCCACCGATAGGCTGCCGGGCATGACCGGAGCCCGTCGCGCGAGCGCTGGATCGTCGGTCGTCTTCACGGTCGTGGTGACCGTCCTCGTGACGCTCGGCGCCCTCCTGATCCTGGCGATCCTGGCGCTGTCCGGGGCGCCGCGGACGCTGCTCCTCGCCACGGTGCTCGCCGCCCTTCCGGTCGGACCGCTCGTCGGGTGCTACCTGTGGCTGGACCGCTACGAGCCGGAGCCCCGGAGCCTGCTGGCGGCCGGGCTGCTCTGGGGGTGCTTCGTGGCCACGGCGTTCGCGCTCCTGATCCAGGGCCTGGGCGGCTTCGTGGTGACCTTCACCGACCGCGAGAGCCTCGAGCTCGTGGCGCCGGTCTCGGAGGAGGCCGGCAAGGGCCTGTTCCTCCTCCTGCTGCTGTGGTGGCGGCGGGCCGAGCTGGACGGCGTGCTCGACGGCATCGTCTACGCCGGCATGGTCGGGATCGGCTTCGCGTTCACCGAGAACATCCTCTACCTCGCGGCGGCCTACAACGGCACCGACGGGGCCGGCCCCGGCGGGACCGAGGCGCTCACCTCCACGTTCGTCGTCCGGTGCGTGATCAGCCCGTTCGCGCATCCCCTCTTCACGACGTTCACCGGCATCGGGGTCGGCCTGTCCGTCAACGCGCGGAGCAGGTCCGCCCGGTTCCTCTGGCCGGTCGCGGGCTACCTGTGCGCCGTCGGCGCCCACGCGCTCTGGAACACCTCGACGGTCTACGGCTTCGACAACTTCACCGTGCTCTACCTGGTGCTGATGGCGCCGGCCTTCCTCGCCGTGCTCGGGCTGGCCGTCTGGTCGCGGAGCTCCGAGCGCCGGATGCTGGCAGCAGCGCTCGCGGATGCCGCGGGCCGCGGGCTGATCCCGGCGACCGACATCGGCTGGGTCGTCGACCTCCGCGCCCGGCGCCAGGCGCGGGCCTACGCGCGCCGGGTCGGCGGCCGGCCGGGGGAGCGGGCGATGCGCGACTACCAGCAGGCCGCCATCGAGCTGGGCTTCCTCCACTACCGTCTGCTGCGCGGCACCCCGCCGCCCGACTACGCCGCTCGCGGCCAGACGTTCCTCCAGCGCATCGACGCGCTCCGCCCGTCGATCGCCTTCCCCGGACAGGTGGTTCCGACCAGATGAGCGTCTCCCGCGACCAGGACACCCGGATGATCACCGCCCTGGTGCGGCTCCGCGGTGCCCTCCAGGCCGCCCGGCTGCCGCTCGAGCTCCCCGGCACCCCGGCGCTGCGCACCAGCCGGGAGCGGATGATCGACCAGCTCGAGGACTACGCGATCCCGCGCCAGATGAGCGCGGACGCGCCCCTGCTGGTCGTGGTCGGCGGCTCGACCGGCGCCGGCAAGTCGACGCTGGTCAACTCCCTCGTGGGCACCCGGGTCACCGCCCCCGGCCTGCTCCGGCCCACCACCCGCTCGCCGGTGCTGGTGCACCACCCGGACGAGGCGCACTGGTTCGGCCCGGAGCGGCTGCTGCCCGACCTGGTCCGGACCGACCACAGCACCGACGACCCGCACTCGCTGCAGCTGGTGGCCTCCGAGCACGTGCCGCCGGGCCTGGCGATCCTCGACGCCCCCGACGTGGACTCCGTCGAGGAGCACAACCGGGACCTGGCGGCGCAGCTGCTCGCGACCGCCGACCTCTGGCTCTTCGTCACCTCCGCCGCCCGGTACTCCGACCAGGTGCCGTGGGAGCACCTGCGCCTGGCCGCCGAGCGCTCGACCGCCGTCGCGGTCGTGCTCGACCGGACGCCGGCCGACGCCGTCCAGACGGTGTCGGCCCACCTGGCCCGGATGCTGGCGAGCCGGGGCCTGAAGGACTCGCCGCTGTTCGCGGTCGACGAGTCGCCGGTCTCCGAGGACGGACTGCTCCCGCCCGAGAAGGTCGCCGACATCCGCGGCTGGCTCGACTCCCTGGCCGCCGACCCCGACGCCCGCCGGATCGTCGTGCAGCAGACCCTCGACGGCACCGTCCGCGCGCTGGCCCGGCGGTCGCACGCGATCGCCGACGGCGTGGCCGAGCAGCTCCAGGCGGCCGAGGAGCTGCGGCAGGCCGCGGACGCGGCGTACGACGAGGCGACCGCGGCCCTGGTCGCCGAGGCCGGCGACGGCACGCTGCTGCGCGGCGAGGTGCTGGCGCGCTGGCAGGACCTGGTCGGCACCGGCGAGCTGCTGCGCGGCCTCGACCAGCGGGTGGGCCGGCTGCGCGACCGCCTGGTGAGCCGGGTCAAGGGGACGCCGCAGGCGGCCGACCTGGTCGCGCTGGCGATCGAGGCCGGGGCGGAGTCGTTCGTGCTCGACCATGCGGAGGCCGCCGCCGACCGGGCCGTCGAGGCCTGGGCCGGGGCCGACGCCGGCCGCGCGCTCGTGGCCGCCGACGAACGGCTCGGCCGGGCCGCGCCCGAGGTCCGTCGCCGCGCGGAGGCCGAGGTCCGCGCCTGGCAGGCGGAGGTCACGGAGCTGGTCCGCACCGCGGTGGCGGAGTGGCGGATGAACGTCGACCTGCTCGCGTACGGCGCGCAGGGACTCGCCGTGGCGTTGATGGTGCAGGTCCTGACCCGGTCGGCCGCGGACCGGACGGCCGCGCAGCCCGGACGGACCCTGCTCGACGCGGTGCTCGGGGCGGAGCCGGTCGACGCCCTCGTCGAGCGGGCCGGGGCGTCGCTGGACCGCCGGCTCGGGGGCGTGCTGGCCGGCGAGCGGCAGCGCTTCCACGACGTGCTGGCCGGGCTGGAGCTGGCCGCGGACGCCGCCGAGCAGCTGCGCGCCGCCGCCCGCCGGGTGGACGACCGACGGTTCGAGCAGGCTCGGGCCGTGACCGACGGAGCCCCGGCCGACGGCTGACCACTAGGCTGGGGGCAGCATCGTCAGCGTCGAGGGAGATCATGACGTCCACGCTCGAGGAGGCCCGGCAGCTGGTCACCCGCGGTACCGACAGCGGGGCACGCATCGAGGGCCTCGACGCCGCCACCCGCGCCGCCCGCGGCCGCCTCGACGACGAGGTCGTCGACCGGGCCCAGGAGGTGGTCGACCGGGCCACCGGACGGTTGCGGCTCTCCGCCACCCACACCGTCGTCGCGATCGCCGGCGCCACCGGGTCGGGCAAGTCGTCGACGTTCAACGCGCTGACCGGCCTCGAGCTCTCCGCCGTCGGCGTCCGACGGCCCACCACCTCGTGGGCCTCGGCCTGCGTGTGGGGCCGCGTCGGCGCCGGTGAGCTGCTGGAGTGGCTCGGCATCCCGCCCCGGCACCAGACCACCCGCGACTCGATGCTCGACTCGGACCGGCGCAGCTCGCAGTCCGAGCTCGACGGCGTGGTGCTCCTGGACCTGCCCGACCACGACTCCACCGAGGTGGCGCACCACCTCGAGGTGGACCGGCTGGTCGCCCTGGCCGACCTGCTCGTGTGGGTGCTCGACCCGCAGAAGTACGCCGACGCGGCGATCCACGACCGCTACCTCGCGCCGGCGGCCGCGCACCAGGACGTGATGCTGGTCGTGCTCAACCACATCGACACGGTGCCCGAGGACCGTCGCGACTCGATGCTGCAGGACGTGCGGCGGCTGCTGGACGCCGACGGGCTGGACCGGGTCCCCGTCATCGCCGTCAGCGCTCGCAACGGCACCGGCATCGACGAGCTGCGCACCGAGATCGCCAACCGTGCGGCGGAGAAGCAGTCCACGCGCGCCCGCATCGACGCCGACGTCCGCGAGGTCGCCGCACGGATGGCGGAGGTCTCCGGCACGGCTCCGACCCGGACCCTCGCGGAGGCGCGCACGGCTGCGCTCGAGGACGCCTTCGCCGCCGCCGCCGGCGTGCCGGTGGTGGTCGAGGCCGTGGACCGCTCGACCCGGGAGGCGGTCGGCCGGGCCACGGGCTGGCCGGTCGCCGGCTGGGTCGCCGGCTCCGGCCGGGACCCGGCGCACCGGCTCCAGCTCGAGCTCGGCGAGGGAGGGCGCGCGCTCAGCGGCCGCGGGTCCGGGCTCCCGCAGGCCACGCAGGTGCAGCGCGCCCGCGTCGACACCGAGGTGCGCGCACTCGCAGACGAGGTCTCCGACGGCCTGGCCCGGCCCTGGGTCGACGCCGTCCACCGGGCCTCGGTCTCCCGCCTCGACGAGCTGGGGGACCGGCTCGACGCGGCCCTCGCCGCGACGGAGGTCGGCGCCACCCGGCCCCCGGGCTGGGCGCGGCTCGTCCAGGCCGTGCAGTGGCTGCTGCTGCTCGCCTTCCTGGCCGGGCTCATGTGGACCGGCGTGCTGGTCGGCACCGGCGGGCTGTCCGACGCGCCGCAGGTCGCCGGGGTCGCGCTCGCGCCGGTCCTGATCGTCGGCGGCCTGGTGCTCGGCATCGTGCTCGGCCTGGTCTGCCGGCTGCTCGTCGCCCGGACCGCGCGGCGACGTGCCGCCCAGGCGGACCAACGGCTGCGCGCCGCCGTCGCCGAGGTGTCCCGCGAGCTCGTGGTGGCCCCGGTCGACGCCGAGCTCACGGCGTACACGACCGTCCGCGCCGGGCTCGACCGCGCGGTGGCCTGACGGTTCCGGGCCGTTCCAGGCCGTTCCAGGCCGACCGGGCCGTCAGGGCCCGCTGGCCCTCCACAGGCACGCTCCCGACCCGGTCGTCCCCAGGGCCTGCGCGGGACGCCCCGTGCTGTCGGCGTCCTCCTCGACGCTCGGACCATCCACCGAGGCAAGGAGACCGACATGTTCGAGAGCACCATCACCGTGCGCGGCTGGCTCGGCGGCGACGTCGACCTGCGCCGGGCGGGTGACGTCCCCGTGGCGAGCTTCCGGCTCGCGTGCACGCCGCGCCGGTTCAACCGACGCACCGAGACCTGGTCCGACGGTGCCACCCAGTGGTTCACCGTGACCTGCTGGCGCGGCCTCGCCGACAACGTGGCCCGGTCGCTGCGCCGCGGCGACCCCGTCGTCGTGCAGGGGCGGCTCGACCTGCGGAAGTACGTCAACGGCGACGACGTCGAGGTCGAGTCGCTGGAGATCGACGCGACGGCCGTCGGCCACGACCTGAGCCGCGGGACGAGCCGGTTCACGCGGACGCCGCGGGAACCGGTCGCCGCAGCCCCGGAGGAGCCGGCCGCCTGACCGGCGTCCCCCGCCCGCTCGCCCGCCCCGATGAGGCTCGGTGCCGCCGTGGCACCTAGGCTCGGGGACCATGGCGGAGTATGTGTTCACCCTGCGCAACGTGCGCAAGGCCCACGGCGACAAGGTCGTCCTCGACAACGTGACCCTCTCGTTCCTGCACGGCGCGAAGATCGGGGTGGTCGGCCCGAACGGGGCCGGCAAGTCCTCGCTGCTCAAGATCATGGCGGGGCTCGACCACGCCAACAACGGCGACGCGATCCTCGACCCGGACGCCACGGTCGGGATGCTCCAGCAGGAGCCCCCGCTCACCGAGGGTAAGACGGTGCTGGAGAACGTCGAGGAGGCCGTCGGCGAGATCAAGGGCAAGATGGCGCGCCTCGACGAGCTGTACTCGTCGATGGGCGACCCCGACGCCGACCTCGACAAGCTCAACGAGGAGGCCGGCAACCTGCAGACCGAGCTCGACCACGCCAACGCCTGGGACCTCGACAGCCGGCTGGACCAGGCCATGGACGCGCTCCGGTGCCCGCCCCCGGAGGCGCTCGTCGACAACCTCTCCGGTGGTGAGCGGCGCCGGGTGGCGCTGTGCAAGCTGCTGCTGCAGCAGCCCGACCTGCTCCTCCTCGACGAGCCGACCAACCACCTCGACGCCGAGTCGGTGCAGTGGCTCGAGGGCCACCTGAAGTCCTACCCGGGCGCCGTCCTGGCCGTCACCCACGACCGGTACTTCCTCGACAACGTCGCGGAGTGGATCGCCGAGGTCGACCGCGGCCAGATCCACGGCTACCAGGGCAACTACTCCACCTACCTGGAGACCAAGAAGGACCGGCTCAAGATCGAGGGCCAGAAGGACGCCAAGCGCGCCAAGATGCTGGAGAAGGAGCTGGAGTGGGTCCGCTCCAACGCCAAGGCCCGGCAGACCAAGAGCCGCTCCCGCCTCGCCCGCTACGAGGAGATGGCGGCCGAGGCCGACCGGATGCGCAAGATCGACACCTCCGAGATCAACATCCCGGCGGGCCCCCGGCTCGGTGACGTCGTCCTCGAGGCCAAGGGGCTGACCAAGGGCTTCGAGGGCCGCACCCTCATGCACGACCTGTCCTTCTCCCTGCCGCGGGCCGGCATCGTCGGCGTGATCGGCCCCAACGGCGTCGGCAAGACCACGCTGTTCCGGATGATCACCGGGAGCGAGCAGCCGGACGCCGGCGAGCTCAAGGTCGGCGCCACGGTCAAGCTCTCCTACGTCGACCAGAGCCGCGGCGGCATCGACCCCAACAAGAACGTCTGGGAGGTCGTCTCCGACGGGCTCGACTTCATCAAGGTCGCGAACTTCGAGATGAACTCACGCGCCTACGTCGCGTCGTTCGGCTTCAAGGGCCCCGACCAGCAGAAGAAGGCCGGGGTGCTCTCCGGCGGCGAGCGCAACCGGCTCAACCTCGCGCTGACGCTCAAGATGGGCGGCAACGTGCTGCTGCTCGACGAGCCGACCAACGACCTGGACGTCGAGACGCTGTCCTCGCTGGAGGACGCGATCCTCGACTTCCCGGGCTGTGCCGTGGTCACCTCGCACGACCGGTGGTTCCTCGACCGCGTCGCCACCCACATCCTGGCCTGGGAGGGTGACGACGAGGACGACGCGAGGTGGTTCTGGTTCGAGGGCAACTTCGCGGCCTACGAGGAGAACAAGGTCGAGCGGCTCGGCGTCGAGGCCGCGCGCCCGCACCGGGTCACCCACCGCCGCCTCACGCGCGACTGATCGGGGACGCGTCGGTCGACACACCGGCGCGACCCGGTCACCGGCCGTTGCGCCTGCGCGACCTGTCGCCCCCCGAGCCGCTGCGCAGTGCCGGGCGACCACGGTCGTCGGCGACCACCGCCGTCACCGGCCTCGACCGGCTACGGCCTGCGCATCTCCATCTCCGGGTGCCCGGAGACCAGGTGGTCGGACACGGCGTCCATCACGCGCCCGACCGCCTGGAGGTCCTCGGGGGTGACCAGGTCGACCAGGTGGGCGCGCACGCCGCGCACGTGCATCGGCGCCATCCGGACCAGCAGCTGCCAGCCCTGGTCGGTCATCGTGGCGACCACACCGCGCCCGTCCTCCGGTGAGGAGGACCGCTCGACCAGCCCGGCACGCTCCATGCGGGTGATGGTGTGGGTGATCCGGCTGCGGCTGTGGGCGAGCGCATCCGCGAGCTGCGCCATCCGCATCTGCCGGCCCTCGCTCTCGGAGAGGCGGACGAGGATCTCGTACTCGACCAGCGAGAGGTTGCAGGAGCGGTGCAGGTCGTCGTCGAGGCGGTCGAGCAGCAGCGTCATCCCCATCAGCAGGGCGCGCCACGAGCGTTGCTGGTCCTCGTCGAGCCAGACCGTCTCCGCGTCGCCGCCGTCCGTCACCCCGGCAGTGTAGGGCTGCCGGGGCCGTCGGACCCGTGGGTCCGACACGCGCGGCGCGACCTCAGACCCGCTCGAGGATGAGCGCCATGCCCTGGCCGCCACCGACGCACATGGTGATCAGGCCGGTGGACTTGTCGTGCCAGTCCAGCGAGTTGAGCATGGTGTTCTGCAGGCGGGCGCCGGTCATGCCGAACGGGTGGCCGACGGCGATCGCGCCGCCGTTGACGTTGAGCCGGTCCAGGTCGATGCCGAGGTCCTGGTAGGACGGCACGACCTGGGCGGCGAACGCCTCGTTGATCTCCACGAGGTCGATGTCGCCGATGCTCATCTTGGCGTGCGCGAGCGCCCGCTTGGTCGCCTCGACGGGTCCGAGGCCCATGATCTCGGGGGACAGGCCGGAGACGCCGGTCGCGACGATGCGGGCCAGCGGGGTGACGCCGAGCTCGGCCGCCTTGGTGTCGGACATGATGATGACCGCGGCCGCGCCGTCGTTGAGCGCGCAGCAGTTGCCGGCGGTCACGACCCCGTCAGGGCGGAAGACCGGCTTGAGGTCCTTGATGCCGTCGTAGGTGACCCCGGCCCGGGGGCCGTCGTCGGCGCTGACCACGGTGCCGCTCGGGGTGGTGACCGGGGTGATCTCGCGGGCCCAGAAGCCGTCGTTGATCGCCTTCTCGGCGAGGTTCTGCGAGCGGACGCCGAACTCGTCGAGCTCCTGGCGCGAGAGGCCGCGCAGGCGCGCGACGTTCTCGGCGGTCTGGCCCATGGCGATGTAGACGTCGGGGAGCAGCCCGTCCTGGCGCGGGTCGTGCCAGTCGGTGCCGCCCTCGGCGGTCGTCGCGGTCCGCGCCTCGGCGTCGGCGAAGAGCGGGTTCTTGGTGTCGGGCCAGTGGTCGGAGGTGCCCTTCATGAACCGCGAGACCGTCTCGACGCCGGAGGAGATGAAGACGTCGCCCTCGCCGGCCTTGATCGCGTGGAAGGCCATCCGGGTGGTCTGCACCGAGGAGGAGCAGTAGCGGGTGATCGTGGCGCCGGGGACGTCGTCGAGGCCGTTGAGCACGTTGACGACCCGGGCCATGTTGTTGCCGGACTCCCCGCCCGGCAGGCCGCAGCCGAGGTAGTGGTCGTCGATCGTCGTGGGGTCGAGCTCCGGGACCTTGTCGAGCGCCGTCTTGATGATGAACGCGCTCAGGTCGTCGGGTCGGAACTCGGTCATCGACCCCTTGTTCGCCCGGCCGATCGGGGTGCGGGCGGCGCTGACGATGACTGCCTCGGGCATGGGGACTCCGTTCGTGAGGGGCGCGGTCGCTCCGGAAGGGCACTGCTGCCGGGGCCCCACACTAGACCGTGTTCTACCTCCTGGGCCGAGGCGTACGTCACGTTGCCGACGGTCCGGCCAGCCCGGTCCCGAGGAGGTCCATCGACCGCGCCAGGAAGGACCGGTGCTCGCTGTCGGGCTTGAGGAGCGCGGCCAGCAGGATGCCGTCGTACGACGCCACCAACGCCTCCGCGCGCGCCGCGCCGTGCTCCTTGCCGGCGGCGGTCACGATGGCGTCCACGATCTCCACGAGCCGGACCCGGTGCGTCTCCAGCACCTGCGCCAGCCCCGGGTCCCGGGTGGCGGCCATGGTCAGCTCGAGGCGGGCGACCAGGAGCTCCCGCTGGTCGAGCCACCGCTGGAACAGCTCGAGGGCCGCGTCCACGCCGTCCGGCTCGTCCGCGTCCCGCATCCGGTCGGCGAGCCGGTCGACGTCGGCGAGGAGCTGTCCGGCGACGTGCTCGGCGAGCGCCGCCTGCAGCGCCTGGCGGGTGCGGAGGTACGCCGAGCAGCTGCCCTCCGGCAGCCCGGCGCGGCGGTCCACGGCTCGGTGGGTGAGGCCCTTGAGGCCGCCGTCGGCCAGCACCGACTGCGCCGCGTCGAGGAGCTGGCGGCGGCGCGGGCTCTCGGTCATGCGGACCTCTCGTGCGGCTGGGTGACCGGCGTCTGTGAGCCGTGACACTACCCCGGCAGGGGGGAATGCGGTGCCCTGCCCGGCCGTTCTACACTCGTAGAGACTACAGATGTAGAAAGGATGCCCCGATGATTCTCGACACGACACTCGCCCCGTACGCCGTGGCCTTCCTCGTGCTCGCGCTCGTCGCGACCGTGACCGCGATCGCCGTCATCGGCGACCTGCTCGTCCGCAACCGGCGCCAGCGCCTGGCCCGCCACGAGTCGATCCCGACGTACTACCGCGGCCTGATCGCCAGCCACTGACCGCTGTCCGGGCCGGTCTGGCAGCATCGGTGCCGTGCGGCACACCTATCGGTGCCCGATGCGCTGGGCCGACCTGGACCTTCTCGGGCACGTCAACAACGTCGTCTACGTGGACTACCTCCAGGAGGCCCGCGTCGACATGCTGCGGACCCACGGGCCCGCGGCCGCCACGGGCGACCTGGCCGAGGGGGTCGTCGTGGTCCGGCACGAGGTCGGCTACCTCGCGCCGCTGAGCTTCGGCTTCGAGCCGGTCACCATCGAGTCCTGGATCACCGAGATCCGGGCCGCGACCTTCACCGTCGCCTACGAGATCTTCCACGAGCGCGACGGCGCGCGGCACGTCTACGCCCGCGCCGCGACCGTGCTCACGCCGTACGTCTTCGCCGACGAGCGGCCCCGTCGCCTCAGCGACGTCGAGCGCGAGTCGCTCGCCGTGTTCCTCGAGCCCGACGACCGACGGCGGCAGCGGCTGCCCCGCGCGCGGGCCGACCTGGCCGCCCACTACCCGGTGCACGTGCGGTTCTCCGACGTCGACGTCTACGGGCACGTCAACAACGTGAAGTACTTCGAGTACCTCCAGGAGGCCCGGATCGCCATGACCGCGCAGCTGTGGAGCGGGCTCGAGCGCGCCTCACTGGTGGTCGCGCAGACCGATGTCGACTACGTCCGACCGATCCTGTTCCGTCCCGAGGCGTACGACGCCTGGTCGTGGGTCTCCCGGATCGGGGCCCGGTCCGCGAGCATCGACTCGGTGATCGCCGACGGCGACGACGTCCTCGCCCGCGCCCGGGTGACGATCGTCTTCTTCGACCCGCGGACGCAGCGCTCGGCGGCCCCGCCGGAGCCCTACCTCGCCGGGCTGCGCTCGCTGCTCTCGAGCTGAGCCGCCAGCCGGCGCAGCCCACGGTGGTGGGCCACCCGCACCGAGACCGCGGAGACGCCGAGGGCCGCCGCGGTCGTCTCCACGTCGAGCCCGACCACCTCCCGGCAGGCGACCACCTCGCGCTCACGGGCCGGCAGCGTGGCGAGCAGTCGGGTGACCCGGTCCTGGGCGACGTACGCCGGCTCCGGCCCGGCGACCGACGGCAGGCCCTCGAGCGCGCCGACGTCGGCCGGGTGGGTACGGCGGCGCAGGCCGCGTCGGTGCGTGTTGGCGCCGAGCTTGCGGGCGATGCCGAACAGCCAGCCCGCGAACTCCGACGACGTGCCGTGGAAGGAGGCGATCCGGTCGGCGGCGGTGAGCCACGCCTCCGCCGCGAGGTCGTCGGCACCGACGGCTGCGTCGGAGGTGGGTCGGGTGCCGAGCCACACCAGGAGCCGTCCGGCGTGGTCGCGGTAGAGCGCGCGCCAGGCCTCCGGGTCGCCGCGCTTGGCCCCGGCCACCACCTCGTCGTCGGCGCTCACCGTCGGTCGTGGTTCCGTCGCCACGGCGTGGCCGGGTGGTCGCCGGCGTGCGGGTCGGGGCCGGGGCGGTGCGTCCGGTGGGGGTTCGGGTTCCGGAGGTGGCCGTAGGCGTGCCCCTGCCCCGGGTGCCCGTCGGGCCCGGGGTGATGGGTCGCGCCGGCCGGGGGAGCGTGCTGCCCGCCCGCGCCCGCGCCTGCGCCGGACGTCGCGCCGCCCGTGGTGCTCGACGGCGGGGTGGACGGCGGGGTGGACGGCGGGCGGTCGGAGGTGCCCGGGGCGTCCCGGGTCGGTGCGGCCGGACGGCCGGGGTGCGCCGTGGGCGCGGCCGAGGACGCCGACGCGACGGACGAGCCGGCGTCGGCCGCCCGGGTGCCGGGCGAGGGGGTGTTCGGGGACGGCTCGGCCGGACCCATCGGCGCGGGCGCGGGCGAGGGGTCGGGAAGCCCGGCGCGGACCCCGGTCAACCAGGCCACGCCGACGAGGATGGCGGCGACCGCCACCGGGACGAGGGCGACCCGCCACCCGCCGGCCGGGTGGGCGGCGCCGGCCGCGCGGCCGCTGAGCTCGGCAAGGAACGCCTGGTCGGGTTCCAGGGTCGGCACGACCGCGCGGAGGTCCTGGCGCCGCAGGTGGTCGGACATGGATCTGCTCCTACCCTCCGGGGATGGTCCCGACGCCTCACGGGGGACGGAATGACGTCGGGACCACCCGGTTCCGGGGGTCAGCCCTCCGTGGAGGGTCCGGTGGAGGGGCGGGGTCGCCCCGCTCGGTCACCTGTCACATGTCGCGAGGACCCGACGGCGTTACACGTCAGTCGAGGCTGTTCACCATGAACTGTGCGGCGTGCGTCACGTAGTCCCAGAACTGCGCGTCCTGCTCGGGCGTGAGCGCGACCTCGTCGAGCCCCGCGCGGAAGTGGGTGAGCCAGTGCTCCTTGGCCTCCGGAGTGACCGCGAACGGTGCGTGCCGCATCCGCAGCCGCGGGTGCCCGCGGGTGTCGGAGTACGTCGTGGGCCCGCCCCAGTACTGCACGAGGAACAGCAGGAAGCGCTCCTCGGCCGGACCGAGGTCCTCCTCGGGGTAGAGCGGCCGCAGCACCGGGTCCTCGGCGACGCCCTCGTAGAACCGCGCGACGATCCTCCGGAAGGTCTCGAAGCCGCCGATCTCCTCGTAGAACGTCGTCACCCGACCATTGTGACGAGCGGCTCCGGGCGGACGCACACCGGCGTGCAAGACTCGCTGCGTTCCTGTCTTCGCACCACACCACCCCGAGGAGAGAACCGCTGATGGCAACGACCCGATTCGCCAGCACCCACTGGGAAGGCAGCCTGTTCGAGGGCGCCGGCAAGGTCACCCTCGAGTCGTCGGGCACCGGCACCTACGACGTCTCGTGGCCCTCCCGCGCCGAGGAGGCCAACGGCAAGACGAGCCCCGAGGAGCTGATCGCGGCCGCGCACTCGTCCTGCTTCTCGATGGCGCTCTCCAACGGGCTGGCCAAGGCCGGGACCCCGCCGACCTCGCTGGACACCCAGGCCGCGGTCGAGTTCACGCCCGGGACCGGCATCACCGGCATCAAGCTCACCGTCACCGGCACCGTCGAGGGCATGAGCAACGACGACTTCGTGGCCGCGGCCGAGGACGCCAAGGCCAACTGCCCGGTCAGCCAGGCGCTCGCCGGCACCACGATCACCCTCGAGGCGTCGCTCGCCTGAGCCGCTTCAGCTCTGGTCCGTCAGCCGGGTCGTCGCCGTCGCGAGGGCCCGGCTGACGGCCTCCAGGGTGTCGATGACGTCGCGCTCGTCGACGCCCTCGTCTGCCAGGGCCTTGCGGAAGGACGAGATCGATGCCTCGAAGGCCGGGAAGCAGTCCACCGTCGCGTGCTCTCCCCGGGCGGTGAGGGCCACGAGGTACGCCCGGCCGTCGGCGGGGTCGCGGCGCCGGCGGACCAGGTCGGCCCCCTCGAACCGGCGCAGGTAGTTCGACAGGGTCGTCGGTCGTAGCCCGGTCAGCTCCGCGAGCTCAGTCGGCCGCACCGGACCCGCGAGCCGCAGCACGCTGGTCACCGCGAACTCGTCGGGGCGGAGCGGGCAGTCGGCCATCGCGGTCGCGAGCAGCCGGGAGAGCTGCTGGTCGGTGGCGAAGAGGAGCAGGAAGGGTCCGCGGAACTCCAGTGCCACGTCCTCAGGTTACGAGACGGTGACGGTCTCCGCGGGCGTCGGCCAAAAACTTCAAGTTGGTAGTAATTTCCCAGGATGCGCGCTCGCCACCCGCTCGTCGTCCCACTCGTCGGACTGGTCGTCGCCGCCTGCGGCTCCGACGCCGGCTCCGGCGCCCCGGAGCCGGCGGCCTACGCCCCCGTCCGCGTCGAGACCGGCCAGCAGCCGTGCGGGATCCTCGGTGCAGCCGGCCGGATCTGGGTGAGCAACTACGGCGAGGACACCCTGGTCACCGTCGACCCCGCCACCCTCGAGGTCGGCGACCCCGTCCACGTCGGAGGAGCGCCCTGCGGGCTCGCCCACGGCGCCGGATCGATCTGGGTCGAGGACTTCGGCAGCAACGAGGTGACCAGGGTGTCCGCGACGACCGGGCGGGTGCAGCGGACGTACGACGTCGGCAGCCAGCCCTACGACGTGACCTTCGCCGATGGGGCGGCGTGGGTGACCGACTTCGGCTCGGGGACCGTCTCGCGGATCGATGCGCGGTCCGGGAAGGTGACCCCGATCGACGTCGGTGGCTCCCCGATCGGCATCGCTCCAGCGGGCGGCGCGGTCTGGGTCGGGCTCGGAAGTGCCGGCGTCGTCCGGGTCGACACCCGCACCCAGGAGGTCGCCCGGGTCGACGTCGCCGGCAGTGCCGGGTGGACGGCGTACGACGACGACCACGTGTGGGTGGACGTCGACGACTCCATCGTCGAGATCGACCCAGTCGACGCTTCGGTCGTCGGGACCGTCTCGGTGGGTGACGACCCCGAGGACGGGACGGTCGTGGGCGACGACGTGTGGGTCGGCGACAAGTCCGGGGACCTCTACCGCTTCAGCACGGAGGGTGGTCCGGCGACGTCGTACCCGAGCGGCGTCGACAACCCGTTCGTGCTCACCGCCCTCGACGGTCAGCTGTGGGCGGTCGACTTCACCGGCACCGAGGTGGTGCGGATCGACCCGGGCCAGCTCTCCTAGGCCTGGCTCTCGTCGGGGGCCGTCTGCTGCTCCCGGTGCCAGACCACCCGCTGGGGCAGGGGGATCTCGATGCCCTCGTGGTCGAA
Organism: Nocardioides sp.; assembly: GCF_044226305.1. GTDB lineage: Bacteria > Actinomycetota > Actinomycetes > Propionibacteriales > Nocardioidaceae > Nocardioides. The sequence continues at coordinate 285,242 of NZ_JBGAHF010000001.1, read as the reverse complement.
GCGCGCCTTGATCCGCTGACGCATCTCGCGCGCCACGGCCCACTGCTGGAGCGGAGCGGTCTTGACCAGCACCCGCAGGGTGACGGCGTCCGGACCGAGGACCTCCACCCCGGTGACCTCCGGCTCCTCGACGACGATCCCTCGGAAGTCGTCGTCCTCCCACAGGTCGTGGGCGACGTCGGTGAGGATCCGCCGCACCCGGGCGAGGTCCTCGCCGTAGCCGACACCGACGTCGATGATGGCGCGCGACCAGTTCTGGCTCATGTTGCCGACCCGCGCGATCGTCCCGTTCGGGACGTACCAGACGGTGCCGTCCAGGGACCGGAGGCGGGTCACGCGCAGGCTCACCGCCTCGATCGTCCCGGTCGCCTCCCCGACGTCCACGACGTCGCCCACGCCGTACTGGTCCTCGAAGATCATGAAGATGCCGGTGATGAAGTCCTTCACCAGCGACTGGGCCCCGAAGCCGAGCGCGAGGCCGACGATGCCCGCGCTGGCGATGATCGGCGCGATGTCGACGCCGAGCGCGCTGAGGATCATCGTGCCGATGATGGCGATGAGCAGGCCGGTGACGACGCTCTTGAGCAGGTCGCCCATCGTCTTGGCCCGCTGCACCCGCCGGGTCTGGGTGGCGAGGTCGCGCGCAGTCGTGTCCTGCGCCACCTTCCCGCGCACGCCGAACCGGCTGAGCTGGTCGGGCAGCACCCCGTCCTCGGCCCGCCGCACCAACCGGTCGATCATCCGGTGCAGCAGCCACCGGCTGACCAGGAAGAGCAGCAGGAGGCCCACGACGGTGAGGGGCCGCCCGATGAGCACGTCCGCGGCGTTGGCCGCCGTCTTGTTGCCGGTGACGCTGAAGGTCCACTCGCAGATGTCGTGCCCTGTGTCACACGTGGTGTCGTCGAACCCGAACATGGGCCCCATGTCTACCGCACCGGACAAGGTCGGCTCGACCTGACCAGCGACAGGTGCCAGCGGTGAGACCCACGGCCGAGATGGATACGCTGTGCCCGTGACCCCGAAGCTCGCGCACCTCGCTCGCCGCACCTCGGCCGTCCTGCTGGCCGGAGGCCTCGTCGTCGCCGCCGGTGGACCGGCCGGAGCCGACGTCCCGGAGTTCTGGGCGGACCCCTACGACGTCGACCCCTGGCACACCGTCCTCGTCTTCGTCGGCATCCCGCTGCTGATGTTCGTCACGATCACGCTGCTCGTGCTGCTGCCCGGCATCGTCAGGGGGGAGCGGTTCACCCCCGGCGGCCAGGCCACCGCGGACCAGTGGTTCGGCGGCCCGCGCTCGGGCACCGCCGAGCTCTCGGCGCCGGACACCGACGAGTCCCAAGCGGGAGGCGCAAGTGGGCGTTGGTGAGTTCAACAGCCACGAGCGCTACCAGGTCGACGAGGCCATCCGTCACGCCGAGCTGGTCACGCGCTTCGAGTTCAGCGTCTTCGTCGGCCGGGTCGACGGGGAGCCGCGGGCGTTCGCGACCCGGTTGCACAACTCGCTGGTGGCGCCCGCGCGCAGCATCATGATCCTGCTCGACCCCGCCGCCCGGGTGCTCGAGATCGTCACCGGCGGCGAGGTGCGCCGCGCCCTCAGCGACCGCGAGGTCGAGCTGGTCGCCCTGCAGATGCAGAGCCTGTTCGCCGCCGGCGACCTCGTCGGCGGCCTGCGCCGCGGCATCCAGATGCTCGCCGAGCACGCCGTCGGCCCCGAGACGCTCCACGCCGACACGCCCTGATGGAGCGGCTGCGGGTTTCACCGGTCGGCCGGTGAGACCCGCGCGACCCGCCGAGGTGGCACGGCGTGTCGCGCAGGAGTCACCGGTCAGCCGGTGAAACCCCCCGGGCGTCCGGTCAGCCCTGCGCGTCCTTCGCCTGCGCCGCCAGCGCCCGGGCGACGTCGGCGCGGCCCTCGCGCACGTAGCGCTTCGCGGCCGGGTTGGCCTGCGAGGACTCCAGCCACGCGTCGACGCGGTCGAGGAGCTCCTGGCTGGCCAGCTGCTTGGGGAAGATGAACTCCAGCGCGGTGGAGGCGCGCTGGGTGCCCTTGTCCTCCCACATCGTGTCGGCGGCCGTGAGGTACTTCTCGACGTACGGCGCCAGCACCTCGTCCTGGCCGAACTGCTGGAACGCGAGCACGACGCTGCGCTGGGTCTCGTTCGGGACGTCGTCGCGCACCATTGCGATCTCCCAGGCCTCGGCCTTCGCCTCGGCGGTGGGACGCATCGCGCGCGCGGCGGCGGCGTGCTCCTGGCCGGAGATCGTGTTGTCACGCTCGAGCTCCTCGGCGATCCGGTCCGCCTCGGCACGGCCGTTGCGGGCCAGGGCGCTGAGCAGCGTCCAGCGCAGGTCCGTGTCGATGGCGAGCCCGTCGAAGGTGAGGGTGCCGTCCAGCAGCCGCTCGAGGTCGCCGAGCGCGCCCTCGCTGTGCGCCGCGCCGGCGTACGCGCGGGCGAACGACAGCTGGTGGTCGCTGCCCGCCTCGGCGTTCTCGAGCAGCTTGCGCAGGCCCTGCTCCCAGGTCGCCCGCAGCGCGGCGCGGTTCTCGGGTGCGGAGTACTGCGTGACCGCGAGCGCGGCGTAGCCCGGGATCCGGGCCACCCCGAAGGCGTCGGTCTCGCTGCCGACGCTGCTGAGGACCAGGGCCACGAAGTCGGTCGCGCTCATCTCGGCGTCCCGGGTCATGTCCCACGCCGCGCCCCAGCACAGGGCCCGGGCGAGCGAGTCGTCGAGGGTGGCCAGGCCACCGACGACGGTCGCGAGCGAGCGCTCGTCGAGGCGGATCTTGGCGTAGGCCAGGTCGCCCTCGTTGAGCAGCAGCAGGTCGGGCTGGCGCTGGCCGACGAGCTCGGCGACCTCGGTCAGCTCGCCGGCGATGTCGGTCTCGACCGACGTGCGGCGGACCAGCCGGCCGTCGACCGCGTCGTAGAGGCCGATGCCGAGCCGGTGCCGGCGCAGCGTCGGGTGGTCGGCGGCCGCGCTCTGGCGGACCGCGAAGGAGCTGTAGGTGCCGTCCTCGGCCAGCTCGAACTGGGCCGCGAGCGTGTTCACCCCGGAGGTCTGCAGCCACTCCTGGGCCCACGACTCGAGGTCCCGGCCGGACGCCTTCTCGAGGGCGGCCAGCAGGTCCTTGAACTCGGAGTTCGAGAACTCGAAGTCGCGGAAGTAGCCGCGGATGCCCTGGAGGAAGTTGTCGAGCCCGACCCAGGCGACCAGCTGCTTGAGGACCGAGGCGCCCTTGGCGTAGGTGATGCCGTCGAAGTTGACCTCGACGGCCCGCAGGTCGACGTTGTCGGCGGCGATCGGGTGGGTGCTGGGCAGCTGGTCCTGGCGGTAGGCCCAGTTCTTGCGGGCGTTGGTGAAGCCGGTCCACGACTCGGTGAACTCGGTCGCCTCGACCGCGGCGTGGTAGCACGCCCACTCGGCGAACGACTCGTTGAGCCAGAGGTCGTCCCACCACTTCATCGTGACCAGGTCACCGAACCACATGTGGGCCATCTCGTGGAGGATGACCTCGTTGCGGAACTCGTAGAACGAGCGGTCCTGGCGGCTGCGCGGGAGGTACTCGTCGCGCAGCGTCACGCAGCCGGCGTTCTCCATCGCGCCCATGTTGTACTCCGGCACGTAGAGCTGGTCGTACTTGCCGAACGGGTAGGGGTAGTCGAAGGCCTCCTCGAAGAAGCCGAAGCCCTGGCGGGTCAGCTTGACGAGCTCCTCGACGTCGAGGTGCTCCACCAGCGACTGGCGGCAGTAGTGGCCGAGCGGGATCTCGCCGTGCTTGCCCTCGTAGGTGTCGAGGACCTCGTGGTACTCGCCCGCGACGATCGCGGTGACGTAGGTCGACAGCGGCTGGGTCGGCGCGAACCGCCACACGGCCTTCCCGTCGCCCGTCGGCTCGGGGGTGGGCGTGGGGGAGTTCGAGACGACCTTCCAGTGCTCGGGCGCGGTCACCGTGAAGGTGAACGGTGCCTTGAGGTCGGGCTGCTCGAAGGTCGTGTAGACCCGGCGGGCGTCCGGCACCTCGAACTGCGAGTACGTGTAGACGCGGTCGTCGGCGGGGTCGACGAACCGGTGCAGGCCCTCGCCGGTGCGCGAGAACGTGCAGTCCGCGCGCACGACCAGCTCGTTGTCGGCCGCCAGGTCGGTCAGCGCGATCCGGCTGTCGGCGTACGCCGTCGCGGGGTCGACGGAGCGGCCGTTGAGCGTGATCTCGTGGACGGTGGCGTCCACCAGGTCCGCGAACGTCTCGGCTCCGGGCTCGGCACAGGTGAAACGGATGGTCGTGGTGGATCCGAAGGTGGTCTCGCTCGTCGTGAGGTCCAGGTCGATGGAGTACGACGTGACGTCCAGGAGAGCGGCGCGGGTCGCGGCCTCGTCCCGGGTGAGGTTGGTTCCAGGCATGCGGTGCATCCTGCCACCCGGGGGGTCGAGCACCGAAAATGTCTTCGGCCGGGGAGGATGTCCGGGTGAGCGACCCGGGCAGGCACGTCGTCCCGCTCCGGGCCGCCGTCCGGGCCTGGTTCCTCATCTCGTGGCAGACCTTCGGAGGTCCTGCCGGCCAGATCGCGGTCATGCACCGCGAGCTCGTCGAGGAGCGCCGGTGGATCGGCGAGCGGCGGTTCCTCCACGCGATGAGCTACTGCATGCTGCTGCCCGGTCCGGAGGCCCAGCAGCTCGCCGTCTACAGCGGCTGGCTGCTCAACGGCTGGGTGGGCGGCGTCCTGGCGGGCACCCTCTTCGTCCTGCCGGGCTTCCTCACCATCCTTGCGCTCTCCTGGGTGTACGTCGTCCACGGCGAGTCGCTACTCGTGACCGGTGTGCTGCTCGGCCTGGCCGCCGCGGTCATCCCGATCGTCGTCCAGGCCGTCGTGCGGCTCGGCGGCCGGGCGGTGCGCAGCCGGGCGCTGCTGCTCCTCGCGCTGGCGGCGTTCGTCGCGCTCGCGGTGCTCGCCGTGCCGTTCCCCCTCGTGGTGCTCGCAGCCGGCGCGGCCGGGTGGCTGCTCGGCCGCCGGCGCCCGGACCTGGTCCGGCTCCCCGACCCGCCGCCGGACCCCGACGAGGTTCCGCCGCTGATCCCCGACGACGCGCTCCACACCGCCCCGCGCTCGGGGCGGCGCAGCCTCGGCCTGCTGATCGTCGGGCTGGTCCTGTGGGCGGCACCGGTCGTGGTCGCGTTCGCACTGGCCGGGGGCCAGCGGACGGTGTTCACCGACCAGGGCCTGTTCTTCGGCGGCATGGCGCTGGTGACCTTCGGTGGCGCGTACGCGGTGCTGTCGTACGTCGCGCAGGCGGCCGTCGAGCACTACGGCTGGCTGACCGCGCAGGAGATGGTGCGCGGGCTCGCGCTCGCCGAGACCACGCCCGGCCCGCTGATCATGGTCGTGCAGTTCGTCGCGTTCCTCGGCGCCTTCCGCAGCCCGGCCGGCCTCGACCCGTGGGCGGCGGCGGTCCTGGCGTCGTTGCTGGTGGTCTGGGTGACCTTCGTGCCGTCGTTCCTCTTCATCTTCATCGGGGCGCCGTACGTGGAGCGGCTGCGGGGCAACGAGGCGCTGTCCTCGGCCCTCGCCGGGGTCAGCGCCGCGGTGGTCGGGGTGATCGCCAACCTGGCGTTCTACTTCACCGTGCACACCCTCTTCGCCGAGGCCGAGCGCGTCGGGTGGCCGCACCTGGGGCTGCTGGTGCCGGTGTGGTCGACGTTCCAGTGGCAGCCGGCCCTCCTCGGCGCGCTCGGCACCGCGCTGGTCTTCGGGCTGCGGTGGCCGGTGCTCCGCACGCTCGGGGTGTGCGGGCTCGCCGGACTGACGCTCGCGCTGCTCACCTGAGCCGGCGCCGACCCTGCGCCGGGGAATGCGGACCGTGGTCCGTTCCGTTGGGACGGACATGACCACTCAGACCAAGAACGGGGCCGATTTCTGGTTCGACCCCGCGTGTCCGTTCGCCTGGATCACCTCGCGCTGGATCCTCGAGGTCGAGAAGGTCCGTGACATCGACGTGACCTGGCACATCATGAGCCTGGCGTACCTCAACCAGGACCGGGACATCAGCGACGAGTACCGGCAGTTCCTCGCGACCGCCTGGCAGCCGGTGCGGGTGCTGATGGCGGCCGAGCAGAAGTACGGCAAGGAGGCGCTGCTGCCGCTCTACACCGCGATGGGCACGCGCATCCACCTCGGGAAGCAGGAGAAGGACCGCGCGATGGTCGAGGCCGCGCTCGAGGAGGCGGGGCTCGACGCATCGCTGGCCGACGCGATGGACGACTCGTCGTACGACGAGGCGATCGCGGCCTCGCACGACCGCGGCATGAACCAGGTCGGCGACGAGGTCGGCACCCCGACGATCGCCTTCGGCGGTCGGGCCTTCTTCGGGCCGGTGATCTCCAAGGCGCCGAAGGGCGAGGAGGCCGGCCGGCTCTGGGATGCCTGCGTCACGCTCTCGGGCTACCCCCACTTCTACGAGCTCAAGCGGAGCCGCACCGAGGCCCTCGACTTCGACTGATTCGGGACGTTCGGACCTGCGCCGGATCCGGCGACATCCCCTAGCGTGGGGTCATGGCAACCGCGCGCGTGGAGTGGGGTGACGAGGTCCGGGTCCTGGCCCGGGCCGTGGACCAGGCAGGTGACGTGCTCGACCACGTCCACCGCGACGCCCTGGGGAGGCAGACCCCGTGCGCCGACTGGGACCTGGCGGCGCTGGCCGACCACCTCGTCAACGCGCCGCACCAGTTCCTCACGATGATGCGCGGCGAGGAGGTCGACTGGGCGGCGACCCCGCACGTCGAGGAGGAGTGGGGTCCGGCCTTCCGCGTCGCCGGCGACGACCTGGTGCACGCGTGGCACGAGCACCCGTCGGGATCCGGGGGAGGGGACGCGCCCGTCCCCGCCGACATGCAGACCGCGGAGCTGGCCATCCACACCTGGGACGTCGCGCGGACCATCGGTCACCCGGTCGCCGAGCTCGACCCCGAGGTCGCTGAGCGGGCCCTGGCGTTCCTCCGCGAGAACCTCACCGCGGAGCGCCGCGGTCCGGTGTTCGGCGCGGAGCAGGCCGCACCCGCGGGTGCCGGCCCCTACGAGCAGCTGGCGGCGTACGCCGGCCGCTCGGTCTGACCCTCAGCTGCTCGCGACGCCGGCCGCCACGGCCGCGGTGGTCGCCGCCGTCATGGCCGCCGTGGACGCGTTGATCGCGTCGCGCACGGCGCGGGCGGCCCAGGCGCCCTCGGCGAGCTCCTTCGCGCGTCGGGCGACCTGTGTCGCCGGCAGGCCTCCGTGGTCGACCACCTTCGGCGCCTTGCCGAGCGCGGAGAGCAGCGCGACCAGCGCCCCGGTCCGCTGGTCCGGCTCCGCGCCCTGGACCAGCACCCGGGCGAGCTGGCGACGGACCTCCTCCTCGTGCCGGGAGTCCACGGCCGGCCACCGGGTGCGCGGGAAGAGCCCCAGCGTCCGTGACTCGCGGCGCTCGAGGATCCCGCGGGCGGCGAGTCGGTCGCCCAACCGCTCCGGCAGCCCCTTGCCGAGCCGGGTCACCAGCTCCTGGGCGCCGCGCGGCTTCTCCGCGACGACGTCGTAGGCCGCCTGGAGCACGTCGTCGTCGAGGGTCGCGCCGGGCGTCGCTCGGACCTTGGTCGAGCGCCCGACCCCGTTCTTCTCCTCGCCCGAGACGGCGCCGGCGAGGGCGAGCTCGATCAGCACGGCACCGCCGAGCGCGGTCTGCGGGTACGCCGACCCGGTCAGCGTGCCCTTGTCGTCGTCGAGCAGGAGCAGGAGCAGGTCCTCCGAGATCAGGAACATGGGTCCGACCCTAGGGCGTGGGTCTCGATCCGACGGCCTGCTGCGCGCCGCCCAGGAGGCACGCCCCGGGTCGGCGCGGGGACGGCCACCCGTCCGCCGGAAAGGCGGTGGCGCACCCTCCCTAGGATTGCCCCCATGAGCAAAGTCCTGTCCGCCGTCGCCTGGCCGTACGCCAACGGCCCGCGCCACATCGGCCACGTGGCCGGTTTCGGTGTGCCCTCCGACGTCTTCAGCCGCTACATGCGGATGGCGGGCCACGACGTGCTCATGGTCTCCGGCTCCGACGAGCACGGCACGCCGATCCTGATCGCCGCCGCCGAGGCCGGCGTGACGCCGCAGGAGCTGGCCGACCGCAACCACCGGATCATCGCCGAGGACCTCGCGTCCCTGGGGCTGACCTACGACCTCTACACGAGGACGTCCGCGCGCAACCACCACCAGGTCGTGCAGCAGATGTTCCTCGGCGTCTACGAGAACGGCTACTTCGTCGAGCAGACGACCTACGGCGCGATCTCGCCGTCCACGGGACGCACCCTGCCGGACCGCTACATCGAGGGCACCTGCCCGATCTGCGGGTACGACGGAGCGCGCGGTGACCAGTGCGACAACTGCGGCAACCAGCTCGACCCGCAGGACCTGATCGACCCGCGGTCGAAGATCAACGGCGAGACCCCGGAGTTCATCGAGACCCAGCACTTCTTCCTCGACCTGCCGGCGCTCGCCGACGCGCTCAAGGAGTGGCTCGACGGCCGCGAGGCGACCGGGCTGTGGCGCCCCAACGTGATCCGGTTCAGCCAGAACATCCTCGAGGAGATCCGGCCCCGGGCGATGACCCGGGACATCGACTGGGGCATTGCCGTCCCGCTCGACGGCTGGCGCGAGAACCCGACCAAGAAGCTCTACGTCTGGTTCGACGCGGTCATCGGCTACCTCTCGGCGAGCATCGAGTGGGCTCGGCGGATCGGCGAGCCCGAGCGCTGGCGCGAGTGGTGGAACGAGCCCGACGCCCTGTCCTACTACTTCATGGGCAAGGACAACATCACCTTCCACAGCCAGATCTGGCCGGCCGAGCTGCTGGCCTACTCCGGCAAGGGGACCAAGGGCGGCACCCCGGGCGAGCTGGGCGAGCTCAACCTGCCCACCGAGGTCGTCAGCAGCGAGTTCCTGACGATGGAGGGGCGCAAGTTCTCCTCGTCGAAGCGGGTCGTCATCTACGTGCGCGACCTGCTCAGCCGCTACCAGCCCGACGCGTTCCGCTACTTCGTCGCGTCCGCCGGCCCCGAGAGCCAGGACTCCGACTTCACCTGGTCGGAGTTCGTGCGGCGCACCAACGACGAGCTGGTCGCCGGCTGGGGCAACCTGGTCAACCGCACGGCCAACCTGATCGCCAAGAACTTCGGGGAGATCCCGAAGGCGGGCGAGCTGGCGGCCGCGGACCAGACGCTGCTCGACCACACCGAGGCCGCCTTCGGTGTCGTCGGCGACCTGATCGGCCGGCACCGCCAGAAGCAGGCCATCGGCGAGGCGATGCGAGCCGTCGCCGAGGTCAACAAGTACGTCTCCGACACCGAGCCCTGGAAGATCAAGGACGACCCCGAGCGCCTCGGCACCGTCCTGCACGTCGTCGCGCAGTGCGTCGCCGACCTCAACCTCGTGCTGAGCCCGTTCCTGCCGTTCGCCGCCAACGAGGTCGACCGGGCCTTCGGAGGCGCCGGGGACGTGGCACCGATGCCGCGGATCGAGGAGGTCGACGACCTCGACGGCGGGGCGCCGTACCCGATCATCACGGGGGAGTACTCCGGCTTCCCGGCCTGGGAGCGCCGGCCGATCGTCCCGGGCACGCCGGTCGCGAAGCCGACGCCGATCTTCACCAAGCTCGATCCCGGGGTCGTGGACGAAGAGCTCGCCCGGCTCGAGGGCTGACGCGGTGGTCCGCGCGGGCGAGCCGAGCCGGACGGCGTACGGCGCCGCGCGGCTGCGCGCGCTGCACCAGGACCTCGACGACGGGCAGATCTTCCACGACCCGCTCGCGTGGCGGATCCTGGGCGACGCCGTCGACGCGGGGGACGCCGATCTCGCCCGCCGCGAGCGGCTCCGGGTCTTCGTCGCCGTGCGGCACCGGTTCGCGGAGGACTCGCTGGCCCGGGCCGTCGAGCGCGGCACCCGGCAGGTCGTGGTGCTCGGAGCCGGCCTCGACACCTTCGCCTACCGCAACCCGCACCTCGACACCCGGGTGATCGAGGTGGACCTCCCGGCGACCGGGGAGTGGAAGCGTCACCGGCTCGCCGAGGCGGGCATCGAGGTCCCGCACGGGGTCGCGTTCGTCGGTGTCGACTTCGAGACCGACGACCTGCTCGAGCGGCTGATCGCGGGCGGCCTCGACGCCGGGTCGCCGGCGTTCTTCCTCTGGCTCGGCGTCGTGCCGTACCTCAGCCGGGCGGCCGTGGCCGAGACCCTGCGCGCGATCGCCTCCGTGCCGGGAGGGGAGGTCGTCCTCGACCACACCCACCCGATCGACCGGGCGGCGGCCGCGACCCGCCCGGACCGGGTCGAGCTCCGTGCCCGGGTCGCCGACGTCGGTGAGCCCTTCAGCGAGGGGCTGTCCACCGAGGACCTGCACGCGCTGCTGGGCGAGCTCGGGTTCGACGAGATCGAGGACCTCGGCCGCCGCGAGATCCGCTCCCGCTACCTCGGCCTGCCACCCGGCGACGAGGACGGCGACACCCACGTGGTCCGGGCTCTCAGGAGTCGGTGACCCGGCCGCGCAGGGCCTTGGTCTCCCCGCGCTGCTTCTTGGCCTCGAGGCGCCGCCGCTGCGAGCCGCGGCTCGGCTTGGTGGGGCGACGAGTGGGCGGCGGGGGAGCCAGCGCCTCCCGCAGCTGCTCGGCGAGCCGCTCGCGCGCCGCGACCCTATTGCGGTGCTGCGAGCGGTGCTCGCTCGCGACGACGCGGATCCGCGTCGACGGCAACCGGGCCGACAGCCGTGCCCGCTGGGCGTCGGTGAGCGCGGCCGACGTCGTGACGTCGTACTCGAGCTCGACCCTGCTGTCGGAGGTGTTCACCGACTGACCGCCCGGGCCGGGGGAGCGCGAGAACCGCTCGACCAGCTCGGCGGCCGGGACGACGAGGCCGTCGGGGAGGCCCGGGCCCGGGGGCACGCGGAGGTCGTCGGCCATCAGCGGCGCCGCCACTCGATCGCCGGGCAGGTGTCCATCACCATCGGGACGCCGGCCGCGAGGGTGCGCTCGAACGCCGCCTCGTCGACCACGCCCAGCTGGAACCACACCCCGCGGGCCCCGACCGCGACCGCCTGGTCCGCGAACGGACCGGCCGCGTCGGAGCGTCGGAACACGTCGACGACGTCGACGGCGAACGGCACGTCGGCGATAGTCGCGTAGCCCTGCTCGCCCAGCACCGTGGGCGCGGACGGGTGGATCGGCACGATCCGCTTGCCGCGCTCCTGGAGCTGCGCGGCGATGCGGTAGGCGGTCCGCCCGGGGTCGCCGGAGAGGCCGACGACCGCCCAGGTCTCGCAGTCGTCGAGCATGACCCGCACCGACTCCGGGTCCTGCCAGCCCACCATGCCGCCAGCCTAGAGAACCCGAGAGAACGCCGTGCGACCTGAGGGTTTGCTCAACTTTCGGGGCTTCCGGCCCGGCCGTCCGGGGGACGGGATAACGTGCTGACGTTGTTGCTACCTCCTGGTAGCACGTTGAGTTGCTCGGGAGGGAGCACATCACATGAATTTCCGCCGTATCTCCGCTCGCGTCGCCGTCGCTGGCGTCTCGACCGCCCTTGCCGCTGGTGCCCTGGTCGGCATCACCGGTGCCGCCGCCAACGCCGAGACGGTCGTCAACACCTACACCTGCAGCAACGCCGCTGTCGGGATCACCAAGGACTTCGACCTGACCGTGAACGGCGCGATCCCGGTGCCGCAGTACTGGGCCGGGGCGTCCGTGCCCGGTGGTCTGCTGAACATCACCGCGTCGGCGCCGGTGGACCCGGAGACGGCCGCTCTCCTCGGTGGTGCCGGTGTCACGGGTGCCAAGTCCGACGACTTCGCCTTCAGCCTGGGCTCCACCTCGGTCCCCGTGCCGGTGGCGGGCGACTTCACGACCACCGACGGCAACACGTCGTGGGACGCGTCCGGCTCGAACGAGCCGTTCACCACCCCGAACCCGGGCACCTACGACGCGGTCATGCCGACGGCGTTCACGATGACGCTGATGCAGGGTGACACCCCGTCGATCGCGCTGGACTGCGTGATCAAGGACGGCACCGACCCGCTGGCGATCACCACCGGCTTCCAGCTCCTGCAGCAGGAGTCGGGCCTGGTCGTGCCGAAGACCGCCACCGCGAAGGTCGGCAAGCCGGCCAAGCTGCCGGTCACGCTGAGCAGCACCTCGCTCGGCAACCCCATCGCGGGCGCCAAGGTCGTCGCCAAGGAGGGCAGCAAGACGCTGGCCACCGGCAAGACCGCCAAGAGCGGCAAGGTCACCCTCGACCTCGGCAAGAAGCTGAAGAAGGGGAAGCACAAGATCACAGTGTCCTACAGCGGTACCCCGTCCATGAAGGGCAGCAAGGGGACCACCACGCTCACCGTCAAGAAGTGATCCTCGGGTGACGCGCCCCTAGCTCGTCGCTCCACCTCGAACGCCCGGCCGGGTTCTGCCCCGGCCGGGCGTTCGCACGTCCGGAGCGGGCGTCGGGTTACCCACCAGTAGAATCCGGCGCATGAGCGCTGACTTCCCGATGTACGACCTGTCCGAGGAGCACCGCGCGGTCCGGGAGGCCGTGCGGGCGGTGTGCGATGCGAAGGTGGCGCCGTTCGCCGCGGACGTCGACGAGCACGCGCGCTACCCCGAGGAGGCGGCGGCCGCGCTGCTGGCCGCGGACTTCCACGCCCCGCACGTGCCGGAGGAGTACGGCGGCGCGGGGGCGGACGCGCTGGCGACGGTGATCGTGATCGAGGAGGTCGCCCGGGCGTGCGCGTCGGCGTCGTTGATCCCGGCGGTGAACAAGCTGGGGTCGCTTCCGGTGCAGATCGCGGGCTCGGAGGAGCTCAAGAAGCACTATCTGGGCAAGCTCGCCGCGGGCGAGGGCGGGTTCTCCTACTGCCTCTCCGAGCCCGACGCCGGGTCGGACGCGGCGAGCATGAAGACCCGGGCGGTCCGTGACGGCGACGGCTGGGTCCTCGACGGGGTGAAGCGGTGGATCACCAACGCCGGGGTCAGCGAGTACTACACGGTGCTGGCGGTGACGGACCCGGAGAAGCGGTCCCGGGGGATCTCGGCCTTCGTGGTCGAGAAGGCCGACGAGGGGGTCTCGTTCGGTGCCCCGGAGAAGAAGCTCGGCATCAAGGGCTCCCCGACCCGCGAGGTCTACCTGGACAAGGTGCGGATCCCGGGCGACCGGATGATCGGCGCGGAGGGCACCGGGTTCGAGACCGCGATGCGGACCCTGGACCACACCCGGGTCACGATCGCCGCGCAGGCGGTCGGGATCGCGCAGGGTGCGTTGGACTATGCGCTGGGCTACGCCCAGGAGCGTCGGCAGTTCGGGAAGCCGATCAGCGACTTCCAGGGGCTGCAGTTCCTGCTCGCCGACATGGGGATGAAGGTCGAGGCGGCCCGGCAGCTGACCTACGCCGCGGCCGGCCGGTCCGAGCGCGGCGACGCCGACCTGACGTTCTTCGGTGCCGCGGCCAAGTGCTTCGCCTCCGACGTGGCGATGGAGGTCACGACGAACGCGGTCCAGGTGCTCGGCGGCTACGGCTACACCCGCGACTATCCCGTCGAGCGGATGATGCGCGACGCCAAGATCACCCAGATCTACGAGGGCACCAACCAGGTCCAGCGGATCGTGATGGCCCGTCAGCTCCTCGCCGGGGTGCAGAGCCAGCTCTGAGCGCGTCTGTGCGGGTCGCAGGCTCATCGTCGACCTACGGTGGCGACGAGGTTCCGCGCCGGCGTCGCCGGTCGACGGGATGAACCGGAACCTGCGGGACACGCCTGGAGCGGGTGCTCACCGCATCTGTCGACCGCGCCCTGGCGAGCGCGACCGCGCTTCGGGCCCGGGCACGCGGTGCGGTGAGGCCAGACCTGAGGATGCTCTCCATCCAGCGGTGCTGACGGGCGCACCGCCGTGCACGTGCGCACCACGCGCGCCGACCCGGCGTGCGGTCGGTCGCGGACGGCGGTCCTCGCCACGAGCCCAGATGACGAAGCACACACCACGGGAGAGAACCCTCATGCGTAGTCGAATCCCCACCCTCGGCGTCTGCCGAGACAACCCTGTTCACACCGGAGCGGTCCGCCCAGCGGCCCGCATGCACCTGTTGCGAGCCGGCGCCGCCGCCCTCGCGCTGACAGCAGCCCTGGGAGTCACGCTCACCGCGTGTGGCAGCGACTCGGACTCCGGGTCACCGTCAGCCACCCAGACCGCCAGCAACGGCGACGTGTTCAACGCCGCTGACGTCTCGTTCGCGACCGCGATGATCCAGCACCACGCCCAAGCCCTCGCGATGGTGGCCCTCGCGGATGGCCGGCCGCTGGACCCGGCCGTGAAGAAGCTGACCGAGCAGATCCGCGATGCCCAGGCACCCGAGATCGAGACCATGACCGACTGGCTCAATGCGTGGGACCAGGAAGTCCCGGCGACCGTCAACGACCACGCCCACGGCGGTCACGACATGGGCAACATGGACGGCTCCGACATGGACATGGGTGGCGACGAGTCCACCAGCTCCGAGTCGTCCACGGGCTCGGACACCGGCGCCGGCATGCCAGGGATGATGACGGCCGAGCAGATGGACCAGCTCGAGAACGCTTCGGACGCCGAGTTCCAGGACATGTGGCTGCAGATGATGGTCGAGCACCACCAGGGCGCCATCGAGATGGCCGAGGACGAGATCGACCAAGGTACGTTCGGCGACGCGCTCGCACTCGCGAAGCACATCGAGGCCAGCCAGCAGGACGAGATCGACCAGATGCAAGGGATGCTCGGCTGACCGACCCCGGCGAAGCTGACGCCCCACCGCCTACGTCCGGGCGGCTGGCGTGACCGCACCGCGGTGACGCCGGCCGCTCCGCTCGGCGTCACGACGGACGCCGACGGGACGTCGGTGACCGACACCGTCACGGGCGCACGACCGGCGGGTGCGGGTGGTCGACCCGGTCCGTCAACGGGCGGCGGCTGCGGTGAGGAGCTCGCCGACGCGGGTGGGGGTCAGCACCCGGCCGCTGGAGACGACCTTCTCGTCCACCACGAGCGCGGGAGTCGCGATGACGCCGTACCCGGCGATGGCGACGTAGTCGGTCACCTTCTCCACGGTCGCATCGAGGCCGAGACGGTCGATGGCCTCGCGGGTGGCGTTCTCCAGGGCGACGCAGTTCTTGCAGCCGGGTCCGAGGACCTTGACCAGCATGACGGGCTCCTTCCCGTGGGTCGAGCTCAGGCGAGCAGGACGTTGAACAGGTAGCCGACAGCGATGATCCCGCTGCCGACGACCGCGACGTAGATGGCGAGTAAGGGGACCTTCAGGACGCGACGGAGCAGGATGAGCTCGGGCAGGGACAGCGCGACCACGGCCATCATGAACGCCAGCAGGGTCCCCATCGGCAGGCCCTTGTCGTGCAGAGCGACGACCAGCGGCATGATGCCGGCGGCGTTGGAGTACAGCGGGATCCCGATGAGGACCGCGACCAGGACGGCGAACGGGTTGCCGGCGCCGGCATAACGGGTGAACAGGTCCTCGGGTGCCCAGCCGTGGATGACGGCGCCCAGGCCGATGCCGACCAGCAGGTAGGGCCAGATCTTGTGCAGGATGCTGACGACCTCCTCGGCGCCCATCTGCAGCCGTTGGTCGAACGTCAACACCGTGGCGGGGTCCACGAGTTCGCCGCCGAGTCGGGTCTCGAACACGAACGGCTCGACCCACCGCTCCACGCCGAGGCGTCCCAGGACCCAGCCGGCGACGATCGCGACGCTCACGCCGGCGGCGACGTAGGCCAGCGTGACCTCGACCCCGAACATGGTCAGCAGCAGCCCGATGGCGATCTCGTTGACCAGCGGGCTGGCGATCAGGAACGACAGCGTGACCCCGATCGGGACCCCGGCGGCGACGAACCCGATGAACGCCGGGACGGCGCTGCACGAGCAGAACGGGGTCACCACCCCCAGGCCTGCGGCCATCACGTTCCCGAGGCCTTCCCGCCGCCCACCCAGCAGGGCACGCGTCCGTTCCACGCTCATGTAGGAGCGGGCGACGGTGATCACGAAGATGATGCCCGACAGCAGCAGGGTGATCTTGACGGTGTCGTAGCAGAAGAACCGGAGGGTCTCGGTCGACCGCGCATCCGGATCCATGCCCAGGAGCCCGTGGAGCAGCCGGTCCCACACCCGGCCGTTGGCCCAGTAGACGGCGACCCAGGCGGCGACTGCGGCGGCCAGGGTCGTCAGGCGGCCGCGCGTGGAGGTCGGGACGTGGTCAACGACGCTCATCGCGGTCGTCCACGGGAAGTGCGGTGACGAGCCGGTCGAACGCCCCGGGTGCCAGGCTGTAGTCGACCCAGCGGCCCCGCTTGGCGGTGACCACCAGGCCGGCCTCCCGCAGGACCCGCAGGTGGTAGGACAACAGGTTCGGCGCGACCGCCACCTGCTCCTGGAGCTGGCACACACACGCAGTCCCGGCACCGAGGCGGTGCAGGACGGTCCAGCGGACCGGATCCGCGACCGCCGTGAGCAGGCCCCCGGACTCCGACCAGGTCGAGGAGACCTCGGTGCCGGACACGTGGACCTCAACCGGAGTTGATGCAGTCACAGCTGAAGCATCCGCCGACGTCGATCCGCACGCACGGGCCAGAGGTCAGCGGTTGCCGTGGACCTTGGACCACGACCGCCCCGCCGGCCCGGACGGGGAAGAGTTCACCGAGAGTTCGTCTGCCTGGTTCACCGCAACACATCGACAGCCGTCAGTATTCATCCATGTCGAAGTCTGTTGCGCCGGTGAGCCCGACCGACACGGTCGCCTGCTGCTCCCCACTGATGGCTGAGCCGTTGGGCATGGACACCGCGGCCCGGATCTCCCCGGTGCTCAAGGCGCTGGCCGACCCGGTTCGGTTGCGACTGCTGTCGCTGGTCGCCTGCCACGCCGACGCCGAAGCCTGCGTGTGTGACCTCAACGACGCCTTCGACTTGTCCCAGCCGACCATCAGCCACCACCTCAAGATCCTGCACGAGGTCGGGCTGCTCGACCGGTCCAAGCGTGGCGTCTGGGTCTACTACAGGGCGAAGCCCGAGGTGCTGGCCGACCTGGCGTCCCTGATCGGCGGAGTGGCCCCGTGAGCGGCCCCGGGGGCGGTCAGGTGGGTCGGCCGGTGAGCCGGTCGATGCACGTGTTCCGGCGTGCCGGTGCCGAGTTCGTCGGCACCGCCTTCCTCGTGGCCGCGGTCATCGGGTCCGGCATCGCCGCCAGCCGGCTCTCGCCCGACGACGTGGGGCTGCAGCTGCTGGAGAACAGCCTCGTCACCGGCGCCGCCCTGGTGGCGCTGATCTTGGCCCTGCAGCCGGTCTCGGCGGCGTTCAACCCGGTGGTCACCCTCGTCGAGGTCGTCCTGGGCCTGGTCGGCAAGGGCGAGGCGGTGCCGCTGATCGGCGCCCAGTTCGCCGGCGGGTTCGTCGGCGCCGTGGTGGCCAACCTGATGTTCGACCTGGACGCGATCAGCATCTCCACCCACGACCGCACGGGCGCCGACCTGTGGCTCGGCGAGGTGGTCGCCACCCTGGGCCTGCTGCTGGTCATCTTCGGGTCCGTCAGGTCCGGCCGCACCGAGACCATCGCGTACGCCGTCGGCGGTTACATCACCGCCGCCTACTGGTTCACGAGCTCCACCAGCTTCGCCAACCCTGCGGTCACCGTCGCCCGGATGTTCTCCGACACCTTCGCCGGCATCGCGCCGTCCTCGGTGGCGATGTTCGTGCTCATGCAGCTGGTCGGCGGCGCGATCGCCGTCGGCGCCGTGAAGCTGCTCTACCCCCTCGACACCCTCGACACCCTCGACCCCGAGGCCGCTGCCCACGGAGAAGGGACGCCCGCATGACACCGACACGAACGCCGATACGTACATCGGTACGGACAGCGGCGTGAACCCCGACCCCCAGCTCGCCGAACCCGAGAACCAGGAGACTCCAACGCCGTGACCACGGACCACCAGCCCACCGTCCTGTTCGTCTGCGTCCACAACGCCGGGCGCTCCCAGATGGCCGCCGGGTACCTCCAGCACCTCGCCGGTGACCGCATCGAGGTCCTCTCCGCCGGGTCCCAGCCCGGCAACCGGATCAACCCGGTCGCCGTCCAGGCCATGGCCGAGGAAGGCATCGACATCGCCGGCAACCAGCCCAAGGTCCTCACCACCGAGGCCGTCCAGGCCTCCGACGTCGTGATCACCATGGGCTGCGGCGACGAATGTCCCTACTTCCCCGGCAAGCGGTACGAGGACTGGGAGCTCGACGACCCGGCCGGTCAAGGGATCGACGCGGTTCGCCCCATCCGGGACGAGATCCGCCGTCGCATCGAGGACCTCATCGCATCGCTGACCTGACGCACTGCTGACGCAGCGGTCACCCGGTGACCGGGAGTTCACCTCGACGTTCCCGGTGGTTGGTGGCGGTTCGGGGTGCTGGACGCCTGGCTCTGTCGTGCTGGTGCCATGACAGCTCGTGGACTCGAACTCGACGTCCTGGCCAGCACGACCAAGCCGGTGCTGCAGCGCCAGGCGCAGGCATCCGTCATGGTGGCCCTCCGCTGGGGGGTCGCGTGCACGGCCCTCCTCATGGTCCTGCCCGGGCTGCTCTCCAGCCGACCGGTCGAGAACTCCCTGACCGGAGCGGTGGTCGGTCTCTCCGTGACCCTGCTGGCGGCGTTGGTGACCTACCTCTGGCGTGCCTACCTCGTGCCCTACCGGCGGGTGCGGGCCCTGTGCGCCGGCCGGGGATGACCCGTCCGTCGGTCGTCGCGATCGCCTACCGTCGCCGTCATGGGCGAGAGGATCCGGGTCGAGGCCGCCGACGGTGCCGCGGAGGCGTACCTGGCCGGTGAGCCGGGCCACCCTGGCGTGCTGTTCTACGTCGACGCGATCGGGCTGCGGCCGCAGATCGAGGACATGGCCGACCGCATCGCGTCCTGGGGGTACGTCGTCCTCGCGCCGCACGTCTTCTACCGCGACGGCTCGGCCGCCGAGCTGGCGCCGGCCGGGGACCTGCGCGAGCCGGGCGCCCGGGAGGCGTTCTTCGGCTCTGGGGTCTCCGAGCGGGTCGCCGGTCTCACCCCCGAGCGCGCCGGCGCCGACGCCGAGGCGTGGGTACGCACGCTGGTCGAGCACGCCGGCGACGGCCCCATCGGTGTCACCGGGTACTGCATGGGAGCGCGGCTCGCCGTACGCACGGGTGGGTGGTTCGCGGGCACGGTCGCGGCGGTGGGTGGCTTCCACGGTGGAGGCCTCGTGACCGACGCCCCCGACAGCCCGCACCTCGCGATCGGCGCGTCAACCGCGGAGCACGCCTTCGGGCACGCCGACCGGGACCGCTCGATGCCGCTCGAGGCGGTCGAGGGGTTGGAGGACGCGCTGCGGGTGACCGGTCGCCCCTACCTCAACGAGGTCTACGAGGGCGCGCCGCACGGCTACACGATGGCGGACACCTCGATGTACCAGGAGGCCGGTGCCGAGCGGCACTTCCGGGTGCTGGAGGGGCTGTTCGGCCGCACCCTCTGACGCCGCGACCGGCTCAGCGGCGCACGGTCGGCGCGTGGCTGCGGCGGATCATCCGGATCATCCGGAGGTTGATCACCGCGAAGCGCCAGCTCTGGGTGGCCAGGCCGTTGCGCCGGCGCAGCGTCCGCGCCGTCGGAAGCGGAGCACCGGCGATGCGGGCGTCGGTGTCGGACTGGGTCATGTGCTGTCCTCTGCTCAGGTGTCGGTCGGCGGACGCGCTGCTGGCTCACTCGGGGATGAGGAACCATCCCGGACGAGCCTTGGCCTTGTAGAGGAACAGGTAGTGCAGCGCGTGCTTCACCCAGTGCCCGGCCAGGCCGATCTCCCCGAAGGTGTCGGTCAGGCTGCGGCCGCCGTGCGGGTACCGCTGGCGGTCGGGTACGACGGGATACATCGTCATCGCGGCGGCGGAGCCGGACCGGAGGCCGGCGCCGGCGGACGCGACGCACGCGGCGCCCATCTCGGCCATCGAGGCGGTGTGGGTCGGCTCGGTCGCTCCGTGCTGGACCATGTCGGCGATCGTGCGCGCGACCTGGCGACCCATGATCCCCGACGGCATCCCGGTGCGAGGCGGTGCCGGCGTGATCACGGTGCCGTTCGGGCTGGTCCGCGGGCGCGAGATCTGGTGCGGCGGGGCGAAGGCGATCCCGACGCCGAAGACGTTGCCGTACGCCGGCGACTGGTAGGTCGAGGGCCAGTCGGCCGCCCGCCACTCGTCGTACGGCTTGGCCGTGTAGTCGGCGTCGACCTTGAGGAAGCCGCTCGGCGCGAACATCGAGGCGGTGATGTCCTCGCCGGCGGCGTCGAAGGCCTGGAGCTCGGCGCCGCGGAACGGCGGCAGCAGCATCGCGAAGTCGAAGGCGAGGCTCTCGTGGGTGCCGTCGAGGGTCTCGAAGAACACCTCGCCGGGCTCGACCCGCTCGACGTGCGCGCCGAGGATCGCGCGCACCCCGCGCTCACGGAAGAGCGACTCGGTCCAGGTCTGGCTCGTGGTCAGGAAGCCCCGTTGCCCGAAGACCATGCCGCCGACGCCGAAGTCGCCGAGCTCGTGCTCGTTCGACAGGTAGACGACCTCGGCCAGGTCGCGGACGCCGGCCGCACGGAGCTCGTGCTCGACGTTGAAGGCGTACTCGAACGCCGCGCCCTCGCAGGTGCAGGTGCCGTGCCCCATGCCGATCACCAGCCGCTGGGGCCGGCCGGCGCGCAGCCGGGCGATGACCGCGTCGAGCGCCTGCGCTGCCTCGACGGCGTGGCCGGCGGTGCAGACCGACCACGAGTTGCCGTCGGGACCGAGACCGGGCGTCGCCTGGAAGTTCAGCTTCGGACCGGTCGCGTTGACCAGGTAGTCGTAGCGGATCTGCTCCGTCTCGCCGGCGAGCCCGGGCGAGGTGTGCACGACGTCCACGGCCGGCCGGGGGTCGGTGCCGGTGCCCTCGGGGCGGACCGCGACCGCCTTGGCCTGGACGAAGGTGATCTTCTGGCGTCGGTACACGGGAGCCAGGGGGAAGGTCACGTCCTCGACCCCCATCCGGCCGACGCCCACCCAGATGTTGGAGGGGATCCAGTTCCACTGGGAGTTGGGCGACACGACGAGCACCTCGTGCTCCTTGCCGAGGAGGCGCCGCAGGTGCAGCGCGGCCGTGTGTCCCGACACACCGGCGCCCAGGACGACCACCCGGCTCATCGCACCGCGCTCCGTTCCTCGGTCGTGAACGCGCACCCGCTCCGCACGCCGAAGCGCTGGAGCACGATCGCGGCCGGGCAGAACCCGGTGATGCTCGACTGGAGCAGGTTGAGGCCGACGAAGGCGGTCAGCAGCAGCCACCAGGCCGACACGCCGACCGTGAGCACGACGCTGAGGAGGACGACTCCGCCCGCGATCGCCAGGACGCCACGGTCGAGGTTCATGACCGGCCGCCCGGGATGCTCGCGGCGTGCCCGGTGCAACGCTCCGAGCGCGGGACACCGGCCAGGGCGGCGTCGACATGGCGGCCGCAGCCGGCCCAGGTCGCCTTGCCGCAGGTCCTGCAGGGCACTGCGTGACACATGATGGGGCTCCTTCTCGTGGTGGTGCTGGTCAGCTGTGGGAGAACCGGATGTCCGGCAGGACGCGGGTGAGCCAGGTCGGGGCCCACCAGGCGGCCCGCCCGGTGAGGCGGAGCAGCACAGGCAGCAGCACCAGGCGGACCAGGAACGCGTCGAGCAGCACGGCGACGCCGAGCACGATCCCCATCTCCTTGGGCGGCAGCGGGCCGGACAGGGCGAAGGTGAAGAAGACGGCCACCATGACGGCGCCGGCCGCGAAGATGACCCGCCCGGAGTGCGCGATCGAGCCGACCATCGCGTCCTTGGGGTCGCCCGAGTGCTCGTAGTGCTCCTTGGCCGAGGCGAGCAGGAACACGGTGTAGTCCATCGCGATCGCGAAGATCATCGCGAAGAAGAAGACCGGCGCCCACGCGTCCAGGAACCCCTGGTGCTCGAAGCCCATGAAGCCCGAGCCCCAGCCCTCCTGGAAGACCAGGCGCGCGACCCCGAACGCCGCCGCTGTGGAGAGCAGGCTGGCCAGGGTCCCGAGCAGCGCGATCAGTGGCGCCTGGAGGGCGACCAGGAGCAGCAGGAAGCCCAGGGTGAGGATCACTCCGATGACCAGGGGGGTGGAGGCGTCGAGCTGGTCCTTGAGGTCGAGGTTCTCGACCGCCGCGCCGCCCACGAGGGCGCCGGCCGGGAGATCGGTGCGGAGACGCTCGACCGTCGTCGCGAGCGCCGGGTCCGACGGGTCCACCGTCGGCACCGCCTGGATCAGGACGTAGTCCGAGCCGTCCGCAGCGGCGGTCCCGGGCATCGCGCCCGCGATGCCGGGGTCCTGGCCGAGGACGTCGGCCGCGGCCGCTGCCTCGTCCTTCGGCACGACGACCTGGAGGGTGCCCGGCGCGCCGGGGCCGAAGGAGTCCTGGACCAGGTCGTAGCCGACCCGGGCGGAGGCGTCCTCGGGCAGCACCTTGATCGACGGCATGGCGGTCTTCAGCCCGAAGACGGGCGCCGCCAGGGCGAGCAGGACCACCAGGGCGGCCAGCCCGAACGCGACCGGGCGCTTCCACAGCCGCTCGCCCCACGCGGCGAACTTCGGCGAGCGGTGCTCGCCGGTGTGCACCCAGGGGAGCGCGAGCTTGTTGACCCGGTGGTCGAGCTTGGCCAGCACCATCGGGAGCAGGGTGAGCGTGGCGCCCAGCACGAAGATGACGGCGAGCATGATCCCGCCGGCCATCGACCGGAAGGACGGCGAGGGCACGAGCATCACGGCCGACAGGGAGATCAGCACGGTCGCGCCGGAGAGCAGCACCGCCTTCCCGGCCGTGTCCATCGTCTCGGCGATCGCCTGGTGCGGGCTCTCGTGGTGTCCCATCCGGGCGGCCCGGAACCGCACCACGATGAAGAGCGCGTAGTCGATGCCGAGCGCGAGCGCGAACATCATCGCGAAGTTCATCGCCCAGACGGAGACCGGCACGAACTGGTTGATCAGCACCAGTGACCCGGCAGACGCGACCAGACCCGCGAGCGTCAGGATCAGCGGCAGCCCGGCGGCGACGAGGGCACCGAACGCGAGCACCAGGATCGCGAGCGTGACCGGCCAGGAGAACATCTCCGACTTCAGCATCGCGTCGAGGTTGGCCTCGTTGAAGTCCGACCAGAGCAGCGAGGCGCCGGTCGGGTTCACCTGGACGCCCTGGGTCGACAGGCCCTGCAGCGGCCCCTTGAGGTCGTCGGCGGCCCGGACCATCTCGTTCGGGTCGGCTGCCGCGCCGGCGAGCAGGACGGCCGTCCTGCCGTCCTGGCTCAGCGTCGCCCCGGGCTGCGGCTGCACGACCTCCGCGATCCGCGGATCCTCCTCGAGCATCGCCGTGGCCTCGGCGAGCACCTGCTTGCCGGCCCCGGCGGTGACCGGCCCGTCGGTGGAGACCACCACGACCTGGATCGCGGTGGAGGCGTTGCCGCCGAAGTGCTCCTGCGCGAGCTCGCGGGCCGCGACGGAGTCGGAGCCGTTCGCCTGCCAACCAGCGCCGGACAGCTCGCTCTCGACGCGCGGGGCGAACACGCCCAGCCCGACGACCAGGAGGAGCCAGACGGCGGTGGTGATCCTCGCGTGGTCCGCGACCCAGACACCCAGCCGGCCGAGGGGGCCTGGTCGGTAGCCGATCTCGGGGTCGATCCGGGTGTCGCGCCGGGCGTCGCTCGTCGTCATGCCAGATACCCTAGGGGGTATCCGATGAGGAATCAAAATACCCCTATGGGTATACGCCCACCTCGGGTGCCACGAGTCACGGAGCGGCTCCGCAAGGGCATGCCGCCCTGCGGTCGGGGTACCGCTGCGACATGCCTCAGGAGCAGTGGAGCAAGAAGCGCGAGCGGCAGTACGAGCACATCAAGGAAGGCCTCCAGGAACGAGGTCGCGACGAGGACGTGGCCGAGGAGATCGCGGCCCGGACCGTCAACAAGGAGCGGGCCCGCAGCGGCGAGGCCGAGCAGAGCAGCCGCACGTCGACCGAGGACATCTCCTCCTCCCGGCGCGGCGGCCTCCGCTCGCACCGCGGCGCCGGCGGCCGCACCCGTGACCAGCTCTACGAGGAGGCCCGGCGCAAGAACATCAAGGGCCGCTCCTCGATGACCAAGGCCGAGCTGGAGCGGGCCGTCGGCCGCTGACCTGCGCAGACGCCGATCGGCCGGACCTCCCGGGTCCGCGGCCGCTCCCCCCAAAGGGTGGTGTGCGGTCTAGACCGCACTGCCACTATCGGCACCGGAGAGCTTCACCACCCCGGCGCTCGTGAGGAGGTGGGGATGGAGGACCGGCGAGAGGCCACCCGGCAGCTGTTCGAGCAGGTCCGGGGTTCCGTGAACGGCACCCGACGCGCTCTCGAGGGCCGGATCGTGGAGCTCAACATGACCGTCGCGGCCGACTGCGCACGCCGGTACCGAGGTCGTGGCATCGCCACGGACGACCTCGACCAGGTCGCCTACCTCGGCCTGGTCAAGGCGGTCCAGGCCTTCGACCCCGAGCGCGGCCACGACTTCCTCTCGTTCGCCGTGCCGACCATTCGCGGCGAGCTGCGGCGGCACTTCCGCGACCACGGGTGGGCGTTGCGACCGCCCCGCTCGATCCAGGAGCTGCAGACCCGGATCCTCTCGGCCGAGGGCGAGCTCGCCCAGCAGCTCGGCCGCTCGCCGCGACCCTCCGACCTGGCCCGGCACCTCGACGTCGATCTCGAGCAGGTCCTCGACGCGCTCGCCGCGAACGGCTGCTTCAGCCCCGCGTCGCTCGACGCCCCGACCCCGGAGGGGGAGGACCCGATCGGTGACCGGCTCGGGGAGGAGGACACCGCGTTCGTCGACGCCGACGCCCGGGTGACCCTGGCCGCGGTGATGCGCGGCCTGACCCCACGCGAGCGGCGGATCCTCGAGCTGCGCTTCTTCGGCGGCTACACGCAGGCCGAGATCGGTGCCGACATCGGCGTCACCCAGATGCAGGTCTCGCGACTGCTGAACCGGATCCTCGCCCGGCTCCGCGAGCGTCTCGTCGACAGCGGTGGCAGTCTGTCCGCGTGACCACCGACCAGGCGGCCCGCGAGATCGCGGAGCGGAGCGCGGCCGCGATGTGGGCCGAGGACCGGGCCAGCCGCGCCCTGGGCATGTCGATCGACGCGGTCGGCCCCGGCACCGCGACGCTGCGGATGACGGTCCGTGGTGACATGGTCAACGGCCACGACATCGGCCACGGCGGTCTGACCTTCGCGCTCGCCGACTCCGCGTTCGCCTTCGCGTGCAACTCCTACAACCGGCGCACCGTCGCGGCGGGCGCCGAGATCCGGTTCCGGCGGCCGACCCGGGCCGGCGACGTGCTGGTCGCGACGGCGGTCGAGCGGGAGCGCGCCGGCCGCGACGGCCTGTACGACGTCACGGTGACCGCCGGCGACGAGGTGGTCGCCACCTTCGTCGGCCGCAGCCGCGAGGTCGGCGGGCGGTTCTGGTGATCGCCCGCGACGCCGGCCACGTGCCGACCCTGGACCGGGCCGGGCTCGAGGCGCTCCAGCTGGACCGGCTGCGGGGCACGCTGCGGGCGGCGTACGAGAGCGTGCCCCACTACCGCCGCGCCTTCGACGAGGCGGGCGTCCACCCCGACGACCTCGCCTCGCTGGCCGACCTCGCGCGGTTCCCGTTCACGACCAAGGCCGACCTGCGGGAGAACTACCCGTTCGGGATGTTCGCGGTGCCGCGTGAGCAGGTGGCCCGGGTGCACGCCAGCAGCGGCACGACCGGGCGCCCGACCGTCGTCGGCTACACGCAGGCCGACCTCGACACCTGGTCGGAGCTGATGGCCCGCTCGATCCGGGCCGCCGGCGGTCGCCCGGGCGACGTGGTGCACGTCGCCTACGGGTACGGGCTGTTCACCGGCGGCCTCGGCGCGCACTACGGCGCCGAGCGCCTGGGGTGCACGGTGGTGCCGGTCAGCGGCGGGATGACCGAGCGCCAGGTGCAGCTGGTCGTCGACTTCGCACCGCGGGTGATCATGGTGACGCCGTCGTACTTCCTCGCGATCCTCGACGAGATGGACCGCCAGGGGGTGGACCCGCGCAGCACCGCGCTGGAGGTCGGCATCTTCGGAGCCGAGCCGTGGACCGACGAGATGCGCCGGGCGGTCCAGGAGCGGTCCGGGATCCGGGCGGTCGACATCTACGGGCTGTCGGAGGTGATGGGGCCGGGGGTCTCGCAGGAGGCGGGCTCGACCCAGGACGGCCTGCACGTGTGGGAGGACCACTTCCTGCCGGAGGTCGTCGACCCGGTGACCCTGGAGCCGGTCCCGGACGGCGAGCGGGGCGAGCTGGTGTTCACCTCGCTGACGAAGCAGGCGATGCCGGTCGTGCGGTACCGCACCCGCGACCTGACGCGGCTGCTGCCCGGCACCGCGTTCCCCGCATTCCGCCGGATGGAGAAGGTCACCGGCCGCACCGACGACATGATGATCATCCGGGGCGTCAACGTGTTCCCCAGCCAGGTGGAGGAGCAGATCCTCACCGTCGAGGGGCTGGCGCCGCACTACCTGTGCGTGCTGACCCGGCCCGGCAGCCTCGACGAGCTCACCGTGCAGGTCGAGGCCGCGGCGGAGCCGGACCCGGCCGGGCGCGACGTCCTCGGCGCGCGGCTCGCCGAGCGGATCAAGCAGCGGATCGGTGTCAGCGCGCGGGTCGAGGTGCTGGCGCCGTTCGCCCTCGAGCGGTCGCTCGGCAAGGCCAAGCGGATCAGCGACCGGCGCCGCTGACCGGGCGGAGCCAGGTCAGAAGACGGTGGGCAGCTCCGAGGCCCGCCCGGTGAACTCCGGACGGCGCTTCTCGCGGAACGCGGCCACGCCCTCCCGGCCGTCGCCGAGGGAGGTCCAGTACATCGCGAGCGAGTCCGACAGGTGCGCCTCGAGCGGGTCGGCGGCCGCGCTGTTGCGGTACAGCAGGCGCTTGGCGAGCCCGAGCGCGACCGGAGAGCGGTCGACCACGAAGGAGCGGGCCAGCGCCTGGGCCGCGGGCACCAGGTCGTCGGGCTCGTGGAGGCTGCGCACCAGCCGGCCGGCCAGCGCCGTCTCGGCGTCGAGGACCTCGGCGGAGTACACCCACTCGAGAGCCTGCTGGATCCCGACGATGCGCGGCAAGAACCAGCTCGACGCCGCCTCCGGGACGATGCCGAGCCGGCCGAACACGAACCCGATCCGGGCCCTCGTGGAGGCGAGCCGGATGTCCATGGCGAGCGTCATGGTGGCGCCGATCCCGACGGCGGGCCCGTTGATCGCTGCGATCACCGGCTTCGGGAGGGCGTGGATCGCGAGCGTGACCTTGCCGCCGGTGTCACGGACGCCGTCGGCGAACGGCGGTTCGTCGTACGCCGCCCGGAACTGCTCGACCGTCGGGCGCAGGTCCTCGTCGAGGCCGAAGACGTTGCCGTCGGCCGCCAGGTCCATCCCGGCGCAGAACGCACGCCCGGCGCCGGTGACCACGACCGCGCGGACGTCGTCGCTCCGGGCCTCCTCGCGGAAGACCTGCTCGAGCTCGTCCGCCATCGTGAGGTCGAAGGCGTTGAGCCGGTCGGGCCGGTCCAGCGTGAGGGTGGCGACCCCGTCGCCGTCGACGGACCAGTCGAGGGTCTCCCGGTCGGCGCTCACTTCGGGAGCCCCGTGGCGGTGCACAGGGCCTTCGGGATGTCGTCGGTGCGGTCGTTCCTGATGTAGTCGAACATCTGCTTCGACCGCGTGGGGTCCCAGTGGACCGCGAGGTCGGAGATCGGCACGACGCAGCTGAGCCCGACGTGGGTCATCGCCATCGCCCACTTGGCCGCCTGGAACGGCCCGGTGCCCTCGCCGAACGCGAAGAAGTCGGGGACCGCCATGTTGAGGCGCCAGTAGCGGACCGGGTTGATGAACGTCCACGGCGACATGACCTTGTCGCCGACCGCCGCGACGACCTCGCGCTGGTGCTTGACACGGTCGATGTCGCCGATCCCCGAGGTGTGCCGCGACCGCGCGTAGCCGAGGGCGGTCGTGCCGTCGGCCTCCTGGCAGCCCTTCTTGATGTCGAGGTTCGCCAGCTTGTCCTTCATGGCCGTGGTCGGACAGATCTCGATGCCACCGACCGCGTCGACCACACCCGCGAGCCCCCCGAGCCCGATCTCGACGTAGTCGTCGATGCGGATCCCGGTGTTCTGCTCGATCGTCTTCACCAGCAGCTTCGCGCCGCCGTCGGCGCCGCCGTCGGCGTACCCGTAGGCGTAGGCGGCGTTGATCTTCGTCGTGCCGTGCCCGGGGATCTCGACCAGCGAGTCGCGCGGGATCGACATCAGCAGGTTCGGACCGCTGCCGGTGTGGAGCAGCATGATCGTGTCGGTGCGCTGGCCGGAGGCGTCGCCGGTGCCGTACTGCTTGCGCTCCTCCTTGGTCAGCCCGGCGCGCGAGTCGCTGCCGACCATGAGGTACGTCGTGCCGGGCTGGTCGTCCGGGCGGTGGCCGGCCGGCTCGAAGTCGACCTTGTCGACCTTCGTCCAGGCGTAGAGCGGCACGGCGACCAGGTAGACGACCCAGAGCAGCAGCAGGACCAGCACCAGGCTGATCCAGAACTTCGGGCCGCGGCGGCCGCGCGCCGGGGTCGGGCCCGGTGGGGGTGCGACCGGGCGCGGCGGGACCGGGGGAGAGGTCGGCGGCGGGGGCGGAGCACTGCCGCCAGCGGCGGGCGGCGTCCGGGACGCCGCCGGGTTCGGGACCGGGGGCCCGGACGGGCGCGGCATCGTGGGCATCACCCGGGTCTCGTCCGGGCGCGGCTCCCCGCTCCCGGACGGCTTCTTGCCGTACAGCCAGTCGAACTCCGGAGCGTCGTCCCCGGACGCGCCATCTCGCCCAGGACGGTCGTTCATGGCGCAGACGGTACCGTGCGCGCCCTCGTGGAACCGGTCGGTGGTCGGCCGGTGGTGCCGACCCGGGTCGCCCGGCGCGTCGTGACGGCGTGTGACGGGTGTGACTGGTGATACTGGCGGTCAGCACCACCCTTCCCCGTTCCACCTTGCAGAGAGGCATCTCGATGCCACCCGTCTCTTCCCCCGGGTCGCTCGACAGCTCCGGTCC
This sequence comes from Nocardioides sp., assembly GCF_044226305.1. Taxonomy (GTDB): domain Bacteria; phylum Actinomycetota; class Actinomycetes; order Propionibacteriales; family Nocardioidaceae; genus Nocardioides. The sequence continues at coordinate 256,038 of NZ_JBGAHF010000001.1, read as the reverse complement.
GCGCTTCTCGGCGGGCGACCGCGCAGCCCGTGTCCGGTTCCGGCGCGCCATGGCGTTGATGGTGATGACCCTGGTCCTGCCGGGCTCGGCCCAGGTCGTCGCCGGCAACCGGCGGATCGGCTGGATCGCGCTGCGCACCTGGGCCCTGCTGTGGCTGGTGTTCCTCGTGACCGTGATCAGCGGCGCGATCTGGCACGGACTCGTCTTCCGGCTGGCGTTCGACACCGCCGCCCTCCTCCTGCTGCGGCTGGGCCTGATGGCGCTCGCGGTCGGGTGGGCGTTCCTGTTCGTCGACGCCTGGCGCCTCGGTCAGCCGCTGACCCTCTCGATGAGCCACCGCCGCGCGGCGATCGGCGTCAACGGCGTGCTCTGCTTCTCGATCGTCGCCGCGCTGCTCTTCGGCGCCCACCTCGTGGGCGTCCAGCGGCAGTTCATCCTCGCCATGTCCGGCAACGGCGAGGTGACCGGCGCCCACGACGGGCGCTACAACGTGCTGCTGCTCGGGGGTGACTCCGGGGCGGGCCGCTGGGGGTTGCGGCCGGACTCGATGACCGTCGCCAGCATCGACGCCGAGACCGGCCGCACCGTGCTGATCTCGCTGCCCCGCAACATGCAGAACTTCCCCTTCGCCAAGGGCTCGGTCATGCACGAGCAGTTCCCGGACGGGTTCGACGCCGACTACCTCAACGGCGTCAGCACCTGGGCCGGCGACAACACCGAGCTCTTCCCCGACTCGGACAACCCCGGGGTGGAGGCCACGGTCGAGGCCGTCGAGGGCATCACCGGCCTCAAGATCAACTACTGGGCGATGGTCAACCTCGAGGGCTTCAAGGACCTCGTCGACGCGTTCGGTGGCGTCACCCTCAACGTGCGGCAGCCGATCCCCGTCGGCGGCCTGGGTGACGACGTGACCGGCTACATCAAGCCCGGGGTGCGCAAGCTGAACGGCTTCGAGACGCTCTGGTTCGCCCGCGCCCGCGACGACTCCGACGACTACTCGCGGATGGCGCGCCAGAAGTGCGTGATGAACGCGATGCTCCACCAGATCAGCCCGCAGACCGCGGTCAGCAACTTCGCGCAGATCGCCCAGGCGAGCTCGGCGATGGTGTCGACCGACATCCCGTCGAGCGAGTTCTCCCGGTTCGTGCAGCTCGCCCTCAAGGCGCGCGGCCAGCAGGTCTCGACGCTCTCGCTCGTGCCGCCGATGATCGACACCGCGCACCCGGACATCAAGCTGGTCCGGGCCAAGGTGGCGGCCGCGATCGACCACGCGGAGGGCAACGGGAGCGCCCCGGCCGCCCCGAAGAAGCACAAGAACGCCACGGTCACCGGCGGCTCGATCGGCTCGCTGAGCAGCGGGTACGCCGCCAACGAGGCCGAGGACCTCGACACCGCCTGCTAGGCGGGGTCGGCGTGTCCGGCCCGCCCTGAGACGCCGAGTCGGCGCGTCATGCCGCGCCGACTCGGACCAGGACCGCGAGCGGGGCACGGCGTCCACCCCCCTAGGGTGGTCGCCGTGACCGACCAGCCCGCCGCGCCGTACGCCGGTGCGCGGGTGACCGCGGTCGTCGTCACCTTCAACCGGCTCACCCTGCTCCAGAGCCTGCTCGAGCGGCTCGAGCAGGTCCCCGAGCTCGCCGAGGTGCTCGTGCTCGACAACGCCTCGACCGACGGCACGGGGGAGTGGCTCGCGGGCCTGGCGGACCGCGACCCCGGGACCGAGCACCCCGGAGCGGCCGCGGTCCTGGGCCGGACGCTGGCCGAGAACGGCGGCGGGGCCGGCGGGTTCCACGACGGGCTCGCCTGGGCGGTGGAGCGCGGGGCGGACCTGGTGTGGCTCATGGACGACGACGGGCTGCCCGACCGCGACTGCCTGGCGCGGCTGCTGGCCGAGCCGGACCTGGACTTCTGGGGGCCGCTGGTCGTCGACGAGTCCGACCCCGAGCGACTGGTGTTCCCGATCCGGCTGCCCGGCGGCACCCGGGTCGTCCACCGGCTCGCCGACGTCCGCGCCGCCGCGAGCGGCGACCGGATCGACGGCATCGTCATCCCGTTCAACGGGGTCCTCGTCACCCGGGAGCTGGTCGAGCGGATCGGCCTGCCCCGTGCCGAGTACTTCATCTGGGGCGACGACCACGAGTACCGCCTCCGGGCGGAGGCCGCCGGCGCCCGGATCGCGACGGTCGTGACGGCGCAGGTCCGGCATCCCGCCGTCGGCAGCCTGGGGACGCCCATGATGCTCGGTCGCACGACGTACAACCACAGCCCCAGCGACCTCAAGCACTACTGCATGGCCCGTAACAACCTGCTCAACCAGCGCGAGTACCGAGGCTGGCCGCACGCGCTGGCGTTCGTCGTGAAGACGCTGTGGTTCTACACCTTCACCCGGCCCTCGGCGCACCGGATCGGCCTCAGCCTCCGGGCGATGTGGGCCGGCCTGCGCGGCGACTTCTCCGGCCACCGGAGGTTCCTGAGGTGAGGGCCGAGACCGTGGCCGTCGTCGTCGTCACCTACAACCGCGCCGACCTGCTGGAGCGGATGCTCGTGGGCCTCGCGGCGCTCGACCGGCTGCCGGACACGGTGATCGTCGTCGACAACGCCAGCAGCGACCGCACGCCGGAGGTGCTGGCGGCCGCCACCAACCCGGGTCTCGACGTCGTCCGCCCCGCCGAGAACCTCGGTGGCGCGGGTGGCTTCCACCTCGGCGTCCGCACGGCGCACGAGCGCGGCTTCGACCGGATCTGGCTGATGGACGACGACGTCGTGCCGGCGCCCGACTGCCTGAGCGTGCTGATGGCCCAGGACGAGGCCTGCCTGATGGCGGTCCGCGAGGACACCGCCGGCCGCCTCGTGGAGAAGGCCGCGACCCGCTTCGACCTGCGGAACCCGTTCGCGATCCGCCCGAAGACGGCGATGGTGGAGACGGTCTACGGGACGCGTGAGCGGATGCCGGCCCGGGTCGAGCTCGAGAACGTCGCCTTCGAGGGCTTCATGGTGCGCCGCGAGGTCGTGGACGCGATCGGGCTGCCCGACCCGTCGTTCTTCATCTTCTACGACGACGTCGACTACGCCCTGCGGGCCCGCCGGGCCGGCTTCCGGATCTGGGCGGTCCGCGACGCCGTCCTGGTCCGCCAGCTCGACTTCGACCAGCAGCACGACCTCAGCGGCTGGAAGGGCTACTACATGTACCGGAACCTGTTCGTCGTGCACCTGCGCTACGGACAGAACGCGCTGGTGCGCGCGAAGCCGGGCCTGGTGACGGCTGCGGTCGTGGCGCTGAGCCCGGTGCGCGGCGGGCGGGCGGAGGCGCGCAACGTGATCCGCGCCATGCGCGACGCGCGGGCGATGCGGGCCGGTCCTCGTCGGTCCGTAGACTGACCGACCGTGTCTGCTCCTTCCCACGGTCATCCCCAGCTCGTCGTCGTCGGCTCCGGCTTCTTCGGGCTCACCATCGCCGAGCGCTGCGCGACCGAACTCGGCCTGCGCGTGCTCGTCCTCGAGCGGCGTCACCACCTCGGCGGGAACGCCTACAGCGAGAAGGACCCGGCCACGGGCATCGAGGTCCACAAGTACGGCGCCCACCTCTTCCACACCTCGAACGAGCGCGTGTGGGAGTACGTGAACCGGTTCACCTCGTTCACCGACTACAAGCACCGGGTCTTCGGCAAGTACCAGGGCCAGGTCTACTCGCTGCCGATGAACCTGGGGCTGATCAACCAGTTCTTCGGGCGGTCGCACACCCCCGACGAGGCCCGCGCGCTGATCGCCGAGCAGGCCAGCGAGATCCGCACCGAGGACGCGACGAACCTCGAGGAGAAGGCGATCAGCCTGATCGGACGCCCGCTCTACGAGGCGTTCATCAAGGGCTACACCGCCAAGCAGTGGCAGACCGACCCGACCAAGCTGAGCGCGGACATCATCACCCGGCTGCCGGTGCGCTACACCTTCGAGAACCGGTGGTTCAGCGACACCCACGAGGGCCTGCCCGTCGACGGGTACACGGCCTGGCTGACCCGGATGGCCGACCACCCGAACATCGAGGTCCGCCTGGAGACCGACTTCTTCGACGTCGCCGACGAGCTCAAGGGGACGGTCCCGATCGTCTACACCGGCCCGGTCGACGAGTACTTCGGTCACAGCGAGGGCCGCCTGTCGTGGCGCACCGTCGACCTCGAGGAGTCGGTCGAGGACGTCGACGACTTCCAGGGCACCGGCGTCGTCAACTACAACGACCAGGACGTGCCGTTCACCCGGATCATCGAGTTCCAGCACTTCCACCCCGAGCGGACCCACCTCCCGGGGAAGACGGTCATCGTCCACGAGTACTCGCGGTTCGCGGAGGACGACGACGAGCCGTACTACCCGATCAACACCGCGGAGGACCGCGAGAAGCTGCTGCGCTACCGCGAGCTGGCCAAGAAGGAGCCGATGGTGCTCTTCGGTGGTCGCCTCGGGACCTACCAGTACCTCGACATGCACATGGCGATCGGGTCGGCGCTGTCGATGTTCGACAACAAGCTCAAGCCCTACTTCCAGGACGACACGAGCCTCGACAGCGGCCTGTGACCCGCTGCGGCGTCACGCCCTGACCTCAGGCCGCAGGCGTCAGGTCCCGGACGGTCAGGGGAGCGGCTCGGTGATCGTGGCGTCGGCGACGACCGCGGGGTGGTCGGTGGTCCGCTGGACCAGCCCGTCCTGGTAGCGGAGGTACTGGTCGAAGTCGATGTCGGTCGTGCCGAAGATCCAGTCGATGCCGGCTCCCGGGGGCGGCGAGCAGCCACCACCGACGCTGCCGCCGTTGGCGGCCCCGATGTCGCCGCCCGACGTCACCATGCAGAACGCCTCGCTGCGCTCGTTGAAGTCGCCGAGGAGCAGGACCGGGTTGCCGCCCTGCGCCAGCGACCGGACCATCGCGATCTCACGCCTCGTCGCCTCGGCGCGGGAGGCGGCGTTGTTGCCGCGCTGGGCGTTGCTCGTCGGGTTGTGGATGCTGATGAAGGAGACCTCGCGCCCGGTCTCCCGGTGGCGGAGGGTCACCCACGGCATCGGCGCCGGGTTGCCGTGGAAGTAGGGGATGGTGCCGGTCCCGCCGGTGACGTACTCCCACACGTCGGTGCGGTAGGCGATCGAGTCGTGGCCGCGCTCGGAGCCGGTGAACACGTCCCAGGCGGGGGCGAGCCGCTGGAACGCCGCCCGCTGCGGGACCTCGAACTCCTGGAGGCCGACGACGTCGACCTGCTGGGTCGCGAGGATGCTGATCAGGCCACGGGTGCGGACCTCGCTGGGGGCGAACCGGGGCTTGTTGCCGCCAGGCCGGGTGTGCGAGTCGCCGAGCGCGTTGATCGAGGCCACCCGGAACGTGGTCGTCGGGGGCGGGGCCTGGCGCTCGCGGCGCTGGGCCCGCTTCTCGGCGCGGGCGGCGAGCTGGGCGAGACCGCCACGCTGGTCCTCGGTCCGGGCGGGCTCGTCGCGCTTCAGCGCCGGCGGCGCCACCACGACCTTCTGGATGGCCGGGGGAGCCTCGAGTGCCGCGGGAGCGGCCGTGCCCGGCCCGTCCCAGCCCTGGGTGGCGGCCACGGCGGCGCCACCGGTCAGCACGACGGCCACGGTCAGGGCGCCGACCGCCCGTGACCGGGCGGCTCGGGACCACCGACGGTCCGGGCGCAGGCGGTGCTGACTCATGGCCAGGACACCTCCGTTGACGCTGGTCGCGCGGTGGCTCCGGGGAGCCGAGGGACAGGGGAAGACGGGTGCGCCCAGGATACCCAGGATCCGCCGCTGGCACTCCTCGGGGCGTCCGCCCCGCCCAGGTCGCCCGGCGCCGCCACCCCCGACCCGCCGAGAGGGCGACCGCGAACAGGGATCCACGGGTACCGGCAGGTACCCTGAAAACCGCTCACTCGCCCTTTCTTCCTCGAGGACCCATGCGCAAGCTTCCCGCACTCGCGGCGTTCACCCTGTTCCTGATGCTGATCCCGCTGGCGGTCGCCTCCAGCGCCTCCAGCGCGACCAGCGGCGCGCCGACCCGGGTGGTGCCGGCGCGCGCGACGGCACCGTCGGCACCGGTGGCTCCCGGCACGGCGGTGTTCAACACGCCCCGCCCGTTCTCGAAGACGTACGCCGGGAACTTCGCCATCGTCAGCAAGGTCGACCGGGCGATCAACGGGGTGCCGCGCCACAAGCGGACCAGCAAGAAGCCGCAGCCGGTCATCCACATCACGACGTTCCTCATGGACCACTCGCGATCGGTGACGGACCTCATCAACGCCTGCCGACGTGGCGTGGCGGTGCGCGTGATCATCGACCAGGACATCGACAACCACAACTCGCGTCGCCTGATCTCGGCCCTGAACGGTGACAACGTCCGCGACCACAACAAGGACGGGAAGCCGGACCACAAGCCCCGTCGAGGGCCGTGCAACCGGCCGTTGAAGCCGCACGGCGGTCACGGCGGCCACCGGACCGGCCGGACCGTCCCGGGCAACCCGCTCCTCACCATGAAGCAGACGGCGCGCAGCGTCGACGCCCAGCTGGGCGACTCCGTCACCTGGGGCAAGGACGGGAGCTACGTCAAGCGGTGCGTGCCGAGCTGCCGCTCGGGCCAGGGCAACATGCACATGAAGATCTACCTCTTCTCCCAGACCGGCGGCGCCCACGACGTCGTCATGGTCAGCTCGTCGAACATCAACCGCGGCGGCGCCAAGCTCGGCTGGAACGACATGTACATCTTCCGCGGCCGGGAGGCGAGCTACGACCGGTACGTCCAGGAGCACCTCGCGATGACCTACGGCAAGCGAGCGCCACGCGAGGGCATCCACTTCACCGACGGGCCCTACACGACCCGCTTCTTCCCGATCGCCGGGGCCGGGATCAAGAAGGACCCGGTGATGCACGACCTCAACAAGATCAAGTGCCACAGCCGGGCGCTGGGACCCACCCAGATCCACATCTCGATGTTCTACTGGAAGGGCGCTCGCGGCAACTACATCGCCACCAAGCTGCTCAACATGGCGCATGCGGGCTGCCAGATCAGCATCATCTACGGTGCCCCGTCCCGGCAGATCGCCGAGCGGCTGCGCACCGCCGCCGCGAACCACGTGATCAACCTGTACGACAGCCGGTGGGACTTCAACGAGGACGGCTGGAACGAGGTCCGCACCCACAGCAAGTTCGTCCTCGTGCGCGGCAGCTACCGGGGCTTCGACAAGAAGTGGGTCGTCATGACCGGCTCGCCCAACTGGGTCCACGGGTCCCTCTCCAAGGGCGACGAGTCGACGCTGAACATCGAGCTCAAGAGCGCCTACGACGCCTACCTGCGGAACTGGATCAAGATCCGGGACCACTCGCGGCGGCTGCCCTACACGCGGCCCAGCACCCTGCCGTGACAGGTCCGTCGACCGGCGACGACCCCCGTCGCGTCTTCCTGCACGTCGGGAGTCCCAAGACCGGGACGACGTTCCTGCAGCAGGTGCTCTGGTCGCAGCGTGACCGCGTCGAGCAGCAGGGCGTCCGGCTGCCCCTCGGCAGCTTCGACGACCACTACCTCGCGACGCTCGACCTCCGGGGCCTCGCCCGGCCGCCGCACCCTCCGCGGGCCCGGGGCATGTGGATGCGGATGGTCGAGGAGGTCGAGGGCTGGCCGCGCACCAGCCTGGTCTCGCACGAGCTCTTCGCCGCCGCCGACCGTGACCAGGTGCGGCGGGCGATCTCGTCGTTCCGGCCGGACACCGAGGTGCACGTGGTCCTGACCGCGCGGGACCTCCTCCGGCAGGTCTCGGCCGAGTGGCAGGAGCACGTCAAGCACCGCTCGACGCTGCCCTTCGACGAGTTCGTCGCCGGGGTGCGCACCGAGGCGGCGACGCGGACCGGGTGGTTCTGGCGGGTGCAGGACTACGTCGGGATCCTGGACCGGTGGGGCTCCGGGCTGCCGCCGTCGCAGGTCCACGTCGTGACCGTGCCCCCCGTCGGTGCCCCGCCCGGACTCCTGTGGGAGAGGTTCGCCGGTCTGCTCGGCCTCGACGCCGGCGCCTTCGACACCGCCGTCCCGCGCTCCAACACGTCGTTGGGGCTCGAGCAGGTCGAGCTGCTGCGGCGGGTGAACGTCGCGCTCGGCGACCGGTTGCCGATGCCGGGGCCCTACCCGGTCGTGGTCAAGGGGATCTTGGCCCACCAGGTGCTGGCCGCCCGCCCGGGCAGCCCGCTGCGCCTGGCTCCCGAGGACGTCGCGTTCGCCGCCGAGGAGTCCCGCAGGCTCGCGGACGGCATGGCCGAGGCGGGGGTGGACGTGGTCGGCTCTCTCGACGACCTGGTGGTCGGCGACGACACCGTCCGGGCCGCGGCGACCGGCGAGGGCTACCAGGCCGTCCCCGAGGCCGATCTCCTCGAGGAGAGCGTGCTGGCCCTGGCCGACCTGCTCGTCGACGTCTCCGAGACCTCCCAGCGCACCCGCCCGGCGATCGAGCGGGGCGAGGCCCTACGGGCGCACCCGGTCCGCGCCGCCCTCAACGAGCTCGCCGACCAGCACGGCTCCCTGGGCCGGGCCCGGCAGGTCGCGCGCCGGGTCCGCCGGCGCCGCTGAACGCTCACCGACCGCCGTCCCCGCGTCGACCGCGCCGGGTCGGTCGTGAGGTCTGAGTGACAAGTGAGCCTCGTGTGACTAAGATCGCATCCTCCGCAGCCGGTCTCGAACCGTCGTCGTCCGCCCGACCGGCTGGATCCCGTCACGAGGAGGACACGTGGCCCGCTCGGGTTCGCCAGTCGCGCGCGGCGCGGTCGCCGTGGGCGCCGCCGTGCTGGCCGCGTGCCTGGCGGCGACCGGGACCACGGCCGCCGCGGGCGCCGGGAGCAGCACGGGGCCGGACGAGCCGGTGACGACCCCGCTGCGGATCATCACCTACAACACCGACGCGCAGCTGGAGCCGGAGGCCGCGCTGCACGACCTCGCCGTGATCATGCGACGGGACCCCGACATCATCACGCTCCAGGAGATGGCCAGCCCGGCGAAGCGGGCGGCCGTCCGGGCGACCTACGTCGACTGCGACGGGTGCGTCTGGGGCACCAACATGCCCGGCCCGCCGGTGCCGGGGGAGACCCCGATCCTCTACCGCGCCGACCGCTTCGAGCTGAAGGCGTCGGGCTCGGTTCAGGTGACCGAGCCGACGTACGTGGGTCCGGCCGGAGCCGGACCGTCGACGATCAACGCGAAGTACGTGAACTGGGTCCGCCTCCTCGACCGCGAGAGCGGACGCCCCGTCTACGTGCTGAACAACCACGCGGTGCCGAGCGTGCAGGGCAGGAGCGGCGGCCCGAACCGCCACTTCCCGAAGCGCCTGGAGATCTTCCGGACCCACATGGACGGCCTGCAGGACCTCGTCCGCGGCATCACCGAGAACCACTGGGGACTGGTGTTCGTGACCGGGGACCTCAACGTCAACTTCCGCCGGGACGAGGTCCTCGCGCCGGCCATGTTCCCGTACCGCAAGCTCGGCGACGTGGGGCTGCAGGCGAGCTACGAAGCGCTGAGCGAGCCCACCATCGGGACCCACACGCTGCGCTCCGGCAACGACACCCGCCTGATCGACTACGTCTACTTCCTGCCGCGCAAGCCGCTGCAGCCCTCGGGGCAACGGGTCATGCGCGGGCTGTCCTCCGACCACCGCCCGCTGCTGGTCGACTTCGACGTCAAGGTCTCCGGGACGGTCGGGGCGACCGGAGACTGACCACCTGTATCGTGGAGGACGCCGTCCAGCGCGCCGCGCCGGTACGTGACCACCCCGTCCTCCGCACCGAAGTGAGACCCCGTTGGGCAGAACGCCGCGTCGAGTCGTCCTCCATGTCGGGACGCCGAAGAGCGGAACGACGTTCCTGCAGCAGGTCCTGTGGGACAACCACGCCGCCTTGAGGTCCCAGGGCTTCCGCTGTGCCGGCCACCGTCAGGTGGACATGTTCCTCGCCGCCGTCGAGCTCCGCGAGTCCCACGAGTTCTGGGGGCACGACCCCGCCGACCTCGCGGGTCGGTGGACGGCCCTGTGCCGGCAGGCGCGCGACTTCGACGGCACCACGATCATGAGCCACGAGGTGTTGGCCGCGGCCACGCCCGAGCAGGTGGACCGCGCGTACGCCGAGCTCGACGGTCTCGAGGTGCACCTGGTGCTGACCGCGCGCGACCTCGCCCGGCAGGCGACGTCGGAGTGGCAGGAGCGGGTCAAGAACGGCAGCACCCGCTCGTTCGCCAAGTTCGAGAGGCGCCTGGTCCGGCAGATGGACAAGGGCGTGTACGACAAGGGGTTCTGGCGCAACCAGGACCCGGTCGGGATCCTCGACCGGTGGGTGCGCGACCTGCCGGCCGACCGCGTGCACGTGGTGGTCGCCCCAGCGTCGTCCGCCGACCCGACCCTGCTCTGGCGCCGGTTCGCCGAGGCCCTCGACCTCGATGCCGGGGCGATCGACGCCACCGCGCCCCGGAAGGCGGCCAACGCCAGCCTCGGGGTCGCGCAGGTCCAGGTGCTCCGCAGCGTGAACCAGGCGCTCGCGGGCCGGATCCGGCACCCGCAGTACGGCCGCGTGGTGAAGACCCAGTTCGCCGAGGGGCTGCTGTCCGCGCAGTCCTCGCCCCGGCCGCAGTGCCCGCCCGAGCTGATCGAGCGGCTCCGCTCCCTGGCCGAGGACCGCAACGACACGCTCCGGCAGCGGGGCTACGCCGTCCACGGCGACCTGGCCGAGCTGGTGCCGCGCGTGCCCGACGGTCCGTACCGTTCGCCCGACGACGTCGCCCGCCAGGCCGAGCGGGCGGCGTACGCGGAGGCGATCGCCGCGCTGCTCGTCGAGCGCGCGGCACGACCGAAGCTCGTCCCGGCCGTCACCGAGGGAGCCGCGCGCGGCGGGAAGCGGATGCACCGGCTGGGCCGGATCGTGGACGACTTCCGGAGCCGCCGCGGCTGACGCCCGCCGGCGTCGCGAGCAGCTCAGGGGTGCTGGTCCGGGACGCCGTCCGGCTGGTCGCTCCAGGCCGCCACGATGCGACACACGTGGGGGTCCTCGTCCTCGAAGGGCGCGAGGCCGGTCCCGGACTCGCGGTGCACCACCCTGCCGCGGGCCGATTCGATGAGCGCGGCCACGTCGTCGGGGTCGAGGAAGACCCGCTTCTGGTTGGGGAAGTGCTTGGGGCGCCCCGCGTCCTGCACGGTCCGGAACTCCAGGAACAGGTAGCCGGCCGAGCGCAGCGACATGGACGCCAGTCGCACGACGTTGGCGAGCCCGTCGGCGTCGAGGGTGTTGAGCAGGAACCGGCCGTAGAGGTCGACCGGGGGTTCGTGACGGCTCAGGCGCACCCCCAGCGACAGCACGTGCCGGGTGTCGTTGAGGTTGACCAGCTCCCGGTGCAGCCGCTTGCCGGGCTTGCGGCCGTGCCGCATCGCGCTGCCGGTGTAGTCGACGGCGAGCACCTCGGACCGGCCGTTCCTGACGAACCAGCGCGAGTCGCGCAGGTTGCCGGCGCCGAGGTCGACGAGCGGCCGCGTCGAGGGGTAGTGCTCGGCGACCCAGCGGGCGAAGGTGGTGGGCTTGGTGGGCAGCTTCCGGCCGGACCCGGCGTAGAAGGCGTCCCAGTACTTGCGGTTGGTGCGCAGGCCGCCGAACCAGCCGTTGAGGCGGCGTGAGAGCCAGAGCGGGGTCTCGTACTTGAAGGACGGGTCCGGCACCCGCCAGCCGGGGCCGTAGGTCAGCGCGAGCAGCTGCTCGTAGTCGGCGGGCGCGGGGAACGGGCGACCGTGCAGCTCGACGGTGGTCAGCGGGAGGATCTGCTCGGGCGGGATGTCGAACCCGGTGTCCTGCGGCATGTACAGCCGGTCGTCGACCCAGTGGGCGGCGAACACGTCGACGAAGCGGTGCGACCCGTCCTCGTGCTCGATCCGGACGTTGATCCGGCTGCCCGAGCCACGGCGCACGTGCCAGCCGTGCTCGCGCAGCACCCGCTCCACGTGGAACCCCTCGCGGACGACGTCGACCGGGTAGCGCTGGTCGCTGAGGTAGGCGACGTCGACGTCGTTGTCGTGACCGATGAGGCGGCCGTTGCGCACGGCACCCAGCAGGGTGCCGTAGCAGATGAACGACGGCAGCCCCGCCTCCTCGCGCAGCGTGGTGAGCAGCGCGTCGACCTGGCCGAGGAAGGCGTCCACCGAGTCCGGGTCCTCCGCGGAGAGCGGGCGGGTCAGGCGGCCGTACTTGTCCAGGATGAGGTGGTTGCCCTGCGAGTCGGTGACCTCGACCCGGCGGTCCTCGGCGCCTCGGAAGACGTGCCGGCCGGTGGCGACCACGACCTGGTCGGCGTGCTCGCGCAGGACGACCTCGGCGCGGCCGACGAGGTGGCGCCGGAGCGCCTTCGGCCAGGGCACGACGGCCTGCCCGCGGCGCTCCTCGGCGTCCCGGGCGGGCTGCAGCGACCACACGTGCCCGCCGTTCAGGAGGACGTCGTAGGTCAGCTCGGGGTCGACGTCGTCGGGCAGGTGCACGACGTCGTCGTCGACGACGAGGACGGGGGTGCCGGTGGCGGGCTCGCGGTCGCTCACGACGTGCTCCGGCGGCGTACCCGGCCCGCGAGGCGACGCAGCGGGTCCCGTCGCGCGCCGGCACCCCGGGAGCGCGCCTTCTCCCGCCACTTGTTCCGGTCGAGCGTCATCTCGCGCATGTCGCGGATCATCTGCTCGATCGCCCGGGCGGCCACCTGGACCATCTCCTCGTCGGTCACCCGGTCCGGGTGCGGCCCGTCCGTGGTCGGGCAGTCGACGGTCAGGTCCGCGAGGTCGCCGGCGACCGGGAAGCCGCCGCGCTCGATGGCCTCCACGGTCTCGACCGAACGCCGGCGCAGCTCGTCGACGTACTTCTCGCTCGGGTAGAACCGGGCGCCCTTCTGGGGGACGAGGACCTCGTGGCCGAAGTAGCGGCGGACCCAGCGGTGTCGCGTCGGGCCGTCGGTGAGGGGGCCGGACAGGTAGGGCTTGACCTGGCGGAGCAGGGCCGCCTGGGCGGCGCCGAGGGACTCGTTCGGGTAGGAGACCTCGAGGTCGAAGCGGCTGTCGTCGAGGCCGAGGGTGGCGGCCCACCGCTTCCAGAGGAGGTCGCGGGGGGATCCCGGCGGCGGCACCGTGATGACGTGGAGCCGGTCGGTGGGCACCAGCTGCGACCAGGTCTCCAGGATCGCGGGGACGTCCTGGGAGGACCAACCCCAGGCCCCACGTCGCTTCCCGGCGAAGGCCTCGTCCATGAACTGGTCGAAGCCGCCGTCGTAGCTCATCTTCAGCGCTTCCTGCCACAGCGCGGGGAACTGGAGGCAGAAGGCGCGGGCGGTCACGACCACGTGGACCTCGGCAGGCTGGAGGTCGTCGATGACCCGTCGGGCCTGCTCCGGGGTGGCCATGCAGAAGAACTCGTGCGACACCAGCCCGGTGCCGTCCCAGGCGCGCAGCTCCGCGAGGAGCTGGTCCCAGGCGCCGCCGGTGCCCTGCTGCTGGGCGCCGCGCACCTGCTGGAAGGCCTGGAAGTGGTCGAGGCGCTCCTTGCCCGGGTAGAGCACGCCCTGGCGCTTCAGCTGCGGCCGGTTGGCCCACATCGTGGTCTGGAGGAAGGTGGTGCCGCTCTTGGGCAGACCGATGTGCAGGAAGATCCTGCTCGCCACTCGACCCTCACCCCGGTCCGGGGCGCTGGGACTCGTGCGCCTCGGCCGCCGTCGGTCCCTGCGCCGCGGAGCTGCCGGCGTCCGTGTCGGCGTCGAGTCGGGTCGTGTTGCTCGCCAGGTACGCGTCGACCCGCGCCTGGTCCCGCTGGCTGAGCGGGACGAGGAGCTCCTCGACGACGTCCATCAGCTCGGCCAGGCGGCGGTTGAGGCGACGCGCCTCCTGCATCTCCTCCTCGAGCGCCTCGACGCGTGCTTGCAGCCCGGAGCCGCGACCGGCGAGGCCGCGCAACCTCGAGGCACCGAGCCGGCGTGCGCGGGGCGGACGCTGGGGCATGTCGCATCGACCTTTCAGGTGGTGGCAACCAGGAGCGGGGACTACCCTACGACCGGCCCGCCGGCGGTGCCGAGCCAACCTCCGGTTGCGCCCTGGCGATCATCGTCCGCCGCGACGGCCACGATAGGTTGGCCGACCGAGCCGCCGTCGGGGGCGGCTCGTCACCTCGAGGCAGGACGTCCACCAGAAAGGCCCTGACCGTGATCGGCATCGTGCTCGCCGCTGGAGCCGGACGCAGGCTGCGTCCCTACACCGACTCGCTGCCGAAGGCGCTCGTCCCCGTCGACGGGGACGTGACGATCCTGGACATCGCACTGCGCAACTTCGCCGCCGTCGACCTGCGCGACGTCGCCGTCGTGGTGGGGTACGCCGCCGAGGCGGTCGAGGAGCGGCGCGCCGCCCTCGAGCAGCGGTACGGCGTGACCCTCGAGCTGGTCTACAACGACAAGGCCGAGGTCTGGAACAACGCCTACTCGCTGTGGTGCGCGCGCGACCACATGGCCGACGGAGCGCTGCTCGTCAACGGCGACACGGTCCACCCGGTCGCGGTGGAGGAGACGCTGCTCTCCTCCCGAGGCCCCGGCATCGTCCTCGCCGTCGACGCCGAGAAGCAGCTCGCCGAGGAGGAGATGAAGATCCGCGTCGACGACGGCGGTCGCCTGGTGTCGATCACCAAGCTGATGGACCCGGCGTCGGCGTACGCGGAGTACATCGGCGCCACGCTCATCGAGGGGTCGGCCGCCCCGCGGCTGGCCGAGGCCCTGCGCGCCACCTACGAGCGCGACCCCCAGCTGTACTACGAGGACGGCTACCAGTACCTCGCGGACCACGGCGAGGACCTCGGACTGGCGCCGCTCCCGTCGGGCACGACGTGGGTCGAGGTCGACGACCACGCCGACCTCGCGCGAGCCCGGGACATCGCATGCCACTACTAGCGAGGATGCTGGCGAGCCCGCTGCACCTCGAGATCGGGGCCGGGGCCGTCGAGGGTGTCCCGCAGCTCCTGCACGACCGGTACATCTCGACGACCGGCAGCGTCCTGGTCGCCGTCGGGCCGTCGACGGGGGCGGAGATCTGGGAGCGGCTCGAGCCGGCCCTCCCCGGCGCGACGTTCCACGCCGTGCACGAGGCCAGCCTCGCGGCGGCCACCGAGCTCCAGGCGGCGCTGGGGGAGCGGGGGTACGACGCCGTCGTGGCCATCGGCGGCGGGAAGACCCTCGACGTCGCCAAGTACGCCGCGACCCGGGCCGGCATCCCGATGATCGCGGTCGCCACCAACCTCGCGCACGACGGGATCTGCTCCCCGGTCGCGTCGCTGGAGCACGCGCACGGCAAGGGCTCCTTCGGCGTGGCGATGCCGCTCTCGGTCGTCGTCGACCTCGACTACGTCCGGGCCGCACCGACCCCGCTCGTGTCCGGCGGCGTCGGCGACGTGGTGAGCAACCTCTCGGCCATCGAGGACTGGCTGCTGGCCGGCGCGGAGCGGGGTGAGCCCGTGGACGGCCTGGCGCTGGCCTTCGCCCGGACCGCCGCCGAGGCGGTCATCGGCCGCACCGACTCGGTGCGGGACGAGGCCTTCCTCGTGGTGCTGGCCGAGGCGCTCGTGCTCTCCGGCATGGCGATGGCCGCCGCCGGCACGTCGCGGCCCTGCAGCGGCGCGTGCCACGAGATCCTGCACGCCATCGACCAGCTGTTCCCCGGGACCGCCGGTCACGGAGAGCTGGCGGGTCTGGGCGCCGCGTTCGCGACGTACCTGCGTGACCAGGAGGACCGGTTCGAGCAGGTCGTGACGTGCCTCACCCGGCACGAGCTGCCCTGCCTGCCGGGCGAGATCGGGCTCACGGAGGAGCAGTTCGTGTCGGCCGTGCTGGCAGCGCCGGAGACCCGCCCCGACCGCTACACGATCCTCGAGCACCTGGCGATGGACGAGGATCGCGCGAGGGAGCGCGTCGCCGGCTTCGTCGCGGCCGTGCACCGCGTCCGATCGACCGTTCCGACGCCCGCTGACCGCCCGCTCGGCTGATCCGCGGGGGGCCCGTGCTGATGCGGGCCGGACCGTGTGCCGCTGGTAGTCTCGCGGCAACACCGCCCCCGTACGACAAGGACTTCGAACGTGGCAAACGCCTCCGGGAGCGTGGCTGCGCCACGCCCCGACTCCGATCCCAACGAGGGCTTCCGGGTGGTGCAGCGCACCATCATGCGCGCCTCCCAGGAGCTGGACGTCCGGGCCCTCTACATGGGTGCCGTGACCTCGATGGCCAGCAGCGCCGACGCGTCCTCGGGACAGTCGGGCGCGGACCGGAGCAAGTCCGAGCGGGCGTCGAGCGCGAGCGAGCTCGCCCCCTCCGCCGACACCGGCATGATCGGCTACGGGCGGGTCGACGAGAACGACCACACGATCGCCGAGAAGGGCCGTCGGATCACCTTCGGCACCTACTTCAACGCCTTCCCGGCCAGCTACTGGCGGCGGTGGACGGAGCACCGGTCCGTCCGGCTCGTGCTGCGGGCCCGCGGCGAGGGTGCGCTGATCGTCTACCGCTCCACCGCGCGCGGTCAGGTGCTCCGGGCCGACTCGATCCCGCTCGACAGCGACCAGGCGATCACGGTCACGCGGGACCTGACCCTCGACCCGTTCATCGACGGCGGCTGGTACTGGTTCGACCTCGAGGCCGGCGACGGTGAGGCCGTGCTCGAGAGCGCCGAGTGGCTGATCGAGACCGACCGCCAGCAGCCCGGTCGGGTCAGCATCGGCATCACGACGTTCAACCGCCCCGACTTCTGCAGCGACCAGCTGGTCGCGCTGTCGCAGGACCCCTCCACCCTCGAGATCCTCGACGACGTCTTCGTCGTCGACCAGGGCAACCAGAAGGTCGTCGACACCGAGAACTACGCGACGGCGAAGGCGGTGCTGGGCGACCGCCTGCACGTCATCGACCAGCCGAACCTCGGTGGCTCGGGCGGGTTCTCCCGCGCGATGTACGAGTCGGTCCAGCGCGGGACGTCCGACTACGTCCTCCTGCTGGACGACGACGTCGTCTGCGAGCTCGAGGGGATCAAGCGCGCGATCGCCTTCGCCGACCTGACGCGACGCCCGACGATCGTCGGCGGCCACATGTTCAGCCTCTACGACCGCACCGTCATGCACGCGTACGGCGAGGCGCTGTCGAAGTGGACCTGGTTCTGGGGTCCGGCACCGCAGACCAAGCACTCCCACGACTGGGCGCGGCGGCCGCTGCGGTCCACGCCGTGGCTGCACCGCCGGATCGACGTCGACTACACCGGCTGGTGGATGTCGCTCATCCCGACCTCGGTGATCCGTGAGATCGGGCTCTCGATGCCCATGTTCATCAAGTGGGACGACGCCGAGTTCGGCCTCCGCGCCGGCCAGGCCGGGTTCCCGACGGTCACGATGCCCGGCTCGGCCGTCTGGCACGTCCCGTGGACCGAGAAGGACGACACGCTCGACTGGCAGGCCTACTTCCACGAGCGCAACCGGCTGGTGTCGGCACTGCTCCACTCGCCGTACGACCACGGCGGTCGCCTGGTGGTGGAGAGCCTCACCAACCACGCGAAGCGGCTGGTCTCGATGCAGTACGGCACCGGCGACATCATCATGCAGGCCCTCGAGGACGTCCTGGACGGCCCGGAGCGGATGCACCGTGACATGGCCGAGCGGCTGCCGCACCTGCGCTCGACGGTCAAGCAGTACGACGACGCGCGGACGAACCCCGACCTCGAGCTGTTCCCGCAGCCGCGGATGAAGAAGCCGCCGCGCAAGGGCAAGGGGATCCCGAACCCCACGAGCATGCCGGGCAAGCTGATGCTGGCGGCGACCGGTCTCGTCCGACAGGTCCGCGCGCCCCGTGAGATGTCGTCGGACTTCCCCGAGGGGATCGTCCCGCACGTCGACCAGAAGTGGTTCCGGCTGGCGCACTACGACTCGGCCATCGTCTCGACGGCGGACGGGACCAGCGCCGCGTGGTACCGCCGCGACCGCAAGCAGTTCATGGAGCAGATGCGGCGCTCGACCGCCCTCCACGCCCGCCTCTACAACGAGTGGCCCGAGCTGAGCGAGCGCTACAAGGAGGCGCTGACCTCCCTCACCTCACCCGAGGTGTGGAAGGCGTCCTTCGAGGGGACCGATGGCTGAGTCCGCCACGGCGGTCCGTGCCGACGAGACCACCCTGCCTCCGCTCAGCCCGCCGTCGGCGACGACGGGCCTGTTCGAGGTCTTCCGTCGGCGCTACCTGCTGCGCCTGCTGGTCGGACGCGAGATCAGCGCGCGCTACCAGGGCTCGGTGCTGGGGCTGCTGTGGTCCTATGTCAACCCGCTGACGCAGTTCTGCATCTACTACTTCGTCGTCGGGATCCTCTTCAACCTGCACAGCAACGTCGAGAACTTCGCCATCCACATGTTCTGCGGGATGGTCATCGTCCACTTCTTCAACGAGACGTTCAACGCCGGCACCCGGTCGATCGTCCGCAACCGTTCGCTGGTGAAGAAGATGGCGATGCCGCGCGAGATGTTCCCCGTCGCCTCGATGCTGGTCTCGCTCTACCACGTGCTCCCGCAGCTGATCATCCTGGTCATCATCTGCGTGCTGTCGGGGTGGCTGCCGGGGATCGGTGACCCGGTCGCCATCGCGCTGTCGATGGCGATCATCATGACCCTCGGCACCGCGATGGCCCTGCTGTTCAGCGCCGCGAACGTCTTCTTCCGCGACGTGTCGAACGTGGCGTCGATCCTGACCAACTTCGTGCGCTTCGGCGTCCCGATGATCTACCCCTACAGCCTGGTCGCCGAGCGGTTCCACGGCCACACCGAGCTCTACCTGGCCGACCCGCTCGCCGAGGCCGTGCTGCTCATGCAGCGTGCGTTCTGGGTGGGCACGACGTCGGACCCGTCGGTGACGATCGCGCAGCACATGCCGGACCACCTCTACCTGCGCAGCGTCATCGCCCTCGGCATCTCCCTCGTCGTGCTGGGCATCGGGCAGCTGGTGTTCTCCCGCCTGGAGAACCGGATCCCGGAGCGCCTCTGATGACGGGCACCGAGTCGATCGTGGTGGACCACGCCACGAAGATGTTCACGCTCCGCTACCACCGCACGTTCAAGCAGATGACGGTGGCCGCACTGCGGCGCCAGGACATCAGCGACAGCTTCAAGGCCGTGGACGACGTGTCGTTCACGGTGCACCAGGGCGAGTCGATCGGCTTGATGGGGCTCAACGGGTCGGGCAAGAGCACCCTGCTCAAGCTCATCAACGGCGTGATGCGTCCCGACAGCGGCCAGGTCCTCACCCGAGGCCGGATCTCCGGCCTGATCGCCACCGGCGCCGGCTTCCACCCGCAGCTGACCGGCCGCGAGAACGTCTTCCTCAACGCCGCCGTGCTGGGCATGAGCGAGGCGGAGACCAAGCGCAAGTTCGACGACATCGTGGAGTTCGCCGACATCGGCAAGTTCATCGACTCGCCGGTGGGCCACTACTCCTCGGGCATGTTCGCCCGCCTCGGCTTCGCCGTCGCCATCCACGTGGAGTCCGACATCTTCCTCGCCGACGAGGTGCTCGCGGTGGGGGACCGGCCGTTCAAGCGCAAGTGCCTGAGCAAGATGCAGGAGATCCGCGACAGCGGCCGCACCCTCTTCTACGTCAGCCACGCCGCTGCCTCGGTCAAGAAGATGTGCGACCGGGTGATCGTCCTCGAGCAGGGCAGGGTGGGCTTCGACGGCGACGTCGAGGCCGGCATCAAGTACCTCCAGTACGACGGGTCGGACACCCAGGAGGAGCTCGAGAGCGAGGACGAGATGGACGAGGAGCTCGGCGCGGACATCTAGCGGAGCGAAGCGCAGCCGACTCTCCCCGACTCGCAGCCCGCCCCGCGTCGGCATGCCGACCTCTTGTGCACGATGCGCCGACCCGCGCCTCCTGCGCGGGCACGACGCGCCGACTCGCGCCTCCGCCGGCCAGCCGACCGGTCTAACTACACGCCTGAGATTTCTTGACAAATCTCGTCAACCTCGGCGTGTCGAGTGGAAATTACAGTCTTGTAGTTACTCAGTTTCTCTTCCGCGGCTGCTGTGGCGCGTGTGAAATGTGTGTCTCGTGTGAACTTCCCCGCACACATGGAGAACTCGGATGCCCCCCAGCAAGATCAGGTTCGTCACCGTCTGCCAGCAGCTGCTGGCGCTCGGTGTCGTGCTCGCCGCGCTGACGCCGGCGGCGAGCGTCATCAGCCTCGACGTGGTCCGCGAGACCCCGGCCGGCTCCGAGATCCACGCGTCCGTCCGGACCAGCCTCGCGGCGTACACCCGTGAGGCCACCCGGCCGTCCAAGGTCCCGACCCAGGTCGTCGACCCGACCGTCGACGAGTACGCGCTGACGGCTCCCGCCGACCGTCCGGACGCCCGCCTCGACGTGGAGCGCGCGCCGCTGGCCCGCGGCAAGGTCGGGGCACTGCCCGGCGCCACGGTCACCAGCCTCCCCGAGCCGGTCGTGGGGTACGGCGCGGTCGGCGTGACCTGGGCGCCGGGGACGACGATCCCCGAGGGCGGCATCACCCTCCAGGTCCGCAGCCGGACCGGTGGCACGTGGTCGGGCTGGATGGACATCGGCTACGACCCCGAGCACGGCCCGGACCCCGGCTCGGCGGAGGCGCGACACGCGCGCCCGGGCACCGACGCGCTGCTGGTCGGTGACGTCGACGAGGTCCAGGTCCGGGCGCGGCGCGACGGGGCAGCGCTGCCGGCCGACCTCCGGCTCGCGGTCGTCGACCCGGGCCAGGCCCAGCACTCCGCGATGGAGAAGCCGGCCCTGGACACGACCACCATGGACGGCGGCGTCGGGCCGGCCGTCGCGACCGGTGCCCCCGCCACCCTCGCGACCGACCCCGGCGAGGGCACGGCCGGGTCGGACCGGATCGACCTCCAGGCGGCGACCTTCACCCCGAAGCCGCAGATCTTCTCGCGCGCGCAGTGGGGCGCCGACGAGAGCATGCGCGAGAAGAGCTCGCTGCACTACGGCGAGGTGCACGCCGGCTTCGTGCACCACACGGTGAACGCGAACGACTACACCCGTGCCGAGGTCCCCGCCCTGCTGCGGAGCATCTACGCGTACCACACCCAGTCCCGCGGGTGGTCCGACATCGGCTACAACTACCTCGTCGACCGGTTCGGCCGCATCTGGGAGGGGCGGTACGGCGGCATCGACCGTCCGGTGGTCGGGGCGCACACCCTCAACTACAACGACTACGCCTTCGCGATGTCCGCGATCGGCAACTACGACATCGCCCAGCCCTCGCACGCGATGGTGGAGGCGTACGGCGCCCTCTTCGCGTGGAAGCTCTCGCTGCACGGCGTGGACGCCTCCTCGGACAAGCAGTGGGTCGGCTCGCGCTACTTCGAGGCGATCAACGGCCACCGTGACGCGGCGGCGACCGCGTGTCCGGGGCGCTACCTCTACGCCAAGATCCCCGAGATCCGCCGGCTCGCGGCCGCGGCGCAGCGCGGGTGGTCCGGTCGTGAGCTGGAGTCCGACCTGGCCGGCTCGTCGTACCCGGACCTCGTCGTACGGCGGGCCAGCGACGGTCAGGGGTTCGTCATCCCCACCGGTGGCCTGACCGGCTTCGGCAAGGGCGTGGCGGCGACCTCCGGCCTGGTCGGCGGCCAGCAGGTGGTCGTGACGCCGGACGTGACCGGCGACGGCACCGGCGACCTCGTCGTGGTCTCCTCCGACGGCAGCGCCGAGGTCCGTCCCGGCGACGGCCACGGTGCGTTCGGCACGGCGGTGCGGACCACGCGGGCGTTCGCCGGCCACGACCTCGTGACCGCGGTCGGTGACCTGAACGGCGACGGCCGCAACGATCTCGTCGCCCGGGCCCCGGACACCGGGCGTCTCGACGCCTACCTCGGCCGGAGTCAGGGCCGCTTCCGGGCGGAGCGGCTCGGCACGGTCTGGGGCGACTACACCGACCTGGTCGGTGCCGGCGACGTCGACGGCGACGGCCACGCCGACCTCCTCGGCCGGGCCGCGAACGGCACCCTGTGGCTGCACCCCGGCGACGGGGACGGCGGCTTCGGCGCCAAGGTGCAGGTGCCCGGCAGTTGGAGCAAGTACGTGACACTGACCGGGATCGGTGACTTCGACCGCGACGGCGACGCCGACCTGTTCGCCCGGTCGGCGGGCTCCAAGCAGGGCTACGTCGTCCCGTCGAACGGCGACGGCACCTACGGCCACCCGTTCGGCCCGGTGTCGCGGATCGCGAACGTCGGGACGCTGGTCGGCGCGGCGCAGCTGACCGGTGACGGCACTCCTGACCTGGTCGGTCGCAACGGCAGGAAGCTCGTCGTCTACCCGAACAGCGGCACGGTCGAGACCGAGCGCCCGATCGCCACCGGCATGGACCTCTCGAAGTCCGACCTGGTGCTCAACGCCGGCGACTGGGACCGCGACGGCTTCGGCGACGTGATCAACCGCAACAAGGAGACCGGCGCCCTGTTCCTGCGCCGCGGCGACGGGACCGGCCACTTCGCCGCCCCGGTCCGGATCGGGCAGGGCTTCAAGGGCGTGGCGCTGCTCGCCGCCGTCGGTGACATGACCGGCGACGGCTGGCCGGACCTGATGGGACAGCCGTCGGGTGGGTCGATCCGGATCTACCCGGGCGCCGGCCTCAAGGGACTCCGTCCCAGCTACGAGGCGCACAGCCGGATCACGGCGGGCCGGCAGGTGCCGGTCGGTCGATGGGACGGGGACGGAGCGCCGGACTCGCTGTTCCGCGTCGGCAACAAGCTCACCCTCTTCCCGGGCAACGGCCCCGGCGGTCTCACCAGCCCCAAGCCGCTCGGCGTGGACCTCGCGCCGTACGACTGGGTGATCGGGGTCAGCGACGTCCAGCTGCACGGCCACGCCGACCTCGTCGTGCGGGAGAAGGCGACCGGCGACCTGTGGTTGCTCCCGGGGACGGCCACCGGCTTCGGTGCCCGTCGCTACTTGGCCTCGGGGACAGGGGGCTACGACCTGGCCGGCTGAGGCCGGAGCAGGCTGGCTGGTCGACCCGCTCTAAGGGAAGCGGGCCGTGACGCGCTCGGCGGTCGACACCGCATCGAGACGCCCCGGTCCGGCGTGGGTGACCAGGACCAGCGAGCCGCCTCGTGAGAGCGGCTCGGTGAAGGTGGCGAGACCTGGTGGGGAAGCCGGGTTCGCCTCCGTGAGGAGGCGGCCGCCGTCGGAGAGCAGGTTCCCGGCGGCGGCCGTCCGCCACGTCTCGCCCTGGGTGGCGCCGCCGTACGACGGGCCCGTGGCCAGGTCGTCCGCGGTCGGCGGGTCCCAGGGGGTGAAGGCGTCCGGCTGCGACCAGACGTCGACCCCGACGTCGTGGACGTCCGGCGGCAGCGGGTCGGCGAAGCGGACCCCGAGCGGCAGCAACGAGCAGGCCAGGACCGGGATCTCGGCAGCACGCCCGGCCCACCGCTCGAGCTCGTCGGGCCCGCAGACCACGGCGTCCGTGCCGCCCGGTCCGGGCCGGGCGTCCGCCGGCCCCGTCACGACCAGCCCGACGGTCCAGGCGGCGCCGAGGAACACCGGTCCGAGCCAGTGGGCCGGCAGGTCCACGCACAGCGCCTGGCCGCGCTCGAGCCCGTGCTCCTCGGCCAGCAGCGAAGCCGTCTTGGCGACCCAGTTCGCGTACGTCGTCACGGACAGCTCGACCCGCTCGCCGCTCGCGTCGTCGTAGAACGTGATGAGCGGGCGGGCGGAGTCGGATCGCAGCTGGCGCGCCAGCACGTCGGCGAAGGTGGTCACTCCGCCAGACACTAACCTCTCAGCCATGGCGTCCGAGACCGCACCGATCGACCATTTCTGGGCCGTGATCCCGGCCGGCGGCGCCGGCACCCGCCTGTGGCCGTTGTCGCGGTCGTCCGCACCGAAGTTCCTGCACGACCTGACCGGCGGGGGGCGCACCCTGCTGCAGGGCACGCTCGACCGGCTGGCCCCGCTCACCGGCGACCGCGTGGTCGTCGTCACCGGCCGGCCGCACCGTGACGCCGTCCGGGCCCAGCTGCCCGAGGTGAGCGACGGCTGGGTGCTGGCCGAGCCGTCACCGCGCGACTCGATGGCCGCCATCGGGCTGGCCGCCGCCCTCCTCGAGCGCCACGACCCGGACGCCGTGATGGGATCCTTCGCCGCCGACCACGTGATCGCGGACCCGGACCTGTTCGCGGAGTCCGTGCGGGCCGCGGCGGCGGTCGCCCGCGAGGACTGGCTGGTGACGCTCGGCATCGAGCCGGCGTTCCCGTCGTCGGCCTTCGGCTACATCCACCTCGGCGACCCGCTGCCCGGCCACCCGGGTGCGACCGCAGTCCGGGAGTTCGTCGAGAAGCCGTCGGTGCGCACCGCGACCGAGTACCTCGCGACCGGGCGCTACCGCTGGAACGCCGGCATGTTCATCGTGCGCCCGACGGTGCTGCTCGACCTGCTCGGCCGGTGGCACCCCGAGTTCGCCGCCGCGCTCCGCGCGATCGCCGCCGACCCGGCCCGGCTCGACGAGCTCTGGCCGGGGCTGCCGAAGATCGCCCTCGACCACGCCGTCGCCGAGCCCGCCGCCGACGCCGGCCGGGTGGTCTGCGTGCCCTCGGCGTTCCGGTGGGAGGACATCGGCGACTTCGACTCGCTGGCGGCGCTGGTCGGCGGCGACGCCGCGGGCGCGGCCGTCCTGGGCGACGCGTCGCTGGTGCGCGCCGTCGACGCCTCCGGCCTCGTCGTCCCGGCGTCGGGTCGCATCGTCGCGGTCGTCGGGCTCGACGACGTCGTCGTCGTCGACACCCCGGACGCGCTCCTGGTCACCACCCGTGCACGCGCGCAGGACGTCAAGCAGGTCGTGGCCGAGCTGAAGGAGGCCGGGCGCGCCGAGCTGACCTGACGCGTCGGGACGGCCGAGTCGGCGGGCGTCGTTCGCGTTCGCGACTGGGTTTCGAGACGCGTCGCACGTCCCTCACTGCGCTCGGTCCGTGCCGACGCTCCTCAACCTGGCGCCGGGGTCTCGCCCGAGCAAGCTCGGGCGAGCGGCGCTCACCTCGACCTGGCGCCTGGTCGTCTCCCGAGCAGGCTCGGGAGACGGGCGCGCATCACATCGCTGCGGGCTCGGGCGTGTCCGAGAAGGGGTACTTGTCCATGAAGGTCTGCAGGGCCGCGCCGCTCGGGGCCGAGCAGTACTGGAAGACGCCGACCTGCTTGGTCGCGTCGGTCTCGCCGGTGCCGCCGGCCGACCAGTGCGTCAGCGCGACGTGCTGGCCCTCGGGGAACTTCTTGCCGTTCTCGTCGCTCGACTCCCAGGGCGCTGCGATGAACTTGTCGCGGAAGTTGTCGCCGGACTCGTCGAACTTGGCAGCGATCGCCTGCACCTCGTCCATCGCGCTGGAGTCGTCGGCGATCGTCGAGTCGTACCAGAGGATCGTGTAGCCGTGCTCGAGGTTGTGCACCAGCGCCTCGAGCTCGGGCCGGTCGTCGGTGGTGTAGAACTTCCGGGCGAACGGGGCCGGCGCGACGCCCGCCTCGTTCCAGTGGGCGCCGAACGCCGGCGGCGCGGTCGTGTAGTCGACCGGGGTCCCGATCGGGACGTGGTTCTGGTTGCCGTCCGCCTTCTTGGTGACGATGTCCTGGCAGGCCGAGGCCGGGGCGCCGATCTGGTCCAGCGCCTTGCTCTCGATCGCGCGCTGGTCCATCTTGTCCTTGACGATCGGCACGATCGCCGCCGCGAGGAGCCCGACGGCGATGAGGACGCAGACGCCGACGATCGCGAAGTTGCGCCGGCGGTCGCCGCCGCGCTGCTTCTTGCGCATCTCCTCGAGGACCGCCTGGCGGTTGGACTTGGGGGACTTGGCGGACTTGGCCACGACTCGTTTTCCTCTGGGTGCTGACCGACGGCGGGACGACGACGGCAGAGTCTACGGGCGGGCTGGTCGCAACCGGGCATCGCTCGGGGAATCGGTCTCCAGGACCTCCCAGCCGTGCGCGAAGGCCAGAGCGGCGAGGGGGCGGGAGAGCCCGCGGGGGAAGGTGACGGTCAGCGAACCGCCCTCCCGGGTCGACACCGACGGCACCAGCCCGAGCACCTCGGTGATCACGGCGGCCAGCTCCGCGGGCGCCGCGGGTGCGCCGAACGGCGCCCGGTCGCCCGGGTCGCCGACCAGGGCGCGGACGACGGCCTCGCGGGCGCCGTACCCGAACAGGTCGGCGGTCTCGGGGCGGATCAGGGACCTCGCACCGGGCCCGTGCTCGCGGGGCGGCAGCACCAGGTCCGCGCGGCCGCGCACGACGGCGAACGGGCGGCCGGTGAGCTTGCCCTGGGCGAGCTCGGCCATGCCGGCGATCTCGTCGGCGACGGCCGGCTGGGTGACGGCGAGCTCGTTGCCGTGGGCGTCCGCGCGGCCGGCGTACGGCTCGGAGACCAGCAGCCCGGCGGCGCCGATCGCGATGTCCGTCTGGCCCTCGCGCCAGGCCCGCCCGGCGGTGTCGGTCACGACGACCCCGACGTTGCGACCGGTCCGCACGCGGATGCCGGCGCGGAGCTCGCGGGCCGACCCGTCCGGGTCGACCGGCAGCAGGACGACCGAGCCCGTGGCGACGTTCGACGCGTCGATGCCGGCGGCCGCCATGGTCAGGCCGAGCCGGTTGCGCACGATCATCGTGGGGCCGCGGCGGGCGACCACCCGCTCGGTCTCGCCGACCAGCAGCTCCTCCCGGGTCCCGCGGACGACGCGCCCCTCGGCCTTGCTGACCACCTTGCTCGTGACGACGACGACGTCGCCGTCCGCCAGGTCCACGTGCGCCAGCAGCACGTCGACCAGGTCGGCCCCGGGCCGGATCTCGGGTACGCCCTCGGGCGCGGAGACCTCGACCCGGCTCATCGAGCGACCAGCTCCACGGCGGCCGCGGCCATCGCCGCGGTGGCGTCGAGGTCGGTCATCATCAGCGGCACCGCGCGGCAGGGGAGCCCGCCGGCGACGACCGCGTCGACCTGGTCGGCGTCGACCTGGTCGACGAGCCAGCCGTCCAGGACCCCGCCGTCGGTCCGGGAGCCGTAGTGCAGACCGACGCCGGCGGCGCTCACCTCCACCCCGATCGCGGTGAGCAGCTGCTCGGCCATGCCGCGGACGTGCGTGCCCCCGACGATGGGGGAGAGGCCGACGACCGGGGCGCGCGTCGCGACGAGCGCCTCGCGGACCCGGGGGACGCCGAGGATGGTGCCGACCGACACCACCGGGTTCGAGGGCGGCAGCACGACGAGGTCGGCGTCGGTGATCGCGTCGATCACCCCGGGGCCGGGGGTCGCGTCGTCGAGACCGACGACCACGACGGCCTCGGCGGGGACCGACGCGCGTAGCCGCACCCAGTACTCCTGGAAGTGGACGACCCGACGGCCGCTGGGTGAGTCCGCGTCGGCGATCGCGATGTGGGTCTCCGCGCGGTCGTCGGTCATCGGCAGGAGCCGGACCCGGTCACCGAGGGTCGGGGTCAGCCAGCGCCGGCACAGCGCCTCGGTCACCTGGGAGAGGGGGTAGCCGGCGTCGAGCATCTGGGTGCGCACGAGGTGGGTGGCGAGGTCGCGGTCGCCGAGACCGAACCAGGTCGGCTCCACGCCGTACGCCGCCAGCTCCTCCTTGGTGCTCCAGGTCTCCTCGCGGCGGCCCCAGCCGCGCTCGGGGTCGATCCCGTCGCCGAGGGTGTACATCACGGTGTCGAGGTCGGGGCACACCTTGAGCCCGTGGACCCACAGGTCGTCCGCCGTGTTCGCGACCACGGTGACCACCGCGTCGGCGTCGACACCCGGGACCAGGCCCCGCCCGATCCCGTGCAGGAGGCCCCTTAGGAAGCGGGCGCCGCCCATCCCTCCCGAGAGCACCGTGATGTTGTGCATGGCCCCTAGCCTGCCGTACCAGGGTCGCGTCGAGCTCCGCCGGTCGGAGCCCATACCAGATCCGGGGTTGACTTCCGGGGTACGACAGGCATGTAATTCCCACAGTGTCGTTCGCGATGGTGTCGCGGTGATCCGGGCCCGTGAAGCGGGACCGCGGCAGGGTCGGGGATGTGGGAGCAGTACCGGGTCGAAAGGGCGAAAGCCGTGCGAGAACTATTTCTCCTCGACGGGGACGCCGAGGAAGCAGGATGGCAGGAGCGGGCGCTGTGCGCCCAGACCGATCCCGAGGCCTTCTTCCCCGAGAAGGGCGGGTCGACCCGTGAGGCGAAGAAGGTCTGCCTCACGTGCGAGGTGCGCGACGAGTGCCTCGAGTACGCACTGATGAACGACGAGCGTTTCGGGATCTGGGGCGGCCTCTCCGAGCGGGAGCGTCGCAAGGTCAAGAAGCGCGCCGTCTGACGAGCACCGTCTGACCGGTCCGCGGCGCGGGCGCCCCCTCCTCGGGGCACCCCGCCCGGACGGGTGCGGGTGTGCCGGCCGTTAGGGTCGAGGCCGTGGTCTCCCCGGTTGCGGCACTGCTCGTCAGTCACGACGGCACCCGCTGGCTCCCCGCCGTGGTCGCGGGTCTGACCGCCCAGGACGTCCCGGTCGCCGAGGTCGTCGCCGTGGACACCGGCAGCAAGGACGACAGCGCCGACCTGCTCGAGCAGGCCTTCGGCGAGGTGGTCCGCGCGCCCGGCTCCACGTCCTTCCCCGCCGCCGTCGGCCTCGGTCTGGACCGGCTCCGTGACCGCGGGTCGGCTGCCGAGTGGATCTGGATCCTGCACGACGACGCGAACCCCGACCCCGGGGCGCTCGCGTCCCTGCTCGCGGCCGCCGAGGCCGACCCCACGGCCGACGTGCTCGGCCCCAAGCTGCGCGAGTGGCCCTCGCTGCGCCGGCTGCTGGAGCTCGGCGTGACGATCTCGGGCACCGGTCGCCGCGAGACCGGGCTGGAGCGCGGCGAGTACGACCAGGGCCAGCACGACGAGGTCCGCGAGGTGCTCGCGGTCAACACCGCCGGGATGCTGGTGCGTCGGTCGGTGCTCGAGGAGCTCGGCGGGTTCGACCCCCAGCTGCCGATCTTCGGCAACGACATCGACTTCGGCTGGCGGGCCGCGGCCGCCGGGCACCGCACCCTCGTCGTCCCGCAGGCGGTCGTCTTCCACGCCGAGGCCGCGCACCGCGGCGTCCGTCGTACGCCGCTGACCGGGCGGCACACGCACTACCAGGAGCGTCGCGCCGCGCTGTTCACGCTGCTGGCCAACCGGCGGACGCGGGCGCTGCCGTGGCTGGTCGTGCGCCTGTTCTTCGGCACCCTGCTGCGGATGGTCGGGTTCCTGCTCCTGCGCTCCGCGGGGGAGGCGCTCGACGACCTGGCGGCGCTGCTCAACCTCTACGCCCACCCCGGTGAGATCCGCGCCGCGCGCCGGGCCCGGCGCGAGCGGGCAGCCGGGGGTGGCGCGGCCCGCGACGCCGGGCAGGACGAACGCGTGCGGGGACTGCTCGCGCCCTGGTGGCTGCCGTACCGGCACGGCCTGGACTTCGTCGGCGACCTCGCCGCCGCGGCCACCAACCAGGCCCAGGACGTCGCCGAGCGGCGCCGGATCGCGGCCGCCGAGCACGCCCCGTCCAGCACCGTCGCCCGGCCGAGGTCGGAGGAGGACGAGCTCGTCGAGGACTCCGGGCTGGTGGCGCGGTTCCTCACCAACCCGGTGGCGCTGGTCCTCACGCTCTTCGTGCTGGTCGCCCTGGTCGGTGCCCGCGCGGCCCTCGACTCTCCTGCCGGGGGCGGGCTCTCGCCGGCGCCGGCGGGCGTGTCCGACTGGTGGCGGCTCCAGGTCGAGACCTGGCACCCGCTCGGCACGGGTACCGCTGTCCCCGCGCCGCCGTACGTGCTGCCTCTCGCGCTGCTCGCCACCCTGCTCGGCGGCAGCCCGGGCGCCGCCGTCTCCGCCGTGCTCCTGCTCGCCGTGCCGTTCGCGCTCTGGGGGGCCTGGCGCTTCCTGCGCGTCGTCGGCCGGCTCGCCACCCCCACGGGTGCGTCCCGCTGGGTGCTGCTCTGGGGAGCGACGACCTGGGCGCTGGTACCGGTCGCCACGGGTGCCTGGGGCGACGGCCGGCTCGGCGTCGTCGTGGTCGCGGCGCTGCTGCCCTGGCTCGCCCACGCCGCCCTCGGCTTCGCCGACCCGGACGCCGACCGGCGCTGGCGCGCCGCCTGGCGGACCGGCCTGCTGCTCGCGCTGGCGTCCGCGTTCGCGCCCGTGCTGTGGGTCTTCGCCGCCGGGCTCGGCCTGGTCGTGCTGGCGGCCGCCTTCGCGATCGTCCGCGGCGCCGGGCGGGACCGCTCGGTCTGGGGCCCGCCCGCGGTCGCCGTCGGCCTGGTGCCGCTGCTCCTCGGACCCTGGTGGATCCCGGCGATCCAGCGTGGGGCGGCTGCCGCGCTGCTGCTCGACGTCGGCCGGCTGCCGAGCCCCGCGGTCGAGGGCCGCGACCTCGGCCTCGGCCGGCTCGGCGACCTCGGCGCGCCGTGGTGGTTCGGCGTCGTGCTCGCCGCGCTCGCGGTGCTCGCCCTGGTGCCGCGCGCGACGCGGATCCCGGTGCTGGTCTGCTGGGTGGTCGCCGCCGTCGCGGCCGGCCTCGCCGCGGTGCTGGGCACCGTCTCGTTCGACCTCGCCGCGACGACCGTCGACGCCGGCCTCGGAGCCCTCGTGGTCGTGCTCCAGGGCGCGTTCGTCGTCGCCGCGGTGCTCGGCGCGGTCGGCGCCGCCGGCCACCTGAGGTCGTGGCGGCGCGCGGTCGCGGTGGTCGTGGCGGTCGCGGCCGCCGCCGTACCCCTCGGCTGCCTCGGCTGGTGGCTGGTCGGGCCGGACCCGGCCGTCGAGGAGGGCATCGAGACCGACATCCCGGTCTACATGGTGCAGAGCTCGGAGCAGGGACCCGAGCACGGGATCCTCGTGGTCCGCGGCAGCGTCGACGACGGCCTCACCTACTCCGTGCGTCGCGGCGACGGCGTGACGACCGGCGAGGACGAGGTCCTCGACCTGACCGCCGAGGACACCTCCTTCACCGCGACCGTCCGCGCGCTCGTGTCGCGACCCACGCCCGACGTGGTCGACGAGCTCGCTCGCTCCGGCATCGAGTACGTCGTCCTGCCCTCGCCCGCCGACGGCGACGTCGCCGCGGTCCTCGACGCCGCGGCCGGGCTGGTCCAGGCGAGCGCCGCCGACCGGACCACACGGGCGTGGGAGGTCAACCACCAGCTCGACGGCTCGAGCCTGGACGGCCCGACGTCGTGGCTGCGCGTCGTCCTGCTCGTGGTCCAGGGCGTCGCGATCGTCGTGGTGCTCGTGCTCTGCCTGCCCACGACGAACCGGAGGAGGTCGTCATGAGCCAGGACACCCCCACCCCCACCCCCGGCCGCCGCTCCTCGCGCAGCCGCCGCCGGGTCGACGTGACCACGGTGCTGGCGGTGGCGCTGCCGGTGCTGGTGGCGCTCGCGCTCGTCCTGGTGCGGCCGGGGGACACCCCCGACACCACGAGCCCACCGACCCTCACGGCGCTGACGCGCTCCACCGTCGTCTGCCCCGCCGCGGCGGAGGGCGCGCCGGAGGTCGCGCTGACGTCGGCCGGTGAGGACGTCAGGGGAACGGTCCACGTCGGCCTCGGTGACGACAAGTCCGACGCGCGGATCGCGACCGGCGAGGTGACCACGGTCGACGCCGGCTCCGGGCCGGTGGTGGTGGCCGCCGAGGACGAGACCGCACCCGGCCTGGTGGCGGCCCGCTTCGGCGCCGACGCTCCCGCCGTCGCGTCCTGCCTCGCGCCCCAGCCGGAGGCGTGGTTCACCGGCGTGGGGGCGGGCGCCGGCCACACCTCGGTGCTC
The DNA here is from genome assembly GCF_044226305.1 of Nocardioides sp. Taxonomy (GTDB): domain Bacteria; phylum Actinomycetota; class Actinomycetes; order Propionibacteriales; family Nocardioidaceae; genus Nocardioides. The sequence continues at coordinate 224,196 of NZ_JBGAHF010000001.1, read as the reverse complement.
GAGCTGACCAACCCGGACTCGGGCACCGCCGTCGCCGACGTGCTCGTGCTCGGCCGGCACGGCCTGGTCGACGCCCCGCGGCTGCGCGGCATCTCCGTCCCGGGCGGCAGCAGCGTCCAGGTCGACCTCGCTGCTGAGGTCCCGCGACGCGACGAGCTGTCCCTCCAGGTGATCGCGGCCCGGGGGCGGATCGGGGCGACGGTGCTCGACCGTCTCGCCCCGCTGGGCCGCGGTGCCGCCACCGAGGACTGGCTGCCGGCCCAGTCCGAGCCGGCGACGTCCGACCTGCTGATGGGGTTGGCGCCCGGCAAGGAGACCCGCCGCGTCCTCACCGTCTCCAACGGCGGCCAGGACGAGGTGCGTGCGTCGGTGCAGATCGTCACCGACCGCTCGGTGTTCACGCCGAAGGACGCGCCCGACCTGCGGATCCCGCCGCAGAGCACCGCCAAGCTCAACCTCTCGGGGCTGCTGGCCGACCTGGTCGCCGACGGCGACGCGACCGGGTTGCTCGTCACGGCGACGGCCCCGGTCACCGCGTCGCTCCGCTCCGTCGCCGACGGGGACCTCTCTCACGCCGTGGCCGACCCGGGCGTGCAGGGTGCCGCGACCGTGCTGCTGCCCGGCGGCACCTCGGCCACCAAGACCGTGCTGCTCGGGGGGGCCGACCGGGCGGGCTCGGTCCAGGTGGTCTCGCGGTCGGCGACCGGTGAGACCCTCGCGACCGACACCGTCGACGTCGCTCCTGACCGCGGGGCGTCGCTGCGCATCCCCGCCGCCTCCGTGCTGGTGACCGTGACCCCGGCGCGCACCGGGGTCGCCGGCTCGGTGCTCCTCAGCGGCGACGCCGGCGCTGCCGTCGTACCGCTGACGGTGCCGGCGCTCAACGGCCTCGTGCCGGCGGTCGAGCCCGGGCTGCCGTAGCGGGTCCGGGCCGGCTGACGTCTGGTTGCGGTCGCCTCCCGGGGGTTGCGACCGACAGGCAGCAACGACGGATACGGCGGGCTTGGGGTTGCGGCTGTCTCCCGGGTCACGGTCGCTGGCACCGGTGGTCGAGCAGCGAGCGCCAGCGAGCGTCGTCGAGACCCCAGAAGATGCGCAGGGCGGTGACTGCCGGCATCTCGCCGTCCGCTCGGGTTACGACCGACAGGCAGCAACGACGGGTACGGCGGGCGCCGGGTCACGGTCGCCTCCCGGCTCACGGTCGCGTTCGCCGGTGGTCGAGCAGCGAGCGCCAGCGAGCGTCGTCGAGACCCCGGAAGGCAAGGCAGGGCGGTGGCCCAAGCTGTCTCGAAATCTTTACCAAAGACGTTCCCGGATCCCTGTGGATACAGGGGATTCTCGCCTCTGACTGTCGGTGGCGAGTGCTTGAGTAGACCCATGAGCAGCACCGCCGCCGAGCTCGGCACCGACACCAGCGGGCTCGCCGCTGCGGTGTCTGCCGAGTCGGTGCTGACCGCTGCGGCCGCGACCCGGGAGGCGATCGCCGACCTCGAGGTCCAGCAGCTGATCCAGGCCACCGACTGGGTGGTCCTGCACCCCGGCGAGGAGGTGGACACCTCGATCGAGTTCGGGATGCGGGACCTCCAGATCGCCGGCGACGGCGCCCCCACCGTCGACGAGGCCGCGGTGGCGGAGTTCGCGCTCGCGGTCGGGAGGACCACCGACGCCGGCCGCCTGTTCCTCGGCGACGCGGTCGAGCTGCGGCACCGGTTGCCGCGGCTCTGGGCTCGCCTGGTCAGCGGTGAGGTGGCGGTGTGGAAGGCGAGGAAGGTCGCACAGGCCACCACGTCGCTGCCGGCGGATGCTGCAGCGGTGGTGGACCAGCGGTTGGCGTGGTGTGCGCACCGGTGCTCGTTCGCGGAGATCGAGCGGCAGGTCGAGAAGGCCCGCGCCGAGCACGACCCCGACGCCGCCGAGGAACGCCGGGTCGCGGCGCTGGAACGGCGCCGGTTCGACATCGACCTCGACCACGCCACCCCCGAGGGACTGGTCCACGTGGAGGGCGAGCTCGACCTGGCGGACGCGGTCGCCCTGGAGGAGCAGATCCGGGCGAAGGCCGCGACCCTGGACCTCGACTTGCCGTTGGACGTGCGCAGGTCGATGGCCGCCGGGCTCCTCGGCACGACGGACGGTGAAGGCTCCCGCGAGGTCGTGGTCTACGCCCACGTCCGTCCCGGCCAGGCGACCGTCGACGTCGACAACACGAGGTCCTCGATCACCCCCGAGCACCTCAAGGACTGGTGCCAGGCCGCCGGCACCAAGGTCACCGTGCGGCCCGTCATCGACCTGGCCGCCGAGCTGTCCACCGGCTGCTACGAGCCCACCGAGCTCATGAAGGAGCAGATCCAGCTCCGGGACCGGCAGTGCTGCTTCCCCGGCTGCACCCGCCCCGCCCGGGCCTGCGACGCCGAGCACCAGGTGCCCTGGCCCGAGGGCCCCACCGCGTCCTCGAACCTGGCGCCCGCGTGCCGGACCCACCACCGCCTCAAGACCCACGCCGGCTGGGACTACCAGCGGGTCGCCGGGGTCGGGTTCGTGTGGACCACCCCGATGGGCCGCACCTACGTCAGCCCGTTCGTCACCGAACCACCGCTCGAGCCGGCCGCGCGACATACCCGCTGACCCGGACCCCGCCGGCCACGGCCGACGGGGTCACACCCATGCCTGGACGGCAGGAGATGGGAGGCCTCAGTCGCCGTCGGCCGGGCCACCCTCGTACCGCGGGTCCACCTGGTCGGCCTCGATGCCGAGCAGCTCGGCGACCTGCTCGACGACGATGGTGAGGACCATCGCCTCGAGGTCCTCGCGGGTCTCGCAACGGTGCTCGATCGGCCGGCGGAACAGCACCAGCCGGGTCGGCTGGGTGCCGGTCCCGCGCACGAGCGAGGACAGCGGGACCGTCGCCGAGCTCCAGTCGTCGGGGATCTGGGGGGTGTCCTCGACGGCGTACTCCACCAGGCCGAGCTGGTCCTGCCAGCGCGCGTCGATCTCGGTCACGATGCCGAGCGCCAGGTCGTCGAAGCGTTCCCGGGCGGTCCGCAGCTCGGGTCGGCCCGGGACCCGGGGGACCACGGCCGGTCCGCGCATCCCGCGTCCGCGCCGGTCCCGCACCTGCCGCTTCCGATCCACGCCGCGAGCCTAATCGGGACCGACCCGAGCGGGGGGTACCGTCTGCGCCGTGAGTCCGACCCGCCGCTGTTCGCGCACCGCCTGCGGTCGGCCTGCGGTCGCGACGCTCACCTACGTCTACGCGGACCAGACGGCGGTGCTCGGCCCGCTCGCGACCTACGCCGAGCCGCACGCCTACGACCTGTGCGAGGCGCACAGCGAGCGGCTCAGCGCACCGCGCGGCTGGGAGGTGCTCCGGCTGGCTCCCGACCCGGCCGCCCACGGCCCCTCCAGCGACGACCTGCTCGCCCTCGCCGACGCCGTCCGCGAGGCCGGCCGACCGGCGCCGCCGCCCCGGGTCGCCCCCGCGGAGGAGACCGGCCGCGAGACCGCGCGCCGCGGGCACCTCCGGGTCCTCACCTCCGACTGACCACCACCAGCGGGTCCGCTGCGCGTCCTCGCTAGGCTCCGGGCATGCCCGACACCCTCGACCCGCAGAACGTCCGCGCGGTCTTCAAGGCGTACGACGTCCGCGGGGTCGTCCCCGACCAGGTCGACGAGTCGCTGGCGCGTGCCACGGGTGCCGCGTTCGTCCGGGTGACGGGCGCGGAGACGGTCGTGGTCGGCCACGACATGCGCCCCAGCTCGCCGGGAATGGCGGGGGCCTTCGCCGAGGGCGCGAGCGCCGAGGGCGCCGACGTGGTGATGATCGGCCTCGCGTCGACCGACCAGCTCTACTTCGCCTCCGGCCACCTCGGGCACCCGGGCGCGATGTTCACCGCGAGCCACAACCCGGCGCAGTACAACGGCATCAAGATGTGCCGCAGCCACGCCCAGCCGGTCGGCATGGAGACCGGCCTCGCCGAGATCCGCGACCTGGTCGCCGGCGGCATGGAGCCGTCGTCGCGGACCCCCGGCACCATCACCGAGCACGACGTCCTCGAGGACTACGCCGCCTACCTGCTCCAGCTGGCGCCGGTGCGGGGGCGGCACCTGAAGGTGGTCGCCGACGCCGGCAACGGGATGGCCGGGCACACCGCGCCGGCGGTGTTCGGACGGCTCGCCTCGGAGGTCGAGCTGGTGCCGATGTACTTCGAGCTCGACGGCACCTTCCCGAACCACGAGGCCAACCCGATCGAGCCCGAGAACCTGCGCGACCTCCAGGCGCGCGTGGTCGCCGAGGGCGCCGACATCGGTCTGGCCTTCGACGGCGACGCCGACCGCTGCTTCCTCGTCGACGAGGACGGGCGGCTGGTGAGCCCCTCCACCCTGACCGCCCTCATCGCCGCGCGTGAGCTGGCCAAGGAGCCCGGCTCCACCGTGATCCACAACCTGATCACCAGCCGGAGCGTGCCCGAGATCGTCACCGAGCTCGGCGGCACCCCCGTCCGCACCCGGGTCGGCCACTCCTACATCAAGGCGACGATGGCCGAGACCGGCGCCGTCTTCGGGGGCGAGCACAGCGGGCACTTCTACTTCCGCGACTTCTGGCGGGCCGACTCCGGCATGCTCGCCGCGCTGCACGCCCTCGCCGCGCTCGCGGAGACCGAGCAGCCGCTGTCGCAGCTGCTGGCCGAGTTCGAGCGCTACGTCCTCTCCGGCGAGATCAACAGCGAGGTGGCCGACCCGGCCGCCGTCATCGACGCCCTCGAGACCGAGTTCGCCGACCGGGAGGGCGTCACCACCGACCGGCTCGACGGCCTCACCGTGAGCCACGCAGACTGGACCTTCAACGTCCGCCCGTCCAACACCGAGCCGCTGCTCCGCCTCAACGCCGAGGGCCGCGACACGGAGACCATGGAGCGGGTCCGTGACGACGTGCTCGCCCGGATCAGGAGTGACCGATGAACCTCGACCCCGCGCTGCTGGCGATCATCGTCTGCCCGGCCTGCCGCTCCGACCTCGCCGTCCAGGAGGAGGAGCTGGTGTGCACCTCGTGCGGCCTGGCCTACCCCGTCCGCGACGACATCCCGGTGCTGCTGGTCGACGAGGCCCGCAAGCCGGCCTGAGCGGCGACCACCATGGCCACCTGGTTCGACGAGTCGCGGCTCGACGACGGCGCCGTCCTCGAGGTCCGTGACGTCCGCCTGCGGGCGCTGGCGGAGACCGGGGCCCGGGTACGCCGTGCGGCCGGCGACGCCGCCGAGGCGACCGCCGAGGCGGTGGAGCGGGCGGCGGAGCTCGCGCGGCCCCGTGCCGTCGTCGCGGCCGGCCCCGACTCCCGGCTGCTCCGTGCGGTGCTGGAGCCGTGGTGCCCGGTGCCGTTCGTGGCGTGGCCCGGACCGGCGCTGCCGGGCTGGGCCGGCAGCCTCGACCTGGTGGTGGTGCTGGCGCCCGACGGCGTCGACACCGGGACCGCGTCCGCGGTGGCCGAGGCGGTGCGCCGCGGCTGCCAGGTGGTGGTCGCGTGCCCGCCGGGCTCCCTCGTGGCCGAGCACGCGGCCGGGCGGTGGAGCACCATCCTGCCGTCCTCGAGCTGCGACCAGCTCGCGACCGCGGTCATCGTGCTGGACTACCTCCACCGGGTCTCCCTCGGCCCCGAGGCCGACGCCGAGCAGGTCGCCGACGCCCTCGACCAGGTCGCGATCGCCTGCTCCCCGCACCGCGACCTCGCGGTCAACCCGGCCAAGATGCTGGCCATCGCACTGGCCGACGCCAACCCGCTGGTCTGGGGCGGCTCGGTGCTCGCAGCCCGCGCGGGGCGCCGGGTGGCGGAGTCGATCCGCCGCGCCAGCGGACAGACCGCCCTCGCCGCGGACGCCGAGCACCTGCTCCCGGTGATCGAGGCGACCCGGCAGCGCGACGTCTTCGACGACCCGTTCGCCGACGACGTGGGGGAGCGCCGCCCGATGCTGCTGGTCCTCGACGACGGCGCCGAGGACCCGGTGGTCCGGGAGCACCGCGGCCGCCTCCAGGCGGCGGCCAGCGCGCGCGGCGTCCGCGTCGAGACGGTCACCACCGACGCCCCCACCGAGATCGCCCGCTACGCCTCGCTGCTGCTCACCGGCACCTACGCCGCGGAGTACCTCCGGATCGGTCTCGTCGAGGACTGAACCGGCTCCGGACCGGGTAGACGGCAGGCGTGCCTGCGACCGCTCGTGACCCGCTGCTCGACAACGCCAAGATGGCGCTGGTCCTGCTCGTCGTCCTCGGGCACTCGTGGACGCTGCTGCCCCACAGCGACGTCACCGACCATCTCTACGACTTCCTCTACGCCTGGCACGTGCCGGCCTTCGTGTTCGTCACCGGCTACCTCTCGCGGGGCTTCGTCTACTCGCGGGCCCGGCTCTGGACCCTGGTCCGCACGGTCGTCGTGCCCTACCTGCTCTTCGAGACGGCGCTCGCGCTGTTCCGGATCTACGTGGGCGGGGAGACGCTCGAGGACCTCTTCCAGGACCCGCACTGGCCGATGTGGTACCTCTCCGCCCTGTTCTTCTGGCGGCTGCTGACCCCGGTCTTCCGGCCGCTGCCGGCGGGCCTCGTCGTCGCCGTCGCGGTCAGCATCGTCGCCGGGATGTACGCCGGTGACACCCTCGACATCGCCCGCGTCCTCGGGCTCCTGCCGTTCTTCGTGATGGGCCTCAAGGCCACGCCGGAGCGCCTCGAGCTGCTGCGCCGCCGGCCGGCGCAGCTGGCCGCCGTCGTGGTGTTCGTCGGGATCTGGGTGCTCACGACGTGGACCGACTCGTGGGCCAGCACCGAGTGGCTCTACTACCGCTCGCGCTACGACGAGATGGGCTACGCCGACGACCTGCAGGCGCTGCTCACCCGGGCGCTGGTGCTGGCGATCGGCACCTTGGGCGCGTGGGCGTTCTTCGCGCTCGTGCCGCGCGTGCACGGCTGGTTCACGCGGATGGGCGCCTTCACCCTCGTCGTCTACCTGTTCCACGGCTTCGCCGTGAAGGGCGCGGAGTACGCCGGGTTCCCGGGCTGGGCCGAGGACCACCAGGTGATCGCGTTCGGCGTGACCACCCTGGCCGCGGGCTGCCTGGCACTGCTCCTGGCCTGGCCGCCGCTGGCGACCCGGCTCCAGGACCTCGTCGACCCGCTCGGGTACGCCGAGCGCCACGTCCGGCACGCGGTCGACCTCACCGCCGCGAAGGACCAGGTCCAGCCCGAGGTCCAGGCCGGGCTCGAGTCCGCCGCCGCCGGGGGCCCGACCGTCCCCCGATAGTCTGCCGCCATGGCTGGTGGGCTCTTCGCGCTTCTCGACGACGTCGCGGTGCTCGCCAAGATGGCGGCCGCGTCGATCGACGACGTCGGGGCCGCCGCCGGCCGGGCGACCGCGAAGGCCGCGGGCGTCGTGGTCGACGACACCGCCGTGACGCCCCAGTACGTCCACGGCGTCACCGCCGACCGCGAGCTGCCGATGATCCGCAAGATCGCGGTCGGCTCGGTGCGCAACAAGCTGCTGATCATCCTCCCGGCCGCGCTGCTGCTGAGCCAGTTCCTGCCCGGTCTGCTGACCCCGATCCTGATGCTCGGCGGGTCCTACCTCTGCTTCGAGGGCGCGGAGAAGGTGTGGGGGCGGGTCAGCGGCCACGACCACCACGACCACCCGGTCGCCGAGGACGGGCCGGACGCCGAGCGCTCGATGGTCTCCGGCGCGATCCGCACCGACCTGATCCTCTCCGCCGAGATCATGGTGATCGCGCTGAACGAGGTGGCCGACGAGCCGTTCGTCAGCCGGCTGCTGATCCTCCTGGTCGTCGCGCTCGTCATCACCGCGGCCGTGTACGGCGTGGTGGCCCTGATCGTGAAGCTCGACGACATCGGCCTCACGCTGGCGCAGCGCTCCTCGTCGTTCTCGCAGCGGGTCGGCCGCGGGCTGGTGACCGGCACCCCGCGGCTGCTGTCGGTCATCTCCGTGGTCGGCGTCGCCGCGATGCTCTGGGTCGGCGGCCACATCGTCCTCAACGGCCTCGACGAGCTCGGCTGGCACCCGCCGTACGACCTCGTGCACCACCTCGAGGAGGCGGTCCACCACGGCGTCGCGGGCTGGCTGGTCAACACCGGGATGTCGCTGGTCTTCGGCCTCCTCCTCGGTGGCGTGCTCGTGCTGGTGTGGAACGGCGTCGGCCGGGTGCGTCGAGGATTTTCAGGAACGTCCTAGGCCGTCCTACGCTCGGTGCTCAGCAGCTTCCGCACCCCGGACCAGGAGCACACACATGGACTTCAAGGTCGCCGACCTCTCCCTGGCCGACTTCGGCCGCACCGAGATCGAGCTCGCCGAGCACGAGATGCCCGGGCTGATGGCGATGCGCGAGCGTTACGGGTCGGAGAAGCCGCTCGCCGGCGCTCGGATCGCGGGCTCGCTGCACATGACCATCCAGACCGCCGTCCTCATCGAGACGCTGGTCGACCTCGGCGCCGAGGTCCGCTGGGCGTCGTGCAACATCTTCTCGACCCAGGACCACGCCGCGGCCGCCGTCGCCGTCGGCCGCACCGGCACCCCCGAGGACCCCCAGGGCGTCCCGGTCTTCGCCTGGAAGGGCGAGAGCCTGGAGGAGTACTGGTGGTGCACCCGCCAGATCCTCGACTGGTCGACCGAGTCCGACCCGAGCCGCCAGCCGAACATGATCCTGGACGACGGTGGCGACGCCACCATGCTGGTCCACCTCGGCGTCCAGGCCGAGAAGAACGGCTTCGCCCCCGACCCGGCCACCGCGGCGAGCCACGAGCAGAAGGTCGTCTTCGACGTGCTCAACGAGCAGCTCGCGGCTGACGCGGCGTACTGGACGCCGAAGGCGAACGCCATCCAGGGCGTCACCGAGGAGACCACGACCGGCGTGCACCGTCTCTACGAGATGATGCGCGAGGGCTCGCTGCTCTTCCCGGCGATCAACGTCAACGACTCGGTCACGAAGTCGAAGTTCGACAACAAGTACGGCTGTCGCCACTCGCTCATCGACGGCATCAACCGCGCCACCGACGTCCTCATCGGCGGCAAGGTCGCGGTCGTGTGCGGGTACGGCGACGTCGGCAAGGGCTGCGCCGAGTCGCTGCGCGGTCAGGGTGCCCGCGTCATCGTCACCGAGATCGACCCGATCTGCGCGCTGCAGGCGGCGATGGACGGCTACCAGGTCTCGCCGCTCGACGACGTCCTCGACGTCGCCGACATCATCATCACCGCCACCGGCAACCGCGACGTCGTCACGGTCGAGCAGATGACGAAGATGAAGCACCAGGCGATCGTCGGCAACATCGGCCACTTCGACAACGAGATCGACATGGCCGGCCTGGAGTCCTACGCGGGCGTCGAGCGCAAGACCGTCAAGCCGCAGGTGGACAAGTGGACCTTCCCCGACGGGAAGGCGATCATCGTCCTCTCCGAGGGTCGGCTCATGAACCTCGGCAACGCGACCGGCCACCCGTCGTTCGTCATGTCGAACTCCTTCACCAACCAGGTCCTCGCGCAGGTGGAGCTCTTCACCAAGCCCGAGGACTACCCGGTCGGCGTCTACGTGCTGCCCAAGCACCTCGACGAGGAGGTCGCGCGCCTGCACCTCGACGCGCTCGGCGTGAAGCTGACGACGCTGACCGACTCGCAGGCGTCGTACCTCGGCATCGACAAGGCCGGCCCCTACAAGCCGGACCAGTACCGCTACTGATCCTCCCCGACACCGGGTCTGCGAGGGCTGGGAGACAGGCACACCTGTTTCTCAGCCCTCGCAGGTTGGGCTCAGGTATCTAAGGCACTATGGGGCGCATGAGCGAAGCCGTCGGCGCCCCGTCGGGCCCTCCGAGCGAGCAGGCCAGCAAGGGCCGGATCCTGGTCGTCGACGACGACGCCTCGCTCGCCGAGATGCTGACGATCGTGCTGCGCCAGGAGGGCTTCGAGAGCCGGATGGTGACCCGCGGTGACGAGGCGATCGAGGCGTTCCGCGACTACCGGCCGGACCTCGTGCTGCTGGACCTGATGCTGCCGGGCAAGGACGGCATCGACGTGTGCAAGGAGATCCGGGCGGAGTCCGGGGTCCCGATCGTCATGCTGACCGCGAAGGGCGACACCGTCGACGTCGTCGTCGGCCTCGAGTCCGGGGCCGACGACTACGTCGTCAAGCCGTTCAAGCCCAAGGAGCTGGTCGCCCGGATCCGGGCCCGGGTTCGCCGGTTCGACGCCCCGAGCCCCGAGACGCTGACCATCGGCGACCTCAGCATCGACGTCGCCGGGCACGGGGTCTACCGCAACGGCGCGCCGGTGAGCCTGACGCCGCTCGAGTTCGACCTGCTGGTCTGCCTGGCCCGCAAGCCGTGGCAGGTCTTCACCCGTGAGGTGCTGCTCGAGCAGGTGTGGGGCTACCGCCACGCCGCCGACACCCGCCTGGTCAACGTGCACGTCCAGCGGCTCCGGTCGAAGGTCGAGCACGACCCGGAGAACCCCGAGATCGTGGTCACGGTCCGAGGCGTGGGGTACAAGGCCGGGACGTCGTAGGCAGCCCCGGCCATGCTCCACCTCCACACCCCGGCCGGCTCGCGCAGGCTCCCGGAGTCGCTGCGCCGGGGGCTGACCTTCTGGCGGCGGTCGATCCAGGCGCGGGTCGTGGCGAGCACGGTGCTGCTCTCCGCGGCCGTCATCAGCGTCGTCGGGTGGTTCCTCCTCCAGCAGACCCGCGACGGCCTGCTCGACCACCGGGTCGACGCCGTGGTCGCCGAGGCGAACGACGAGACGACCGGAGCCCGCGAGCTGCTGGCGAGCTCGGTGGACACCGGCAACGACGCCGTCCAGCAGCAGCAGAGCCTGGCCGGCATCATCATCTCCCGCGGCGAGACCCGGGGCTTCTCGGTGGTGCTCGTCGGCCCGGCCCTGCCCGGCGGCCGGATCTCGGACGGCGGCGCGAACTTCACCCAGGGCCTGGACACCTCGAGCGTGCCGGCGTCGCTCGAGCAGCACTTCGACACCTCCTCGAGCACGGCGTGGACCTACACCACGATCCGCAGCACCGCTGACGGCAAGGTCACCGAGACACCGGGGATCGTCGTCGGGTCGCAGGTGCTGCTGCCCGCTGACGGCCAGGCGTACACGCTCTACTACCTGTTCCCGCTCGACGAGCAGGAGGAGACGCTGGCCCTGGTCACCCGGGCGCTGCTGGCGGCCGCGGTGCTTCTCCTGGTCCTCGTCGCCGGCATGACCTGGCTGGTGACCCGCCAGGTCGTCACGCCGATCCGGATGGCCCGCCAGGTCGCCGAGCGGCTCGCGGCCGGCCAGCTGCAGGAGCGGCTGAAGGTCTCGGGCGAGGACGACCTGGCCCGGCTCGCCACCTCGTTCAACCAGATGGCGAGCAACCTGCAGCGCCAGATCCGGCAGCTCGAGGAGCTCAGCCGGGTCCAGCGCCGCTTCGTCTCCGACGTGTCCCACGAGCTGCGCACCCCGCTGACGACGGTGCGGATGGCCGGGGACGTGCTGCACGACGCGCGGGCCGACTTCGACCCGGCCACCGCCCGGGCCGCCGAGCTCCTCCAGACCGAGCTCGACCGGTTCGAGACGCTGCTCGCGGACCTGCTGGAGATCAGCCGCTTCGACGCGGGCGCGGCGGTCCTCGAGCTCGACGACGTCGACCTCGTCGACGTCGCGCACCGGATCGTCGACGCGACGCGGCCGCTGGCCCAGCAGCGCGGGGTGCAGGTCGTGGTCGACGCGGCCGACCACCCCTGCCTGGCGCAGGCCGACGTGCGGCGCGTCGAGCGGATCGTGCGCAACCTGGTCACCAACGCGATCGACCACGCCGCCGTCGACCGTCCGGACGCCATCGTCGTCCACGTCGCCGGCGACGACCACGCGGCCGCGATCGCGGTCCGCGACCACGGCGTCGGGCTGGCGCCGGGGGAGGCGTCGATGGTGTTCAACCGGTTCTGGCGCGCCGACCCGGCGCGGGCCCGCACCAGCGGCGGCACCGGCCTGGGCCTGTCGATCGCGCTCGAGGACACCCACCTGCACGGCGGCTGGCTGCAGGCCTGGGGCCGCCCCCGCGAGGGCGCCCAGTTCCGGCTCACCCTGCCCCGCCGGGCCGGCGGGGTGCTGCGGCACAGCCCGCTCCCGCTGGTGCCGAACGACGTCACGGAGCCGGTCTCGTGAGGCGGCTGGTGAGCGGGCTCGTCGGGCTGGCGCTCGCGCTCGGCCTGGCCGGGTGCGCGGGCATCCCGACCAGCGGCCCCGTCAACGAGACGACGTCGGGCAGCCTCACGCCCTCCGACCAGGGCCCTCCGAACTTCGACCCGCTGCCGCCGCAGGAGGGCGCCTCGCGCTCGGAGATCGTGCGCGGCTTCATGAGCGCGATGCAGGCGAACCCGGTGCAGACCCGCACCGCGAAGGGCTTCCTCTCCGCTGACGCCGCGGAGACCTGGAACCCCCAGCGCGAGACCATCACCTACTCGACCCCGCCCACGCCGCGCGACGACGGCAGCGCCGTTGCGGTCCGCCTCATCGGCGCCAACCGGCTCGACGCGCGCGGTGGGTGGCGGGGCCCGCTGCCGCCGTCCCAGCAGGCGATCACCTTCCCGATGGTGCGCGAGGACGGCGAGTGGCGCATCGACCAGGCACCGGACGCGCTGATCGTCCCGGAGGACTGGTTCGCGAACCTGTACCGCCAGGTGTCGATCTACTTCTTCGACCCGACCGCCCAGATCCTCGTCCCCGAGCCGGTCTTCGTGCCCCGCGGCGAGCAGCTGGCCACCACGCTGACCCAGGCGCTGCTGCTGGGCCCCGGCCCCGGGCTCGAGCACGTCACCCAGACCTTCGTCCCGCCGGGCCTGTCGGTCGCGGTCGGCGTGACCGTCTCCGACGACGGCGTCGCGGACGTGCTGCTCGACGGCGACGCCGGCCAGCTGTCCGCGAAGACCGTGGAGCTGATGATGGCGCAGCTCGCGTGGACGCTGCGCCAGGAGCCGCAGGTCCAGAGCGTCCGCGTCTCGATCGACGGCCAGCCGGTGCCGCTGCCCGGCGGGGTCGGCTCCTACCGGATCGACGGCGGTGCGGAGTACGACCCGGCCGGGTTCCAGGCCAGCCCGCTGCTCTACGGGCTGAGCCGCGGCCGGGTGGTGTCGGGCACCGCCGCCGGTCTCGGACCGGTCGACGGGCCGCTCGGGGACACCTTCCACGACCTGCGCTCGGTCGGGGTGAGCCTCGACGCCGGCAGCGCTGCCGGCGTGAGCAGCAGCGGGACGTCGGTCCTGCTCGGCCGGGTCGGCACCGACGACACCCAGGTCCGGACCGTCGCGCGCGGTGCCGACTTCCTGCGCCCGGCCTGGGACTTCTCCGACCGGATGTGGCTCGTCGACCGGACGGCGCGCGGTGCGCAGGTCTACTACGCCGACGACCACGGCACCGGGGCGCTGACGGCGCTGCGGGTGCCGGGGATCACCGGGGCCACCGTGCGGATGTTCCTGGTCTCCCGGGACGGCACCCGCCTGCTCGCCGTGCTGCGCCGTGGGGGCTCCGACGCCCTGGTCGTCAGCCGGATCGAGCACGCGGCCAGCGGCAGGGTCGTCGGCGCGGTCGCCGCCGAGCGGGTCGACCTCGGCGACGACGTCGACCTGCCGATCCGGGACATCGCGTGGCGCAGCAGCGCCAGCATCGCGGTGCTGAACCCGCTCACCCCCTCGCTGTCGGAGGTCGCCCCCGCGTCCGTGGACGGGGCGCCGATGAACCCCGACATCGCGGGCACCGCTGTCGACGGGCAGGTCCTGTCGCTGGCCGGCTCCCCGGTGCCCGAGGAGGACGTCTACGGCGTGACCCGCACCGGCCTGATCAACGTCACCAGGGGCGACCGGCGCGTGACGCTGTTCGACCGGCGGACGACGGCCGTCGTGTACGTCGGCTGACGGGTCCGGTCGCCGTCCACAGCCGGCCGACGCCGGGTTGATCCGTCCGTCCGGTGCTGCTGGCATCGCCAGGTGAGTCGGGAACTGCTGGACGCGGCGCTCGACCTGCTGCTCGGGGGCTGCTGCGCCGCCTGCGGGGCGGCGGGCCGGGCGCTGTGCGAGCCGTGCGCCGCCGGGCTGCCGACGCGCCCGCGGCTCTCCTGGCCGACCCCCGCGCCGGCCGGCCTCGCGACCCCGTGGGCGGCCGGCGAGTACGCCGACCCGGTCCGGGCGCTGGTGCTCGCGCACAAGGAGCACCGGGTGCTCGCGCTGCGCCGGCCGCTGTCCGTGCTGCTGGCGCTGGCGGTCGCCGCCGGGCTGCCCTCCGGCGCCCCGCCGACGGAGGCCCTCGTCCTCGTGCCGGTCCCGTCGCGGCCCTCGTCGGTGCGCGCTCGCGGCCACGACCCGACGGCCTCGCTCACCCGCGGCGCGGCGCGGCTGCTGCGGACGCAGGGGTACGACGCGCTCGCCGTACCCCTGCTGCGGACGCGGCCCGGGCTGCTGGACCAGGCCGGGCTCGGGGCCGAGGCGCGGGCCGCCAACCTGGACGGCTCGCTGCGCTGTCCGGCAGCCGGCCTGCGCCGGCTGTCCCGACGCCGGGAGCGGGTCCGGGTCGTGGTGTGCGACGACGTGATCACGACCGGGGCGACGGCCCGGGAGGCCCAGCGCGCGCTCGAGTCGGTGGGGCTCGCGGTGACCGCGGTGGCCGCCGTCGCAGCCACCCGGCGGATCGGAGGACCCCGGCCCCTTTCGTCCTCACCACGGACGGACTAACGTCTTTGCATGGAGTCCGTCCGGGTCCGTGGTTGCGTCGTCCAGACGCCCGGGTCCTCCCGGACGAGAGGTCGGCAAGCCGATGCCAGTCGCAGGCGAAACGGTCCACGTAACCACGGCCTGCTCGCGCAGGTCGTGGGATCACGGTGCGGCTTAGTGGTAAGTCCTGCCCCGATGCCGTCGCCAGATGCGACGGCTGCCGGGAGAAGGTCAGTAGTGGCAGAGAAGCTGCGAGAGCCTCAGCAGGCGGTTGTGGGGTCGAAGACCAGGTCGGCCGGACGGACTCCTCTGGCTGCTCCGAGGAGCAGATGAGTCGCGAAACCAACTGTTGCAACGGGAGGTTCACATGGAAGTTGTGGTCACCGGACGTCACTGCGAACTGTCGGACAGGTTCCGCAGTCACGTGGAGGAGAAGCTGTCGAGGTTGGAGAAGCACGACCACCGCATCATCCGCGTGAACGTGGAGGTGGAGTGTGAACGCAACCCGCGGCAGGCGGACCGCGCCGTCCGGCTCCAGCTGACGGCGCTCTCCAAGGGACCGGTGATCCGCGCCGAGGCGTGTGCAGCCGACAAGATGGGTGCGCTCGACCTCGCCATCGACAAGATGGCCGCCCAGATGCGCCGCGCCGCCGACCGGCGCCGGGTGCACCGGGGCCGGCACACGCCGGTGTCCGTGGGGCAGGCACTCGCCGGCACGGCGGGTGTCGAGGAGGAGGAGGTGACCACCACCGACCGGGTGGTCGGTCCGATCGACGTGACCGGTGACGGTCCGCTCGTCGTGCGCGAGAAGACGCACCCCGCGGACCCGATGACGCTGGACCAGGCGCTCTACGAGATGGAGCTCGTGGGCCACGACTTCTACCTGTTCGTGGACAAGGAGAACGAGCGGCCCTCGGTGGTCTACCGCCGTCGCGGCTACGACTACGGCGTGATCTCGCTCGACCTCGGCGAGGACGCCTGAGCGTCCGAGCCCACGTCGTTCGACCCTGCGGGGTGGGCCCGATCGGGCCACCCCGTTGTCGTCCGTACCGTCCGGAAGGGCTCCGCGCGTCACCCGAACGTGTCATGATGCCCCCGTGGCCGAGCAGACGACCGATGCCGAGCACGAGCCCATCCGTGTGCTCGTGGTCGACGACCAGGAGCTGTTCCGCCGCGGTCTGACCATGCTGCTGGCGGTCGAGCCGGGCATCGAGGTGGTCGGCGAGGCGGGCGATGGCGTCGAGGGCACCTCCCTCGCGGCGACCGCCGCGCCGGACGTCGTGCTCCTCGACATCCGGATGCCCAAGCGCTCCGGGATCGAGGCGTGCCTGGCGATCAAGGACGCCGTCCCGACCACCAAGATCATCATGCTCACCGTCTCCGACGAGGAGGCCGACCTCTACGAGGCCGTGAAGAGCGGCGCGTCGGGCTACCTCCTCAAGGACTCCTCGATCGAGGAGGTCGCGCAGGCGGTGCGGGTCGTCGCCGACGGCCAGTCGCTGATCAGCCCGTCCATGGCGGTCAAGCTGATCGACGAGTTCAAGCAGATGTCGCGCCCCGAGCGCGACCACGTCCCCGGCCTCCGGCTCACCGAGCGCGAGCTCGAGGTGCTCCGGCTGGTCGCCAAGGGCATGAACAACCGTGAGATCGCCAAGGAGCTCTACATCAGCGAGAACACGGTCAAGAACCACGTGCGCAACATCCTGGAGAAGCTCCAGCTGCACTCGCGCATGGAGGCCGTCATGTACGCCGTCCGCGAGAAGCTGCTCGAGCTGCCGTAGCCGGCCCGTCCTTCGGCGGTCGCCCCGGATGCGGTGGGTTCGAGGCTCGCTGCGCTCGCACCTCCACCACCGTCGGCGCCGTCTGGTTGAGTTCCCCCGTGCCCGACCGACTGTCCCTGCCGCAGGCCCGCCGGGTCGCGCTCGCCGCCCAGGGCTTCCTCGACCGTCCGCACGCCGCGCCGACGATGCGCACGCTGCAGCGCACGCTGGAGCGCACCGGCGTGCTCCAGGTCGACTCGGTGAACGTGCTCCAGCGCGCGCACTACATGCCGCTCTACTCCCGGATGGGCCCGTACGACGTGGAGCTGCTGCGGCGCGCCGCGGAGAAGCGGCCGCGGCGGATCGTCGAGTACTGGGCCCACGTGCAGGCGTTCATGCCCGTCGAGCTCTGGCCGGTGATGCAGCACCGGATGGCGTCGTACCGGGCGAAGCGCGGCAAGTGGGGGTTCGTCGCCGACGACCACGACCTCGAGCGCAACCTGCTCGCCGAGATCCGGGACCGCGGTGCCGCGACGGCGCGCGACCTCGATGACGGGCTGCCCCGCGCGAAGGAGCACTGGGGCTGGAACTGGTCCGAGACCCGCAAGACCCTCGACTTCCTCTACATGACGGGCGAGGTGGCGATCGCGGGCCGCAACACCCAGTTCGAGATCCGCTACGACCTGCCCGAACGGGTCGTCCCCGCCGAGGTCCTGGCCCGCCCGACGCCGACCCTCGCGGAGGCCAACCGTGAGCTGGTGCGCCGCGCGGCCCGCTCGCACGGCGTGGCGACCGTCCAGGACCTGCGCGACTACTACCGGATGCCGGTCGCCGACACCGCGGCCGCCGTCGCCGAGCTGGTCGAGGAGGGCGAGCTGGTCCCGGTCACCGTGGACGGCTGGAGGCGCCCGGCCTACCTCCACGCCGACGCCCGGCTGCCGCGCCGGGTCGACGGGCGGGCGCTGCTCAGCCCCTTCGACCCGGTCGTGTGGGAGCGGGCGCGCACCGAGGCGCTGTTCGACTTCCACTACCGGATCGAGATCTACGTCCCGGCCGAGAAGCGGGTGCACGGCTACTACGTGCTGCCGTTCCTGCTCCGCGACGCGATCGTGGCCCGCGTCGACCTCAAGGCCGACCGCCAGTTCGACGCCGGCGCCGGTCGGCTGGTGGTCCGGGCCGCGTACGCCGAGCCGGGTGCGCCCGAGGACACCGCCGAGGAGCTCGCGGCCGAGCTGCGCCGGCTCGCGGGCTGGCTGGGGCTCGCCTCGGTCACGGTCGAGCCGCGCGGCGACCTGGCTCCGCTGCTCCGTCCCTGACCAGCTCCTCGAGCGCGGTCGCGCCGTCGCGGACCGCGTCCGTGGCCCGGACGGCGGCGCCGAGCCGGGCGGCGGCCGCCCGGTGCGGACCGTCGGCCAGCAGGCTCGCGAGCGCCCCGTGCAGCTCGGCGACCGACGCCTTCCGTGACACGCTCCGACCGGCGCCCGCGGCCTCGATGCTCCGCGCGACGACGCGGTGGTCGGCCTTGGCGTCCAGCGGCACGACCAGCAGCGGGACGTCGTGGGCGAGCCCGGCCATCGTCGAGCCGTGGCCACCGTGGGTCACGAGCACGCTCGCGGTCGGCAGCACCTCGGCGTGCGGGAACCAGCTGCGCACCTCGACGCCGGGCCGGGTGGGCACGGTCGCGGGGTCGACGGTCGGCCCGGTGGAGACGAGCACCCGCGCGTCGAGCCCCTCGGTGGCGGCGACGAGTCGTCCGAGGACGTCGGCCATGCCCGGGTAGCCGAACGTGCTCAGCCCGACGACCACGGTCGGCTCGCCGTCCTGGCGCGGCGACCAGCGGACGACCGGGCCGACCTGGCGGTGCTGCGCCGCCGGGACCGGGTCGAGGTCGGGCAGCGTGAGGAGCAGCCGCAGGGCAGCGGCGTCCAGCGCCTGACGTGGCGCGAACCGGCGCAGCCGGAGGCTGAGGCCCATCGGCCCGCCGAGGATCCCGGAGCGGTACGCCGCGTCGTACATGTGCTCGAGCACGGCGTACCGCAGCCCGGCCCGCCGCGCGGCGTCGAGCGCCCCGAACAGGAACTCGTCCACCACGACCAGGTCGGTGGGCTCGGCGGCCACCGCGTCCAGCAGGTCGCGGCCCGTGCCCCGGTCGCCGAAGACGCGGATCATCGTCAGCGGCGTGTAGTCGTGCGCGGAGTCGAACCGCCGGGCGTGCCGGGTGGCGACGGCGTCGAGGCCGTCGGCGGCGAGGGCCGACTGCTGCGAGGGGTGCCCGAGGAAGCGCACGGTGTGGCCGCGGCGGACCAGCTCGTGGGCGAGCGCGGCGGCCGGCGGCACGTTGCCGCCGCCGTCCCAGGTGACGAAGAGGAAGTGGGCCATGGCGTGCTCCGATCAGGGTCCGATCAGGGGGCGTGCGGGAGGAGCGCGCGGACCAGCTGCCGCATGCGCGCCTCGGTGCGGACGCGGCTGAGGCCGCGGTCGCGCCGCAGCAGCTTCCACGTGTAGACGTCGGTGGCGACCACGAGCAGGTCGACCAGGGCGTCGGCGCCCTCGACGTCGTCGGGCAGGTGCGGCGCGAACGTCTCCGCCACCCACGTGCGGTGGAGGGTGCGACCGTCGGCCGTCACCTGGCGGATGGTCTCGTCGCCGTGCTCCTGGGCGAGCATGAGCACCACCCCGTCGCCGCGGTTTTCGTAGTGGTCGACGACCACCGAGACGGCGGCGTCGAGGTCGCCGACCGGGGTGCGGCGCTCGTCGCGGACGGCCGCGAGGGCGTGCGCCCGGGCGGCCTCGAGCAGGCCAGCCCGGCTCTCGAAGCGGCGCAGCACCGTCTGCACGCTGACACCGGCCGCGGTCGCGACGTCGTCGAGCGAGATCTCGGGGATCAGCTTGGTGTCGGCGAGGGCGACCGCGGCGTCGAGGATCCGCACGCGGGTGCGCTCGGCGGCCTCGGCCCGGGTCGTCATGGTGTAGCGGCGCGTCGTTTTCATGGCAACCACAGTTGACACGAATGTGAAGATTCGTGTCAACCATCATTGACGCGAATGACTGGACCGGTCCCCGCCGGTCGCCGCGGTTAGGGCGCGCTTCGCGCGCTCGGTAGAGTGGCGCCGCCACCAATTCCAGGGAGTCCGACTCACGTGCCTGCCATTCTCGACAAGATCCTCCGCATCGGCGAGGGCAAGACCCTGCGCCAGCTCGAGGCCATCGCGAAGGCGGTCAACGCCATCGAGGACGACTTCGTCGCGATGAGCGACACCGAGCTCCAGGGCATGACCGCCGAGTTCCGCGAGCGCCTCGCGGGTGGCGAGTCCATCGACGACCTCATGCCCGAGGCGTTCGCGACCGTCCGCGAGGCCGCCAAGCGCGTCATCGGCCAGCGGCACTTCGACGTCCAGGTCATGGGCGGCGCCGCCCTGCACCTCGGCAACATCGCCGAGATGAAGACCGGTGAGGGCAAGACCCTGGTCTCCACCCTGCCGGCGTACCTCAACGCCCTCGAGGGCAAGGGCGTCCACGTCGTCACCGTCAACGACTACCTGGCCAAGTTCCAGTCCGAGATGATGGGCCGCATCCACCACTTCCTCGGGCTCACCGTCGGCGTGATCCTCCCCGAGATGCGCCCCGACGAGCGTCGTGTGGCCTACAACTGCGACATCACCTACGGCACCAACAACGAGCTCGGCTTCGACTACCTGCGCGACAACATGGCCGGCTCCATCGAGGAGTGCGTCCAGCGCGGCCACCACTTCGCGATCGTCGACGAGGTCGACTCGATCCTCATCGACGAGGCGCGCACCCCGCTGATCATCAGCGGTCCGACCCAGGACGAGGTCAAGTGGTACGACGAGTTCGCGCGGGTGGCCCGCAAGCTCGAGCGTGACGTCGACTACGAGGTCGACGAGAAGAAGCGCACGATCTCGGTCCTCGAGCCCGGCATCACCAAGGTGGAGGACCACCTCGGGATCGACAACCTCTACGACTCGGTCAACACGCCGCTGATCTCGTTCATGCACAACTCGATCAAGGCCAAGGAGCTGTTCCACCACGACAAGGAGTACGTCGTGATGAACGGCGAGGTCCTGATCGTGGACGAGCACACCGGCCGGATGCTCGCCGGGCGCCGCTACAACGACGGCCTCCACCAGGCGATCGAGGCCAAGGAGGGCGTCGAGGTCCGCGAGGAGTACCAGACCCTCGCCACCATCACGCTCCAGAACTACTTCCGCATGTACGACAAGCTCTCGGGCATGACCGGCACGGCCATGACCGAGGCCTCGGAGTTCGACAAGATCTACAGCCTCGGCGTCGTCCAGATCCCGACCAACAAGCCGATGGCCCGCATCGACCAGCCCGACCTCGTCTACCGCACCGAGGAGGCCAAGTACGACGCGGTCGTGCAGGACATCGCCGAGCGCAACGAGAAGGGCCAGCCGGTGCTGGTCGGCACGGTCTCGGTCGAGAAGTCCGAGCACCTGGCCGAGAAGCTGAAGAAGCGCGGCATCCCGCACACCGTGCTGAACGCGAAGATGCACGCCGACGAGGCGAAGATCGTCGCGCTCGCTGGCCACAAGGGCGCGGTCACGGTCGCCACCAACATGGCCGGCCGAGGCACCGACATCATGCTCGGTGGGTCGGTCGAGTTCCTCGCCGACCTCGAGCTGCGCAAGAAGGGGATCGAGCCCGCCGGCGAGACCGCCGAGCAGTACGAGGCCGAGTGGCCGACGACGCTCGAGCGGATCAAGGCGCAGGTCGGCCACGAGCACGACGAGGTCCGCGAGCTCGGCGGCCTCTACGTCGTCGGCACCGAGCGGCACGAGTCGCGACGGATCGACAACCAGCTGCGCGGTCGCTCCGGACGCCAGGGCGACCCGGGTGAGTCCCGGTTCTACCTGTCGCTGCAGGACGAGCTGATGCGGCTGTTCAAGTCCGACTGGGTCGACCGGGTGCTCCAGGTGCTGAAGATCCCCGACGACGTCCCGATCGAGAACAAGCGGGTCACCAGCGCGATCGCGAACGCGCAGGGCCAGGTCGAGTCCCAGAACTTCGAGTCCCGCAAGAACGTCCTCAAGTACGACGACGTCATGGACCGCCAGCGCAAGGTGATCTACGCCGAGCGTCGGGAGGTGCTCGAGGGCAAGGACCTGCAGGACCAGATCCACGGTTTCATCGACGACACCATCCGCGGCTACGTCCTCGGTGCCACCGAGGACTTCCCCGAGCAGTGGGACCTCGACGCCCTGTGGACCGCGCTGCGTCAGATCTATCCCGTCAGCCTGGAGTGGAAGCAGCTCGAGAAGGAGGCCGGCAGTCGCGCGGACCTGGATCGCGACGAGCTCGTCGAGACCCTGCAGCGCGACGCCCAGGAGGCCTACCAGCGCCGCGAGGCCGAGGTCGGCGAGGTCGTGATGCGCGAGCTCGAGCGGCGCGTCGTCCTCTCGGTCCTCGACCGCAAGTGGCGCGAGCACCTCTACGAGATGGACTACCTGCGCGAGGGCATCTACCTGCGCGCGTACTCCCAGCGTGACCCGCTGGTCGAGTACCAGCGCGAGGGCTTCGACATGTTCACCGCGATGATGGACGGCATCAAGGAGGAGTCGGTCGGCTTCCTGTTCAACCTCGACGTCCAGGTCGAGGTCGAGGAGGAGGACGTCGAGGAGGCGGAGGAGGTCGAGGCCTTCGAGCCGATGCGACAGGCCGTCCCCGCCGGCGACCAGCCGCGCGAGGCGCCGCAGATCCGGGCCAAGGGTCTCGACCGCCCGAACCAGCCGCAGAACCTGTCCTACTCCGCGCCCAGCGAGGACGGCGCGGCGGAGGTGCGCGCCAGCAGCGCCACCTCGGCCGACGACGAGTTCGCCGGCGTCGGTCGCAACGACCGGTGCCCGTGCGGCTCGGGCAAGAAGTTCAAGCAGTGCCACGGCCGCCCCGGCGGCCCGACCGGGCTGACCGCCCGGGTCAGCTGACCCGGCTCGACCACCCCGCTCGACCACCCGGCCCGCTGCCGACGGCGTAACCGCCGCCGTCGGCGGGCCGTTTGGTGTGCATGAGACGCGTCCTGACCGCCGCCGTCGGGCTGGCGCTGGTGAACCTCGCCCCCGCCGTGCCCGCCGCGCAGGCGGCCGATCCGTGCGCCGCCTGGATGGACCCGCACGACTCGGCGAGCCACCGGGCCGACGAGCTGGTGGCGGCGATGACCGAGGACCAGGCGCTGGGGATGCTGACCTTCAGCGACCCGCCGTGGTTCGCGTTCTACGGCACCGCCGGCCACGTGGACGGCATCCCGGAGATCTGTGTGCCCGACCTCGTGCTCAGCGACGCCGGGTCCGGGGTCGCCGGTCTCCAGGTCGCCACCACGGTCTTCCCGTCGGGGGTCGCCCAGGCGTCCACCTGGGACCCGGCGCTCCAGCGGCGGCTCGGCCGCGCGATCGGGGAGGAGGCCCACGCCAAGGGCATCAACGTGCTGCTCGGCCCGGGGATGAACATCGCGCGGACGCCGTACAACGGGCGCAACTTCGAGTACTTCGGGGAGGACCCGCTCCTCAGCGCGCGCGGCGCGACGGCGTTCATCCGCGGCATCCAGGACAACCCGGTGCTGGCCAGTGCCAAGCACTACGCCTTCAACGACCAAGAGACCGACCGGATGACCGTCGACGTCCGGGTCGACGAGCGGACCCGGCGCGAGATCTACCTGCCGCCGTTCGAGGCGGCCGTGCGGCAGGCCGACGTCGGCTCGGTGATGTGCTCCTACAACCGCGTCGGCGGTGCCTACGCGTGCGAGAACCGGCGCCTGCTGACCGGCTACCTGCGCCACGACTGGGGCTTCGACGGCTTCGTCGTGTCCGACTGGGGCGCGACGCACTCGACCGCCCCGGCCGCGACGGCGGGCATGGACCTCGAGATGCACGCCTCCCCGCTGCCGCAGCAGTACTTCTCCGCCGACAACCTGCGGGCCGCGCTCGCCGACGGCACCCTCACCTGGGCGCGGGTCCGCGCCATGGTGCACGACGTCGTGCGACCCATGTTCGAGCACGGGCTCTTCGACCACCCGGTCGAGCCCGGACCGGCGCCGTACCTCGACGACGTGTCGACGGCGCACGCCGCGCTCGCCCGCCGGGTCGCGGCCGCGGGCACCGTGCTGCTGAAGAACCGCGGCGGCCTGTTGCCGTTCGACGGGGAGGGCGGTCGCACGATCGCCGTCATCGGGTGGGCCGCGAACCCGGTCGGTGCCTCGAGCGCCACCTCCGGCGGTGGCTCGTCCCACGGGTCCGGGGTCGCTCGCCAGGTCTCCCCGCTCGAGGGCATCACGGCCGCCGCCCGGTCCCACGGTGATCGGGTCGTGTACGTCGAGGGCTCGAGCACCGTCGACGCGCAGGCCGCCGCCGCCGCGGCCGACGAGGTCGTGGTCGTCGCGACC
This sequence comes from Nocardioides sp., assembly GCF_044226305.1. Lineage (GTDB taxonomy): Bacteria > Actinomycetota > Actinomycetes > Propionibacteriales > Nocardioidaceae > Nocardioides. The sequence continues at coordinate 200,301 of NZ_JBGAHF010000001.1, read as the reverse complement.
GACGGGTCGAGCGAGGGCAGCGACCGGCCCGACCTCGGGCTGCGTCCCGCGGCGTGCGCCACGGTGTTCTGCACGAGCATCCCCGGCAACCAGGAGGCGATGGTCGCGGCGGCGAGCGCGGCCAACCCGCGCACCGTCGTCGTCCTCGACGTCGGCGGGCCGGTCCGGATGCCCTGGCTCCCGGACGCGGGCGCCGTCCTGGTGCCGTGGTACGGCGGCCTCCAGCACGGCAACGCCCTCGCCGACGTCCTGTACGGCGACGCCGAGCCCGGTGGCCGCCTTCCGCAGACCTTCCCGGCGTCCGAGGCGCAGGCCTCGTTCGAGCAGCGGGCCTACCCGGGCGTCGACGGGAGGGAGACCTACGACGAGGGGCTGCTCGTCGGCTACCGCGGGTACGACGCGCGCGGCGACCGGCCGCTCTTCCCGTTCGGCTACGGACTGGGCTACACCACGTTCGACTTCCGCGACCTCGCGGTCCGGCGGACCGGTGCCGGCGCCGACGTCAGCTTCCGGGTGCGCAACACCGGTGACCGGGCGGGGGCGGCGGTTCCCCAGGTCTACGTGTCGTTCCCCGCCTCGGCCGGCGAGCCGCCGAAGCGGCTCGAGGGCTTCGAGAAGGTCAGGCTCGCCCCCGACGCGAGCCGGCGGGTGACGGTCCACCTCGGCCGCCGCGCCTTCGCGTACTGGCACCGGGGCTGGACCGTCGACCCGGGTCGCTACGGGATCGCGGTCGGCTCCTCCTCGCGCGACCTGCCGTTGCGGACGTACGTGGTACTCGGTGGTTGAGGTGCGAAGGCGCCCTGGCGCCTGAGCCTCGAGACCCCGGAAAGCCGACAGGCGGCGACGTGTCGCTGGCCGGCGCCGACTCTCGGCTCACCGGGTCTCGATGCGCGGTCACGGCCTCGCGAGCTCGGCCGTGCGCTTGCTCAAGCAAACTCGAGGGCGGTGCAGCACCAGCGCTGGTCGGAGGTGTGCACGAACCGGGCCGCGACGGCACGGGAGCGCTCGCCGTACCGGACGTGGGCGCTGACCTCGACCCGGTCGCGGGCCAGGAAGCAGGTGTGCACGCCGACCACCCGTGGGCGGACCGGCTGCACCCGACCCTGCCCCGGCTGGTGCCGGCCGGCCCGGCCGACGAGCTGGGCCCGCCGGTCGAGGTTCTCGTAGACCTCGCGGGACGTCCAGCGCAGCAGCTGGCTGACCGGGCGGTCGCCGCCGACGATCTCGACCGCCGCCTGGACGTAGCGGCCCGCCCACTCCTCGAGCCGGCGACGCACCGGTCCGTCGATCGCGATCACATCGGCGACCGGCCGCTGGTGCCGGGCGGCCACGGGCTCGGGCGGGTCGAAGCGCGGCTGCAGGTCGAGCGCGAGGGTGCCCTGCACACTGGCCACCGCTGCGGGCACCAGGGGGACGACGTTCCCGCGCGGGCCGGGCTGGTCGTGGGTCATCGGATCTCCTTCGGGTGGGCAGGGATCCGCAGCCGCTCGGCGGGGCGGATCAGGTCGGGGTCGGCGCCGATCGCCGACCGGTTGGCGGCGTAGAGCTCGGTCCAGCGGGCGCCGTCGCCGAGGTGCTCGGCCGCGAGGTCCCAGAGGGTGTCGCCGGGGCGCACGGTCACGAGCGGCGCCGGGTCCGGCCGAGGCGCCGACGTGACGCCGCCGTGCGGGCGGTCGGGGAGCGGGAGCCCGGCGATCGCCGAGGCGACCACGGACGCGGCCGTCTGTGGCGGGTCCTGGCGTCCGGTCGCGGCGCCCGCGGGGGCCGTCAGTCCGGCCGCCACCGCGGCACCGCAGGCGGTGAGCAGCAGCCGCCGCAGCACGACCGGGACCCCCGGCAGCCGCGGCGTCCCGGGCGCCAGGGCCTCGGCGGTGACGACCGTGGCGACGAGGGCGAGCCAGAGGGCGGCGACCGCGCCGACCGCCGCGCACCCCCGGACCAGCTCGCCGTCGAGGCCGGTGCCCGGCGCCAGCGCGACCGGGGCCAGCCAGGTGGCCAGCCCGCCGGCGACGGCGACGGTCGCGCCCCCGACGGCGAGGGCGCGGACGAGCGGAGCGTGCATCCCGAGAACCGATCCATGTGTTTGCGTATGTTTGCTTCAGGATGCGCTGTTCTGCGTGCATCGTCAACGGGTCGTCCACAGGCGCGCGGTCACCCGGTCCGGGTGGTGTGGGGCGGCGGGCGGAGGCGCCACACTGCTGCCGCGAGCGAAGGAGGCACATGGCCGGGGGCGGTGGGGAGGTCCGCAGGGCACGGTCGGACGCGCGCTGGTTGACGCCGGTCCGGCTCAACGGCCTAGTGGCGACCCTGTTCATGATCGGGTCCGCGTGCTTCGTCCTCGGGTCCGTCCCGGCCTACCTCGACGCCGTCGGGACGACGGTGGACGGCGTGACCTACTTCGTCGGCTCGATCTTCTTCACCTCGGCCTCGCTCGGGCAGCTCCTCCAGGCGCAGACGCCTGAGATGACCGGGGTGGACGAGCAGGGGCAGCACCGGCCGACCCGGGTGCGGTGGCGGGCCTGGCTGCCGCACGACCGCAACTGGCTGGCGGCGGCGAGCCAGTTCCCCGGGACGCTGTTCTTCAACGTCAGCACCTTCGCCGCCCTCGCCGACTACACGAGCTTCCAGGACGTCGACCAGCAGGTGTGGCGCCCGGACTTCTTCGGGTCCACGCTCTTCCTCGTCGCCAGCGCGTTCGCCCTGCTCGCCCTCGAGCAGCACGGGCTCCGGCAGCAGCTGCGGACCCTGCCGGGACAGATCGCCTGGATCAACATGCTCGGCTCGATCCTGTTCATGCTCTCGGCGATCGCCGCCTTCGTGCTGCCCAGCGGCGTCCCCGTCGACGACGCGCTGGCCGTGGGCGGCACCCTGTTCGGCGCCGTGTGCTTCCTGGTCGGCGCCGCGCTCATGTTCCCCGCCTGGCGCCACGAGGTGCGCTCGGCCACCACCGGAGGAGACCGACCATGACGAGCACCACGAGCGCACCGACGACCCGCGAGGAGATGGTGGCGAGGGGCAAGGCGGCACGGGACGTCGTCCCGCTGGACGACCTGGCCGCGCTCGACCCGGGCGTCGACCGGGACGTGGTCGGGCTGCTCGCCGCCCAGGGCGTGAGCCGGGTCCCCGAGCTGGTGCCGGTGCGGCACGCCCGGATGTCCGTCAGCGCGTTCACCTTCTACCGCGGCGCCGCCCTCCCCATGGCCGCGGACCTCGCGCGCACCCCGAGCACCGGCCTCACCGTGCAGCTGTGCGGCGACGCGCACCTGGCGAACTTCGGGGTCTACGCCTCGCCCGAGCGGCAGCTCGTCTTCGACCTCAACGACTTCGACGAGACGCTGCCGGGGCCCTTCGAGTGGGACGTCAAGCGGCTGGTGAGCAGCCTCGAGATCGCGGGGCGGGCCAACGGGTTCCGGCGCAAGGAGCGCGCCCGCGTGCTGCTGGAGACCGCAGCTGCCTACCGGCACGCGATGCGGGAGTTCGCCCGCCAGCCGCTGCGCGACGTCTGGTACAGCCACGTCCGGATCGACGAGGAGATGGCGCGGGTCAAGGACCACGTCGCCCCGGACCGCTACCAGGCGATGGTCGACCTGCTGGCCAAGGCGCGTGGCCGCGACACGGCCCAGGCGATGCGCAAGCTGACGACCGTCGTGGACGGCCGGCACCGGATCCGGAGCGACCCGCCCCTCATCGTCCCGGTCGAGGACCTGCTCCCCGAGTGGGGCGTGGAGGAGATCTACGACATCCTCGGCCAGGTCCTCGACCAGTACGCCGAGACGCTGGTGTCCAACCGGCGGCACCTGGTCCGGCAGTACCGGCTGGTCCACGTCGCGCGCAAGGTCGTCGGCGTGGGCAGCGTCGGCACCCGCGCCTGGGTGATGCTGCTGGAGTCCGCCGACGGCACCGACTTCCTCTTCCTCCAGGCCAAGGAGGCCCAGGAGTCCGTGCTCGCGCCGTACGCCGGGGCCAGCACGTTCGACAACCAGGGCGAGCGCGTGGTGGCGGGGCAGATGCTCATGCAGGCCGTCAGCGACCCGTTCCTCGGTTGGCAGCGCATCGTGGGCGTCGACGACGTCCAGCGCGACTACTACGTGCGCCAGCTCCGGGACTGGAAGGCATCGCTCCCGGTCGAGGAGATGGTCCCCACCGGTCTGGCGATGTACGGCCGGCTGTGCGCGACCACGCTCGCGCGCGCCCACGCCCGCTCCGGCAACCGGGTCGAGATCGCCGCCTACCTGGGGAAGAGCGACCGCTTCGAGCGGGCCATCGCGGAGTTCGCCACGGCCTACGCCGACCTCAACGACCAGGACCACGCGAGCATGGTCGCGGCGATCGCCTCCGGCGACCTCCCGGCGGCCGAGGAGGCCTGACCCCCGACCCTGACACCGGTCCCACGGCGAGGGTTGGGCGGGCGTCGACGGGGCACGCTCGCGGCATGGCCTGGGAGGAGGAGCTCTTCGCCCTGCTCGACGACCTCGAGCAGCAGGCGGAGGCGGCCTTCGACGCGGAGCGCGACGCCGACCTGGCCGACCGCAGCCGGGCGGCCTACCGCGAGGTCACCCTCGCCTCGCGGCTGATGGCGTCGGTCGGCACCGAGGTGCGGTTCGACGTGGCCGGTGTCGGCGCGGTCGTCGGCGTCCTCGAGCGGGTCGGCACCGGGTGGTGCCTGGTCGCCGGTCCGGCCCAGGACTGGGTCGTGTGCCTGCCGGCGGTCGCCGCGGTGCACGGCGCCGCGTCGCGCTCGGTCCCCGAGGTGGCCTGGTCACCCGTCGCCCGCCTCGGTGTGGGCTCGGCCCTGCGCCGTCTCGCCGACGCGGGGGAGCGGTGCGTGCTGCACCTGACCGATGGGACGGCGTACGACGCGGTGCCCCGCCGGGTCGGGGCCGATTTCGTCGAGGCGACGGTCGGCGAGGGTCGCAGCCTGCTGGCCGCCCTCGCCGCGCTGGCGGCGGTCCAGTCCCGCTGAACGGGTGCCGCAGGAGCGGTCAGGTGGCGTCGGCGTCGTAGGGGGGCAGCTCGCCCTCGTCGAGCGGCCGCTGCCCGCGCCGGGTCGGCCGGACCGGCTCGTCGTCGTCCTCGTCGAGGGCCTCGGCGATGTGCCGGCGGACGATCTCGCGAGGATCCAGGTCACGCAGCTCGAGGTCGGCGTACTCGGGCCCGAGCTCGGCGCGCAGCTCGTCGCGGGCGCTGTCGGCGAACCGCCGGACCTTGCGGACCATCTGCCCGGCCTGACGGGCGAGGTCGGGGAGGCGGTCCGGACCGAAGACGAGGACAGCGACGAAGGCGATGACCGCGAACTCCGGCAGGCCGACCCCGAACACGAGGTCAGAACTTACTGGTCGGCGTCAGTCCGAGCTGCATCCCGGCGAGTCCGCGACCGCGTCCGGCGAGCCGGTCGGCCACCGCGGCCAGCACCCGGGCGCCGGGAGCGGTCGGGTCCGACTCGACGATCGGCTTGCCGGCGTCGCCGCCCTCGCGGAGCGAGGGGTCGATCGGCACCCGGCCGAGCACCGGGACGTCGTACCCGAACCGGGCCGAGAGGGTCGCCGCCACCCGGTCGCCGCCACCGGCGCCGAAGATCTCGAGGCGGTGCTCGACACCCTCCTCGGCGCAGTGCGGGCAGGGGAGGAAGCTCATGTTCTCGACGACACCGACCACGCGCTGGTGCATCATCGACGCCATCGTGCCGGCCCGCTCGGCGACCTCGGCGGCCGCCTCCTGCGGGGTGGTCACCACGACGACCTCGGCGCCCGGCAGGTGCTGGCCGAGCGAGATCGCGACGTCGCCGGTGCCCGGCGGCAGGTCGAGGAGCAGGACGTCCAGGTCGCCCCAGTAGACGTCGGCGAGCATCTGCACGAGCGCCCGGTCGAGCATCGGGCCGCGCCAGGCGACGACCTGGTCGCGCCGCGGCTTGAGCATGCCGATCGAGATCACCGAGACGCCGCTGGGCGTCGGGACCGGCATGATCAGCTCCTCGACCTGCGTCGGGCGCGCGTCGGCGATGCCGAGCATCGCGGGGACCGAGTGGCCGTAGATGTCGGCGTCGACGATCCCGACCTTGAGGCCCTGGTGGGCCATCGCGAGGGCGAGGTTGACGGTCACCGACGACTTGCCGACCCCGCCCTTGCCGCTGGCGATCGCGAAGACCTTGGTCAGCGAGCCGGGCTGGGCGAACGGGATCTCGCGCTGGGCCTGTCCGCCGCGCAGCGTCTCCTGCAGGCCGGCCCGCTGCTCGGCGGTCATCACGCCGAGGCTCAGGTCGACGCCGGAGATGCCCTCGACCCCGCCGACGGCGGCGGTGACGTCCCGGTTGATCGTGTCCTTCATCGGGCAGCCGGCGACGGTGAGCAGCACGTGCACGTGTGCCACGCCGGCGTCGTCGACCTCGACGGAGTCGACCATGCCGAGGTCGGTGATCGGGCGCTTGATCTCGGGGTCGTTGACGGTCGCCAGTGCGGCGTTGACCGCCTCGAGGAGGGTGTTGCTCATGATCCCCGAGTCTACGTGGCGCCCCCGTCCGGCTCGCCCTCGCCCGGGTGGGACGGCCCACGCTCGCCGCTGCGGTCCTCGAGGTCGGCGAGCAGGCTGCGCAGCTCCGAGCGCAGGAAGTCACGCGTGGTGACCTCGCCGACCGCCATCCGGAGCGAGGCGACCTCGCGGGCGAGGAACTCCATGTCGGCGTGCGCCCGGGCGTCGGCCTGCCGGTCCTGCTCGGCGATCACCCGGTCGCGGGCCTCCTGCCGGTTCTGCGCGAGGAGGATGAGCGGGGCGGCGTACGACGCCTGGAGGCTGAGCATCAGCGTCAGGAAGATGAACGGGTAGGGGTCGAACCGCAGGTCGGCCGGCGCGAGGGCGTTCCATCCGACCCACGAGAGCACGAACAGCGTCATGTAGATGAGGAACTGGGCGGTCCCCATGAACCGCGCGAACTCCTCGGCGAAGACGCCCAGTGCGTCGGGCTTGTACGACGGGCGCCGCACCAGCGGCTGCCGGCGGAGGTCCTTGGGGGTGTCGAGGCGGGGCGTGCGGTCGCTCACGGCTCCACCCCCTGGTGGACGGCGTGGTCGCGCCAGCCCTCGGGCAGCATGTGGTCGAGCAGGTCGTCGACGGTGACCGCGCCGAGCAGGTGCCCGTTGTCGTCGACCACGGGTGCGGCGACCAGGTTGTAGGTCGCGAGGTGCGCCGCCACCTCGTCGATGGTCGCCTCGGGGCGCAGCGGGTCCATGGTGACGTCGAGCGCCCCCGCGACCAGGGTGGAGGGCGGCTCCCGCAGCAGCCGCTGGATGTGGGCGACGCCGAGGAAGCGGCCGGTCGGGGTCTCGAGCGGCTGACGGCACACGTAGACCAGGGCGGCCAGCGCCGGGGTCAGCTCGGGGTTGCGGACGTGGGCGAGCGCGTCGGCGATGGTCGCGTCCGGGCCGAGGATCACCGGCTCCGGCGTCATCATCGCGCCCGCGGTCTCCTCGGCGTACGACATCAGCCGGCGCACGTCCTCGGCCTCCTCGGGCTCCATCAGCTCCAGGAGCGCCTCGGCCGTCTCGGGCGGCAGGTCGGCGATCAGGTCGGCGGCGTCGTCGGGCGACATCTCCTCGAGCACGTCGGCCGCCCGCTCGTTGTCGAGGTGCTCCAGGATCTCGACCTGGTCCTCCTCGGGGAGCTCCTCGAGGACGTCGGCGAGCCGCTCGTCGTCGAGCGCGGCCACGACCGCCGTGCGGCGCTCCAGCGGCAGGTCCTGGATCATGTTGGCCGCGTCGGCGGGCCGCATCTCGTTGAGGGCGGCGATCAGGTGCGTCGCGCCCTGCGCCTCGTCGCGGCGGGTCAGCCCCTCGACGTCGCGCCACTCCACGACGTGGGACTGGCCGCGCCGGCGCAGCCCCTTCGACGGCTCCTGGACCGCGACCCGGCTCAGCACCCAGTCCCGGTTGCGCGCCTGCTCCATGGCGACGTCGTAGACGGCCCCGGTCACCCCCGAGCTGACGATCCGCACGGTGCGGTCGAGCATCTGGCCGATGACGAGGGTCTCGGTCGGTCGCTGCACGAAGCGGCGCATGTTCAGCAGCCCGGTCGTGTAGACCTGGCCGCTGTCGATGTTGGTCACGCGGGTCATCGGGACGAAGATCCGCCGCCGGCCGAAGACCTCGGCCACCAGCCCGAGGACGCGCGGCTGGTGGACCTCCGAGCGGACCGCCACCACCAGGTCCCGCACCTTGCCGACCTGGTCCCCCTGGGGGTCGAAGATCGGCAGCCCGACCATGCGGGCCGCGTAGACGCGGACGGGCGTGGAGCTCACCCAGGCAACGCTACCGGCCGGGCGACCCCGGCCCGGGTTCCCGTGCCGAAGGCCCCGATCGGCGACGGTAGGGTGCCGCCATGGCAGCGCCGCCGGGTGAGATCCACCTCCACGTCGGCATGCCGAAGACCGGGACGACCTACCTCCAGTCGGTCTTCCTCGACTCCCGTGCCGAGCTCGAGCGGCAGGGCCTCGAGCTCGCGCCCCGGGGGCGGCCCGAGGCCGCCTGGCTCTCGCGCGCCGTGCGTGACGCGGCGCATCCCCGCCGCGACCCGCCGGCCGCCCGGGGCGTGCTCGACCGGTTCGCCGAGCAGGTGGCGACGAGCGCCGCGCCCCGCGTCCTGGTGTCGGAGGAGCAGCTCGGGGCCGCGACCGAGCCGCAGGTACGCCGGCTGGTGGACGCGTGCGGTGACCGGGAGGTCCACCTCGTGCTGACGGTGCGCAGCCTCGCGCGGCTGCTGCCGTCGACCTGGCAGCAGCGCGTGCAGCAGGGCAGCCGGACTCCCGACCTCGACACGTTCCTGGACGAGGTCGCGAGCCGGCGGGGCCGGATCGCCGAGCGCTGGTGGTTCGAGCGCGGGGTGGAGGCCGTGGTGGACCGCTGGTCGACCGGCATCCCGCTCGCGCGGATCCACGTCGTGACCGTGCCGCGCGGGCCGTCGGAGGTCCTGCTCGAGCGCTTCTGCGCCGTCCTCGGCGTCGACCCGGGCCGGCTGTCGACCGGGACGGCGCGGCCGAACGCCTCCCTGGGCCGGGTGCAGGCCGAGGTGCTGCGGCGGGTGGGCGAGCAGGTGCCGCGGAAGCTGGTCAACCGGCACGACTACGTGCCGGTCGGCAAGGGGTGGCTGGGTCAGCGACACCTCGCCGAGCAGGGGGGCGCCCCGCCGCGGATGCCCGAGCGTCTGCGGGCCTGGTGCGAGGAGGAGGCCGAGCGGTCGATCGCGATGCTCCGCGACCGCGGCGTCCAGGTGTCCGGCGACCTCGACGACCTACGACCCGACGACGGCGCCTTCGACGACGGCGTGCCGCCGGACCCCGAGGAGCTGGCCGCCGCGGCCGTCCGCGCGCTCGCGTCGGTCGCGATCGAGCGGGTCGAGGGCCGCAAGCGCGCCCGGGCGGGCGGGGACCCGCCGCGCGAGGAGCCCCGCGTGCGCCGCCTGCTGCGCAGGAGCCGGCCCTGACCGGCAGTCGGAGGAGGTGGCGTCGCCCCGAGCCGCCCGCGGCCACCGTCGGACCCCGCGTGGTGCTCCACGTCGGGCTCCCCAAGACCGGCACCACGTTCGTCCAGTCGCTCCTGGCCGACCACCGCGACGAGCTCCGCGCGGCCGGCGTCCTGTACCCCTTCGTCCGGCCCGGCGCGATGTTCCACGGTGCGGTGGAGGTGCGCGGCAGCCACGACAAGTTCGGCCTGGGCGCCGACCAGGTCGCCGGCACCTGGGCCGCCGTGTGCGAGCGGGCGCGCGCGTTCGTCGCCGAGGGTCGTGGGCTCGCCGTCGTCAGCCACGAGGTGCTCGCCGGCGCCACGCCGGAGCAGGTCCGGGCCGCCCTCGACCCGCTGGCCGGGACCGAGGTGCACGTCGTCGTCACCGCGCGGGACCTCGGTCGCCAGGCCACCGCGCACTGGCAGGAGGAGGTCAAGCTCGGGGCGTCCTGGTCGTTCGCGGAGTTCGAGCGCGACCAGCTGCGGGCCGACACCGGTCCCGACGCCGGTCCCGACGCCGGCGGGACCCGTCCGCACTTCTGGCACGCGCAGGACTTCGCCGACTGCCTGGACCGCTGGTCGGGCGGCGTGCCCGCGGGCCGGGCGCACCTGGTCGTGGGACCGCCGCCGGGGGCCGGACCCGAGGTGCTCTGGCAGCGGTTCGCCGAGGCCTGCGGCTTCGACCCGGGCCTGGTCGACCCGCGCACGGCCGGGGTCGCCAACCCGTCCCTGGCCGCGGCCGACGTGGCGCTGCTGCGCGCCGTCAACGACCGGCTCCGGGACCGGATGGACCGGGCGACGTACCTGCGCGTGGTCAAGCGGGGGTACGCCGAGCGGGAGCTCGCCCCGCACGCCGAGGCCCGGCCGCGGGCGCCGTACGCCCTCCGCGACCTGCTGGCCGACGCCACGGAGCGCTGGCTCGCGGCGGTCCGCTCGGCGGGCCACCCGGTCCACGGCGACCCGGCCGACCTCGCGCCGGTGACGGCGGGGCCGGGGGAGCCGGGTCCGGACGACGTGGCTCCCGCGCACGACCCGGACGAGGTGGCCCGCACCCTCCTGGCGCGCGCCGGCGGTGCTTGATCTCACATGCCCGGGAGGCTCCGGACGAAGTAGGTTACCGATCGGTTACCTGTTTCTCCCGATGGAAGGACGACCATGGGCCGCCTGTGCGAGACCGACGGACTGACCGAGGACCAGAACGAGATCCTCAAGGCGGTACGGACCTTCGTGGAGGAGAAGATCCTCCCGGTCGCGACCGAGCTCGAGCACGCCGACGAGTACCCGCAGGAGATCGTCGACGGGCTCAAGGAGCTGGGGATCTTCGGGCTGATGATCCCCGAGGAGTACGACGGCCTGGGGGAGTCGCTGCTGACCTACGCGCTGTGCGTGGAGGAGATCGCGCGCGGCTGGATGAGCGTCTCGGGCGTGATCAACACCCACTTCATCGTGGCCTACATGATCATGCGGCACGGCACCGAGGAGCAGAAGCAGAAGTACCTGCCCCGGATGGCGACCGGTGAGGTCCGCGGCGCGTTCTCGATGTCGGAGCCGGGCCTGGGCTCGGACGTGTCGGCGATCAAGTCCAAGGCCGTCAAGGACGGTGACGACTGGGTGATCAACGGCCAGAAGATGTGGCTGACCAACGGTGGCACCTCCACCCTGGTCGCGACCCTGGTCCGCACCGACGAGGGCGAGGACTCGCCGTACAAGTCGATGACGACCTTCCTGGTCGAGAAGGAGCCGGGCTTCGGCGAGGTCGCGCCCGGCCTGACCATCCCGGGCAAGATCGACAAGATGGGCTACAAGGGCGTCGACACCACCGAGGCGGTCTTCGAGAACTTCAAGGCCGGCGACGAGCACGTCCTGGGTGGGGAGACCGGCAAGGGCTTCTACCAGATGATGGACGGCGTCGAGGTCGGGCGCGTCAACGTCGCCGCCCGCGCCTGCGGCATCGCGAACCGGGCCTTCGAGCTGGCCGTGGCCTACGCCCAGCAGCGCGAGACCTTCGGCAAGCCGATCGCCGAGCACCAGGCGATCCTGTTCCGCATCGCCGAGATGGCGACCAAGGTCGAGGCCGCCCACACGATGATGGTCCGCGCGGCGCGCAAGAAGGACTCCGGCGAGCGCAACGACGTCGAGGCCGGGATGGCCAAGATGCTCGCCTCGGAGTACTGCAACGAGGTCGTCCAGGACTCCTTCCGGATCCACGGCGGCTACGGCTACTCCAAGGAGTACGAGATCGAGCGCCTCTACCGCGAGGCCGCGTTCATGCTCATCGGCGAGGGCACCAGCGACATCCAGAAGATGATCATCGGTCGCAGCCTGCTCAAGGAGTACAAGCTCAAGGCCTGATCGGGCACCGGGTCGGGTCGGGCGGCGTCCGGACCGGGCGAGAGTGACCGGCGTGGGACGTGGTGCGTTCGTGCCCTGTGTGACTGGAGTGGCGTTAGAGTGCTCCTGATCACCCAGGAGGTCCCCCATGCTCTCGGACGCTCGCTCCCGCCAGCGCCTCACCGTCGTCGCCGCCCTGCTGCTCGGCATGGTGCTCGGCGCCGCCGCCCTGCGCCTGTCCGGGATGGGTGCTGCCGACGACGGCGCGCGGCTCGCCGAGGGTGACACGACGACGCCGACCCAGTGGACGATGAGCTCGCTCAACGTCCTCGGCGCCGGCCACACCAAGCCCGGCGGCAAGAAGGCGGGCTGGGCCTCGGGCCCGGTGCGGATGAAGTGGCTCACCGAGGTCATCAACGAGAAGGGCGTCGACGTGATCGGCCTCCAGGAGTTCGAGCGGCCCCAGTACCTCGTCTGGGAGCGCGAGATGGGGGCCGACTGGGACACCTACCCCGGCACCGCCTGGGGGCCGAAGTACATGCGGAACTCCGTCGCCTGGCGCACCGACCAGTGGTCGCTGGTGAGCGGCAGCTGGGTGAAGATCCCCTACTTCCACGGCCACCTGCTCAAGATGCCGGTCGTGCGGCTCCAGAACGTCACGACCGGGCAGGAGATCTACGCGTCGTCGTTCCACAACCCGGCGAGCGTCCACGGCCCGGCGGCGCAGTGGCGCAAGAGGGCGACCGACATCCAGATCGCGATGGTCAACCGGCTGCGCGAGGAGTCCGGGCTGCCGGTCTACGTCCTCGGCGACATGAACGAGCGCGACGTCTACTACTGCCGGATGACCGCGGCGACCGACATGGTGGCGGCGAGCGGCGGCTACAACAACGGGACCGGTGGCCTCTCGGGCTGCGGACCGACCCGCCCGACGTACATCGACTGGATCTTCGGCTCGCCCGAGACCACCTTCAGCGGCTACGTCGCCGAGCGCGGCCCGAAGGTCCGCAAGTCGACCGACCACTCGATGATCATCGCCGAGGCCGAGCTGCCGCCGGTGACGCCGCCGACCGACTGCCCCACCCCGACGGTGACGCCGACGGTGACGCCCACCCCGTCGCCGACCTCGACGCCGCGGCCGAGCAGCAGCGGGACGCCGACGCCCAACGTGCCGTCACCGACCACCAAGCCCTGACTCGCGCAAAGCGCTGGCCCTCGTGCGGGGCGGCGTGCAACGGTGGGGGCATGACCGATCCGCAAGCGAACGACGACCTGAAGGCCAAGATGCGCGAGGCGCTGGAGCGGAAGAACCAGCGCGAGCAGGGTGTCCACCAGGACGGTCCGGTGCGTGAGAAGGCACACGGCTCCGAGGTGGCCGGCGGCGGCCCGAAGATGCACCGTCGCAAGGCGGGTGGCGGCGGCTCCTGAGCTGACGTTCAGGCCTGCAGGCCGCGCTCCGCGGCCAGCAGGGCCCAGACCTCGACGTCCCAGAGCCGGCCCTCGTGCTCGAACGCCTCGCGCAGCGTGCCCTCGTGGGTGAAGCCGAGGCGGCGGGCGACGGCCCTGCTCGGCTCGTTCTCGGGCACGCACTGCCACTCGATGCGGCGCATCCCGCGCACGTCGACGGCCCAGGCGATCATCGCCTCCACGGTCCGGCCGACCAGTCCTCGACCGGTCGCGTCGGGCGCCAGCCAGACGCCGATCTCGCAGGTCCGGGTCTGCGGCTCGAAGACGCGGAAGAGCGCGCCGCCGACCATCTCGTCGTCGCGCCAGAGGGCGTAGATCCGGCCGCCGTCGCGGGCGGTCGCGTCCGCGTAGCGCTGGAGGAACCCGTTGGCGGTGTCCTCGTCGACGATCGACACCGCCCACGGCAGCCAGGGGCGGAGGTGGGCGCGGTGCCGCTCGGTGAACGCGGCGAGGTCAGCGGCCTGCCACGGCTCGAGGGCGCGGAGCTCGGCATCGCCGATCGTGGTCGACAGCATGGGTCCTCCTCGGTACACAACGATCGTTATGTACTCTAGGCGCCATGCCCGCCCGGGTCGACCGAGAATCCCGCCGCCGTGACGTCGCCGAGGCCGTGTGGCGGGTGCTGGAGAACTCCGGCTTCGCCGGCCTGAGCATGCGCAGCGTGGCCGCGGAGATGGGCGCGACGACCGGGCTGGTGACGCACTGGTTCGGCACCAAGGAGGAGCTCCTCGACCACGCGCTCCAGCTCCTCCACGAGCGCACCGACGCCTCCCTGGGCGAGCACGTCTCCCTCCGCGACCGACTGGTCGCCGTGCTGCCCACGACCGACGAGGGGAGGGAGCTGAGCCGCATCTGGGTCGGCTTCTGGGGCCTCGCCCTGGTCGACGGCGGGCTGTCCGCGCGGGAGGCGGCACGGTACGAGCGCTGGCGGGACTGGTTGCGGCCGCACCTGCCCTCCGAGACCGCGGTCGACCTCGTGACCTCCTCCGTGCACGGGCTCGTGGTGCAGACGCTGTTCGACCCGGAGCGCTTCCCGGTGCCCCGCCTGGAGGAGCTGCTCGACGCGCTGCTCGGCGCGGTGCTGGTGAGACACCCCACAGTGCGGTCGACCCCGGGGCCAGGCAGAGTGTGACCATGCAGTTCGGACGCAGCTACGAGGAGTTCGAGGTCGGCGCGACCTACCAGCACTGGCCCGGCAAGACGGTGACCGAGTACGACGACCACCTGTTCTGCCTGCTCACCATGAACCACCACCCCCTCCACCTGGACTCGCACTACGCGGAGGAGACCACCCAGTTCGGCAAGAACGTGGTGGTCGGCAACTACGTGTACTCGATCCTGCTCGGCATGAGCGTGCCGGACATCTCCGGCAAGGCGATCGCGAACCTGGAGATCGAGTCGCTGCGGCACGTCGCACCGACGTTCCACGGCGACACCCTCTACGGCCAGACCACCGTGCTCGACAAGTGGGAGTCGACCTCCAAGGACGACCGCGGCGTGGTCCACGTCGAGACGATCGGCTACAACCAGGACGGCAAGGTCGTGTGCATCTTCCGCCGCAAGGTGATGGTGCCGAAGCAGAACTACCTCGAGCAGCGCGGCGGCGAGCAGCCGGGACGCCCGGTGCCCCAGCCGGACAAGAACTGGAGCGGCCCCGAGCCGAGCTAGCGAGGCGCGTCCCGACACCGTGTCGTGGGTGGGTGTGACGCGAGCCCGGGCTGTTTGCCCGCCTGAGAGGGCGGGCAACGTGTCCGGGTGACCAGCTCCACCACCGACGTACGACACCCCGTCGGGGCCGAGGACGACCGCGGCTTCTTCGGGCACCCCCGTCCCCTCGCCAACCTCTTCGGCGTGGAGATGTGGGAGCGGTTCAGCTTCTACGGGATGCAGGGCATCCTGCTGATCTACCTCTACTACTCCGCTGCCCAGGGTGGCCTGGGGATCTCCGAGGCCACCGCCACCCAGATCGTGGGGGCCTACGGCGGCGGGGTCTACCTGGCGACGATCGTCGGCGCCTGGCTGGCCGACCGGGTCCTCGGCCCGGAGCGGACCCTGTTCTACGCGGCCGTCGTGGTGATGTCGGGGCACATCGCGTTGTCGGCCCTGCCCGGTCTTGTCGGCGTCACCGTCGGCCTGGTGCTCATCGCCCTGGGCAGCGGCGGCGTGAAGGCCAACGCCAGCTCGCTGGTCGGGTCGCTCTACGCCGAGGACGACGAGCGCCGCGACGGCGGGTTCTCGCTGTTCTACATGGGCATCAACATCGGCGCGTTCGCCGGCCCGCTGCTGACCGGCCTGCTCCAGGAGGACTGGGGCTTCCACGCGGGCTTCGCCCTCGCCGCGGTCGGCATGGCCGTCGGGCTGGTGCAGTACTCCCTCGGCCGGCGCCGGCTGCCCGACCGGACGCGGGTCGCCCCGCACCCCCTCGCGCCCGCCGAGCGGCTGCGGTACGCCGGGGTGGCGGTCGTCGGGCTCGGGGTGCTCGCCGTGCTGCTGCTCTCCGGGGTGGTCGCCGCCGACAACCTCTCCGACACCGTCATCTGGGTGACGGTCGCGGCGGCGCTCGCCTACTTCGCCGTGATGCTCGCGAACCGGGAGATCACGACCGTCGAGCGCAGCCGGGTGTGGTCGTTCGTGCCGCTGTTCCTCGCCAACGTCGTCTTCTGGTCGCTGTACCAGCAGCAGTTCACCGTCGTGACGATCTACAGCGACAAGCGGCTGGACCGGGACCTCTTCGGGTGGGAGATGCCGGTCTCCTGGGTGCAGTCGATCAACCCGGTCTTCATCATCCTGCTCGCGCCGGTGTTCGCGGCCGCGTGGACGCGCCTGGGTCCGCGCCAGCCCTCCACCCCGGTCAAGTTCGGCATCGGCACGATCCTGATGGGGGTGGCCTTCCTGCTGTTCCTCGCCGTCCCCGGAGGGGAGAACACCGCCCCGCTGCTGGCGCTCACCGGGATCCTGCTGGTCTTCACGATCGCCGAGCTGTTCATCTCACCGGTGGGCCTGTCGCTCTCGACGAAGCTCGCCCCGCAGCGGTTCGCCACCCAGATGGTGGCGCTCTACTTCCTCTCGGTCGCGCTCGGCACGGCGATGTCCGGCAAGCTCGCGGGCTCCTACGACTGGCACGACGAGACGTCGTACTTCCTGGTGCTCGGGCTGGTGGCCGTGGCGGCGGGTGTGGTGCTGCTGGCGGCCACCAAGCCGATCAGGAGGCTGATGGCCGGGGTGCACTGACGCCGATCGGGAGCAGGCGCGGCGCGAACGCGGGCGCCAGCGGGATGATCCCGAGGACCAGCACCATCGGGACGGCGAACCCGACCCGGAGCGAGTCCTGCCCGACGATGCCGGTCATCACCGAGCCGAGCAGGGCGCCGATGTAGTTGAACTGGTTGAAGCGACCGATCACCGCGTCGACGCGCGCCTGCCGGACGGCGGGCGCGAAGCCCTCGCCGCCGGCGATCTTCGCCGCAGCGGAGAAGCTGAGTGGGGCGACCACGGCGACGCCGGCGCCCAGGATCGAGAACCCGAGCACCGCGACCTGCCAGGTCGGGGAGAACACGACGAGCGCGAGGGCACCGCAGCCGATGACCGCCCCGACCCGCAGCACGGGGACCGGCCCGAACCGGCCGACCAGCCAGTCGCCGGCCAGGCGCACCAGGCCGCTGGCGAGCAGGTAGCAGAGGGCCGCCAGGGCGACGTACCGCTGCGGGGTGTCGAAGGTGTGGTCGAGGAACAGCGGTCCCCACGTCTGCACCGCGGTGTCGATCATGTAGAAGAGCACCATCGCCAGACCGACGAGCAGGATCGGCCGCCACGGCACCGCGACCTTCGTCGCCAGCTCGGTGGGGCCGTGGTCGCGGGGGAGGAACGGCCCGAACGCGACGAGGAGCGGGAGCAGGCCGAGCGCGGCACCGGTGGCGAGCGGGAGGCCCGACGTCACCAGGGTGAGCGCGGCGCCGACCACCCCGCCGAGCGTCCAGGCGCCGTGGAAGGACGGCAGGATCGGGCGTCCGTAGCGGTGCTCGAGCGCGACCGCCTGCATGTTGGAGCACGCGTCGACCATGCCGAGGCCGGCGCCGTAGACGGCGATGCCGCCGACGAAGAACGCCGCCGACGGGGCGACGCAGAGGACGGGCACCCCCACGGCGACCGTGATCAGGCCGGTGCGGAGCAGGATCGCGCTGTCCGCCCTGCGGGCGAGGACCTCCGCGGCCACCGACCCGACGCCGGCCAGCAGGATCATCATCAGCAGGATCAGCGAGAGCTGGACGTCGCTGATCCGCCACTTGTCCTGGAAGTCGGGGAGCCGGGTCGTGAGGCTGAGCAGGACCAGACCCTGCGAGAGGAACGCGGCAGCGACCGCCAGCCGGGCCCGGGTCAAGTCCATGGGCGGCATCGTGACACGGGGTGGTGCGGCAGCGACGGGTTGCGGGAAAACGCGTGTCCGTGGGCGTGGGGTGCGCGACGATGCCCCGAGCAGCCGACGTGGGGAGAACGACGATGGCACGCACCGGTCAGCAGCTGCGCCAACGGACCGCGAAGGCGATGAACCAGCCGAGGCAGGGCGCCGCGACGACCCCGACCCGGACGGCCGCGACCTCGCGCTCCCACCTCCGCGACCGGCTCCGCTACCGCTTCGACAACAGCATGTCCCGGGGCACCCCCGCGCTGATCGCGTGGCTCACCGTGGTGACGCTGCTGCTGATCGTGCTGTTCTCCTTGGTCGTCACCGTGCTCCGGCTGAACCGCAACCAGCAGGGTAACTTCGGCACCTCGATGTTCGGCAACCTGCTGCACGCCCTGGACCCCGGCACCATCGGCGGCGACCAGGGCAGCTGGGCCTTCAAGCTCACGATGCTCGCGCTGACCATCGCCGGCCTGTTCATCGTCAGCGCCCTGATCGGCGTCATCGCCGCCGGCATCGACACCCGCCTCGCCGACCTGCGCCGGGGTCGCTCGATCGTCCTCGAGCGCGACCACACCGTCATCCTGGGCTGGTCGGAGTCGATCTTCACGATCGTGCGGGAGCTGACGATCGCGAACGAGAGCCGGCGGAAGCCGGTGATCGTGGTCCTCGCCGACCGCGACAAGGTCGAGATGGAGGACGACCTGCGGGCCAAGGTCGAGGACTTCCGCGGGACCCGGGTCGTGTGCCGGTCCGGGTCGCCGATGGACATCGACGACCTCCGGCTGAGCAGCCACGGCACCGCTCGCTCGGTCATCCTGCTGGCCCCCGAGGACTCCGAGGACCCCGACAGCGAGGTCATCAAGACCCTCCTCGCGCTGACCCACGGCGGGAACGAGGGGGCACGGATCGTCGCCGAGATCCGCAACCCGAGCAACCTCGAGGCCGCGCGTCTCGTCGGGGCCGACCGCACCGTGCTGCTCGACATCCGCGAGACGGTGGCAAAGCTGCTCGTGCAGACCTCGCGGCAGTCCGGCGCCGCGGCCGTCTACACCGAGCTGTTCGACTACGGCGGGGACGAGATCTACTTCCTCGAGGGCCACCGGCTCGGGGCGGTCACGTACGCCGAGGCGCAGCTGGCGTTCGAGGAGGCCTCGGTGATCGGCGTGGTGGCCGACGGCGTCCCGACCCTGAACCCGCCGCCGGAGACCGCGGTCGCGGGCCACACCCTGATCGTCGTCGCCGAGGACGACTCCACGCTCAAGGCCGACCCGGACGCGACGGTGCGCCCCGACCTCTCCCGGCTCGGGGCCGGCACGGGCGAGGACGACCACCCGACCCGGGCGCTGCTGATCGGCTGGAACGAGCGCGCGCCGATCGTGCTGCGCGAGCTCGACCACTACGCGCCTCCCGGGTCCACCCTGACCGTGCTCACGGCCTTCGACGTCGCCGGGGTGCCGGACCTGGAGAACCTCCGGGTGACCGTGGTGCCGGGGCCGACCACCGACCGACGCACGCTCGAGGAGCACGTCCGGGCCGACCTCGACCAGGTCCTCGTGCTCTGCTACTCCGACCACCTCGAGCCGCAGGCCGCCGACGCCCGCACCCTGGTCACCCTGCTGCACGTGCGCGACATCCTGTCCCGCGCGGACGCGGCCACGCCGGTCGTCAGCGAGATGCTCGACGACCGCAACCGGGTGCTCGCCCAGGTCGCGCACGTCGACGACGTGGTCGTCAGCGGCGAGATCGTCAGCCTGCTCGTCACCCAGCTCTCCGAGGACCCGCGCCTCGAGGTGGTCTTCGACCAGCTGCTCGGGGACGAGGGCAGCGAGATCTACCTCCGCCCCGCGGAGTGGTACGTCGAGCCGGGGACCGAGGTCACCTACGCGACGATCATCGCCGGGGCGTCGCGGCGCGGCGAGACGGCGATCGGCTACAAGTCCGAGGTGCTGGCCGAGGGCGAGGCGTCCTTCGGCGTCCGGGTCAACCCCGCCAAGTCGGAGTCCTTCCGGGTGCTGCCCGGGGACCGGGTGGTCGTGCTCGCCGACGACTGAGGCACCCGGCGGCCTGTGGTCTGATGGGGCGATGAACGAGCTCTGGCTGGTCCGGCACGGCGCCACCGAGTGGAGCAAGGCCGGGCGGCACACGTCGACCACCGACCTCGCGCTGCTCCCCGAGGGCGAGGAGGTGGCCCGTTCGCTGCGGCCGCGGCTCGAGGACGCCGACGTCGCCCTGGTGCTGAGCAGCCCGCGCGTGCGCGCCCGCCGGACCGCCGAGCTCGCCGGCTTCGCCGACGCCGAGGTCGACGACGACCTCGTCGAGTGGGACTACGGCGACTACGAGGGCGTCACCACCCGGGAGATCCGGCAGCGGGTGCCGGGCTGGACGGTCTGGAACTCGCCGGTGCCCGGCGGCGACACCGCCGAGTCGATCTCGCTGCGGCTGGACCGGGTCGTCGCCCGTACCCAGGTCGTCGACGGGTCGACCCTCGTCTTCGGCCACGGCCACGCCCTCCGCGCCCTCGCCGCCCGCTGGCTGCGCCAGCCGGTCACCTTCGGCCAGCACCTGCGCCTCGACACCGCCACCGTCTCCGTCCTCGGCTGGGAGCACGAGTCGCCGGTCGTGCTGCACTGGAACTCCTAGGGGGCTGGCGGCATCTCGCTGTCCGCTCGGGTTGCGCCCGACAGGCAACAACGACGGATACGGCGGGCGTCTGGTTGCGCCTGACTCCCGGCTCGCGGTCGCCGGCACCGGTGGTCTCCCGCGAGCGCCAGCGAGCGTTGTCACCGGCGGTCGAGCAGCGAGCGCCAGCGAGCGTCGTCGAGACCCCAGAAGGTGCGCAGGGCGGTGACTGTCGGCAGCTCGCCGTCCGCTCTGCTTGCGACCGACAGGCAGCAACGCGGGTGCGGCGGGCTTCTGGTTGCGGCTGCCTCCCGGCTCACCGGTGGTGGCACCGGTGGTCGAGCAGCGAGCGCCAGCGAGCGTCGTCACCGGTGGTCGAGCAGCGAGCGCTAGCGAGCGTCGTCGAGACCTCGGGAGGTGCGCAGGGCGGTGACCGCCGGCATCTCGCCGTCGGCTGGGGTTGCGACCGACAGGCAGCGACGCGGGGCGGCCGGCGTCCGGTTGCGGCTGGTTCCCGGCTCGCGGTCGGCGGTCTCGCGGTGGTCTCTCCCGCGAGCGCCAGCGAGCGTCGTCGAGACCCCGGAAGGCAAGGCAGGGCGGTGGCCCGATCTGTCTCGAAATCGTTACCAAAGAAGTTCTCAGATCCCTGTGGATACAGGGGATTCTCGCCTCTGACTGTCGGTGGCGAGTGCTTGAGTAGACCCATGACCAGCACCGCCACCGAGCTCGGCACCGACACCAGCGAACTCGCCGCTGCGGTGTCGGCCGAGTCGGTGCTGACCGCTGCTGCGGCGACCCGGGAGGCGATCGCGGACCTGGAGGTCCAGCAGCTGATCCAGGCCTGCGACTGGGTCGCGCTGCACCCGGGCGAGGAGGTGGACACCAGCATCGAGTTCGGGATGCGGGACCTGCAGATCGCCGGCGACGGTGCCCCGACCGTCGACGAGGCGGCGGTGGCGGAGTTCGCGCTCGCGGTCGGGAAGACCACCGACGCCGGCCGACTGTTCCTCGGCGACGCGGTCGAGCTGCAGTACCGGCTCCCCAAGCTCTGGGCGCGGGTGGTGGCGGGCGAGGTGGCGGTGTGGAAGGCCCGGAAGGTCGCCCAGGCCACCACGTCGCTGCCGGTGGATGCTGCGGCGACCGTCGATGTCCGGTTGGCATGGTGCGCGCACCGGTGCTCGTTCGCGGAGATCGAGCGGCAGGTCGAGAAGGCCCGCGCCGAGCACGACCCCGACGCGGCCGAGGAACTGCGGGTGACCGCGTTGGAGAAGCGCCGGTTCGACATCGATCTCGACCACGCCACCCCCGACGGACTGGTCCACGTCGAAGGGGAGCTCGACGCCGCCGACGCGGTCGCGCTGGAAGCCCAGATCAAGGCCAAGGCCGCGACCTTGGACCTCGACCTGCCGTTGGACGTGCGCCGGTCGATGGCCGTCGGCCTCCTCGGCACCAGCGACGGCGAAGGCGGGCAGGTCCGGGAGATCGTGGTCTACGCCCACGTCCGTCCCGGCCAGGCCACCGTCGACGTCGAAACCACCCGCTCCTCGATCACACCCGAGCACCTGAAGGACTGGTGCCAGCAGGCCGGCACCAAGGTCACCGTCCGGCCAGTGATCGACCTCAACGCCGAGCTGTCGACGGAGTGTTACCGGCCCACCGAGCTCATGAAGGAACAGATCGGGCTCCGCGACCGGCAGTGCTGCTTCCCCGGCTGCACCCGCCCCGCCCGCACCGGCCCCGCCCGCACCGGCCGCGCCCGCACGACCGATGCCGAGCACCAGGTGCCCTGGCCCGAAGGCCCCACCGCCTCATCCAACCTCGCACCCGCCTGCCGGACCCACCACCGCCTCAAGACCCACGCCGGCTGGGACTACCAACGCACCCCTGGCATCGGGTTCGTCTGGTCCACCCCCATGGGACGCACCCACGTGTCCCCCTTCGTCACCGAACCACCGCCCGAGCCCGCCGCGCGACATACCCGCTGACCCCGACCCCGCCGACCACGGCCGACGGGGCCACACCCATGCCCGATGGGGCGTCGTGCGCGGCGCCCGCTCGGCGCTCCGGCCCGGTGCCCGCGGGAGCGCTCACGTCCGTCTAGGGTGCCGCGGTGACCGTCTCGGAGCTCGTCCCCGGCTGCTTCGTCTGCGACCAGCAGGCCCTGCCCGCGCGGCCGCCGCGCGAGGAGGTGCTCGCGACCGAGCACTGGCGGGTGGTGCACGCCTTCGACAGCAGCCTCGCGGGCTGGCTGGTGCTGCTGCCGACCCGGCACGTCACCTCGTTCACCGGGCTGAGCGCGGCCGCCGCGGACGAGCTCGGGGGACTGGTCCGCCGGCTGGGGATCGCCCTCGAGCAGGTCACCGGGTGCGTCAAGACCTACCTGATGCAGTTCTCGGAGGCCGAGGGGTTCTCGCACCTCCACCTGCACCTCGTGCCCCGGATGGCGGACCAGCCGGAGAGCGCCCGGGGACCCCGGGTCTTCGCCTACCTCGGCGCCGACGAGGCGACGCGGATCCCGGAGGGGGAGCGCGACGCCATCGCGCTCGCCGTCCGCGCCGCGGCGCGGGATGCTTGACGGGACGCTCCGCGGTCACGACCGTAGGCGCATGTCCCTCGCGGCCAGCTGTGTCCGCTGCTCGGCGCCGGTCGTGCCCTGCCCCGAGCATGCCGGCCGTCACCCGCTCTGGCGGGACGAGCGCGAGGCGTCGTACGAGGGCTTCGCCGAGCACCTCGCCGCCTCGCGGCACTTCCCGACCTACCTGCCGTGGCCGATGAGCCCGGGGTGGACCGTCACGGACTTCGCGCTCGTCGGGGACGGGGTGGAGAGGGCGACCGCGACCCTCACCTGCGTCTCCGGGACCAGCGAGCTCGACGGGCCGGTCGACGTGATCGTGGTGGCCGAGGAGGCCGGGACCGGGCTCGGGGCGCGCTGCGCCGGGACCCGGTACGACGACCCGGGCTCGGAGATCGCCCACCGCCCGCCCACCGCGCGGGTGCGCATCGGTAGCCAGTCGGTGAACCTCTGGGACGTCTCGACCAGCACCGCGGACGGCGAGTTCGACCGCTCCGTCGTCGCGGGCGAGGCCGGAGGGCGATGGCTGTGGATCGTGCTGCGCCCCGCGTCGGCCCTGCTGCTGCTCCAGGACGAGTGGATCCTGCGGGACGTGGCGGACGTCGGCCCGGAGCTGGTCGAGATCCCGTTCGGCGGCCACCGGCCCGGGTGGTGACAGCCTGGCTAGGCTGCACCGATGCGCATCGACCTGCACACCCACTCCCGGGCGAGCGACGGGACCGACGCGCCGGCCGCCCTGGTGCGCGCCGCGGTGGACGCGGGGCTCGACGTCCTCGCCATCACCGACCACGACACCGCGGACGGCTGGGCGGAGGCCTCCGCCGCCGCCGCCGAGACGGGTCTGACCCTGGTGCCCGGCATGGAGATCAGCACCCGCCACCGGGGGCGCGGCGTGCACCTGCTGGCCTTCCTGCCGGACCCGAGCTACCCGCCCCTGGCCGCCGAGCTCGAGCAGGTGCTGCGCGGGCGCGCGTCGCGGGTGCCCGCGATGGTCGCGCGGCTGCGTGACCTCGGCATCGACATCACCGAGGACGACGTCCGCGCGGCCGCCCACGGCACCGCCGCCTCAGGCCGTCCGCACGTCGCCGACGCGCTGGTGACCCTCGGCGTGGTCCCGGACCGCACGGCTGCCTTCGACCGCTACCTGGGCTGGGGCCGCCCGGCCCACGTGGACCGGTACGCCGCCCCGCTGGAGGACGTCCTGCGAGCGGTCGCCGGCGCCGGGGGAGTGTCGGTGATCGCCCACCCCTGGGGGCGCGGCGGTCTCGGCCGTCCGGACGAGGAGACGCTGGCCGCGCTGCAGGCGGTCGGGCTCACCGGCATCGAGGTCGACCACCAGGACCACGACGAGCAGGCGCGCGACACGCTGGGCGCCATCGCCCGGGACCTCGGGCTGGTCGCGACCGGCGCCAGCGACTACCACGGTGACGGCAAGACCGACCACGAGCTGGGCTGCAACAGCACCCACCCCGACGAGTTCGCGCGGCTGCTCGAGGCGGCCGACCGGGCGGCCGCGGCGGCCGGCCGGGACACCCCGGCCGTCGTCAACCGCTGACGGCTACTTGCGGCCCAGCGACTGGAACTTCTGCAGCACCCCGCCGGGGATCAGCCGCGCCGCGGTGGAGATGGCCTTGTACTGCGGGCCCGGGATCGAGAACACCTTGCCCTTGGCGTGGTCCTTGAGGGCCGTCGCGACCAGCTCGTCCGCGTCGAGCCACATGAAGTCCGGCGCCGACCCGCGGCCGACCTGCATCCGCTCGTGGAACTCGGTCTTGGTGAACCCCGGGCACAGGCACGTGACGGTGACGCCACGTGGGGCGTACTCCCGGGCCGCCCACTCCGAGAAGCTGTTCACGTAGGCCTTGGCGGCCGAGTAGGAGCCGCGCGGGAGGAACGCCGCGACGCTCGACACGTTGATGATGCCGCCGCTGCCCCGCTCCGACATCGGCCCGAGGGCGGCGTGGCTCAGCCGCATCACGGCGGTCACCAGCACCTCGAGCATGGCCTGCTCCTCGTCGACGCTGTTGTCGAGGAAGCGCTTCTTCAGGCCGAACCCGGCGTTGTTGACCAGCAGGTCGACCGGACGGTCCGGGTCGGCGAGCCGAGCCTCGACCGTGGCCAGCGCCGCGCGGTCGGTGAGGTCGGCCGCGAGGACCTCGACGGCGACGCCGTACGTCGTCGTCAGCTCCTCGGCCTCCTGCTCGAGCCGGGCCCGGTCGCGGGCGACCAGCACGAGGTCGTGGCCCTGCTGGGCGAGCTGGTGGGCGAACGACCGGCCGATGCCGGCGGTGGGTCCGGTGACGAGCGCCGAACGACTGCTGGTGGACATGCCGTCAGTCAAGCAGGTGGGGTGCACGATCCGGAGACCCTGGTCGGGCATGATGGGCCTCGATGACCACGACGCTCGCGATCGCGAACCAGAAGGGCGGAGTCGCCAAGACGACCACCGTCGCCTCGGTCGGTGCCGCGCTCGCCGAGCTCGGCCACTCGGTGCTGCTCGTCGACCTCGACCCGCAGGCCTGCCTGACCTTCTCCCTCGGCATCGATCCCGAGGACCTCGAGCTGTCGGTCCACCACGTGCTGACGAAGGGCCTCGACCCGTCGGAGGTGATCATCGAGACCGACGACGGCGTCGACCTGGTCCCGGCGACGATCGAGCTCGCGCGAGCCGAGGCGGAGCTGCTCACCCGCACCGGCCGTGAGCACGTCCTGAGGTCGATGATCGAGGCGCTGGCCGAGGACGAGGTCGACTACGACTGGATCCTCCTCGACTGCCCGCCCTCGCTCGGCGTGCTGACCGTCGCCGCCCTCACCGCGGCCGACGGGGTCCTGGTGCCGCTCCAGTGCGAGACGCTGTCCCACCGCGGCGTCGGCCAGCTGCTCGACACCGTCCACGACGTGCGCCGCTTCACCAACCGTGGCCTCGAGGTCTGGGGCGTCCTGCCCACCCTGTACGACGGCCGCACCATCCACTCGCGGACCGTGCTCGAGACCATCTCGGAGACCTACGACCTCGAGGTCATCGAGCCGCCGATCCCCAAGACCATCAAGTTCGCGGAGGCGCCGGCCGCGGGTCGGTCGATCCTCGCGACCAGCCGCAGCAGCAAGGGCGCCCGGGCCTACCGGGAGGTGGCCGAGAACCTCGTCACCCGCTCGCAGCGGCCGAAGCAGAAGAAGCAGAAGAAGGCGAAGAAGGCGACGTCGTGAGCAAGCACCGCGCCGCGGTCCGCCCCCGCTACGGCCGACTGGCCGCCCTCGGCGCGGCGCTCGCGGTCACCGCGGTCGCGGTGCTCGGCGGGACCGGCGTGCTCTCCTCGGCCGCCGGCAGCGGTCCCCGGCCCGCCTCGGCGGCGCCGGCGGCCCTCGACGACGCCGCCGACGCGGCCTCGGGCGACGCGGCTCCCTCGCCGACCGACGAGACGTCGCCGTCGGTCAGCGCGCGCGTGAGCGCGGACGCCAGCGACGCCGGCAGCGACGCCCAGAGCGACACGACGCTTCCGGCGGGCTCGGGCACCGGCAAGCGGATCGTCTTCAGCGAGAGCCGGCAGCGGGTCTGGCTGGTGTCCGGCGGGCACCGGGTCGACCGCACCTACCTGGTCTCGGGCAGCCTCTACGACAACCTCGACCCCGGCACCTACTCGGTGTACTCGAAGTCCGAGCAGGCGTGGGGCATCGACGACTCCGGCACGATGAAGTACTTCGTGCGGTTCACCCAGGGTGACAGCGCCGCCATCGGCTTCCACGACATCCCCGTCGACGACGGCGGGCCCGTGCAGACGGTGGCCCAACTGGGGACGCCGCAGTCGCACGGCTGCATCCGGCAGAAGCGCTCGGACGCGATCGCGCTGTGGGACTTCGCGCCGGTCGGCACGAAGGTCGTCGTCACCGCCTGACGGCGGTGCCGCTCAGCCCTCGGCCGCGGGCGCCTTCGCGGCGCCACCGGTGGACCCGCTCGAGCGACGACGACGACGCCGGTTGCGCGGGGCGCCGGTCGACTCCTGCGCGGCACCCGAGCCCGAGCCCTGCGTCGAGCCCTGGTCGGCCGACGCGGAGTCGTTCGCCACCGTCTCCCCGCTGCGGGTGCGGGTGCGGCTGCGGGACCGGTTCCGCTCGCGCGGTGCCCGCTCCTCGCGCGGCGCGCGCTCGACCGGCTTGGGGTCGACGATGCGGCCCTTGGTGCCGGGGGCGATGCCCTGGTCGTGGTAGAGGTGCTCGGACGTGGAGTACGTCTCCTGCGGCTCGTCGAACGGCAGGTCGAGCGTCTTGTTGATCATCTTCCAGCGGTGCAGGTCCTGCCAGTCCACGAAGGTGATCGCGATGCCCGACGCGCCGGCGCGGCCGGTGCGGCCGATCCGGTGGACGTAGGTCTTGTCGTCCTCGGGGCAGCTGTAGTTGATGACGTGCGAGACGCCGGCGACGTCGATGCCACGGGCGGCGACGTCGGTGGCGACGAGCACGCGCAGCTTGTCCTCGCGGAACCGGGTCAGCGCCTTCTCGCGCGCGACCTGCGCCATGTCGCCGTGCAGCGGGCTGGCGGAGAAGCCGCGCTCGGCGAGGTCGTCGGCGACCCGCTGCGCCTGGCGCTTGGTGCGGGTGAAGACGATGATCTTGCCGGCGTCCTCGGCCTGCAGGACGCGGCCGATGATCTCGGGCTTGTCGAGGTCGTGGACCTGGTAGATGAACTGCGCGGTCGCGGGCACGGTGGCGTTCTCGTACGACGACTCGGCGCGGATGTTCATCGGGTGACGCATGTGGATGCGGGCCAGCGAGACGATCGCGGCCGGCATCGTCGCCGAGAACAGCATCGTCTGCCGGGTCTCGGGGGTCATCCGGAGGATCCGCTCGACGTCCGGCAGGAAGCCGAGGTCCAGCATCTCGTCGGCCTCGTCGAGGACGAGCGCGTGCACGTGGGAGAGGTCCAGCGCCCGGCGGTTGGCCAGGTCGATGAGCCGCCCGGGGGTGCCGACGACGATGTCGACGCCGCTCGCGAGCGCGTCGAGCTGGGTGTCGTAGCCGACGCCGCCGTAGACGGTGAGGACCCGGAGGCCGAGGTCCTTGCTCGCGAGGTGCAGGTCGTTGGAGACCTGCAGCGCGAGCTCGCGGGTCGGGGCGACGATCAGCGCCTGCGGCTTGCCCTGCGGCAGGTCGGCGTAGGCCGGGTCGGTCACGGTGACGCTGCGCTGCAGGACCGGGATGCCGAAGGCCAGCGTCTTGCCGGTGCCGGTGCGGGCCTGCCCGATCAGGTCGGTGCCGAGGAGGGCGACCGAGAGGGTCATCTCCTGGATCGCGAAGGGGGTGACGATGTTGGCGCGCTCGAGGGCGTCGCAGATCTCGGGGAGCACCCCGAGCTCTCGGAAGGTGGTCAGGGTCTTGTCGCTTTCGTGAGTCAGCCGGCGTCTACCGAATGAGTGTCGGGATGCGGCGGACTCGTGGAGCGTGGTCTGCCGCGCACATACAGGGCCGGTCCGCAGACGTCTGGGACGACCTCGATCACGCTCAGTCTATCGGTAGGGTGCGCACGTGACCGCATCCACGCTCGTGGCGTTCGAGGATCCCCAGTACCGGGAGGCGGTCGTCGACCTGCTGGGCGTGATCGCGTACGGCGAGATCTCGGCGTTCGAGCGGCTCGCCGAGGACGCCAAGCTGGCTCCGACGCTCGAGGACAAGGTCGCCATCGTGTCGATGGCGACCGCGGAGTTCGCCCACGTCGCGCGGCTCAACGACCGGCTGGTCGAGCTCGGCGCCGACCCGTTCCAGGCGATGGCGCCGTTCCAGGAGCCGATCGACCGGTTCCACGAGTACACCGCGCCCGCCGACTGGTACGAGGGCCTGATCAAGGCCTACGTCGGCGACGGGCTCGCCAACGACTTCTACCGCGAGATCGCGGCCTACCTCGACCACGGCACCCGGGACCTGATCCTCGCCTCGCTCGACGACACCGGCCACTCGGCGTTCGTGGTCGACCGGGTCCGGACGGCGATCGCGGCGGACCCGCGGCTCGGCGGTCGGCTCGCGCTGTGGGGGCGGCGGCTGATGGGGGAGGCGCTCACCCAGGCCCAGCGCGTCACCGCCGACCGCGACGCGCTGACGGCGCTCCTCGCGGGCGGCGTGGACCGGCCGGGCCTGGACCTCGCCGCGATCGGCCGGATGTTCACCCGGATCACCGAGCGGCACGCCGAGCGGATGGCCGAGCTCGGCCTGGCCAGCTGACTCGTTGAGTCGAGGGTTGTGACCGTTGAGTCGGGGGTTGTGACCGCTCGAGGTGGTCAGAAGTCCCGACTCGAGTGGTCAGAACTCCCGACTCGACCTCAGGAGCGGAAGCCGACCTGGCCGATCGTGCCGTGACCGATCTCGACGTAGGCGAGCTTCTCGGTCGGGACGACGACTTTGCGACCCCGGGTGTCGGAGAGCGTCAGCACCCCACCGGCGGCGAGCGCGTCCGCGACCTGCTTCTCGATCGTCTCCGCCGACTCGTCGGTGTCGATGTGCAGTTCGCGGGCGGCGTTCTGGACGCCGATCTTGACCTCCACGAGGTCCTCCTTCATTGCGTTCGGGGGCTGGGCTGGGTGGTTCAGTGCTCGTCGGCGCGGGGGTAGCCGCGGATCCCGCGCCAGGCGAGACCGGCGACGAGGGCCGCGGCGTCCGACTTGCTGATCGCCCCGGGGTCCGAGAGCCAGAACCGGGCGCTGACCTGCGCCATTCCCACGAGGGAGACCGCGAGCAGCCGGGAGGCGTCGTCGGGCAGCCCGGTGTCGTCGTGGATGACGTGGGCGATCATCGCGGCGCACTCGGTGGTGACGCGGTCGACCTGCTCGCGCACGGCCGGCTCGCTGGTCAGGTCGGACTCGAACACCAGGCGGAACGCGCCGGTGTCGCCGGCGACGTACTCGAAGAAGACGTCCATGGTGGCCGCGACCCGCTGCTTGTTGTCGTGGGTCGACTCCAGCGCGACACGGGTGTTGGCAATGATCGTGTCGCAGGACTGGTCGAGCAGCGCCAGGTAGAGGTCGAGCTTGCCGGGGAAGTGCTGGTAGAGCACCGGCTTGGAGACCCCCGCCCGCTCGGCGATGTCGTCCATCGCCGCCGCGTGGTAGCCCTGGGCCACGAACACCTCGAGCGCGGACTCCATCAGCTGCGCCCGGCGCTCGCGCCGGGGCAGCCGGGCGCCGCGCGGGCGGGCCGGTGAGTCGTACTGCTCTGCCGTCACGTCCCGAACACTACCGGGGACCGGCGGGTCGAGACGGCGGGGACGCGCAGCGGACCCGGTGATGACCGGGGAGCGAGCCGCGCGTCCGGATCGCGGGACGTGGTGGGGTGGTCCGGCGCGGCCGGGGAACATGGCAGGACGGCCCGGCGTTCTGCTGAGCGTTCGGACGGAGAGACCCCTGAAGGAGTACGCCGTGTCCTTTCCCCCGCTGGTGGAGCCCGCGGACGAGCTGACCATCGACGAGGTGCGCCGCTACAGCCGGCACCTGATCATCCCCGACGTCGGCATGTCCGGGCAGAAGCGGCTGAAGAACGCCCGGGTGCTGGTCATCGGCGCCGGCGGCCTCGGCAGCCCCGCGCTGCTCTACCTCGCCGCGGCCGGGGTGCACACCCTGGGGATCGCGGAGTTCGACGAGGTCGACGAGTCGAACCTGCAGCGCCAGATCATCCACGGCCAGTCCGACATCGGCCGGTCCAAGGCGCAGTCGGCCAAGGAGTCGATCGCCGAGACCAACCCCTACGTGAACGTGATCGTGCACGAGCAGCGCCTCGACAACGACAACGTCATGGAGGTGTTCCGGGGCTACGACCTGATCGTCGACGGAACCGACAACTTCGCGACCCGCTACATGGTCAACGACGCGGCGTACTTCCTCGGCATCCCCTACGTCTGGGGCTCGATCTACCGCTTCGACGGCCAGGCATCGGTGTTCGCGCCGAGCCTCGCGGACGACGCCCCCTGCTACCGGTGCCTCTACCCCGAGCCCCCGCCGCCGGGCATGGTCCCCAGCTGCGCCGAGGGCGGCGTCCTGGGCGTCCTGTGCGCGTCGATCGGGTCGATCCAGGTCAACGAGGCGATCAAGCTGCTGACCGGCATCGGCGAGCCGCTGGTCGGCAAGCTGATGATCTACGACGCCCTGGAGATGGAGTACCGCAAGCTGCGGGTCCGCAAGGACCCCCACTGCGCGCTGTGCGGCGAGAACCCCACCGTCACCGGGCTGATCGACTACGAGAGCTTCTGCGGCGCCGTCTCCGACGAGGCGGCCGAGGCCGCTGCCGGCTCGACGATCTCGGTGACCACCCTCGAGCACATGCTCAAGGAGCGCGAGGAGGGCACCCGCGACTTCCTGCTGGTCGACGTGCGCGAGCCGAACGAGTACGAGATCAACAAGATCCCCGGCTCGGTGCTGATCCCCAAGGGAGACTTCCTCAACGGCTCGGCGCTCGAGAAGCTGCCCTCGGACAAGCAGATCGTCATGCACTGCAAGTCCGGGGTCCGCTCCGCGGAGACGCTGGCGATCGTGAAGGGTGCCGGCTACGCCGACGCCGTGCACGTCGGCGGCGGCGTGGTCGCGTGGGTCAACCAGATCGACCCCTCGCAGCCGACGTACTGAGCCGACCGCCCGGGCGCGCGAGCGCCCGGGCGCTCACTACCCGTGCGTAACCCGCGCGGTGCCGTGGTCGTTGTCACTCCGTCCAGACACCGGCCGCCGGCGATGGTCCGGCGCCCCTATCGGGAGGGTTGACCACCCCATGCGCTTCTCCGCCAAGCACGCCCTGGCCTCGGCCGCGCTGCTCAGCTCCGGCGTGCTCGCCGCTGCGCTCGCCACGACCGCGCCGGCCGCCGCCGCGCCGACGTGGGCGCCAGCCGCCTCCGCCGACATCCACCCCGGCACGATGATGTACACCGCCGGTGCCCAGTGCACCGCCAACTTCGTCTACACCGACGGCGCCGGCACGGTCTACGTCGGGTACGCCGCGCACTGCGCCGGCACCGGTTCCTCGACGGACACCGACGGCTGCCAGACCCAGTCGCTCCCGCTCGGCACGAAGGTGACGTTCAACGAGGGCGGCAGCCTGGTCGACGAGGGCACCCAGGTCGGCTCGGGCACCCTGGCGTACTCGTCGTGGGACACCATGAAGAAGGTCGGCGAGACCGACCCGAACACCTGCGCCTACAACGACCTCGCCCTGGTGAAGGTCGACGCCGCCGACGTCGGCAAGGTGAACCCGTCGGTCCCGTTCTGGGGCGGTCCGACCGGCATCGACACCAACGGCACCGCGGCCGGCGACCGGGTCTACACCTACGGCAACTCCAGCCTCCGGGCCGGTCTCTCGCCGCTCTCGCCGCACACCGGCATCAGCCTGGGCGACCAGGCCGCCGACGGCGGCTGGTCGCACCCGCTCTACACCGTGACCCCGGGCATCCCCGGTGACTCCGGCTCCGGGTTCCTGAGCGCCGACGGCAAGGCCATCGGCGTCCTGTCCACCCTCGGCCTGGCCCCGCTGCCGGCGTCGAACAACATCGGCGACCTCGCCAAGGAGCTGGCCTACGCCAACGCGCACTCCGGCCTCTCCGGGCTCACGCTGGTGCCGGGCACCGAGCCGTTCTCGCCGATCCTCTGATCCATCCCTGACCGCCACCCGCGGTCCGGGCTGCGAGTCCACCCGAGGGAGCTCCACGACGGCCCCGTCCCGATGGGTCGGGGCCGTCGTCGGTCTCGGGTAGTTTGCGGCGCATGACAGCTCGGCGCTCGGGAGCGGTGGCGGTCGCCGCCGTCGTCGCGACCGCGCTGGTGGTGGTGCTGCTCGTGGCCTGGGCGGCCTCGATCGGCCCGAACGGCGTGCTCACCGGCACCGGGCCGTCCCCGGTCGGGACCCCCTCGGACTCGACGGCGAGCGCCGAGAGCGGGCCGTCCGTGCCGGCCCAGGAGCCCGTGCGCCACGGGACTCCGGCGTGGCTGCGGACCACGGCCTTCCTCCTCGACGTGGTGGTCGCCGGCCTGGCCGCCTACGTCCTGCTCCGCTTCCTGGTCGCGCCGCTGGGCCGCTGGGGCGTCCGGTGGCGCCGCGACCGCGCCCGCCGACGGCGGGGGGAGGCCACCGTCGACCCGGACTTCGACGTCCTCGAGCCCGCGCGTGCGGTCGCCGAGGAGATGCTGGCGGACGCGGACGCCCAGCGCGAGGCGCTCCTCGGGGACGACACGCCCCGCAACGCGGTGGTCGCCTGCTGGCACCGGTTCGAGACCCAGGCCGCGGCCGCGGGCGTCGCGCGTCGGCCCTGGGAGACCTCCTCGGAGTACACGATGCGGGTCCTCGACCTCGTCGACGCCCACCAGCCCGCGGTCTCGCGCCTGGGCGCGCTCTACCGCGAGGCCCGGTTCTCCGAGCACGAGCTGACCGAGGCGCACCGCGCCGAGGCGCTCGAGGCCCT
This sequence comes from Nocardioides sp., assembly GCF_044226305.1. GTDB lineage: Bacteria > Actinomycetota > Actinomycetes > Propionibacteriales > Nocardioidaceae > Nocardioides. The sequence continues at coordinate 166,999 of NZ_JBGAHF010000001.1, read as the reverse complement.
CGTCGCCATCCACCGCACGATCGGGATCCGCACGTGACCGGCGCGCGATGGTGGCGCCGGGCGGCCGCCGGGGTCGTCGCCTTCACCGTGCTCGAGGTCGTGCTGGTCCTCGCCGACGCGGGCCCGGACGCGCTGCGCCTCGCCCTGCTGGTGGCCACCTGTGTCGGGGTGCTGGGCCTGGTGCTCGACGCGCTGTCCGACCCGGCGCCGTCGTGGCGGGTCGAGGTCGAGAAGCCCTCGGCCCGCACGCCCGGCGACCCGCGTCTGGGCCGGTACGTCAACCTGCTCGAGGCGCACCTGTCGGCCCGCGCCGACGACGCCGCCCTCCGCGACCGGCTCCGCTCGCTCGCCGACCAGGTCCTCCGGCAGCGTCACGGCCTGCGCCGTGACGACCCGCGGGCCGTCGCGCTGCTCGGGCCCGAGGTGACGGCCGTCCTGGAGGGACCGCCGCGGCGCCTCGCCCCGGCCGAGATCGACCACTGCCTGACCACCATCGAGGAGCTGTGATGCCTGCTGACCCGACCGTCGCCGAGGCCTCGGCCCTCGCCGCCCGCGTGCTCGACGAGGTCGAGAAGGCGGTGGTCGGCAAGCGGGAGTCCCTCACGCAGGTGCTGGCCGCCGTCCTGGCGAAGGGGCACGTGCTGCTCGAGGACTTCCCGGGGCTCGGCAAGACGCTGGCCGCGCGGTCCTTCGCCCGGGCGCTCGGCATCGAGTTCACCCGCGCCCAGTTCACCCCCGACCTGCTGCCGGCCGACCTGACCGGCTCGTTCGTCTACGACCAGCGGCGCGCCGAGTTCGAGTTCCGCCGCGGGCCGCTGTTCACCGGGCTGCTGCTGGCCGACGAGATCAACCGCACCCCGCCCAAGACCCAGGCGGCGCTGCTGGAGGCGATGCAGGAGCGGCAGGTGACCGTGGAGGGCGAGACGTTCCCGCTCCCGGCGCCCTTCCACGTGCTGGCGACCGCCAACCCGATCGAGTACGAAGGCACCTTCCCGCTCCCGGAGGCCCAGCTCGACCGCTTCCTGATGCGCGTCGCCTTCGGCTACCCCGCCCCGCGGGAGGAGTACGACGTGCTCGCCCGCCGGCTCGAGCGCCGCCGCGAGGAGGTCGACCTCGAGCAGGTCACCGACGCCCCCGGGCTGCTCGGCCTCCAGGAGGTGGTCGAGACGGTGACCGTCGACGAGAGCATCGGCCGCTACTGCGTCGAGCTGGCCGGCGCGACCAGGTCGCACCCCGACGTGCTGACCGGTGCCTCGCCGCGGGGCTCGCTGGGCCTGGTGCTCGTGGCGCGCGCCTTCGCCCTGCTGCGAGGTCGCGACTACGTCGTCCCCGAGGACGTCAAGGCCGTCGCCCGCCCCGTCCTCGCGCACCGGATCACCGTCAAGCCCGAGCTCTGGATGACCGACGCCAGCGGCCGCACCGTCGTCGACGCGGTGCTGGCGCAGGTCCCGACCCCGACGACGCTCGAACGGCGATGATCCGGTGACCGCCTGGCACGCCACCGCCGCCCTGGCCCGCGCGCTCGTGCTCGGGGCCGTCGGCCTCGCGCTCGCCGTGGTCGCGGGGGACCCGGCCCTCGTCGTGCTCGCCGCGCCGTTCGTCGTGCTCGGGGCGGTCGCGCTGGCCCACCGGCCGGCCACCCGGCCCGGCGTCGACGTCCGTCTCGACCACGTCGCGCTGCGCGAGGGGCTCGGCACCACCTCCCGGCTCACCCTCACCGACGCCGCCGACGTCGAGTACGTCGCTCGCGCGGCCGGCCGCCCGCCGTACGTCGCGGTGCGCCCGCACGACGGCCAGGTCGGGGGGCTCCTCTCGGCCGGACCGCCGGACGTCGAGCTGGCCCCGCTGCGGTGGGGGCGGCGGCTGCTGGGGGAGGAGAAGGTCGCGCTCTACACCCGCTGGGCGGGCTTCCGGTGCGGCCCGCTCGCCCGTGGGGGCCGGCCGGTGCGGGTGCTCGCGACCACCGACGCCTACGACTCCCGGTCCGAGGCCCCCCAGCCCCTGGGCCTGGTCGGTGCGCACCGGTCCCGTCGGGCCGGCACCGGCACCGAGCTGGCGGACATCCGCCCGTTCCTCGCCGGCGACCGGCTGCGCCGCATCAACTGGCGGGTGTCGCTGCGCACCGGCGACCTCCACGTCGTGACCGCGCGCGCCGAGGAGGACACCGGCGTGCTGCTCGTCGTCGACGCGCTCGGCGACCACGGCGTGTCGACCGGCGTCGGCGGTTCGGCCAGCAGCATGGACCTGACCGTCCGGGCGGCCGCGGCGATCGCCGAGCACCACGTGCGCACCGGGGACCGGGTCGCGCTGCGGGTGGTCGGGCCCGGCCGCGAGCAGGTGGGGTACGGCGCGGGCGCCCGGCACCTGCGCCGGATCCAGGACCAGCTGGCGGCCGTGCGCACTGGGGACCTCGCCGAGCACGACTCCGGCGTGCTGCAGCTCGGGGTGACCGGCGGGGCGGTGGTGGTCGTGATGTCGCCGGTCCTGGCCGACGTCGTCGGCACCGTGGTCGCGACGCTGGTCCGTCGCGGGGTCGCGGTGCTGGTCGTCGACACCCTCCCGCCCGACGCCGAGCCCGCCGTCGCCGAGGGGGTCGACCCCCGGCTGGCCGCGCTGGCCTGGCGGATGCGCCGCGTCGAGCGCTCCCTCGTGCTGGACCGGCTCGGCGCGCTCGGCTGCCCGGTGGTCGCCTGGCGCGGCCCGGGCACCCTCGACGACGTCCTGCGCCGCCTGGCCCGGCGCGCCCAGCTGCCCCGGGTGGTGAGCCGCTGATGCCCCGCTCGCAGCTCCTGCTCCGGGGGGTCGTGCTCCTGGGTCCGGTCGTCGCCCTCCTGGCCACCGGCCCCGCCGGGCACTGGCCGCCCTGGTGGCTGCTGGTGCCGGTGGTCGCGGGCGCCGGCGTGGCCGCGGCCGCTCCGGACTCCGCGGCCCCCGCCGGTGTGGGCCTCGGCGTGCTGGCCTGGTGGACGGTCGCCCTCGGCGACGGCGTCCCGGCGGCCGTGCTCGTCGCCGCGCCCGCGCTGCTCGCGGCGCACCTGGCGGCGCTGCTGGCGTCGTACGGGCCCGCGGCGATGCCGCTCGACGCCGCGACCCTGCGCCTCTGGGGGCGCCGCGGGGCGTTGGTGCTGCTCACGGTGCCGGCCGCGTTCGTCGCGGTCCGGCTCCTCGACGGCGAGCCCGAGCAGCCCGGCATCTGGGTGCTCGGGGTCGCCGCCGCGTGCGTGGCCACGGTCGTCGCGACGGCCCTGATCGACGTGCGGACCGGGGAGGTGGACGCCCGGTGAGCCTCGACCACGAGGAGTACGTCGAGCGGGTGCTCGAGTGCGTGGAGACGATCCCGCGCGGGCGGGTCTCGACCTACGGCGCCATCGCCGAGGTCGTCGGGGAGCTGCTCGGCGGCGGCGGGCCCCGGCTGGTCGGGTCGACGATGGCCCAGCACGGGGGAGCGGTGACCTGGTGGCGGGTGGTGCGCTCCGACGGGTCGCTGCCACCGAGCCACCAGGACGAGGCCCGGCAGCGCTACCTCGAGGAGGGGACGCCGCTGCGCCCCAGCGGCAACGTCGACATCACGCAGGCGTTCTGGCGGCCGCCAGCGCTGCGAGCCGGGCGAGGGCCTGCGGGAAGATCTCCGCGGGGGGAGTGACCAGGCCGGCGCCGACCTGGCCGACGCCCGCGACCCGGCCGGCCATGCCGGTGTTGATCTGCGGCAGGATCCCGGTGCGGCACACCCGGCTCACGTCGATCCCCGTCGGGGTGCCCTGGAACTCCAGGACCGGCACCGACCAGCGCGGGTTCTCCCCGAGCGTGATCTCGTGCATCCGGCGGGTGGTGGCCAAGGCGTCCGGCACGGAGCCGCCGACGAACCGCACGATCGCGGGTGCCGTGGCCATGGCGAAGCCGCCGATCCCCGCCGTCTCGGTGATCGCGGAGTCGCCGATGTCGGGGTTCGCGTCCTCGGGCCCGTAGTCGCCGAGGAACAGGCCGTCGGCCAGCTGGGCCGGACCGGTGAACCACTCGTCGCCGGTCCCCGCGACCTGGATGCCGAAGTCGGTGCCGTTGCGGGCCATGGCCACGACCATCGTGGAGCCGTCGGTGCCGCGCGCGGCGTCGAGGGCGAGCTTGCAGGCCGGCATCGCGAGGTTGAGGAAGAAGTGGTCGTTGCCGCCGACGAAGCCGAGCGCCTCGGCGACGTCCTCGCTGGCGAAGCCGCTGCGCACCATGGCCGGCGCGAGGTCGCGCAGCAGCATCAACGTGCCGGCGCGGTTGCGGTTGTGGGCCTCGTCCCCCATCTGCAGCATCTGGGTGAGGATCCCGGTGACGTCGACCGCGCCCTGCCCCGAGTCCTGCAGCGCGCGCACGGCGCGCTGGAGGAGCGGCCCGAGCACCCGGTTCATCCAGGTCAGCCGGGTGAGGACCTCGGGGGAGTAGGCGCCGTAGCGGAGCACCTTGCCGAGGCCCTCGTTGAGCGAGCAGTAGGTGCGCCGGCCGGTCGCGGCGTCCTCGAGCACGAACATCCACATGCTCGGCGTGACCACCCCCGCCATCGGACCGACGGTGGAGCGGTGGTGGCACGGCTCGAGCGAGACGCCCGCGTCGGACTCGAAGAGCGCGACCGCGTCCTCGGGATCGTCGACCAGGCCCTCGAGCGCGGCGCCGCCCATCAGCGCGCCGCGCAGCGGGCCGGAGGCGCGGTCCCACCCGATCGGCGGGCCAGCGTGCAGGAACTCGCCGCGCTCCAGGCCGAGGACCTCGGCGGCCGGGGCCACGTCGACCAGCGTCGCGGTCACGTCGAGCACCGCGGCGAGGGCACGTTCGTTCGCCGTACGACGCAGCGGGTCGGCCGCGACCGTGGCCAGGTCGTCCTCGGTGCCGGGCATCGGCGGGCGCCAGTCGACGCGGGCCACCGGGACGGCCTGGTCGGCGACGGCGTCGGCGAGGAGGTCGGCACCGACGTTGACGACGGCGCCGGGCGTGGTCGTCCGGGAGGTGGTCACGATGCTCCTCCGCTCAGCTCGAGCGCTCGGCGGGTGGCGCCGGCGTTGGACAGGTGCACCTCGGCCCCGGCGTCGGCCAGCGCCCGGACCTGCCGGTCGAGCCCCTGCGGGTCGCCGGCGGTGCCGACCACGGACACGACCACGGGCCGGTCGACGGCCGCCAGGGCCGGGGCCAGCGAGCCGGCGGGATCGGGCTCGGCGCCGTGGCCCAGCACCACGTCGAGGAGCAGCACGCCGGTGGTGGGGTCCTCGGCCGCTCGGGCGAGGTGCTCGAGACGGATCGAGGGGTCGATCATCGGGTGCGCCCGGCCGGTCGTGTACTCGTCGTCGCCGAAGTCGACGAAGGTGTGCCCGGCGTCCGCGCCGTCGACCTCGGCCGCGATCAGACGGGCCTCGCCCGCCAGGGTGCCGCCGACGAAGAGTCCGCGCACGACGCCGGCGCGGGGTGCGGCCGTGCCGACCACCGGCCATGCCGGGACCGCGTGGCCGAGCCGACGCAGCACCGCCTCGGTCGCGGCGGTGAGGTCGGGCCGGCCGGGGCCGAGCAGGGCCTGCAGCACCGGGGTGGCCAGGCCGCCGGCGTACGCCTCGACGTCGGCCGCGACCGCTGCGGCGGGCGGCTTGGAGACGAGCACGACGAGCTCGACGGCCGGGTCCTCGTCGAGCCGGCGCAGCGCCTCGCGGGTGGCGAGCCCGCCGACCTCGGCGGACAGGTCGCGGCCGCCGACGCCGAGCGCGGAGGAGACCCCGACGCCGGCGTGGTCGAGGAGCGCGAGCACCTGCTGGCAGCCCGTGCCGGAGGCGGCGACGACGCCGACCGGGCCGGGGGCCACGACGTTGGCGAAGCCGAGCCCGAGGCCGCCGACGACCGCGGTGCCGCAGTCCGGGCCCATGACGAGCAGCCCCCGCTCGGCCGCGACCCGCTTGAGCGCGACCTCCTGCCACAGCGGGACGTTGTCGCTGAAGACCATCACGTCGTGGCCGGCCTCGAGCGCGTCCATCGCCTCGACGAAGGCGCTCGCGCCGGGGACCGACACCAGCGCCACCGCGTCGGGCGTGCGCCGGAAGGCGCCGGCGGTGGTGCGGGGCGGCGCGAGCTCGCTCGTCCCGGTGTCGCGCCGGTTCGCGTCCTGCAGGGCCCGGTCGACGCCGGCCAGGGCGTCGGCCAGGGCCGCGGCGTCGTCGAGCCGGAGTGCGACGACCAGGTCGTTGGGGGTCGCCTCGTCCGGGACCTCGAACCCCATCCCGACCAGGACGTCGACGTTGAGCGGGGTCGCCATCGCCACCTGGGCGGCGACCACGGCGTCGAGCTGCTGCACCGCCCGGCTGACCTGGAGCAGCGTGACGGAGTCGGCGTAGGCGCCGGGGCGGAGCTCGACGTGAGTCGTGGGGGCGCTCATGCCGCGGCTCCGCAGGTCAGGTGGGCGAGCGCGACCCGGGCGCCTGCGAGCATCCCGCGGCCCGACGTGTGGCCGACGGCGGCCAGCAGCGCGGTGCGGCCCGGGTCGTCCGGTGCGGACAGCCACGCGGCGAACTCGGGCACGACCTCGCCGTGCATCGCGCAGTCGAGCAGCGTCGCGGAGAGCAGCGTGGTGCGGTGCAGGTGCGCCCGCACCGCGGCCTCCACCTCGGGCGTGGCGAGACCGGCGGCTCGGTGCGTGGCGAGCCAGCCGCAGAGCACGTCGTCGTCGTACGGCGTCAGCCCGTCGCCGCGCCCGACCATCGCCCCGACGTCGCCCGGGGGTGGTGCGGGTCGCGTGACCCCCGTCGCCAGGCGCGGGACCGCCACGTCGACGACCCGGCCGACGCGCAGCGGCACCCCGTCGAGGTGGAGCACGCCACCGATGAGGTCGGCGCGGCCGACGTCCGGGAGCCGGTCGAGGTCGGCGCGCAGCGCGCACGGGACCGCGGTGGCCCGCCGGCCGACGACGCCGACGCAGCGTCCGGCCACGTCGACGTACACCGCGTCGGGTCCGCGGTGCACCAGCGGCACCGGCCCGTCGGGTGCGGCGGCCAGCTGCGCACGGACCCGGGACGGCGCGCTCACGGGGATCACCTGGCCGACGCTAGCCGGGCCGATTACGGTTTGCCGATGTCAGGTTGTGCCAGCGGGACGAGCAGGGGAGCGCAAGAGTTGATAGCCGGCGACCGCGAGGAGCGGGCGAGCGCCGCGCTCGCCCGCGTCGACGCCCTGCACACCGCACTCACCCAGATCGTGCTGGAGGGCGGGAACCTCGACGGGATCGCGGCCGAGGTCGCCCGCGTGCTCGACGTCGGCGTCGCCTTCACCTCGACCGACGGCCGCGAGCGGGCCGCGGCGCTGCCGGACGCCGCCCGGGCGTTGCTGACCGAGGCGGACCTCGTCGACCCGACCGGCCGGCTGCGGGTCGAGCGGGTGTCCGGCGGGGCGGTCGGCGTCGGCCCCGGCGAGGTGCTCGGGCTGCGGGTCGCCGCCGGGGGCACCGACCTGGCCCGGCTGGTGTGCCTGCGGACCGACGGCGGGCTCGGCCCGGACGACGTCCACGCGCTCGAGCGCGCCGCGGCCGTCGCGGCGCTGCTCATCACCCGCGAGGAGGCCGTGACCGCCGTCGAGAACAAGTACCAGGGCGACTTCCTGCGCGACCTGCTGCTGCGCCGCACCGCGGACCCGGCCTACGTGGCCGAGCACGCGGCGACCTTCGGCTGGGAGCTGGGCCGGCCGGTGGTCGTGGTGGCCGCCGAGATCGACCCCGGCGAGGAGGCCGGCTCGGCCGTGCAGCGCCGGCAGTGGCAGGAGCGGTTCTCCGCGGCCTGGCGGCAGGTGACCGAGACGGTCGCTCCCGGGATCCCCGCCGTGGACTTCTCCTCCGAGGTGGTCGCGCTGCTGCCGGTCCTCGACGGCGACGACGAGCCGGTCACCGGCCACGGCGTCGTGCGCCGGGTGGTGACCGCGGTCGCCGGCGACAAGGGCGGCGGCCGGCGGCCGTTCTCCGTCGGGGTCAGCCGGGTGGCGCCCACCCCGGACCGCCTGCCCGAGGCTTACGCGCAGGCGCGCCGGGCCGTCGAGGTCGGGCGGCGGGTGCGCGGCGGCGGGTCGACGACGTTCTTCGACCAGCTCGGCCTGCACCGGCTGATCGCGCTGGTGCCGGACGGGGCCGAGCCGGACGGCGAGCTGCGGTCCTTCGTGCGCGACGTTCTCGGGCCACTCGCCGAGGACACCACCGAGGCGGCCGACCTGCGCGAGACCCTCCAGGTGCTGCTGGACACCAACTTCAACGTCGCCGAGGCGGCCCGCGTGCAGTTCTTCCACTACAACACGATGCGCTACCGCGTCGCCAAGCTCGAGCGGCTGCTCGGCCCGCTCTCCACCGACCCGCACCTGCGGCTCGACGTCGCCGTCGCCCTGCGCGTGCGGGAGGTCACGGGCTGACGGCGCCGGCGCCGCACCGACAACACGTGCCAGCGGTCTCGGCGTTCCTTCGGCATCTGTCGCCGTCGTGGGTGTGTCATGAGCCTCATTAGTTTGTGGCCACTCGGGCCCGCGGCCCGCGAACGAGAGGGTGCGTCATGTCGATGTTCACGTGGCAGAAGGTCGATCCCGCCCCCGGCGAACCGGTGGCGCCGAGCCAGCGGTTGAGCTGGGGCAAGACGGTGGGCATCGGTGCCCAGCACGTCGTGGCGATGTTCGGCGCGACGTTCGTGTTCCCGCTGGTCATGGGGCTGGACCCGAACCTGGCGATCCTGTTCTCGGGGATCTGCACGATCCTGTTCCTGCTGATCACGCAGAACAAGGTGCCGAGCTACCTCGGGACGAGCGCGTCGTTCGTCGCCGGTGTGACGGCGATCCGGCTCCAGGGCGGTGACTCGGCCGACGTCACCGGCGCGATCCTGGTCTGCGGCCTGGTGCTGCTGGCGGTCGGCGTCCTGGTGCACTTCGCCGGCGCGCGCCTGATCCACAAGGTGCTGCCGCCGGCCGTCACGGGCGCGGTCGTCATGCTGATCGGGTTCAACCTGGCGCCGGTCGTCGCGACCATCTACTGGCCGCAGGACCAGTGGGTGGCACTGCTGACGGCGAGCTTCCTGGTCGTCGCCGCCTGCCTGTTCCCCGGCTTCTGGGCGCGGATCGCGGTGCTCCTCGCACTGGTCTTCGGGTTCCTGGTCTCCTGGCTCTTCGACGGCATCTTCGGGACCATCAACTCGGTCGTGCCGGCGCTGGGTGAGAAGGCGACCGAGCACGACCGGCTGTGGGCATGGGACAACGTCGGCGGCGCCGACTGGATCGGCCTGCCGAGCGGCCAGCTGCCGATGGACAAGGTGCCGGTCGACGTCGTCCACGCACCGAGCTTCTCGCTCACCTTCATCCTGCTCGTCCTGCCGGGCGTGATCGCCCTGATCGCGGAGAACACCGGCCACGTCAAGGCGGTCGCCGAGATGACCGGCGACGACCTCGACGGCTACATGGGCCGGGCCCTGGCCGCCGACGGCGGCGCGACCGCACTGGCCAGCCTCTTCGGGGGTTCGCCCACCACGACGTACGCCGAGAACATCGGCGTCATGGGCGCCACCAAGGTCTACTCGACGGCGGCGTACTACGTCGCCGCGACCGTGGCGATCCTGCTCGGCCTCTGCCCGAAGTTCGGCGCGATCGTCAACGCCACCCCGGGTGGCGTGCTCGGTGGGATCACCGTGGTGCTCTACGGGATGATCGGCCTGGTCGGCGCCAAGATCTGGGTCGAGAACGGCGTCGACTTCGGGAACCCGGTCAACCTGGTCGGCCTGTCGGCCGGCATCATCGCGGGCATCGGCGGCGTCTCGCTGAAGTTCACCGACGACTTCACGCTGAGCGGCATCGCCCTCGGCACGATCCTCGTGATCGTCTACTTCCACCTCGTCAACCGTCCGCACGACGAACCGGGCCACCACGTCGGTGCCGACGAGGTGACGAAAGCCCTGTGAGGCCGGCTGACCCTGTGAAGATGGTGCTGTGAAGCCGGCTCCGTTCGCCTACCGCCGGCCAGGGACCCTCGACGACGCCGTCGCGGCCCTGGCCGGCGAGCCGGACGCCAAGGTGCTGGCCGGCGGCCAGAGCCTGGTCCCGCTGCTGTCGATGCGGCTGGCGGCACCGTCGATGCTGGTCGACATCAACGGCGTGCCGGGGCTGGACTCCGTCGAGGTCGACGACGACGGAGTCCGGGTGGGCGCGCTCGCCCGGCACGCGGCCGTCCTCGCGTCCGACGACGTGCGCCGGGTCCAGCCGCTGGTGCCCCTGGCGCTGGCCCACGTCGCCCACGCCACCATCCGCAACCGCGGCACCACCGTCGGCTCGCTGGTGCACGCCGACGCGGCCGCGGAGATGCCGGTCGTGCTCCGGCTGCTCGGTGGGTCGCTCGACGTCGTGGGGCCCGCGGGCCGCCGTACGATCCCGGCCGACGAGCTGTACGTCGGCCCGCTGGAGTCCTCGGTCCGCCGCGACGAGATCGCGGTCTCGGCGTTCTTCCCGGCGCTGCGAGACGGTGCGGGCGTGGCGTTCGAGGAGATCGCCCGCCGCAACGGCGACTACGCGCTAGTGGGCGCCGCGGCGCTGGTCGACGGCGACTCGGTGACGGTGGGCTACCTGTCGGTGGCCGACGTGCCGACGGTCGTCGACCTGACCGGCGTGCCCGACGACGACCTCGGCGACGCGGCGCTCGCGCAGCTGGACCCCGCGGACGACATCCACGCGTCCGCGGCGTACCGCGCCCAGCTCGTGCGGGTGCTCACCGCCCGCGTGGTTCGATCGGCCAGGGTGTCTCGACAGGCTCGACAACCGGAGGGGTCATGAGGGAGGAGCTGCACGACGTCCGGCTGCGGGTCAACGGGACGACCCACGAGGTCCGGGTGCCCGCACGTCGGCTGCTGTCCGACGCGCTGCGCCACGACCTCGGCCTCACCGGCACCCACGTCGGCTGCGAGCACGGCGTCTGCGGGGCGTGCACGATCCTCGTCGACGGCGCCCCGGCCCGCGCCTGCCTGATGCTCGCCGTGGCGGCGGCCGACCTCGAGCTCACGACCGTCGAGGGGCTGACCGAGGAGGACGGCTCGCTGTCGCCGGTGCAGCAGGCGTTCGTGGAGTGCCACGGCCTCCAGTGCGGCTTCTGCACGGCGGGGTTCCTCACCACGATCACGGCCGGGCTGCGCGACAATCCGCACCCCACGCACGACGAGGCGCGGGAGATGGTCGCCGGCAACCTGTGCCGCTGCACCGGCTACCAGAACATCGTCAAGGCCGTCGAGCGCGCCGCGGAGCTGGGCGCATGACCACGAAGCTGATGGGCCAGAAGGTCCAGCGGGTCGAGGACCAGCGGTTCCTGCGCGGCCAGGGCCGCTACCTCGACGACCTCGCCCTGGACGCGGGCACCCTGCACGCCGCGGTCCTGCGCAGCCCGCACGCGCACGCCCGGATCCTCGACATCGACGTGTCCGGCGTGCTCGACGTCGAGGGCGTGCACGCGGTCTACACCTACGACGACCTCGTCGGCCCGATGGCCGAGCCGCTGCCGCTGCTCATCCCGCACCCCGCTCTCACCCACGGGCGCACCCAGCACGCGCTCGCCCGCGACGAGGTCAACTACGTCGGCGAGGCCGTCGCCTTCGTCGTCGCCGACGACCGGTACGTCGCCGAGGACGCCGTCGCGCGGATCCGGGTCGACTACGAGCCGCTGCCGCCGGTCGTCGGCGTCGAGGCGGCCCGGGCGGCGCAGCACCTGGTGCACGACGACGTGCCCGGCAACGTCGGGGCGCGGCTGGAGCAGCTGGTCGGTGACGCACCGGCGGCGATCGCGGCGGCGCCGCACCGCCTCGAGCTGGACCTGACGGTGGAGCGCAGCGCCTGCACGCCGCTCGAGGGTCGCGGCACCGTCGCCCGGTGGGACGCCGACCTCGGCCGGCTGGTCGTGTGGACCTCGACCCAGAGCTCGACCGGGGTCCGGGCCGCGGTCGCGGTGAAGATGGGCCTCGACCTCGGCCAGGTCGACGTGATCACCCCCGACGTCGGCGGCGGGTTCGGGGTGAAGATCAACCACCCCTGGCCCGAGGAGCTGCTGGTGCCGATGGCGGCCCGGCTGCTCGGCCGCACGGTCAAGTTCACCGAGGACCGGCGCGAGCACTTCATCTCCTCCGCGCACGAGCGCGGCCAGGTGCAGCACGTCGAGGTCGGCTTCGACGACGACGGCCGGCTCCTCGGCCTCGACGTCGAGTTCTGGCACGACCACGGCGCCTACACGCCGTACGGCCTCATCGTCCCGATCATCACCTCCACCCAGCTGCTCGGCCCCTACAAGCCGCAGAACTACCGGGTGGTGTTCGAGTCGCTCTACACCAACACCGTGATGGTGACGCCGTACCGCGGTGCCGGCCGACCGCAGGGCTGCTACGCGATGGAGCGCACGATGGACGCGATCGCGGCCTACCTCGGCAAGGACCGCGCCGACGTCCGCGCGGTGAACTTCATCCAGCCCGACGAGTTCCCCTACGACCAGGGCCTGGTCTTCCAGGACGGCCGCGAGCTCGAGTACGACTCCGGCGACTACCCGGCGTCGCTGGAGAAGATCAAGGCGCTCGTCGGTTGGGACGAGTTCCCGGCGTTCCGTGCCGAGATGGCCGCACAGGGCCGGCGGGTCGGCATCGGTCTGGCCTGCTACGTCGAGGGCACCGGCGTCGGCCCCTACGAGGGCGCGCACGTCCACATCGAGACCAGCGGCAAGGTCAAGGTCGCGACCGGCCTGACCACGCAGGGCCAGGGCCACGCCACGGTGTTCGCGCAGCTGGTCGCCGACGAGCTCGGGGTGCGGTTCGAGGACGTCGAGGTCGTCACCGGCGACACCCGGCGGATGCCGTACGCCGTGGGAACGTTCGCCTCGCGGGCGGCGGTGATGAGCGGCTCGGCGATCCACCTGGCGGCGAAGCGGGCCAAGGAGAAGGTGCTGCGGATCGCCGCGGACGCGCTCGAGGCGAACGAGGACGACCTCGAGATCGTCGACGGCGTCGTCTCGGTCAAGGGCTCGCCCGGCACGTCGATCGACCTCGGCACCGTGTCGGTGCTGTCGAACCCGCTGCGCTACGCCTTCGACGAGGCGTCGAAGGCCGCGACCCAGTTCTCGGTCGGCGACCCCGGCCGGCCGCCGGTCGCCGAGGACGACGAGCCGGGCCTCGAGGGCAAGGACTTCTACTCGCCCGAGCGGGCGACGTTCGCGTCCGGCATGCACGCCGTGGTCGTGGAGACCGACCCGGACACCGCGGAGATCCGGATCCTCAAGTACGCCGTCGTCCACGACTGCGGACACCTGATCAACCCGATGATCGTCGAGGGCCAGATCCACGGCGGGGTCGCGCAGGGCGTCGGGGGGGCGCTCTACGAGCGGATGGCCTACGACGAGTCCGGGCAGCTCCTCAACGCGTCGTTCATGGACTTCCTCATGCCCTACGTCACCGAGGTCCCCGACGGCATCGACATCGACCACCTCGAGACGCCCTCGCCGCTCAACCCGCTCGGGATCAAGGGCGCCGGCGAGGCGGGCGTCATCCCCTCGGCGGCGGTGTTCGCCGCCGCGATCGAGGACGCCGAGGGCATCCCGATCCGGGCGATGCCGATCTCGCCGTCCGAGCTCTTCCACCTCCGCGAGGCTCACGGTGGTTGAGGTGCGAGCGCAGCGAGCCTCGAGACCACCCGTCGCGGAAGGCCCCTGCCGATGAAGATCACCGGATCCGACGTCATCCCGTTCCCGGTCGGCCAGGTCTGGGACGCGCTCCTCGACCCGCGGGTGCTGGTCGCGACGATCCCCGGCTGCGAGCGACTGGTCACGACGGGGGAGCACAGCTACGACATGACCGTCACCGCGGGCGTCGCCGCGATCAAGGGCACCTACGAGGGCTCGTGCACGCTCTCCGACCTCGAGGAGCACCACTCGCTCGTCATGCGGCTGAGCGGGGCGGGCGCGCCGGGGACCATCGACGCCACGGTGCGGGTGTGGTTCGGGGAGGCCGACGCCGGCCTGACGAAGATCGACTACGACGCCGACGCGGTCGTGGGCGGGATGGTCGGTGGTGTCGGCCAGCGGATGCTCACCAGCGTCTCCCGGCGGATGGCCGGGGAGTTCTTCGGCAACGTCGCGACCGCGATCGCCACGCCGGTGGTCGAGCAGGCGGTGTCGGTGCCGGAGGCCGGGGCGCCCGCCGCCGCGCCGACCGTCTTCACCGCGCCGGCCAAGCGGGCCGCCGTCTCGTCGCAGGACGACTTCCTCCGCGGCATCGCCGTCGGTGCCGGGCTGGTGCTGCTCGGCGTGGTCGCCGGCCGGCTGCTCGGCCGGCGGCCGTGAGACACCGGGGCCCGCGTCGGGCGGTGGGTTCGGCTCGTTTCGGTGTCGCCGGACCGAGCACAACCCACCGCTGCCCGGCGCCGGCCCGTGTGGGCGGTGGATTCGGCTCGTTTCGGTGTCGCCGGACCGAGCACAACCCACCGCTGCCCGGCGCCGGCCCGTGTGGGCGGTGGGTCCGGCTCGCTTCGGTGTCGCCGGACCGAGCACAACCCACCGCTGCCCGGCGGGGATCCGCCGATGAGCGATCTCACGGTCGACTCGACCGCGCGCGACCAGGCGGCCGCCGTACGCCGGCGCGAGGTCTCGGCGCGCGAGCTGCTCGACCTGCACCTGGCCCGCATCGGCGAGCGCAACCCGGAGCTGAACGCGATCGTGTCCCTCGACGAGGAGCGGGCCCGCGAGGGCGCGGCGGCGGCCGACGAGCGGCTGGCGTCGGGGGCCGAGGTCGGCCCGCTGCACGGCCTCCCGTTCGCGTTCAAGGACACCCACGACGTCGCCGGCTGGCGCACCACCTACGGCTCCCCGCTGTACGCGGACCACGTGCCCGACCGCGACGACCTGGTCGTCGAGCGGGTGCGACGAGCCGGCGTGGTCGTGATCGGGAAGACCAACGTCCCCGAGTTCGCCGCCGGCTCGCACACCTTCAACCGGGTGTTCGGGCTGACCCGCAACCCGGTCGACCCCCGTCGCTCGGCCGGAGGGTCGAGCGGTGGCGCCGCCTGCGCCCTGGCGGCCGGCATGGTGCCGCTCGCGGACGGTTCGGACATGGGCGGCTCGCTGCGCAACCCGGCGTCGTTCTGCGGCGTCGTCGGGCTCCGGCCCTCGCTCGGGCGGGTGCCGCAGTGGCCCTCGGCCAACCAGTGGGAGACGACGTCGGTCGCCGGCCCGATGGCGCGCAACGCGGGCGACCTGGCGCTGCTCCTCTCCGTCCTGGCCGGACCCGACCCGCGTGCGCCCCAGGCCCTCGGCGACCCGGGGTCGGCGTTCGCGCCGCCCGTCGTCGGGTCCCTCGCCGGGCTGCGGGTGGCGCTCTCGGTCGACCTCGGCGGCGCGTTCGAGGTCGATGAGGAGGTGGCTGCGGTCGTGTCGTCGGCCGCCCCGGTGCTCGCGGCCGCCGGAGCGAGCGTCGACGCGGCGCACCCGGTGCTGACCGAGGCCGAGGACACCTTCCGGACCCTGCGCGCCTGGCACTTCCAGGCGACCTTCGGTGACGAGTTGCGCGCGCACCCCGACGCCTTCAAGCCGGCCCTGGCCGACAACATCCGGGCCGGGGAGGGTCTCACCGGTGCCGACGTCGCCCGCGGCTTCGCCCAGCGCACCGCCCTCTCCGAGCGGATGCGCGAGTTCTTCGGACCCGGCGGGTACGACGTCCTCGTGCTGCCGGTCTCGCAGGTGCCGCCGTTCCCGGCCGACCAGGAGTACCCGACGTCGATCAACGGGCGCCCGATGGAGACCTACCTGGACTGGATGCGCTCCGCCTACTTCATCACCGTCACCGGCTGCCCGGCGATCTCGGTCCCGTTCGGCCGCACGGCCGCCGGCCTGCCGGTCGGCCTCCAGCTCGTCGCCGCGCACGGCCGGGACCGGTTCCTCCTCGAGGTCGCCGCGGCCGTCGAGGCCGAGGTGGCGCGCTGACCCGCGCGCGTCAGGGCACGACCAGGGGCACCTGCTCGCCCGCCTCGACGGCGAACGGGAGCGTGTTCGCCGCGGGCGGCAGCGGGCAGGTCGCGAAGTCGGTGTAGGCGCACGGCATGTTGGTCGCCCGGTTGAAGTCGATCTCGACGGACCCGTCGGGTCCGGGCGGCTCGGTGAGCAGCTGACGGTTGGCCGGGTACGTCGTCACGCCGGACGTCGCGTCACGGAAGAGGATCCACAGGCAGTCGTCGTCCTCGCCCCACGCGACCAGGCGGTGCTCGACACCGTCCCGATCGAGGACGACCTCGCCCACGGCGTCGCCGACCGGCTCGGCGTACGCCTCGAAGCGGGCGGGGACGACCCAGCCCGGGTCGGGTGGGAAGCACGGGGTGCTGCGGTAGGCGCGGAGGGTGGGGGAGTCGGGGTGGCGCGGCCGCAGGATGGTGCGCCCCTCACGGTCGGCGACCTGGGCGACCGCGTCGCCGAAGGCGAGCGTCAGGCCGACCTCGTCGAGCGGGCCGAGCCGGTGCGTCCCCGGCGGCAGCGCACGGCCGCCGGCGGTCAGGGACTCGCCGGGCTCGAGGGTCACGGTGGCCCCGTGCTCGCCGCCGGACCACGACCCGGGCACGTCGTCGAACCGCTGGGCCCGGCCGGTCAGCCAGTGGATCGCGGTGATCGCCAGCCACCCGTGCGGTGCGCGCAGCCGCTCCTCACGCTCGTCGCGCCAGGCCTGCCAGGCGCCGAGGAAGTCGGTCACCGGGGCATCGTCGCACCGACCGGTCACGCCGAGGCCCCGCTGAGTCGTCGCCGGACCACCCGCCGCCGCGGGGTCGGCGACGCCACCACCTCGTAGCCGGCCTCCAGGAAGACCTGCAGCAGCCCGACCGACGCCTCGTCCCAGATCACGGACTTCCCGGGCGCCGGCTCGATCGGGTAGCCCTCGAGGACCCGCGCGCCGACCTGCTCGCCGTACGTGACCGTGGCGGCGGCGAGCTCGTACGTCAACCCGGCCTTGCGCCGGCCGGGGCGGACGACGAAGCAGGTGACCGACCAGACGCCCTCGAGCTCGGGGTCCATCCGCATCCACGCCTGCTTCCGGCTCCACAGCCGGGGGTAGTCCTCCCGCGGCTCGACCGCGACCCAGCCGGCCGGCTCGCCGTCGACGTACCCGATCAGGCCGGACGTCGGCCCGGCGGTGCCGCAGGCGGTCTGCTCCAGCAGCGCGGCGTCCCGCTGCTCCTGCGTGGTGTCGCGCCAGATCCAGCCCGGCACCTTCAGGGCCTGGCACCGGCACCGGCGGGCGCCCCCGGTGCCGAGCACCGCCTCGACGTCGTCGGTCGTCGCCCGGTTGGCCGGGAGCCAGGTGAAGTCCGCCATGCGGCGAGCCTAGGCAGCAGGGCCGACATCCGGGCGCCGGAGACGCCGCCGCGACCCCGTCCGTCATCCACAGGCACCGGTGGAAAACCTGTGGGGAATAGTCCGAACGGGTGTGGACGACCGGGGCCGGACCTGTGGGCAACCCACGAGTTCCGGTGGAACCGAAGGTTTGTTCCCGCGAGCTCTTGCGCCCTGCTCCGGGCAGGGCATAGAACTTCTCCCACGCCCTCCGGCAACGGGGAGCGGGACAGCTCGGAGACGAGGGTCCGAACGACGCACGCCGGCTCGCCGGGGTGTGGCGCAGCGGCTGGGTGACGAGGTCGCTGGGACCGGGTTCGAACGGCTGTCGACCGGGAGCGTCACCGGGTACCGGTCACCCTGAAGGGCCCTTGCGACTCATACTCGCGAGGGCCCTTCACCTATTTCCGGACCGGGCGGCCGCGCCGGTCCTCGCGCCGGTCCTCGCGCCGGTCCTCGCGCCGGTCCTCGCGCCGGTCCTCGCGCCGGTCCTCGCGCCGGTCCTCGCGCCGGTCCTCGCGCCGGTCCTCGCGCCGGTCCTCGCGCCGGTCCTCGCGCCGGCTCGCGCCGGTCCTCGCGCCGGTCCTCGCGCCGGTCCTCGCGCCGGTCCTCGCGCCGGTCCTCGCGCCGGTCCTCGCGCCGGGCCTCGCGCCGGGTCCTCGCGCTGCGCTCGCGCCGGGCGCGCGGCGCCGTGCCGGCGCCGGCCGACGCGGTGACCGGAATCCCGCTCAACTGTGGGAATCTCGGCCTCTTCTGTGGATGAACCACCGCCCGTCTGTGGAGGAACCGGCCAATATCGGTGGAACCGACGGAATGTTCGGCGAATCCCTTGCGCGGCGGCTCGCGGAGGGCATAGAACTTCTCCCACGCCCTCCGGAAACGGGAGGCGGGACAGCTCGGAGACGAGGGTCCGTACGGCGGGACCACCAGCTTGCTGGAGGGACTGCCGCGGTGGCTGGGTGACGAAGCCGCCGGGGCCGGAGTGGACGAGCAGTCGACCGGGAGCGTCACCAGTACCGGTCGCCGAAGGGCCCTTGGAACTCATACTTTCGAGGGCCCTTCACCTATTTCCGGGCCCTCTCCGCGAGCTTCCGGCTCCGCCCGCCCGTCCGCCGGCCGGCACGCCGACTCGGTTGACCGGGCGGTAACCGGGAGACTGGCCGGGTGGTCATGTACTCGGTCCTGCACGCGGTCGTCCCGCCCCTCGCGAAGGTGGTCTGGCGGCCCACGGTGACCGGCGTCGAGAACGTGCCCCGCACCGGTGCGGTGATCCTGGCCAGCAACCACCTCAGCTTCGCCGACTCCCTGGTCATCCCGATCGTGGCGCCGCGCAAGGTCGCGTTCCTCGCCAAGTCCGACTACTTCACCGGCCGCGGGGTGCGCGGCGCCCTCCAGCGCGCGTGGTTCGAGGGCATGGGGATGCTCCCGGTCGACCGGGACGACCCCAAGGCCGCGATCGCCAGCCTCGACACCGCCCTCGAGGTGCTCGGGCGGGGCGAGGCGTTCGGCCTCTACCCCGAGGGCACCCGGTCCCGCGACGGCCGGCTCTACCGCGGCCGCACCGGCGTCGCGCACCTGGCGCTGACCGCCGGGGTCCCGATCGTCCCGGTCGGCCTCACCGGCACCGAGCGGCTCCAGCCGGTCGGCGCCCGATACCCGAAGGTCGTGCCGATCACGGTGCGGTTCGGCGCGCCGATCGAGGTGGCCGGCCGGTACGACGGCGTCCCGCTCGGGCGCGCCCGTCGGGAGGTCACCGACCAGGTGATGGCCGCGATCCAGGCGCTGACCGGCCAGGAGGAGGCCGACGTCTACAACGAGCGTCCCGCCGACGCCTGAGTGCGGCGTCCCCGATCGCGCCGCTGGCAGAGGTTGCCGGTGGACGGGGCCCCGGTCGGCAACCTCTGCCGTGGCCCGGGCGCCGCACCCCCGGTTGAATCGACGCCATGGCCCAGCGGCGGATCCGGATCGGCATCGACACCGGCGGGACGTTCACCGACGTGGTCGCCCTCGACGGCGCGTCCGGCGAGCTCGTCACCACCAAGACCCCCTCGACCCCGGCGAACCCCGCAGACGGCTTCCTGGCCGGCATCGACAAGGTGCTCGGGCTGCTCGGCGCCACCGCAGCCGACATCGAGGCGGTCAGCCACGGCACGACCGTCGCCACCAACCAGCTCCTCGAGGGCAAGGTCGACCGGCTCGGCTTCATCACCAACACCGGCTACGAGGCGATGCTCGAGATCGCCCGGCAGTCGGTTCCCGACGGCTACGGCAACTCCTACTTCTGGGTGAAGCCGGACCGGATCGTCCCGCGGCACCTGGTCCGCGGCGTCGAGGGCCGGCTGGACTTCACCGGTGCCGAGGTCCGGCCCTTCGACGAGGACGGCGCCCGCGCCGTCGCCCGCTGGTTCCGCGACCAGGGCGTGACGACCCTCGGCGTCTGCTTCCTGCACGCCTACGCCGACCCGGTCCACGAGGAGCGGATGCGCGCGGTCCTCGCCGAGGAGCACCCCGACGCGGTGGTCTCGGTCTCGAGCCAGGTGCTGCGCGAGTACCGCGAGTACGAGCGGGCGATGACCACCCTCGTGGACGCAGCCGTCAAGCCGCGGCTCTCCGCGTACGTCTCCAACATCAAGGCCCGGCTCGGGGCCCTGGACGGGCGGGCGATCCCGTTCTACGTCATGAAGTCCAACGGCGGCGTGCTGTCGGCCGACGAGGTCGTGCACCAGCCGATCACCACGGTGCTCTCGGGCCCCGCGGCCGGCGCGCTCGGCGCCGCGCTCATCGCCCAGGTCGCCGGCCACGACCGGGTCCTGACCTCCGACGGCGGGGGTACGTCGACCGACGTGAGCGTCGTGATCGGCGGCGAGCCGACGCTGACGACCGAGGGCTCGGTCGGGGCGTTCCCCTCCAAGATCCCGATGATCGACGTGGTCACGGTCGGCGCCGGTGGCGGCTCGATCGCGTGGCTGTCGCCGGAGGGCACGCTCAAGGTCGGTCCGCAGTCGGCCGGTGCCGACCCGGGCCCGCTCTGCTATGGCAAGGGCGGCACCGAGGTCACCATCACCGACGCCCACGTCGTCTTGGGCCGGATCCCGCCGCACCTGCTCGGCGGCGAGATCCCGCTCGACGTGGACGCCGCGCGCGCGGGCGTCGAGGCGCTCGCGTCGGAGCTCGGTCTCAGCGCCGAGGCGTGCGCCACGGGCGTCCTGGAGATCTCGGCGTGGAACCAGGCCAACGCGCTGCGCCAGGTCACGGTCAAGCGTGGCCTCGACGTCCGCGACTTCACCCTCACCACCTTCGGCGGCTCCGGGTCGTTGCTGCTGTGCCGCCTGATGGACGTGCTGGGCGTCCGGACCGTCCTGGTGCCGCCCGACCCCGGCAACGTCTCGGCGTTCGGCCTGCTCACCGTCGACGTCAAGAACGACTACGTGCAGACCCATGTCTCGTTGGCCGACCGGCTCGACGTCGACGAGGTCGTGCGTCTCTACGAGCAGCTCGACGAGCTGGCCGAGGCGGCGCTGCACGACGAGGGGTTCCCGACCGAGGAGCAGCAGTTCGGCTACACCGCCGACCTGCGCTACTTCGGCCAGGCCTACGAGGTGCGGGTCCCGGTCCCGCCGCCCGGTGCGCTGGACGAGGCCGCGCTGGCCGGCGTCGCGGCCGCGTTCCACGCCGAGCACCGCGCGCTCTACGGCTACGACTTCGCGGGCGACCCCACCCAGCAGGTCGAGTGGGTCAACCTGCGCGTCTCGGGCATCGGCCCGATCCAGCGCCCCGAGATCCGCCGGCACCCCGTCGTGGAGCCGGTCGCGCCGCCGGTCGCGACCGGTCGGCGGCCCGTCTGCTTCGACCCCGTGCAGGGGTACGTCGACACACCGGTGCTGTGGCGTCCCGACCTCGCCCCCGGCGTACGCGTCGACGGCCCCGCCGTCATCGAGGAGTTCGGCTCGACCGTGCCCCTGCACCCCGGCTTCAGCGCCCGGGTGGACGAGCACCTGAACGTCGTCGTGACCCGCGACCCGGAAGGGAGCCGAGCATGAGCCGCCGGGCGCCGACCCAGTTCCCGTTCGGGCACCTCACCGACGACGCCGGCGCGAGCGCCGACCCGGTGCTCGTCGAGATCGTCCAGGGCTCCCTGGCCAGCGTCGAGATGGAGGTCGAGACGGCGATCGCGCGCACCAGCCGCAGCCCGATGATCCGCGACGCCCACGACTTCCGCGCCGGCATCCACGACCGGCTGCTGCGCAAGCTGACCGGCCGGTCCTACTCGGCCCTGGTGCACCCGGTGGCCCGCGACTTCCCGATCGAGGAGATGCGCGAGGGTGACGTCTTCTTCCACAACGACGTCTACCGCTCCGAGGGCGGGATCGGGCACCTGCCCGACCTGTGCGTCACCGTCCCGGTCTTCAGCGACGGCCGGGTGGTCGCCTTCGTCCAGGCGTTCGGCCACCACGACGACATCGGCGGCGCGGTCCCCGGCTCGATGCCGAGCCACGCGACCAGCGTCTTCGAGGAGGGGCTGATGGTCCCGCCGATCAAGCTCTGGGACGCCGGCGTGCCCAACCGGGCCGCGCTGGCGATCATGACCCGCAACTCCCGGATGCCCGAGTCGCTGGCCGCCGACCTCGACGCCGAGTGCTCGGCCTGCCTGATGGGTGCGCGCCGGCTCGGCGAGCTCTTCGACCGGTACGGCGTCGCGACCGTCGAGTCCTGCTTCGACGCGATCATCGCGCGCACCACCGAGACCTACCGCCGCGAGATCCTCGCCAAGATCCCGGTCGGCAGCTGGGTCTGGGAGGACTACGCCGAGCACGACGGCGTCGACGAGCCGCGCCTGCACACGCAGCGGATCACCCTCACCCGCACCGCTGCCGACGACCCCGAGGGCGAGCGCCTGGTCGTCGACTTCGACGGGACGGGTCCGCAGGCCAAGGGGCCGATCAACCACGTCGGCGACGCCAGTGACGGGGTGTTCCTCAAGAAGTGGCTGGCGCCGATCCTGCGCAACCTCGCCGACACCCCGGAGCGGATGGCGGAGCTCGACGTCAACGAGGGCGTCGTACCCCTGATCGAGATGCGGTTCCCGGAGCCGGGCACGCTGCTGACACCGGTGTTCCCGGCGCCGACCAACGCGCGCACGTTCGTCATCCTGCGGCTGCTCGGCGTCCTCGCCGGCGTGGTCGCCAAGGCCGTCGACGGCCGGATGCCGGCCGACCAGGAGACGATCCGCTACACCGGCGTGTACGGCGAGGACCGCGACGGCCGCCCGTACCTCATGCGCGAGGTGCTCGGCGGCGGCTCCGGCGGCCGCTACTACGCCGACGGGGAGGACACCATCCACGTCGTCCCGGACTCGCGCAACCTGCCGACGGAGTTCACCGAGGCGCGCTTCCCGTTCCTCGTCGAGTCGCTCTCGCTGGCCGTCGACAGCGGGGGAGCGGGGCAGTTCCGTGGCGGCCTCGGCTACGAGAAGCACCTCCGGATGCTCGAGGACGCGCACTTCATGTCGATCGCGGACCGCTCGATCCTCGCGTGCTGGGGGGTGCGCGGCGGTCGGGCCGGGAAGCCGTTCCAGGTGACGATCGACCCCGGGGGCCCGGCCGAGCGCGAGGTCGACGCCCTGGCCGACGCCGAGCCCGTGAAGGCCGGCGAGGTGATCCGGATCCGTACGACCGGTGGCGGCGGCTGGGGCGACCCGCTGGCGCGCGCACCCGAGCTGGTGGTCCGCGACGTGGTGTGGCGCAAGGTCTCGCCCGAGGCCGCGCTCGCCGACTACGGGGTCGTGCTCACCGGCTCCGTCGACGACGACTCCCTGTCGTACGACGCCGCTGCCACCGCCGCCGAGCGGACGTCCCGCCCGGCCGCCGGAGAGGCCTTCTTCGACCGCGGTCCCGGGTACGCCCGGCTCGCCGGCGGTGCCGCGCACGCGGACGTGGACCTGCGGTAGGCGGTCCGCGGCCGAGCTTCGGGTGTCGGCAACCTTGGGGTGGTCTCGTGGTTGCGACCGACAGGCAGCAAGAGCGGGTACGGCGGGCTTCTGGCCGGGGCTGTCTCCCGGGTGCGGGTAGCGACCCGAAGCAGCCCGTCCACAGGCGCGGTCCGGGCGGTGGAGAAGCCTCGTGGATCGTGACCCGATCGTGACCGGATCCCCTGTGCACACAGGGGATTCTCGGCCCTGAGTGTCGGTGGTCGGTGCTGGAATGGGTGCCATGACAGCGATGGCCACACCTCGGCACCGGGTCACCGCCGCGACCGCCCAGATGCGGTCGGTGGCGGACTCGGTGGCCGACGCGTCGGTGTGGTCCCTCGACGCCGACGAGGCCGGCCGGACGCTCGTCGAGCTGACCCGGCTCGAGGCCCAGGTCGCCGCACTCAAGCTCCGGGTCGCGGCGCATGCCGAGTCGGTCGACACCCGGGACGCCACCGCCGTCTGGGCCCACGCCACCCGGCAGACCCCGCGGACGGCGAAGGAACTGGTCAATCTCGCCCAGGCGCTGGAGGCGCACCCCCACACCGCCGATGCCCTCGCCGCCGGCCACCTGAACCTCGAGCAGGCGCGGGTGGTCGTGCACGCCGTCGACCAGCTCCCCGACACTGTCGGACCCGAGCTCACCGCACAGGCCGAGGAGCACCTGCTCGGCCTCGCCGCCGACCACCACGCGGGTGCGCTGCGGATCCTGGGCCGCCGGCTCCTCGAGGTGATCGCCCCCGACCTGGTCGACGCCCACGAAGCCGCCCTGCTCGAACGCGAGGAGGCCGACGCGTTGGCGGCGTGCCGGCTCAAGGCCCGGTTCGACGACCACGGCCGCCTGGTCGGGTCCTTCGTGCTGCCGCACCTGCACGGCGCGATGTTCCTCAAGGCCGTCACGGCCTTCGCCGCCCCGAACCACCGCGCCGCCACCGAAGGCGCGGGTCCACCTCAGCGGCCGACGCCGGAGCGGCTGGGGCGGGCGTTCTGCGAGCTCCTCGAACGCCTCCCCGCCACGAGCCTGCCGAAGACGGGCGGCACCAACGCGACCGTCGTGGTCACCCTGTCCTACGAGACGCTGGTCGGGCAGCTCGACCAGGCCGGGGTCATCCTCGACACCGGCCACCGGATCTCCGCCGGCGAGGCCCGCCGGCTGGCCTGTCAGGCCGCGATCATCCCCGCCGTCCTCGGCACCCGCTCCGAGGTCCTCGACCTCGGCCACCAGACCCGCCTCTTCACCGCCGCCCAGCACCTCGCCCTCGCGCTCCGCGACAAGGGCTGCACCCACCCCGGCTGCGACGCACCACCGTGGCGCTGCCACGCCCACCACGACCTCGAATGGTCCAACGGCGGCCCCACCGACCTCGCCAACGGACGACTCCTCTGCCCCCGCCACCACCACCTCCACCACCGCCACCAGCCCACCAAGCCCGGCTACCACCCCCGGACGTGAGGGTCGGACCGCGGACGGCTAGGCGGGCGTGACGTCGTCGATCCGGTAGCCGATCTCCTCGTCGGCCATGTGGCCGTCCTGGTCGATCCACACGTAGCTCGGGTAGTCCTGGCCCTCGGGCCATCTCACCTGCACCCGGTAGGCGTCCTCGTCGTTGGCGGCGTCGATGACGTCCTCGATGGTCACCCGCATCCACTCCTCGGCCGCGTCGCCGGGCGCGTGGTCGTGGCCGCGGCGGGTGTAGACGGCGTCGACGACCTCACCGTCGCGGACCGTCACGAGCACCGGGTCGCCGGCGTAGGCGCAGAAGCACGACGTCCGCAGCGTGTAGGTGTAGTCGTCCACCTCGTAGGCCGGCCAGGGCGGGCCGGTGGGGTGTGCGTCCCCGTCTCCGCCGTCCCCGTCCTGGTCGCCGCCAGAGGTGCTGCCGCAGCCGGCGACCAGGACGGCGGCGCCGACGAGGAGGGCGGCCAGGTGCTTGCTCATGCCCCTCTGACGGCCGCCGGTCGCGCGCGGTTCCGGTCCTCTGTCGGCGCGGCTCAGGACCGCGGTGCCGAGCTCCGGACGCTGCCGCGGCCGCCACAGGTGGGGCAGGGCCAGGCGTCGTGGCGTCCGTTCGCGGGACGGTCCGAGAGCCCGCGCCGTCCGGCTCGGAAGACGATGTCGCCCTGCCCGGCACAGGTCGGGCACGGCTCACCGTGGCTCATCGGGTCCTACGCATCGTCTGGTCAGGTGCCTCCACTCGCGAACGTACGCGCGGCGGCGCCCCGGCTCCGGAGGCTTTGGGCCCTAGGTCCAGGAGACGAAGGTCCACCAGCCGAGCGCGGCACCGAGGGCACCGAGCAGGACGTAGGCGAGGACCCATCGGGCGCTGCCGCCCGTCGTGCCGGAGGTGACCGGCTCGCTCCGCGCGGCCAGCCGCGCGGGCCCGGCCCAGCCCCACGGCAGGGAGATCAACAGCGCGGGCAGCGCCATCAGCTCGAACATCACCCCGCAGACCACCCAGCCCCACACGACGTCGCCCTGGAAGAGGCCGTAGTCGAGGAAGTTCCAGCCGAGCGAGCCGAACAGCAGCCACCACATCGGCAGCAGCAGGGTCGGCGCCCCGAGCCCCACCGCGACGGCCGAGCCGAGGAAGGCCGACAGGAGCATCACCGGGATCCCCAGCGTCATGAAGAGCGCCACGTGGTCGGGGCACGGGTTCGCGACCACGTAGGGGCCACCCGACCCGCAGCTCCCGCCGATGTCCATGACCGACCGCATGCTGAGGAACACCCAGGTCAGCATCATCAGCATGACGAGCACGCTCGCGTAGAGCGTCGCCACCCGGCGCACCATGGGAGGACTCTGGCAGCACCGGGCGCCGTCCGTCGGTGGAATCGGCGAGCCCGCCGGGTCGCCGTCTGTGCCACCCTGTGGCCGTGTCCCGTCCTCCCGCCGTGACCGTACGACGCGTGGCGCGTGCTGCAGTGCTGTGCCTCGGCGCCCTGCTCCTCGTGGTGGGCACCATCGCGGGCGTGGTCAACCGCGAGGTCCTCGACGCCGACCGGTTCGCGGCCCACGTCGACGCCGCCCGCACCGACCCCGACGTCGCGCGCCAGCTCGGCGTGGTGATCTCCGAGCGGTTGTTGGAGGAGCAGCCCGACCTGGTCGCCGTCCGGCCGCTGCTCGAGACCACGACGACCAGCGTGGTCGCCAGCCCCGCGATCAGCCCGTTGGTCCGGTCCGCCGTGGCGCCCCTGTACCGCGCGATCGTGCTCGGCCAGGGAGGTGACCCGCTGGTGCTGCGGCTCGCGGACGTCGCGGCCGTCGTGGTCGGCATCCTGACCCAGGTGTCGCCGCAGGCCGACGCCACGATCCCGGCCGACCTCGACGTCCAGCTCTCCGCGCTGGGCGGGGCGTCGTACGACGCGGGCATGGTCGGTGCCGTGCACCGGGTGGTCTGGCTCGCCCGGATCTGCCCCCTCCTGGGCCTGCTGCTCCTCGTCGGCGCCGGCGCCGGGTTCTCCCCGCGCGGTTCCCGGGTCCGCGGCGCCCTCCGTGACGTCGGCCGGGGCGCGCTCGGGGCCGGGCTGCTCATGGCCGTCGTCCTGCTCCTCGTCGGCTCGCTGGCGCGGCACGCCGACCGCTCGACGCTCGGCGGCGCGATCCGGCACGCGGCCTGGGCGGAGCTGTCCGGCGAGTTCTGGCTGGCGACCGGCGCACTGGTCACCGTGGGCGCGGTCGCCGTCCTGGGCTCGCGGGAGCGCCTGGACGTCCGCGAGCTCCTCCGGCCGGCCACCGACCCGCTGGAGGCGACCGGGCGCGCGGTGGTCGTCGGCGTCCTCGGCGTCGCGCTGGTCGGTGACCCGCTGCGCGTCGCCCAGGTCGTGCTCAGCGTCGTCGGCGTCGTCCTGGTCGTGTGGGGGATCGGCTCGCTGGCGCTGACGGTGGTCCGGGCGCCGCGGGCCCGGACCTGGGGGCTGATCGCCGTCACGATGCTGGTGACCGGCTGGGTCGTGCTGGTCCTGCCCACCGACCGCACCCTCCCGACCGGGACCGCGGCCCTCGCCTCGGGTCAGGGCTGCAACGGCCACGTCGAGCTGTGCGACCGGCACTACGACGAGGTGGCGTTCCCCGCCACCCACAACTCGATGTCGGCGGCCGACATCCCGGGCTGGTTCTTCCCCGAGCAGCCCGACGGCATCGTCGCCCAGCTCGACCACGGGGTCCGGGTGCTGCTCATCGACAGCTGGTACGGCCAGCGCACCGACCGGCCCGACATCGTCGCCACCGCCGAGCAGAGCCGCGCCAGCTCGCTGGCCGAGGCGGAGGCGACGTTCGGTGCGGCCACCGTCGCCAGCGCGCTCCGGCTCCGCAACGCCTTCGGGCTGACCCCCCGTGGCCGGGTGGAGCCCTACCTCTGCCACGCGATGTGCGAGCTCGGGTCGACGCTCTGGCTGGACAGCCTGCGGGCGACGAAGGAGTGGATGGACGCCCACCCGACCGAGGTGGTCACCCTGTTCGTGCAGGACGAGGTCTCGCCCCGCGACACCGCCGAGGTCATCGAGCGGGCCGGGCTGCTGCCCTACGTCTACACCCCGATCGGCACCCCCGCCGACAACCCGTGGCCGACGCTCGGCCAGATGGTCGAGTCCGGCAAACGGCTGGTGGTGCTGATGGAGAGCCACGGCGGCGGGGACGAGCTCCCGTGGCTGATGAGAGGGTTCCGCTGGGTGCAGGACACCCCATTCCTGTTCACCGACCCGAAGCAGTTCAGCTGCGAGCCCAACCGCGGGCCGGCCGACGCGCCGCTCTTCCTCGTCAACCACTGGATCAGCGACAAGTCGGCCACGGTCTCCAACGCCGAGAAGGTGAACGCGCGCAGCGTGCTGCTGCCCCGGGTGGAGGAGTGCCAGCGCGAGCGGGGGCAGCTCCCCAACTTCGTCGCGGTCGACTACTACGACCGCGGCGACCTGATGGGGGTAGTCGACACCCTCAACGGCCTGGACTGAGCCCCGGTCACCGCCGACTCGTCCGGATCGGGTGAGGTGGGCCGAGCGTGCCTCGGGGAGCATCCCGAGGGTGACCCAGACCGAGGCTCCGCCCGGCGGCGCCGTCGCGAAGATGAGCGTCCCGACGCTCACCGCGATGGTGGTCGGCGGGATGGTGGGCGCCGGGGTCTTCTCGCTCCCGGCCCGGTTCGGGGTCGCGACCGGGATCCTCGGCTCGCTCATCGCGTGGGCGCTGGCGGGCACGGGGATGCTGATGCTCGCGTTCGTCTTCCAGACCCTCGCCATCCGCAAGCCCGAGCTGGACTCCGGGGTGTTCATCTACGCCAAGGCGGGGTTCGGCGACTACGCGGGCTTCAACTCCGCGATCGGCTTCTGGGCGAGCTCGGTGGCCGGCAACGCGTTCTACTGGGTGTTCATCGGCTCGACGCTGGGGGCGTTCTTCGACGGCTTCGGCGACGGCGACACCGTGCTCGCCGTGGCGGTCGGCACGGCGGGCGTGTGGCTGTTCCACTACCTGATCGCGCGCGGCGTCCGGGACGCGGCGGTCATCAACCGGATCGTCACGGTCTTCAAGATCATCCCCATCCTGGTGTTCATCGTCGTGCTGTTCGTCAACTTCGACGCCGGGGTCTTCGCCGACAACTGGACGGCCTCCGGCTACGGCGACCTCGGCGACCTGAACGAGCAGGTCCGCAACACCATGCTGATCACGACGTTCGTGTTCATCGGCATCGAGGGCGCGAGCGTCTACTCCCGCTACGCCCGGCGCCGCGAGGACGTCGGCCGGGCCACCGTGCTCGGGTTCCTCAGCGTGCTGTCGATCTTCGCGCTGGTGACGCTCTCCAGCTACTCCGTCGTGCCGCAGCCCGAGCTGGCCGCCACCCGGCAGCCCTCGATGGTCGGCGTCTTCGAGTCGGTCGTCGGCGACTGGGGGGAGTGGTTCATCAGCGTCGCGGTGATCGTGTCGGTCCTCGGCGCCTACCTGGCCTGGACCCTGATGGCGGCAGAGGTGATGTACATCCCCGCGCGCCAGGACGACCTCCCCGAGTTCCTCGGGCAGGAGAACGCCGCCGGCACGCCGATCACGGCCCTCGTCGTCACCTCGCTGGGCGTCACGGCGCTCCTGGCCCTCACGCTGTTCGTCACCGACGCCCTCAACTTCATGCTCGACCTCGCGACCAGCCTGTCGCTGCTGCCGTACGTGCTGGCCGCCGCCTACGCCCTCAAGCTCGGGCTGACCGGGGAGGCGTACGAGGGCGTCGCGGCCGGTGTGCGACGGCGGGAGACGATCGTCGCGGGAGCGGCGACGGCGTACACGGTCTTCCTCTTCGACGCGGCCGGGCTCAAGTTCGTCCTGCTGATGACCGTGATCCTGGCGCCGGCCACGCTGCTCTACGTCAAGGCCCGCAGCGAGCACGGCCGTCGGCTCTTCAGCCCGGCGGAGATCGGGCTGTTCGTGCTGATCGTCGCCGGGGGTGTCACCGGCGCGATCGGGCTGTGGACCGGCAGGATCGTCCTGTGAGCACCGAACGGGAAGGAACCGGCATGGGCGTCTCCTCGACCTACGGCGTGCACTCGGAGGTCGGCCGGCTGCGGAAGGTGCTGGTCTGCGCGCCGGGCCTCGCGCACCGCCGGCTGACGCCGAGCAACAACCACGAGCTGCTCTTCGACGACGTGATGTGGGTCGAGAACGCGCAGCGCGACCACGCGGACTTCGTCAACAAGCTGACCCAGCGCGGCGTCGAGGTGGTCGAGCTGCACGACCTGCTCGCGCAGACCCTCGAGGTCCCCGGGGCGCGCGACTGGCTGCTGGACCGCAAGATCGTGCCCAACCGCGTCGGTCTCGGGCTCGTCGACCTCACCCGCGGCTACCTGGAGTCGCTGGGGTCGCGGCAGCTGGCCGAGGTCCTCATCGGCGGGCTGGCGACCCACGACCTCCCCGACGAGCACCGGACGCCGTACCTCGCGCTGGCGCGGGAGTCCACCGGCGCCCGCGAGTACCTGATGCCGCCGCTGCCGAACACGCTCTACACGCGCGACACGACCTGCTGGCTCTACGGCGGCCTGACGATGAACCCGCTCTACTGGCCGGCGCGCAAGGACGAGACCCTCGTCTACAAGGCGATCTACGAGTTCCACCCCGACTTCGTCGGCTCGACCGTGTGGTGGGGCGACCCCGAGCAGGAGTGGGGCCAGGCGACGTTCGAGGGCGGCGACATCATGCCGGTCGGGAACGGCGTGGTGCTCATGGGCATGAGCGAGCGCACCTCCCGCCAGGCGATCACGCAGGTGTCCGCCGCGCTGTTCGCGCAGGGCGCGGCCGAGCGGGTCGTGGTCGCCGGGATGCCCAAGCTGCGGGCCGCGATGCACCTCGACACGGTCTTCACCTTCGCCGACCGCGACATCGTGACGCTCTACCCGCAGATCATGGACGCGGTGCACACGTTCTCGCTGGTGCCGTCCGACCGGGCGCCCGGCCTCGAGGTCGTCGACGAGGGGT
The DNA here is from genome assembly GCF_044226305.1 of Nocardioides sp. GTDB lineage: Bacteria > Actinomycetota > Actinomycetes > Propionibacteriales > Nocardioidaceae > Nocardioides. Next base: position 136,228 of record NZ_JBGAHF010000001.1, on the reverse strand, counting down.
CGACGCCGTTCGTCGACGTCGTCGCGCGCTCGCTCGGGCTGGACTCGCTCCGGGTCATCGAGACCGGCGGTGACGTCTACCAGTCCGAGCGGCAGCAGTGGGACAGCGGCAACAACGCCGTCGCGCTGGAGCCCGGGGTCGTCTTCACCTACGACCGCAACACGCTCACCAACACCCTGCTCCGCAAGGCGGGGGTCGAGGTGATCACGATCGTCGGCGCCGAGCTCGGGCGCGGTCGCGGCGGCGGTCACTGCATGACCTGTCCCATCATCCGTGAACCCGTGGAGTTCTGATGCGCCTACGTACCCTGCTCGCCCTCGCCGCCTCGGCCGTCCTGCTCGTCGGGTGCGGCTCCGACGGGGAGTCCGGCCGCGAGGGCAGCCCGCCCACCACCGACGAGCTCGACAACACGACGTACACCTCGGTCGAGGTCACCGGGCACAAGCTGGTGGAGGAGTCGTCGATCACGCTGACCTTCCAGGACGGCAACCTCGCCGTCGAGGCCGGCTGCAACACCCAGACGGCCGGCTACGGCGTCACCGACGGCACCCTGAAGTGGACCGGCCCCGCGGCCTCGACGATGAAGGCGTGCTCCGACGAGCTCACCGCGCAGGACCAGTGGCTGGCCGGGCTGTTCACCGACGGGGTGAAGGCCGACCTCAACAACAAGACGCTGACGCTCAGCGGGCCCGACAACGAGGAGATCGTCCTCGAGACCGACTGAGCCCGCGCGTGCGTCCGGGCCGGCCACCCGCGCGACCGGCCCGGGCGACGTCGGGTGCGGTCAGCTGCCCGTCTGCTGCGGCAGCCGCGGGATCAGCCAGTCGAGGAACGCACTCTGGCTGCGGGTCTGGATGTAGATCCGGCCCGGCCCGGTGAGGTCGCACACGAGACCCTCGCCGGACAGGAAGGTGGACTTCCAGCTGCCGACCTTGCGGACGTTGTACTGGATGCCCTCGGTCCACGCGACCATGTGGCCGGTGTCGACGGTGTAGGTCTGGCCCGGCTGGAGGTCGACCGCGTGGATGGCGCCGTAGCTCGACAGCACCAGCTCGCCCTGGCCGACGACCTTGAGCATGAACAGGCCCTCGCGCGAGAAGAAGGTCTTGGCGCCGCCCCAGTTGGAGTCGATGTCGATGCCGGACGACGACGCGACGTAGGAGCCGGACTGCACGTAGAGGGTGCCCTGGTGCGGCCAGGCCACCACGTCGCCGGGCAGCGACGGCGCCACCCACAGCTCCGCGCCCGCGGTCTGCGCGGTGAAGGTGTTCATGAAGAACGACTCGCCGCCGAGCACGGACCGCTTGAGGCCCTTGAGGATGCCGCCCTGGGTGGACGTCTCGAGGGTGATCCCTGCCGACATCGCGAGCATCGAGCCCGCCTCGGCGCGGACGGTCTCGCCCTGGGCGAGGGTGAGCTTCGCGGCGGCGTACGCGGGGCCGTAGAGCACTTCGGTCTGCATCTCACTTCTTCCTGAGCGGGGCCCGAGCCGGGGATGGTGGCGAACACGTCGTCGGTTCGAGCGTAGCCATCCGGGCCGGGCTCCGCGGCCGGGCTGAGAGACTCGTCCCGTGGACCGACCGCCCCTCGCCGACGCCCTCGACCTCGAGCCGCACCCCGAGGGCGGGTGGTACCGCCAGACCTGGGTCGCCCCGGAGACCGTGACCCTCCCGGACGGCCGGGTGCGGCCGACCGCCACCCTCATCTACTTCCTGCTGCCGCCGGGGGAGTGCTCCGCGTGGCACCGGGTCCGCTCCGACGAGCTCTGGCTGGCGCACCGGGGTGCGGTCACCCTCGAGCTCGGCGGCACCGGCGCGGCACCCGGGGCCAGGACGGCCGTCGAGGTGGGGCTCGAGGTCGGTCCCGGCAGCCCCCAGGTGCTCGTCCCGGCCGGCACCTGGCAGCGGACGCTGCCGCGCGACACCGAGGCCCTGGTGAGCTGCCTGGTCTCGCCGGGCTTCGACTTCGACGACTTCGAGCTGGCCGATGGCTGAGCGGCCGGTCACGCTGGTCACGGGCGGCACCCGGGGCATCGGCGCCGCGACCGCGATGCGGCTGGCCCGCGACGGCCACGACCTGGTGCTCGGCTACGCCCGCGACGACCGGGCCGCCGAGGAGACCCGGCTGGCCGTCGAGGACGTCGGCGCGGGCTGCGCGGTCGTCCGCGTGGACCTCACCGACCCCACGGGCGTGGACCGGCTCTTCGAGGTGGCCGGCCGGCTCACGGGCGTCGTCAACAACGCGGGCGCGACCCTCCACCTCGGGCCGCTCGCGGAGACGCCGCCCGAGGTCGTCGCCGCGACCGTCGACCTCAACCTCACCAGCGCCCTGCTCGTCGCGCGGGCGGCGGTCCGCGCGCTCGGCAGGTCGTACGGCGGCGGGGGCGGCGTGCTGGTCAACGTGAGCTCGGGGGCGGCGACCCTCGGTGCGCCGGGCGAGTACGTCCAGTACGCGGCGGCCAAGGCCGGTGTCGACGCGCTGACCCACGGCCTGGCGCAGGAGGTGGCCGCTGACGGGATCCGGGTCGTCGGCGTCGCCCCCGGGATCGTGCGCACGACGATCCACGCCGACGCCGGGGAGCCCGGTCGGGTCGACCGGGTCGGCCCGCTCGTGCCGCTGGGCCGCGCCGGCGAGCCCCACGAGGTCGCGGACGCGATCGCGTGGCTGATGAGCGACGAGGCGTCGTACGTCACCGGGACGACGCTGCGGGTCGCCGGTGGCCGCTGACGGCGATGGCAACTGTTGCCAGCGCCGGTCGGGTCCGCTCGTCGGCGGCCACGGTGCCCGGTCACCGCGGGGTCACTAGGTTCGACGCATGAGGGTCCTGCTCGCGCTCGGCGGCAACGCCATGACGAACGCCGAGGGCCGGGCCCGACCCGAGGACCAGATCGCCGCGGCCCGGGTCGCGATGGCGGAGGTCGCCGACCTGCTCGGGCAGGACGTCGAGGTCGTCATCACCCACGGCAACGGTCCGCAGGTGGGCAACCTCCTGGTCAAGAACGAGATCGCCGCGTCCGTCGTCCCGCCGGTGCCGCTGGACTGGTGCGGCGCCCAGACCCAGGCGACGCTCGGCTTCGTGCTGATGAACGCGCTCGACGCCGCCCTGGCCGAGCGCGGGACCGACCGGCGGACCGCCACGGTGGTCACCCGGGCGCTCGTCGACGCCGCCGACCCGGGCTTCATCCACCCGACGAAGCCGATCGGCCGCTACCTGCCCGCCGAGGAGGCCGCCGTGCTGGTGGAGCACGGGGAGACGTGGGAGGACCGCGGGGAGAAGGGCTGGCGCCGGGTCGTCGCCTCCCCGGAGCCGCGGCGGATCGTGGACGCCGACGCCGTGCGCACCCTGGTCGACGCCGGCTTCGTGGTGGTGGCCAACGGTGGCGGCGGGATCCCGGTCGTCGAGGAGGCCGACGGCTCGCTGAGCGGCGTCGAGGCCGTCATCGACAAGGACCTCGGTGCGGCCCTGCTGGCGCGCACCCTGGCCGCGGACGTGCTCGTCATCGGCACCGACGTCCCGCACGCGGTGCTGCGCTTCGGCACGCCCGAGGCCGAACCGCTCGGCACCGTCACCGTCGCCCAGTTGCGCGCCTACGCCGCCGAGGGGCACTTCGCCAGTGGCTCGATGGGCCCGAAGGTCGACGCGGCGTGCCGCTTCGTCGAGCAGGGCGGGACCCGCGCGGTCATCACCGACCTCGCCCACATCACCGGTGCCGTCCGCGGGGACGCGGGCACCGTCGTCGTACCGGACTGAGCGCACCCCCGCGCCGAACCAGGAAGGAACCAGCCATGCCCGACGCCATCGAGGTCCGCAAGGTCCCGATCCACTCCGTCGCCGACGCCAGCGAGCTCGCCCAGCTGATCGACGACGGCGTCATGCAGGCCGACCGGGTCGTCGCGATCATCGGCAAGACCGAGGGCAACGGCGGGGTGAACGACTACACCCGGATCATCGCCGACCGGGCCTTCCGCGAGGTGCTGGTCGAGAAGGGGGCGCCGGCGGACCAGGTCAAGCAGGTCCCGATCGTGTGGTCCGGCGGCACCGACGGCGTGATCAGCCCGCACGCGACGATCTTCGCGACGGTCCCGCCCGAGCAGGTGACGCCGAGCGACGAGCCGCGGCTGACCGTCGGCTTCGCGATGAGCGAGCGGCTGGCGCCCGAGGACATCGGCCGCACCCCGATGATCACGAAGGTCGCCGACGCGGTGCGGGCCGCCATGGCGCGCGCCGGCATCGACGACCCCGCCGACGTCCACTACGTGCAGACCAAGACCCCGCTGCTGACGATCCACACCATCCGCGACGCCAAGTCCCGCGGCGAGACCGTGTGGACCGAGCACACCCACGAGTCGATGGACCTCTCCAACGGCTGCACCGCGCTCGGCATCGCGGTCGCCCTCGGTGAGATCGACATGCCGACCGACGCCGACGTCATGCACGACCGGTCGCTCTACTCCTCGGTCGCCTCCTGCTCCTCCGGCGTCGAGCTCGACCAGGCGCAGGTCGTCGTCGTCGGCAACGCGCCGGGCGTGGGCGGCCACTACCGGATCGGCCACTCCGTGATGCGCGACGCGCTCGACCAGGACGGCATCTGGGAGGCAATCCGCGACGCCGGGCTCGACCTTCCCGAGCGCCCGCGCACCTCCGACCTCGACGGCCGGCTCGTCAACGTCTTCCTCAAGTGCGAGGCCTCCCAGGACGGCCAGGTCCGCGGCCGCCGCAACGCGATGCTCGACGACTCCGACGTGCACTGGCACCGCCAGATCAAGGCGTGCGTCGGCGGCGTCACCGCCGCCGTCACCGGCGACCCCGCGGTCTTCGTCTCCGTCTCCGCTGCCCACCAGGGCCCCGACGGCGGCGGCCCGGTCGCCGCGATCGTCGACCTGGGCTAGCCGCCGCGCCCCCGGGACGTCATCCGACCTGGTCGCTGACGCAGCCACCTCGGATGACGTCGCGCCGGGGTCGCCGGGACGTCATCCGAACTGGTCGCTGGCGCGACCTCCTCGCATGACGTCCGCGGCGACAGCCAGGCTCAGTGGCCCGGGCCGGTCACCATCTTGGCGCGCTCGGACTCGTGCGCCCCGCCCTTCTGGGTCAGGGTGTCGCAGGCGTCGTGGATGTCCCGGGCGAGGGTGTCGACGTGCTCGCGGCTCATGGTCTGCTTGACCAGCGCGCGCATGATCGTCACCTCCTGGGCGTCCGGCGGCATCGTGTACGCCGGCACCATCCAGCCGCGCTCGGCGGACAGCTGCCAGGCCACGTCGAACTCGTCGAAGTTCTCCGCCTGCGCCAGCTTGAACGCCACCAGCGGCAGCTGCTCCTGCCCGCGACCGATGACCTCGAAGCGGCCGACGGCCTCGATCTGGTCGGCCAGGTTCTCGGCGTTCGTCTGCATGTTGCGCATGATGTACTCGTAGCCGCTGCGGCCGTAGCGCACGAAGTTGTAGTACTGCGCCAGCACCATCGACGAGCCGGTCGAGAAGTTCAGCGTGAACGTCTCGTCGGTCTTGCCCAGGTAGTTCTCCTTGAACACCAGCGGCTCGGCGAGCGCCGAGCGGTCGCGGAACACCAGCCAGCCGATGCCGGGGTAGACCAGGCCGAACTTGTGGCCCGACACGTTGATCGAGCGCACCTGCTCGAGCCGGAAGTCCCACTTCGAGTCCGGGTAGAGGAACGGCCACACGAAGCCGCCGCTGGCGCCGTCGATGTGGAGCGGGATGTCGAGGTCCCGCTCGGTGCGGATGCGCAGCAGCAGGTCGTTGATCCCCACGATGTCGTCGCGGTGCCCGGTGAACGTCGTGCCCAGGACGGCGGCCACGCCGATCGTGTTCTCGTCCAGGTGCGGCTCCACGTCCTCGGGGCCGATCGTGAACTTGTCCGGCTGCAGCGGCACGATCCGCGGCTCGACGTCGAAGTAGCGGCAGAACTTCTCCCACACGACGTGCACGTCGCCACCGAAGATCAGGTTCGGCCGGTCGGTCGGCCGGCCGGCGGCCTCCTGGCGCTCGCGCCACTTCCACTTCAGCGAGAGCGCGCCGAGCATGATCGCCTCGGACGAGCCCTGCGTGCGAGCACCGGTCGTCTCACCCGGCGCGTGGAAGAGGTCGGCGAGCATCCGGATGCAGCGCTGCTCGATCTCCGCGGTGCGCGGGTACTCGGCGTGGTCGATGAAGTTCCGGTGCAGGTTCGCCGCGATCAGCCGCTGCGCCTCGGGCTCCATCCAGGTGGTCACGAAGGTCGCCAGGTTGCGTGCCGGGTCGCCCTCGATGGCGAGGTCCTCGGCCACCAGGCGCATGGCGTCGACCCCGGTCATGCCGTCCACGGGGAACTCGGTGCTCGGCACCTCCTGGGTGATGAACCGGTTGCCGTAGAGAGCGGCGGGGTCGATCGAGCTGGTCATGCTGTCCTCCTTGCACGTCGGTCGCACCCAACGTCCCAGAGCGCGCGGAGGCGTGGCACCACCCGGATCGGGTGACACGGAGGTCTCAGTCGGTCGCCAGCCACTCCCGGATCGCGGGGCCGTGCTGGTCGAGGGTCGGGGGCGCCAGGTGCTCGGACCGGCCGCCGGACCAGGGGTCGTCGTCGAACCGGATCGGCGAGCCGGGGAGCCGCAGCTCGCCCTGGGTGGCGTGCTGCACGGTCAGCAGCAGGCCCTGGGAGAGGACCTGCTCCCAGCCGTAGACGTCGTCCATCGTGCGGACCTTCCCCGACGGGACGCCGGCCTCCGCGAGCACCGCGAGCCAGTGCTCGGCCGGCCGGTCCGCGAAGAGCCCCTCGATCCGGGCCACGAGGGCGTCGCGGTTCGCGACCCGCTCGGGGTTCGTCGCGAACCCCGGCTCGGTCGGGTCCCACCCGAGCGCCGCGCACAGCGCCCGCCACAGGTTCTCCGACCCGCAGGCGATCTGCACCGGCGCGGTCTGCGTCGTGAACATGCCGTACGGCGCGATCGAGGGGTGGTGGTCGCCCGCGAGCCCGGGCACCTCGCCGGCCACCGTCCACCGGGTCCCCTGGAACGCGTGGACGCCGATCATCCCGGCCAGCAGCGACGTGCGGACGACCCGCCCGCGGCCGGTGCGGGACCGCTCGTGCAGGGCGGCCAGCACGCCGAAGGCGCCGTTCATCCCGGCGATCAGGTCCGCGATCGGGACGCCGACCTTGGTCGGCTGCTCGGTCCCGGTGATCGACATCAGGCCGCCCTCGCCCTGGGCGATCTGGTCGTACCCGGCCCGCAGCGCCTCCGGTCCGTCGTGCCCGAACCCGGTGATCGACATGATCACCAGTCCCGGGTTGAGCTCGTGCAGCCGCTCGACGGAGAAGCCGAGCCGGTCCATCACACCGACCCGGAAGTTCTCCATCAGCACGTCGGCGCGCTCGACCAGGCGGGCCAGCACCTCGCGGTCGGCCTCGTCCTTCAGGTCGAGGACCAGCGACTCCTTGTTGCGGTTGGCCGCCATGAAGTACGTCGACTCCCGCTCGCCCTCCTCGCCGACGAACGGCGGTCCCCACCCGCGGGTGTCGTCGCCGGCCGGCGCCTCCACCTTGATCACCCGCGCGCCGAGGTCGCCCAGCATCATCCCGGCGTGCGGACCCGCGAGCGCGCGGGTCAGGTCGATCACGAGCAGGTCGGAGAGCGGTCCTTCACCCATGGGGTCGGAGGCTACTGCCCCTCACGACTGCCACATCCACTCCATCTCCGCGACGGTGCGGTCGCGGGTCTCCTGGCCGGCCAGCAGCTGCACGACGTGCAGGGCCAGGTCGACGCCCGCGGAGACGCCGGCGGAGGTCAGGATCGTCTCGCTGCTGCGCACGAACCGCTGGCCGCGCACGACCTTGGTCGTCGGCGAGAGCGCCGCGAGCTCGTCGTACGCGTCGTGGTGGGTGGTCGCCGTCCGGCGCTCCAGCAGCCCGGCCGCGCCGAGCAGGAGCGCCCCGGTGCAGACCGACATCAGCAGCTCGACCTCGGCCGCGCGCTCGCGGACCCAGGCGACGAGGCGCTCGTCGGACACCAGCGGCCGGGTCCCGGCGCCGCCCGGCAGCACCAGGAGGTCCGGCGGCGGGGCGTCGTCGAGGGCGTACGTCGGCAGCACGGTGAAGCCACCGCGCCCGACGGCCGGGGCGCCGGTGAGACCGACCGAGAACACCGAGAACGGGGCGCCCTCGCCCAGCTCTCCGGCCACGTTGAAGACCTCGTAGGGGCCTGCGAAGTCGAGCACCTCCATGTCGTCGAAGGCGAGGATGGCGACGGTCCGGTGGGTCACGGGACCATTGTCGGGGCATGTCGGCGCGAGATGGTCGAATGACCACATGACGACGACGGCCACCGCAACGACGTACCACCTGGTGCGCCCGCACACGGCCGTCAGCGTCCCCGAGCTCGACGAGCAGCAGCGCCGCGTCGTCGACCACCCCGGTGGCCCGCTGCTGGTGCTGGCCGGCCCCGGCACCGGCAAGACGACGACGCTGGTCGAGGCGATCGTCGACCGCATCGAGCAGCGCGGCGCGCGGCCCGAGGAGGTGCTCGCGCTCACCTTCTCCCGCAAGGCGGCCGAGCAGCTCCGCGACCGGGTGACGGCGCGCCTGGGCCGCACCATGTCGACGACGCTGAGCTCGACGTTCCACTCCTTCGCCTACGGCCTGATCCGGCGCTACTCGCCGGCCGACCTCTACGAGGCGCCGCTGCGCCTGCTCTCCGCTCCCGAGCAGGACGTCGTGCTCCGCGAGCTGCTCACCGACCACCCGGAGTCGGTCGCCTGGCCGGAGTCGCTGGCCCGCGCCCTCGGCACCCGCGGGTTCGCCCGGGAGGTCCACGCCGTGCTCTCGCGGGCCCGCGAGAAGGGCCTCGACGGCGTCGGCCTGGCCGCCCTCGGCCGGGACGAGGGGCTGCCCGAGCTCGTGGCGGCCGGCCTGTTCCTCGACCAGTACCTCACGAACCTCGACTCCCAGGGCGCCACCGACTACGCCGACCTGATCCGCCGCGCCACCCTCGAGGCCGAGGCGCACCGCGACGAGCTCCGCGCCCGGCTGCGCCACGTCTTCGTCGACGAGTACCAGGACACCGACCCCGGCCAGGTTGCCCTGCTGCGGGCGCTCGCCGGGGACGGGCGCGACCTGACCGTCGTCGGCGACCCGCACCAGTCGATCTACGGGTTCCGGGGCGCGGAGGTGCGCGGCATCCTCGACTTCCCGGCCGCCTTCCCGCGCTCCGACGGGGCGCCGGCCGACGTGGTGGCGCTGCGCACGACGCGCCGGTTCGGTCCCCGCCTCCTGGTCGCCTCGCAGCGGGTCGCCGGCCGGCTCGCGCTCCCGGGCAGCATCCCGGAGGAGGCGCGCGCGGCGTTCCTCGCGCCGCAGGCCGACGCGCACGGGCTCGGCGAGGGCCGGGTCGTCGTCCGCACCTTCGACACCGAGCGGGCCGAGGCCGAGCACCTCGCCGACCTGCTCCGCCGCGCCCACCTCGAGGACGGCCTCGCCTGGGACGAGATGGCGGTGCTGGTGCGCTCCGGCCGCGCCTCGATCCCGCCGCTGCGCCGGGCCCTCGGTGCCGCCGGTGTGCCCGTCGAGGTGGCCAGCGACGAGGTGCCGCTGGTCCGCGACCCGGCCGTCATCCCGCTGCTCGACGGGCTGCGAGCGGTGGTCAACCTCGGCAACGACGACCCCGACCACGTCGACTTCATCGACCCCGCCCGCGCCGAGGCCCTGCTCCTCGGCCCGCTCGGCGGCCTCGACGCCGGCGACGTGCGCCGGCTCGCCCGGCGGCTGCGCGCCCGCGAGAAGGAGCAGAGCAAGGCCGAGGGGCGCACGCCGCGCACGTCGCGGGACCTGGTCCGCCGTGCGGTCGTCGAGCCGGGCTCCCTCGACGGCCTCGAGGGTCCCGAGGTGGTCCGCGCGCGGGCGCTCACCCAGCTGCTGGTCGACGCCCGGGAGGAGATGCGGGCCGGGGCATCGGCCGAGGAGCTGCTCTGGACGCTGTGGTCGCGCACCGGCTGGCCGGCCCGGCTGCGCCGCTCGGTCGACCTCGGCGGCGGTGCCGCCCGCCGGGCGCACCGCGACCTCGACTCGGTCTGCGCCCTCTTCGACGTCGCCGCCCGGGCCGAGGAGCAGCGCGACCACGTCGGCGTGCGCGCGTTCCTCGCGACGCTGGTGCAGCAGCAGATCCCCGCGGACACGCTCGCCGAGCGGGGCGCCCGCGGCGCCGCCGTACGCCTGCTCACCGCGCACCGCGCGAAGGGCCTGGAGTGGCGGCTCGTCGTGGTCGCCCACGTCCAGCAGGACGGCTGGCCCGACCTGCGCCGCCGCTCGACGCTGCTCCAGGCCGACCGGATCGGGGAGCACGGCGTCGTCCCGCCCGTCACGACGCGCGAGTTGCTCCTGGAGGAGCGTCGCCTCTTCTACGTCGCGTGCACACGCGCGCGGCAGCGACTGGTCGTGACTGCCGTCGCGTCCGCCGACGACGAGGGCGAGCAGCCCTCGCGCTTCCTCGACGAGCTCGGGGTCGCCGTCGAGCGCGTGGTCGGGCGACCGCCCCGCCCGCTCTCGCTCGCGGGCCTGGTCGCCGAGCTGCGCCGCACCGTCGCCGACCCCGCGACGACCGAGCCGCTGCGCGACGCCGCCGCGCGCCGGCTCGCCCGGCTGGCCGGCGAGTCCGTCGGCACCCGGGCCCTGGTCCCCAGCGCCGACCCGTCGACCTGGTGGGGCACCCGCGCCGCCACCCGCTCGGTGCAGCCGGTCCGCGACCCCGACCGCCCGGTCCCGGTCTCGGCGAGCGTCCTCGACTCGATGCTGGTCTGCCCGACCCAGTGGTTCCTCGAGCGCGAGGCCGGGGGCGTCGCCCGCGCCCACCAGTCCGCCAACCTCGGCGAGCTGCTGCACGCGCTGGCCCAGCGGGTGGCCACCGGCGAGCTCGAGCCCGCCGTCGACGTCTTGATGGGCCACGTCGACGCGGTCTGGGACCGGCTCGACTTCCGGACACCCTGGTCGAGGGCCCGCGAGCACGACCGGGTCCGCGCGGCGGTCGGGCGGTTCCTCCGGTGGCACCTGGACAACCCGCGCCGGCTGCTCGACACCGAGTCCGCGTTCGAGACCGTCGTCGAGCTCCCGGACGGCGAGCAGGTGCGGCTCACCGGCTACGCCGACCGGCTCGAGCTCGACGCCGACGGCCGGGTCGTCGTGGTCGACCTCAAGTCCGGGCGCACCAAGCCGAGCAACAAGTCGGTCGAGGGCCACGTGCAGCTGGGGCTCTACCAGTACGCCGTGGACCACGGCGCCGTCGCGGACCTCGCGCCCGGGGCGCCCGCCGGCGGTGCCGAGCTGGTGCAGCTCGGCCTGACCGACGGCGGTGAGACCGCGGTGGTCCAGGCGCAGGACGCCCAGGCCGAGGACGGCGTCGAGCGCACCGTGCTCCGCCAGCGGCTCGCCCGCACGGCCTCGCTGCTGCGCGAGGAGTCGTTCCCGGCGGTCGCGGGCCAGCACTGCCGCGACTGCCAGTTCGTCCCGATCTGCCCGATCAAGAGCGCGGGCTCGGTGACCGACCGGTGAGCCGCCCGATCGAGAGCCCCGCCGACCTGGCCGCCGTGATGGGGACGCCGTACGCCGTCAGCGACCAGCAGTGGGCCGCGATCTCGGCGCCGCTGGCGCCGGCCGTGGTGATCGCCGGCGCCGGCTCCGGCAAGACGACCCTGATGGCCGCGCGGGTCGTCCACCTCGTCGTCACCGGCCAGGTCCGGCCCGACGAGGTGCTCGGCCTGACCTTCACGACCAAGGCGGCCAGTGAGCTGCGGCGCAAGATCCGGGACGCGCTCGCCGCGGCCGGCGCGCTCGAGGAGTCCGACGACGGCGACGTCCTCGAGCCGACGGTCGCCACCTACAACGCGTACGCCGCCGGGCTGCTCACCGATCACGGCCTGCGGATCGGCCACGAGCCCGACACCCGGGTGGTCACCGACGCCTCCCGCTACCAGCTCGGCGCCCGGGCGGTCGACCGGTTCACCGGCGACGTCCGGTTCCTCTCCGACCACCCCGCGACGGTGATCCAGAACCTGCTCGCCCTCGACAGCGCGATGAGCGAGCATCTCGTCGTCCCCGAGGCCGTGCGGGCGATCGACGCCGCGGCGCGCGCCGGCTTCGAGCGCGCGCTGGCGGAGGAGGTCGCGGGCAGGGCCCGGGTCACCTACCGCGAGCCGGTCGAGAAGGCGATCTCCGCGATCGATCGGCGCGCGGAGCTGCTCGGTCTGGTCGAGGCCTACCGGCGGCTCAAGCGCGACCTGGGCCTGATGGACTTCTCCGACCAGATCGAGCTGGGGGCCCGGCTGGCCGCCGAGCAGCCCGACGTCGGGGCGCTCGAGCGGAGGCGGTTCACGGTGGTGCTGCTCGACGAGTACCAGGACACCTCGGTCGCCCAGGCGGTGATGCTCTCCCGGCTCTTCGGCGAGGGGCACCCGGTGACCGCCGTCGGCGACCCGAACCAGGCGATCTACGGCTGGCGCGGTGCCTCGGTCTCCAACATCCTCAACTTCGCCGACACCTTCCCCGCCGCCGACGGCGGCGGAGCCGTGCCGACCTACCCGCTCACCGTCAACCGTCGCTCGGACGCCCGGATCCTGGAGGTGGCGAACCGGCTGGCGGCGCCGCTGCAGGAGAAGTACAGGCAGGTCGAGCCGCTGGTCGCCAAGCCGGGGGCCGAGCAGGGCACCGTGACGGCTCGGGTCTTCGAGACCCACGCCGACGAGCTGGCGTGGCTGGTCGGGGCGGTCGGGGAGGCGCACGACGCCCTGTCCGGGCCGGGTGGGTGGGCGAGGATCGGCGTCCTCACCCGCGACAACGCCCACGCCGAGGACGTCTTCGACGCGCTGACCGGCGCCGGCATCCCCGTCGAGATCGTCGGCCTCTCCGGCCTGCTCCGGCTGCCGGAGGTCGCCGAGATCGTCGCGACCCTGCACCTGCTGCACGACGTCACCGCCAACGCGGCCCTCCTCACCCTCCTGACCGGTCCTCGTTGGGCGATCGGCCCGCGCGACCTGCGGCTGCTCAGCCGCCGGGCGTTCGAGGTCGCCGGCCGGCAGGGCCGGGGCTCGACGCCCGGGTCGGTCACCGACCACCTCCTGGAGATCGCCGACGGGATCGACCCCGCCGAGATCCCCTCGCTCGACGACGCGCTGGCCGATCCGGGGGACCACCCGTACTCGCCGGAGGCGCTCGAGCGGTTCGCGCTGCTCGCGGCCGAGCTGCGGATGCTGCGCACCTCGGTGGGGGAGCCGCTGCTCGACATCGTCCGCCGGATCATCGACACCACCGGCACCGACGTCGAGCTCGCCTCGGCGGTCAGCCCGGCCGCGGCGGCCCGCCGCGACAACCTCGACCTGTTCGTCAAGGCGGTCGCGGAGTTCCAGGCCGTCGACGGCGACGTGACGCTGCCGGCGTTGCTGGCCTACCTCACCGCCGAGGACGACCAGGGCAACGGCCTCGACGTCGCGACGCCCACCGAGGCCGACTCGGTCAAGCTGCTCACCGTGCACCGCTCCAAGGGCCTGGAGTGGGACGCGGTCTTCCTCGTCGGCGTCTGCGAGACCCGCTTCCCGTCCAGCCGCTCGCGCACGCTGTGGACCTCCTCGCCCGCGATCCTGCCCGCCCCGCTGCGCGGCGACGCCGCCGACCTGCCCCAGCTCGAGGGCTTCGACAAGGCCGCCCTCGACGCCTACCGCGTCGCCACCCGGGAGCACGACGCCGAGGAGGAGCTGCGGCTCGGGTACGTCGCCCTCACCCGGGCCGCACACCGTCTGTCGGTCACCTCCTACCTGTGGAGCCCGCGCAGCACGCCGTTCGGTCCGTCGTCGTACCAGCGGGTGGTGCGCGACCAGCTCGAGGCGTGGGGCGAGCCGGTCGACGGCTGGCTGGAGAAGCCGCAGAAGGGCGATCCGAACCCCTACGACGCGGTCGACCCGTCGCGCCCGTGGCCGCCGACCGGCACCGGGCGGGAGGCGGCGCTCCGGATCGCGGCGGCGGAGCGGGTGCGGGCGGCCGACCCGGACGCGCCCGACGGCGACCTCGACGTCATCGAGTCCGCGCGGGTCGCGGAGTGGGACGCCGAGCTCGACCGGCTGGTCGCCGAGGCCCGGCGCGACCGCAGCAGCGACGTCGCCGTGACCCTGCCCTCGAGCCTGTCGGCGACCGCGCTCGGCCGGCTGCGCGACGACCCGGAGACCTTCGCGCGGGACCTGGCCCGGCCGATGCCGCGCCCGCCGTCGTCGGCGGCCCGGTTCGGGACCCGCTTCCACGCCTGGGTCGAGGCCCGCTTCGGCCAGCAGGACCTCTTCGACTACGACGAGCTGCCCGGCCGCGCCGACGCGGGGATCGACGACGACTCCGACCTCAAGGAGCTGATCGCCACCTTCGAGTCCGGTCCGTTCGCGACCCGGGTGCCGCACCAGGTCGAGGCGCCGTTCGCCCTCGTGCTGGCCGGCCAGGTGGTGCGTGGCCGGATCGACGCCGTCTACCAGGACCGGCTCCCCGACGGAGGGGAGGGCCACCTCGTCGTGGACTGGAAGACGAACCGGGCCGCCACGGCCGACCCGCTGCAGCTGGCGGTCTACCGGCTCGCGTGGGCCGAGCTGCACGGCGTGCCGCTGGAGTCGGTGCGGGCGGCGTTCTACTACGTCCGCACCGGCGAGGTCGTCGAGCCCGAGGACCTGCCCGACCGGGCGTCGCTCGAGCAGCTGCTCTCCGGCTGACGCCGCGACCGAGCCCCAGGGCCACCGCTCGTGCTGTCGACGGTGCTGCGTCGGACGGCGTAGGACGACGTCGGACGCCGTCGCAGTTTCACCATGGTCTACACCCGGACCTGCACCTCCCACGGCGTGCTCACCGAGGGACGTGCAGGTTCACCTGGGGACCATGGTGAAACCGCAGCCGCCGACAGCCACCGACAGCCACCGCACCGCCGGGACCCGTGGCTGTCGACCCGGGAGCTAGCCTCGCGCGGGTGAGGTATCCCCACGAGCGTCTGGCCGCGAACCCCCACGACCGGATCGCCGAGCACCGCACCGACGACGCCTGGCTCGCCGAGCGCTGGGCGGACCCGCACACCCGGGTGCTGGTCGTCTCCGGGACCCGGATCCGCCCGCGGGACGGCCGGATCGACTGGGTCGGCCCGGCCGAGGCGCCCGACGGGCTGAGGGTGCTGCTGGGCGAGCACCACGGCCATGCGTACTTCGCGGTGGTCGTCGACGCCGCGCTGTCGAAGGCGGCCCAGGGGGAGTGGACCCCGTTGCGCGGGCTGCTGCCCTACCTGGCCGGGGAGGGCGCGGCCGACGTCGCGCCCCTGGTGTTCCACGCCCTCGGCCTCGCCGAGTGGCTGTTCGTCACCCGCTACTGCCCCCGCTGCGCCGACCCGCTCCACCCGCGGCGCTCCGGCCACGAGCTGGTCTGCGGCAACGGGCACACCCAGTTCCCGCGCACCGACCCCGCGGTGATCATGATCGTGACCTCCGGTGAGCCCGGCTCGGCCGACGAGCGCTGCCTCCTGGGCCGACAGGCCGTCTGGCCGGCCGGCCGCTACTCCACCCTGGCCGGCTTCTGCGAGCCGGGGGAGACCCTCGAGGACGCGGTGCGCCGCGAGGTCCGCGAGGAGGTCGGCGTGCGGGTCGGGGCCGTCGACTACTTCGGCAACCAGCCCTGGCCGCTCCCGGCCAGCCTGATGTTGGGCTTCGTCGCGCACGCCGAGACCACCGAGGTGACCGTCGACGAGGACGAGATCGAGGAGGCCCGGTGGTTCACCCGGGCGGAGATGAGGGAGCAGGCCGAGGCCGGCACGCTGGTGCTGCCCGGCGGGGTCTCGATCAGCCGGTCCCTCGTCGAGCACTGGTACGGCGGGCCGCTGCCCGGCCAGTGGTGAGGACCCGGCCGGGCACCCGGGTCAGGCGACCAGCTCGGCCAGCTTCTCCTTGACCTGCGCCAGCGAGGGGTTGGTCTGCGCGGTGCCGTCGGAGTAGACGAGCGTGGGGACGGTCTGGTTGCCGCCGTTGGCCGACTCGACGATGTCGGCGGCCCCCGGGTCCTGCTCGATGTCGACGACCTCGTAGCTGATCCCCTCGCGGTCCAGCTGGCCCTTCAGGCGGTGGCAGTAGCCGCACCAGGGGGTCGTGTACATCGTGAACAGGCTCATCTCGGACTGTCGCCTCCGGCGTCTAGGGTGTTGATGCCTCTCGACGGATCCAACCATCGGCCCCCAGGAGTTGTTCCAGCGCATGCCCCATCCCGACGGCCGCAGTCCCGAGGACCTGCTCGCCGCGCTCGACCCCGAGCAGCGCCGGGTCGCCGAGGCGCTGCGCGGCCCGGTCCGGGTGCTGGCGGGGGCCGGCACCGGCAAGACCCGGGCGATCACCCACCGGATCGCGTACGGCGTCGCGACCGGCGTCTACGCGCCGACCGAGGTGCTCGCAGTCACGTTCACGACTCGGGCGGCGGGCGAGATGCGGGGGCGGCTGCGTGCGCTCGGTGCTCCCGGGGTGCAGGCGCGCACGTTCCACTCCGCGGCGCTCCGCCAGCTGCGCTACTTCTGGACCCACGCCCACGGCACCGAGCTCCCGACCCTCATCGAGTCCAAGATCGGCCTGCTCGCGACGGCCGCCCGCCGACAGCGGCTGAGCGCCGACCAGGCGCTGCTGCGCGACCTGGCCTCCGAGATCGAGTGGGCCAAGGTCAGCAACGTCCACCCCGACGACTACGCCCGGATCGCCGCCCGGCGCGGCCGCAGCGTCACCGGGCAGACCCCCGAGACGGTCGCGCACGTCTTCAGCAGCTACGAGGAGGTCAAGCGCGGGCAGGGGCGGATGGACATGGAGGACGTCCTGCTCCTGACCGCCGGCATGCTCGCCGACGACGAGCGGGTCGCCGCCCAGGTGCGGCGGCAGTACAAGTTCTTCGTCGTCGACGAGTTCCAGGACGTGTCGCCGCTGCAGTCCGCGCTGCTCGACCTCTGGCTCGGCGGCCGCGACGAGCTCTGCGTGGTCGGTGACCCGGCGCAGACGATCTACTCCTTCGCGGGCGCGAACGCCGACTACCTCCGGGACTTCCCGAAGAAGTACCCCGGCACCACCTCGGTCGAGCTGGTCCGCAACTACCGCTCCACGCCCGAGGTGGTCGAGGCCGCCAACACGTTGTTGGCGGGCTCCGCGAGCCAGGGGGTCGAGCTGCGGGCGCAGCGCCCCTCCGGCCCGCCCGTCAGCTACACCTCGCGGCCCGACGAGGTCGCCGAGGCCGAGGCGGTCGCCGCGCAGGTCCAGCGGATGCGCGACGCCGGCCGCTCGCTCGCCGAGGTCGCCGTGCTGTTCCGCATCAACGCCCAGTCCGAGTCCTTCGAGGAGGCCTTCTCCGCGCGCCGGATCCCCTACGTCGTGCGCGGCGCGGCCCGGTTCTTCGACCGCCCCGAGGTCCGCGAGGCGGTGACCCGGCTCCGTGGCGCCGCGCGATCGGGCGAGGGGTCGGCCGACGGCATCGTCGAGTCGGTGACCGCGATCCTCGGCGGCATGGGCTGGTCGCCGGAGGCGCCCGCCGGACGTGGCCAGACCCGCGACCGCTGGGAGTCCTGGCACGCGCTGGTCAACCAGGCGGCGGAGTTCGCGAGCACCCCGGTCGACGGCGTCCTCCCCGACCTCAACGCCTTCGTCGACGACCTCGACCGCCGGGCCGCCGAGCAGCACGCACCGGTGGCCGACGGGGTGACCCTGGCGACCTTCCACGCGGCCAAGGGCCTCGAGTGGGACGCGGTGTTCCTCTGCGGGCTCCAGGACGGGACGCTGCCGATCACCTACGCGGAGGGGCCGGCCGCGATCGAGGAGGAGCGGCGGCTGCTCTACGTCGGCATGACCCGGGCCCGCGTCGACCTGCACCTGTCCTGGGCGCTGGCCCGCAACCCCGGCGGGCGCGGCTCGCGGAAGCCGTCCCGGTTCCTCGACCCGCTGCTGCCCGACGAGGCACGCGCCCAGCGCGACCTGCCGCGGCAGCGCAAGGTCGCGGGCTGCCGCGAGTGCGGCCGGCCGCTCAGCACCGGCGCCGAGAAGAAGCGGGGCCGCTGCGCGGACTGCCCGGCGTCGTACGACGAGGAGCTGTTCGAGCGACTGCGCGAGTGGCGCAAGGAGCGAGCCGGCGAGGAGAGCGTGCCCGCGTTCGTCGTGTTCACCGACGCCACGCTCCAGCTGATCGCCGAGCAGAAGCCGCGCACGCCGGAGGCGCTGCTGCGCATCAACGGCATCGGCCGGTCGAAGCTCGAGCGGTACGGCAACGAGGTTCTCGACGTCGTCGGATGAGGCGCCGGCAGGGGTCCGGGAGGGCTCGCGACACGGCTCCGGACGCCGTTCCGGGAGCGGTGCGAAAAAAAATCGCGAAATACCCACTAAATGGTTTGCCCATGACACGGACCGGGCGATAAGTTTTCGCTCACGCAATGAACGCGCACACGATCTTGGCACGATCGGCGCCCGAAGCACCGAAGGAGGTGGCCCCATGAACAGCATCAAGCTCTGCACGACGGTTCAGTCCCCGTCGGCTTTCGGCATGCCCATTTCCGGCGGCCACGCCCTCGGCCTGCTCGCCGATGTCCGGACCGCTGTCGTCGTGCGCGAGCGCGCCGGCATCGCTGCGGCCACGCAGGGCGCCACCAAGGGAGACATGGGCCTCGCGCCGACGTACTTCCCGGGTACCACCGCCTGGAGACCACCGACCTGTTGACACCCAACAGTCATCGGCAGCCTCCAGGCCGCGGAACCCGAACCGGGATCCGCGGCCTTTCTGTTTCCCAGAACCGGGACAGAGCTGGATCTTCGACCCCGTACCGCACCACCCACCGCGATCAGGTCACGAAGAAGGAGGTGAAACATGACCATCAGTGAACTCGTCCGCACCGAGACGGCCTCGCCGATGACTCAGCCGATGACGGTCAGCCTGGGAGAGCTCCACGACCAGGCCGGTCAGGTCGACGACGAGCTGCTGCCGTGCCGGGCCAACAACCCGGAGCTGTGGTTCGCCGAGTCCCCGGCGGACGTCGAGGCGGCCAAGGCGCTGTGCCAGGACTGCCCGGTCCGCGCGCTGTGCCTCGACGGCGCTCTCGAGCGGCGTGAGCCCTGGGGCGTCTGGGGAGGCCAGCTCTTCCTCCAGGGCGTGGTGATCCCGCGCAAGCGGCCCCGCGGCCGGCCCCGCAAGAACGAAGTCGCCGCCTGACCCCAGGCAGCGTCCCCACCAGATGAACCCTTCTTCGACAACGACGTCAAAGGACACCGAGATGAACCTCAGCCACGAGAACCTGGCCCGCGCTCAGGTGAGCGCCCGCCTGGGTGAGGCACAGCAGTGCCGACCCGGTCGCCAGCTGTCGCGCGCGATCCGCTCCGGCCGCCGTGCCGAGCAGCTCGCCCAGCAGGCCCGGCTCGCCCTCGCCCGGACGCTCTGAGCGCGCCGACGCACAAGGAAGCAACCACCACCGATGAAGCACACCGAGCAGACCGACCAGAACGGACGTAGGAACATGAATCTCATGCACGAAAACCTGGCCCGCGCACAAATGTCCGCGCGCCTGGGAGAGGCGCAGCAGCTCCAGCGCGGGGCGCAGATGGCTCGCGCCCGCCGGCTCAGCCGCAAGGCGGAGCGGGCCGCGCACCAGGCCCGGCTGGCCCTGGCCCGCGCGCTCTGACGACACCTCGGCGATGACCTGATCGCGGTGTCCTGACCGAGAGCCGGGTACGACGACCCACGTCGTCGTACCCGGCTCTCGCCGTGTCTGCGGGCTAGATTGGCGCCATGGCGACCTGCGACTTCTGCGGCCGCGTGGAGACCGACGACGCGCGGACGCTGACCTGGACCGTGGCGGTCGAGAACGGCCGGCGCCGCACCTACTGCGACGAGTGCTCGCGCACCCACCTGCGGGCGATGGAAGGGAAGCTCGACAGCGAGTTCTGGTGACCACCCTCCGGCTCGGCCGGGTCAGGGTGCCCAGGAGCACCCGCAGTGCGGATGGCGGGTCCAGGGTCGCCGGTGCGGGCGCAGGTCCGGGCCGAGCTCCACGGTCGCCGACCAGGTCGAGGGCTGACCGCCGTCGAGGTGGGTGAGCACGTCGCGGACCGCCCAGCGCACCGCCAGCTCCGCGAGCACCGGGTCGGGCGGCGCGGACCGACGCCCGGCCAGCTGGTCGACGACCAGGGCGCGGCGGGGGTCGTGCTCGCCGCGGTGCGCGTCCACGCACCGCACGCACGCGCTCGCGCCGGGCACGACGAGCGGCCCGACCGTCCAGCCCCGGGGACCGGCCGTCACCGGCAGGTGCGCCCGTCCCGCACGCACGTGCGGGTCCAGGTCGGAGCGGCTCAGCTCGCCGTCGGCGACGACGAGGACCGCGGCACCGTCGTCACCGGGCTCGCAGCCGGCCGCGCGCAGCGCCTGCTCGACGTCCTCCCGGACCTCGCCGCGGGCCTGGACGGCGACGACGCGGGTGGCGGGCGGGCCGGCCGGGGCGGTCAGCATCCCGGCGGCGGTGAGCGCGAGCAGGGTGCGGTGCGCGGCGGGGGAGGCCGGGGTCGCGGGTCGGCCGCCGGCGAGGTCGGCCAGCAGCCGGCGTACCTCGGGCTGGTCGGGCGCCACCACCCGCCACGGCGGGTCCAGCCCGACCTGGAGGTGGTCGTCGTCGCGACGGACGACGTGCAGCCCGGGTCGCAGCAGCGAGGTCATGCCCCCGATCTACCCGCTCAGCGGGCGTCGCGGGCGCTCCTCCACAGGGTGCTCCTCCGCAGCGTGCTCCTCCGCAGGGTGGAGACGACGACGGCGCCCGACCCGGGCCCCGGCCCCGGGGCGGACGCCGCCGTGCGAACTCGTGGGCGCTGCTGCGTGCGTCAGGCCTTGCCGAGGATCCGGTTGAGGTTGGTGCCACAGACCGGGCAGACGGCCTTCGCCATCCGGGTGCCCTTGTCGTTCACCTTGACCTCGCCCTCGGCCTCGCGCTTCTCCTTGCACTTCACGCAGTAGAACTCGCCGCTCCAGGTCTCCGCCATGACGGCCTCCTTGCTCTTGGTCTCACTTCGGTCGTCGCGACGGGGTGGGTGGGGAAGACCCGTCGGTGCCCGGCGAGGGTGCCGCCGGACCGTCCCTGACCCTACGACACGCACGGGCCTGAGCGTGAAAGGCGCACCGGGAGCGGTGAAACCGGTCACGGCGAGGGCGAGCGGGCCCCAGTACCTTGACCCCATGCCCGACCAGCCCGCGGACCTGCCCGCCGACGCTCCCGACCTCGTCCACCTGCGCCTCGAGCGACCCAGCGACGGGGTCGCCCTGCTCACCCTGGCCAACCCCGACCAGCGCAACGCGATGTCGGACCAGATGACCGACTCGTGGGTCGCCGCCGTGGACGCGCTCGCCGCCGACCGGTCGGTGCGCGCCGTCGTCGTGACCGGCGAGGGCTCGGCGTTCTGCTCGGGCGGCAACACGTCCTGGATCGCCAGCGAGCCGGACGCCACCGTCGACCACCTGCGGACCCGGATGATCGCGTTCTACCGGGCCTGGCTGGCGATCCGGCGCCTGGAGGTGCCCACGATCGCCGCGGTCAACGGCCCGGCGATCGGCGCCGGGCTGTGCCTGGCCCTGGCCTGCGACCTGCGGTACGCCGCGCGGGGCGCCCGCCTGGGGGCGCCGTTCGTCAAGCTCGGGATGCACGCGGGCATGGCCGGCACCTACCTGCTGCCGAACGTGGTCGGGGAGGCCCACGCCCGCGACCTGCTGCTCACCGGCCGCCTGGTCGACGCCGACGAGGCGCTCCGGCTGGGCCTGGTCTCCCGGGTGATCGAGCCCGAGTCCTTTCTCGACGAGGTGCTCGAGACGGCGGCGGGGATCGCGGCCACCGCGCCGATCGCCAGCCGGCTGACGAAGCTCGCGCTGCGCGACGGCGGCCACGCCGACCTCGAGGCCTGTCTCCAGTGGGAGGCGCTGGCCCAGCCGGTCACCCTCGCCACGGAGGACCTGCAGGAGGGCATCCGCGCCGCGCAGGAGAAGCGCGCGCCGGCCTTCCAGGGGCGCTGAAGCGGCGCCCCGACGGGGCGTGAGAGAAGGCCCCCGTCCGCCGGTGGACACTTGCCTTCCCCTTGCGAGTGTCCGTCGACGGGCCGGGGGCCTCATCTGCGGGCCACGCTAGGAGGCGCCGCGGACAGGGGTCAACGGGCAGCGGCCCCACCCTGTGGATGAACCTGTGGACAAACCTGTGGACGAACCGCCTGCACCGGTGGAGGAACCCGGGACACCGCTGTGGAGGAGCGGTCCGGCGAACCGCCGTACCGACCGCTGACCAGCCACAATGGCCGTCCACCGGGTGTGGAGGAAAGAAATCACCGACGAGTTTCCGAGGAGGTCGGCGTGTCGGAGCCGTACGACGGCGGGCCGGTGGCCGCGCTGCGCCGGATCGCGTTCCTGCTCGAGCGCGGGCGCGAGGACACCTACAAGGTCAAGGCCTACCGCAACGCGGCTGCGGCGATCCTGCCGCTGTCGTCCGACCAGGTCGCGGCGGCCGTGGCCGACGGCACCCTCACCGAGCTGCCCGGAGTGGGCGCGAGCACCGCGAAGGTGGTCGCCGCCGCGGTCCGCGGCGAGCTGCCCGACCGGCTCGCCGCCCTCGAGCGCGAGCACGGGGGCCCGCTGACGGCCGGCGGCCAGGAGCTGCGGGCGCGGCTGCGCGGCGACCTGCACTCCCACTCGGACTGGTCCGACGGCGGCTCGCCGATCGAGGAGATGGCGTTCACGGCGATGGAGCTCGGCCACGAGTACCTCGTCCTCACCGACCACTCACCGCGGCTCACGGTCGCCCACGGGCTCAGCCCCGCCCGGCTGACCCGCCAGCTCGGCGTCGTCGACGCCGTGAACGACCACCTCGCGTCCGCCGGCGGCGGGGACTTCACCCTGCTCAAGGGGATCGAGGTCGACATCCTCGACGACGGCGGGCTCGACCAGGACGACGCGCTGCTCGCGCAGCTCGACGTCCGGGTCGCCAGCGTCCACTCCAAGCTCAAGATGGACGCCGACGCGATGACCCGACGGATGATCGGGGCGGTGCGCAACCCGCGCACCAACGTGCTCGGCCACTGCACCGGGCGGCTGGTGACCGGCAACCGCGGAACCCGGCCCGGGTCGCAGTTCGACGCGGCCGCCGTCTTCGCGGCGTGCGCCGAGCACGACGTCGCGGTCGAGATCAACAGCCGGCCCGAGCGTCGGGACCCGCCGACCCGGCTGCTGGAGCTGGCCCGCGACTCCGGCTGCGTGTTCTCGATCGACAGCGACGCGCACGCGCCGGGCCAGCTCGACTTCCTCGTCTACGGCTGCGAGCGGGCGGAGCAGGCCGGGATCGACCCCGACCGGATCGTCAACACCTGGCCGCGGGAGCGCCTCCTGGCCTGGGCGAACCGGTAGGTTCTGGCCATGTCGACCACGCCGTCGCCGGCCCCGCGGCCCGAGGTGGAGGTGCGGCGCTCGAAGCGCCGTCGGCGTACCGTCTCCGCCTACCGCGACGGCGACCGGGTCGTGGTGATGATCCCCGCCTCGCTCTCGCGCAAGCAGGAGGCGGAGTGGGTGGAGACCATGCTGGCCCGGCTCGAGCGGTCCGAGCGCCGTCGCAAGCCCAGCGACGGCGACCTGATGCGCCGGGCCCGGGAGCTCAGCGACCGCTACCTCGGCGGCCTGGCCGTCCCGGAGTCGGTGCGCTGGGTCGACAACCAGCAGTCGCGGTGGGGCTCCTGCACGCCCGGTGACCGGACCATCCGGCTCTCGGGCCGGCTGCAGGGGATGCCGCAGTGGGTGGTCGACTACGTCCTGGTGCACGAGCTCGCGCACCTGCTCGAGCCGGGCCACGACTCCCGGTTCTGGGCCTGGGTGGACCGCTACCCGCAGTCCGAGCGGGCCAAGGGCTACCTCATCGGCTGGTCGGCGGCGGCCCGCCTGGACCCGCCCCCGAGCGACGAGCTCGACTGAGCGAGGTCGCTCGCGGATCAGCCGGACGCCCGCGCCCGGGCCAGGGCAACGAGCTCCACCAGGTCCGGCTCGGGGTCGGGCAGCGCGTCGACCGGCCACCACCGCACGTCGAGCGACTCCTCGCTCACGGCGTGCTCGCTGCCCGGGGCGGCGAACGCCATGAACCGGACGTCGAGGTGGTGGACGTCCCCGTGTCCGCCGCAGAACGGGACCGCGTGCTCGCTGAGCTGCACCGGCACCGGGTCGAGCACCAGGTCGTCGAGACCGGACTCCTCCCGCGCCTCGCGCAGGGCGGCGTCGGCGAGCGAGACGTCACCGGGCTCGCAGTGGCCGCCGAGCTGGAACCACCGGCGCGCCTTCGCGTGCAGCGTCAGCAAGACGGCGTCGCCGCCCGGGTCGAGCACCAGCGTGCTCGCCGTGAGGTGGTCGGGACGGCAGTCGCGGGTCAGGCCGTCGGGGTGGGCGCGCAGGTGCTCGACGTACCGGCGGCGCAGCTCCTCCTGGCGAGGGTCGGGTGCGGCCCAGCCCTCGAGCAGCGCGAGCGCGTCGGCGTGGAGGGTCACTCCTCGTCGTCGGAGCCGAGCAACTTCTGCAGCTCGGCGTCGAAGTCCTCGTCACTGAGCTCCGGGAGCGCGGTCGCCTCCTCGCGGAACCCCAACGGGTCGTCGAGGTCGGTCGCGGTCGGCAGCAGGTCGGGGTGCATCCAGACGCCGTCACGGGCCTCGGTGCCCTGGCGGGTGCGCAGCGAGCCCCAGAGGGTCGACGCGTCGCGCAGCCGGCGCGGCCGCAGCTCGAGGCCGACCAGGGTCGCGAAGGTCTGCTCGGCCGGACCGCCCGCGGCACGGCGGCGACGGAACGCTTCCTGGAGCTTGGCAGCCGAGGGCATCCGCTCGACGGTGGCCTGGCCGACGACCTCGTCGACCCAGCCCTCCACCAGCGCCAGGGTCGTCTCGAGGCGCAGGAGCGCGGCCTCCTGGCCGGGGGAGCGCGGCAGGTCGAACATGCCGCCCTCGAGCAGCTGCTGCATGGACTCGGGGTTCATCGGGTCGACGCCGCTCATCTGCTCCTCGATGCGCGACTGCATGCTCTCGGCGTTGATCTCGATGCCGCGGGCGTAGTCGGCCACGGCGCCGATCAGGTGGTCGCGCAGCCACGGGACGTGCGCGAAGAGCCGCTGGTGGGCGGCCTCGCGGAGGGCGAGGTAGAGCAGGACGTCGTCGGCGCTCACGTCGAGGCCCTCGACGAAGGTGGCCACGTTGGCCGGCACGATCGCCGCCTTGCCGGGGGTGGCGAGCGGGAGTCCGATGTCGGAGACGCTGAGCACCTCGGAGGCGAGCGCGCCCAGGCCGGAGCCGACCTGCTGCGCGAGCATGCCGCCGACGGCGCGGCCGAGGATGCCGAGCAGCGGCCCGGACATCGCCTGGGCGTCGGCCGGGAGCGCACCCGAGAGCGCGTTGACCGACGACTCGGCGATCGGCTCGACCAGGATCTTCCAGACGTCGGTGGTGCCGACGACCCACTCGGCGCGGCTCCACGCGGCGGTCGAGCTCACGCCGGAGGGGAACGCGGTGGTCTCGTCGAGCCAGTGGTCGGCGAGGCGGACGGCGTCGGCGACGGCGTCCTGCTCCTTGCGGGTCGGGCTGGGGTCGGGTGACTGCGCGACGGTCTTGCGCGCGATGTCGAGGGCGAAGTCCCAGTTCAGCGGGCCGTCGTGGGGCTGCATGAGGAACTGGAGCTGGCTGAAGATCGAGCTGAGGTCGGGCATCCCCGCCCCAGCCGCTCCGAAGAGCTGCTCGAAGGGCGTCCCCTTGAAGGGGTTCTGTCCCTCGTCGGGGGAGTCGGGCGCGTCGCCCGGCTTGTCGGTCATGGCTCCACGGTACGCGCCTCGCCCAGCCACGCCCTAGGGTCCGGCTGTGAGCTGGCCTAGGGTCGCCCTGTGAGCTCCGTGCGACTCGTGGACCTGCGCGAGACCCCCCTCGACGTCACCGAGGTCGTCGCCGCCCTGGACGACGAGTCCTCGGGCGGACTGACCCTCTTCGTCGGTCGCGTGCGCGACCACGACGGCGGCAAGGGGGTCGACGGCCTGGACTACTCGGCCCACCCCAGCGCGCTGGAGAAGATGCGCGAGGTGTGCGAGCGGGTCGCGGCCGAGCACGCGGTCACCGGGGTGGCCGCGGTGCACCGGGTCGGGTCGCTGAGCATCGGCGACGTGGCGGTCGTCGTGGCCACCACCGCCGCGCACCGGGGGGTCGCCTTCGACGCCTCGCGCGCGCTGATCGACACCCTCAAGGCCGAGGTGCCGATCTGGAAGCACCAGCGGTTCGCCGACGGGTCCGACGAGTGGGTCGGCACGCCGTAGCCGGCCGTGGCCCCGCGCGTCGCGGGGGTTTTGCCCACGCGCGGACCTACGCTCGTCCTCGTGCAGGTCCTGCTCTGGTTGGTGCCGTCGGTCGTCGTGACGGTGCTCGCCATGCTGTGGGTGGCCTGGCTCGGCCGCGAGGGCCGGGGCGAGGTGGACCGTGAGGTCGCCGTACGCCGGCTCGCCAGCGCCCTGGAGCCCGACGCCCGCACCGCGCGGCGGCGTCGGCCCGCACCGGGCTACGCGGCCCCGCCGCCGGCCGCGGACCGGTCGACGGGGATCGCCGTGCGACCCTCCCGCCGGGTGTCCTGAGCACTCTTCAGCCCAGGCTCAGGGTTGGTTGGGAGTTGTTCAGGGTTGATCTGACAGGCTTGGCGCCATGACGCAGCGCACCGTGGCCGGCATCCTGGCCGTGCCGCTGCTCATCGGGCTGTGGGTCACCGCCGCGCTGGTGCCGCTCCCGTACGTCACCTACGAGCCGGGCCTGACCGTCAACGTGCTGGGCGACAACGACGCCGGCAAGCCGATCATCGAGATCGAGGGCAAGAAGTCCTACCCCGACGACGGCCAGCTGCGGATGACCACCGTCTACGTCTCCCAGCCCCGGCCCGAGGGCAAGAACAACCTCTTCGAGCTGATGCAGGACTGGGTCAGCGACGAGGACGCCGTCTACCCGTATGACGCGGTCTACCAGCAGGACGAGACCGTGGAGCAGAACAAGCAGGAGGGCGCCGCGCAGATGACCTCCTCGCAGGACGCCGCGACGGCGGTGGCGCTCGAGGAGCTCGGCTACGACGTGACCGACGTCGTCGTCGCCGACGTCAGCAAGGACGCACCGGCCGACGGCAACCTCGAGGTCGGCGACGTGATCCTCCGGGTGGACGGCGCACCGGTCTCGTCGTCGCAGGACGTCGTCGACGCGGTCACGGCCGCTCCGGAGGGCCAGCCGGTGACCTTCGTCGTGCGCCGCGACGACGAGCGCACGACGGTCGCGGTCACGCCCGACACGGTCGACGGCAAGCCCCAGGTCGGCATCCAGGTCGGCGGCCAGGTCACGACGGACCTGCCGGTCGACGTCTCGATCAACATCGGCGACGGCATCGGCGGCCCGAGCGCGGGGCTGATGTTCTCCCTCGGCATCTACGACACGCTCACGCCCGGCTCGCTGACCGACGGGAAGACGATCGCGGGCACCGGGACCATGGACGCCACCGGCGCGGTCGGACCGATCGGCGGCATCCAGCAGAAGATCGTCGGTGCCCGCGACGCCGGCGCCGAGCTGTTCCTGGTCCCGCCGGACAACTGCCAGGACGCGCTCGGGGCGCCGAACGGCGACATGCGGCTGGTCCGCGCCGACACCATGCACGACGCCCGGCTGGCGATCGAGGCGTGGGTGAAGGACCCCGACGCCGATCTTCCGAGCTGTGAGGGGGCGGGCACGTGACCGACTTCGACGCCGACCTCGACGTCGACCCCGCGCTCGCGGCGGCCGTCCTCGAGATCGAGAACCACGCCGCCGGCGAGGGCTGGGACCAGCCGGCCCGGCTCTACGCCCTGGTCGCGACGGCGACCCTGGTCGAGCGGGAGCCGGCACTGGCCGCCCTGATGGGGCTGGACGAGGCGTCCGCGGAGGGCTCGCTGACCCCGGTCGAGCAGGACCAGCTGGCGCCGGACCAGCCGCTCGAGGTCGCGCTGGAGTCGATCGTCTGGCCGCCCGGCGTCGCCGGGTGCGCGGCCGTCGTCGAGCGGCTGGTGCTGCCGCCGGACGCCGACTCCCAGATCCCCGAGGACCCACGCTCGGCCGAGGAGTTCGCGCGCGACCACCCGGACCGCCAGGAGGTCCGGATCGTGGCGGGTGCGACCCGCGCCGGCGCGACGTACTGTGCGCTGCGACTGCGCGCCCACGACGACGACCAGTCCGTGGTCGGCGGCGCCGATCTCGTGCCCGGGCTGCTCCACCTGCTCGGTGCCACGCTGGAAGACGAGAACGAGGAGTGAACCCCGCATGAGCGAGCTGTTCGACGAGGAGGCGCAGCCCGCCGGGCCGCCGCCGCGCTCCGGCTCCCGCCGCTCCCGAGCGCTGATCGTCACCGCCGTGGTCCTCGTGCTCCTGTTCCTCGGGCTGAGCACGTTCGCCGGTCTCTACACCGACCGGCTCTGGTACCAGGCCGGCGGCTACTCCGAGGTCTTCAGCACCCTGTTCTGGACCAAAACCCTGCTGTTCCTCGTCTTCGGCGCCCTGATGGCGCTGGTGGTCGGGCTGAACATCTACCTCGCCTACCGGTTCCGCCCGTTCTTCCGGCCGGGGTCGCCCGAGCAGAACGGCCTGGACCGCTACCGCGACGCGGTCACCCCGATCCGCACCTGGCTGCTGGTGGGGGTCTCGGTCGTCCTCGGTGCGTTCGCCGGCAGCTCGGCGATCGGGGAGTGGCGTAACTACCTGATGTGGCGCAACGGCGTCCCCTTCGGCCAGGAGGACACCTGGTTCCACAAGGACATCGGGTTCTACGTCTTCGACCTGCCGTGGCTGCACTACCTGGTCGACTTCACGATGGCGGCGCTGGTGATCGCGATCATCGCGGCCGCCGTCACCCACTACCTGTACGGCGGGATCCGGCTGCAGACGCCGCGTGACCGGTTCTCCGGCGCGGCCCAGGCGCAGCTCTCGCTGCTGCTGGGGCTGTTCGTCCTGGCCAAGGCCGCCGACTACTGGCTGGACCGCTTCGACCTGGTGAACAAGAGCGGGTCGCTGATCACCGGCATGAGCTACACCGGCGACCACGCCGTGCTGCCCGCGAAGAACATCCTGCTCGGCATCTCGGTCATCTGCGCGATCCTCTTCTTCGTCAACGTCTGGCGCCGCACCTGGCTGCTGCCCTCGGTCGGCCTCGCGCTGCTCGCGGTGTCCGCGATCCTGCTGGGCCTGATCTGGCCCGGCATCGTCCAGCAGTTCCAGGTCAAGCCGTCGGAGGCCGACAAGGAGCAGCGCTACATCACGGCCAACATCGAGGCCACGCGCGCGGCGTACGACATCGGGGACGTCGACACGACGAAGGTCGTCGACGGCACCATCACCGACGCCGACCTCCGCACCCTCGACGGCGCGACCGCCTCCGTCCCGCTCGTCGACCCGAAGCTGGTCAGCCCGACCTTCGAGCAGGTCCAGCAGGGGCGTGCCTACTACTCCGTGGCGGACGTCCTCGACGTCGACCACTACGACATCGAGGGCATCGACCGCGCCCTGGTGCTCGGCGTGCGCGAGCTCGACCAGTCCGGCATCCCCGACGGGGACCGCAACTGGTCCAACCTGCACACCGTCTACACCCACGGGTCGGGGATCATCGCGGCCTACGGCAACCAGCGCTCGACCGGCGACCAGGTGCCCGCGAGCACCTCGGACGACAAGACGCAGTGGGCGCAGGGCCGTGGCGCGGGCCAGGACGCCCTCGCGACGGCCACCGGTGGCTTCGAGCCGCGGGTGTACTTCGGCGAGAAGAGCCCCGACTACTCCATCGTCGGCACCCAGTCGGGCGCGAAGCCGGTCGAGCTGAGCCTCCCGACGACCGACGCCTCTGGCGAGTCCGACTCCGACAACGACACGACGACGACGTACGACGGCACCGGTGGCGTCGCCATCGGCAGCACGTTCCGGCAGCTGATGTACGCGGTGAAGTTCGGTGAGCCGAACTTCCTGCTCTCCGGGCGCGTGAACGACAGCAGCCAGATCCTGTACAACCGCGACCCGCACACGCGCGTCGAGAAGTTCGCCCCGTGGCTGACGGTCGACGGGGACGCCTACCCGGTGGTGGCCGACGGCCGGATCCTCTGGGTCCTCGACGGCTACACGACCACGGACCGCTACCCGGGCTCGGAGCGCGAGTCCTTCGACACCATGACCAACGACTCGCTGCAGACCAGCGACGCGCTGCGCACGGTGCCGACCGACGAGATCAACTACATGCGCAACGCCGTCAAGGCCACCGTGGACGCCTACGACGGGACCGTCCGCCTGTACGAGTGGGACGAGGACGACCCGATCCTGCAGACCTGGGAGAAGGTCTTCCCGGGCACCGTGCTGCCCAAGTCGGACATCCCGGAGGCGGTGACCGACCACCTGCGCTATCCCGAGGACCTGTTCAAGGTGCAGCGCTACCAGTACGCGCGGTACCACGTGCAGCCGAGCGACTTCTACCAGGGCAACAACCGCTGGGAGGTCCCGGTCGACCCGAACTCCGGCGGCAGCCTGCAGCCGCCGTACCGCCTGTTCGTCGACCAGCCGGTCGGCGCCGATGCCGCCCTCCAGCAGCAGGCGTTCTCGCTCACCTCGACGTTCGTGCCGTACAAGAAGAGCAACCTGGCGGCGTTCATGACGGTGACGTCGGACGCGAACTCCCCGGACTACGGCAAGATCCAGGTCCTCGAGCTCGACGACCAGAGCACGAAGGGTCCCGGGCAGGTCGCCAACGACTTCAACTCCGACGCCGACGTGGCCGACCAGCTGGCGACGTTCAACCGCAGCGGTGGGCAGGTGATCTACGGCAACCTGCTCACGCTGCCGGTCAAGGACGGCTTCATGTACGTCGAGCCGGTGTACGCCGTGCGCGCGGCGTCGTCGGTCAGCTATCCGAGCCTGGCCTACGTGCTGGTGTCCTACAACGGAGAGGTCGGCATCGGGACCTCCCTGCCGGCGGCGCTCGCCGACGCCCTCGACCAGTCGCTGCCGACGACCAACGGCGGGGACAACGGTGGGGACAACGGCGGCGACAACGGCGGGGACGGCAAGCCGACCGGGTCGCTCGTCAACCAGATCCGCACCCTGCTCGACCAGGCCCAGGCGAAGTTCGACCGAGCCGACCAGGCCCAGGCCGAGGGGGACAGCGTCACCTGGGCGCGTCTGATGGAGCAGGGCAAGGCGCTGGTGAAGCAGGCCTTCGACCTCGCCAGCCAGCTCCCCGAGGAGCAGAAGGGCGGCGGGTCCGGGTCGGCCTCGGAGTCACCGTCCGCCTCGCCGTCGGACTCGGCGTCGGGCTCCCCGAGCGCGTCGCCGTCGGACGGGTCGAGCAGCTCGCCCTCGGGGTGACCGGCCCCACGTCGGTCCGATTTGGGATGCCCGCCACGATCCACTAACGTGGGGTTCACCGACGCGGGGTGGAGCAGCTCGGTAGCTCGCTGGGCTCATAACCCAGAGGTCGCAGGTTCAAATCCTGCCCCCGCTACCAAGTGGAAGCGGCCCTCGCCAGAGATGGTGAGGGCCGCTTCTTTCTGTGCACCCGGGTGCGAGCGCCACTGGCGCGTCGGTGCGGAGCCGGGGACGTCATACGAGATGGCGGCCGGGACGACCGGAACGCATGACCTTCCGCGGGACGTCATCCGTTCCGGGCGTCGGAACCGCCAGCACGTATGACGTCCCGCGTCGACCCGGTCCAGCGATGCGGTCGGTCCGAGCGTGGGTCGCACGGGATCCGCCGCACCGGCACCGGTGCTGCCGTGGCACGGCGGGTCCGCGCCGGCCGCCGACGATGACGACGTGCTCCCGGCCCGGAGGCGGTTCCGGGAGTCGCGCAACGGGCTCCGTCCAGCCGTCGTCCCGTGCGCGTGGTGGGCGGTCACCAGAGCGCGGAGGCGGCGTGCTGCGCGGGCCACGCCCGGCTCAGCAGCAGCCGGATCCCGCCGTGGCGGGTACCGGGACGGCGGGTGCGCCGGCGGTCGCGGCGTCGACGGTCCCGTCGGCCGGGCGAGTGCAGCATCCGGCGGACCCGGCGGCTTCGCCGCTGTCGAGCTGCGCGAGGTCGGAGGACGTCCTGCCCTCGAGCTCGGGCTGGGCGTCCGCGAGGACGACGTAGTTCTCCCAGCGCTGTCCGTCGGGCCCGGTGACCCAGTGCTTGTCCTGACGGGCGTAGCAACACACGACGTCCCCCTCGACATCGAGGGTGAGGCCCGCGGCCTCGAGTCGGTCGGCCTCGGCCTGCACCTCCTCCATCGACGACCGCTCGACCCCGACGTGGTTCAGGGTGCCGGTCGCGTCCGGGTTCTCGAACAGCACCAGCTTCACCGGCGGGTTCTCGACGGCGAAGTTCGCGTAGCCGGGCCGGCGCTTGGTCGGCGCGGTGTCGAACAGGGTGGAGTAGAAGTCGACGGCGGCGTCGATGTCGTCGACGTTGAGGGCGAGCTGGATGCGGGACATGGATCCTCCTCTAATGCATCGATGGATGTCGATTGATTCGGTGACACGAACAGTAGCGAAGCATTGATGAAAGTCAATGGATTTGTCACCATGGCTGAGCTGTCGTCGCACGAGGAGGCGTCGTGGGGGTCAAGGAACTGCCGCTGGTCCAGGTCACGGGCGTCGAGTGCTGCGCGCCGTTGGCGCTCGAACCGTTGGCGGAGGCGGATGCCGAGGTGCTCTCCGAGAGGTTCGCGGCGCTCGGCGATCCCGTGCGGCTGCGGCTGGTCTCCCTGCTCGCGAACGCCGGGGCGGTCTGCGTCTGCGACCTGACCGAGCCGGTCGGTCGCTCCCAGGGGACGGTGAGCCACCACCTGAAGGTGCTCTCGAAGGCCGGGTTGGTGACGTCCGAGAAGCGTGGACGCAACATCTGGTACTCGATCGTCCCGTCGGCACTCGAGTCGCTGCGCGCCGCCCTCGTGACGCGGTGACTGCGGTCGCTCGCACCCCTCAGGACGGTCGGCTGTGGGAGCGCGCCAGCCGGACGCCGGTCGCCACCAGCCACACCAGCCAGGCGACGTAGCCGGGCATGCCCACGAACAGGAGTGCCGAGCCGTCCGCGATCGCGAGGTTCGCCGTCCCGGCGGCGACGAGCACGCTTCCTCCGGCGATGCCGAGCAGGCGCTGCCACGGCGGCGTCAGCCCGCTCGCGTGCGTCGCCAGCGCAGCGCCGACCAGGGTGGTGCCGAGCGCCGGCAGTGCTAGCGCGAAGGCTGCGGCATGCATCTGCCAGAGGAGCTCGAACACCGGGCTCGGCTCGCTGAGCTCGCTGGCGGACAGCACGACGCCGTTCCAGAGCACGGCGTAGAGCGCGAAGACCGCCGACAGGGTCGCGCCCGCGGCGATCGCGAGGCGCGACCAGTCGGCTCCCGCACTCCCGCGACGCTCGACGAGCCCGTGGAGGCCGGTCAGGAACCCGAGCAGCAGCGGCACGTTCAGCGCCTCCGAGCCGACCGCGATCGCGACCGCGTCCCGGTTCTCCGCGTGGAAGGCCAGCACCTCCTCGATCGGGTCCCCGTAGCCGGGCGCTCCGACCCAGACGAGGATCGCGTTCTGGACCACCAACGACGCCGCCAGCGCGATCGCCGTCGCACCCACGACTCGTTCGCGGAGCGCTCGGTCCGGGGTGGGCTCGGTCGGTGTCGCCGCGCTCTCGGGCAGGTGCTGGGACTTCGGCGCCTCGGCGCCGTTCTGCGGTGATCTCAACGGTCTTGCTCCTTGGTCGTGGTCGAGAGGTCGGGACGGGCGAGTCGGTGCGAGTTCGTCGGGTGGCGGTCCGGCACGGTCACCAGCCGCCCTCGAGGAACCCGAGGAGTCCCGGCTCGGGGTCCGCGGCGGTCGCCACGTTCGCAGCGCAGATGACACCGAACGCGATGGAGAGCAGCACGCACAGGGCCGCGACCGACCGCACCGTTCGCGTGCCACGTCTGTCGCGCCCCGCGCCGGTCATCCGCCTCCACAGCACGACAGCCACCACCAGGAAGCAGAGGGCCGTGGGCGCGGCCACCACCGCGTGGACCACGTGGAACCGGGCGTAGTCGTCGACCATCGCGTCCAGGGGTGGTCGAGGTGGTGCACCCGTGGACGTGGGTCGGTCCAGCTCCTGCCGTGCCTGCGCGAGCGTTGCGGAGAGAGCTCCGTTCGGGTTGCCCTCGCCGAGCAGCGGCAGGAGGGCGCCGAACGGAGCGGCGGCGCCCTGGATGCTGGCCGTCAGGTTCCAGACCGCGATCAGCGCGCATCCCCAGACGACGGCGCCAGCGGCAGCGACGGCCCGTCTCGTGACCGGGGCAGAGACGTCACCCCGGGAGGACGCTCGGCAGAGGACGAGGCCGAGGACGACGAGGGTGACGAGCAGGGCCGCGGTGATGACCGTCTCGATCACGCTGTAGCGCGTCCAGTAGTCGACCACGCGCGCCAGGTCCGGCGGGTACTCGCTCGTCCCCGACCGCCAGTAGGCGACGAACGCGTGCTGGAGGTCCTCGACGAGCACTCGCCGGTCGGCCAGGTCGCTGTCGCCTCGGGCGGCAAGCCGGGCGGGTGCCAGGACGAGCGCTCCCAGGAGAGCTGCGCTCAGGGCGGTGAGCCCCGCGACAGCGCGTCCCGGGAAGTCGGAGCGCACGGACGGCGACCTGGTGCCTGGCATCATCACTCCTCGCTCCCACGGCATCCGGGCGGGGCGGTGGAGGTGACGTCGCCGACGGTGGAGCCGGCGTGACTTCGGGTGAACGACTCAGCGGTGAGCACGGGCTCAACCCTCGCCGCACCGCGGCGTGCGCGCCTCGGTCCGACGGCCGGTCCTGGATCAGCCGAAAGGACGAGGCCGGGACCGTGCCTCCGGACGATCCCGGAACCTGCCGGCCGGGTCCGCCTCGGTCACGGGCAGCCGTCCCGCGGCACCGGGCGGACCGACCCGGGCTGATCGAGCCGCGGTCACACCCGCTTCGTGTCGTAGGCCCACATCGCGATCTCGACGCGGTTGCGGGCACCGAGCTTGGTCAGCAACGAGGCGACGTGGGTCTTCACGGTGCTCAGGCCGATGAAGAGCTCGGCGGCGATCTCGGCATTCGTCCGGCCGCGCGCCACGAGCGCCAGCACCTGCTCCTCGCGGTCGGTGAGCGGGTCGACGGGCTGGACGGGGACCGGCGGCGCCTGGTCGGCGAACGTCGTCAGCAGCCGACGCGTGACGTTGGGGGCGATCAGGGCGTCGCCGTCGGCCGCGGCGTGGATGGCCTGCACGAGGAGGTCCGGCCCGGCGTCCTTGAGCAGGAAGCCGCGGGCGCCGGCGCGCAGGGCGCCGAGGACGTACTCGTCGAGGTCGAAGGTGGTGATGACGACGACCGCCATCGGGTCGGCCACGCCCGGTCCGGCCAGGCGCCGCGTCACCTCGACCCCGTCGAGCCCGGGCATCCGGATGTCGACGAGGAGGACGTCGGGCCGCAGCCGGGTCGCCACGTCGAGCGCCGCGAGCCCGTCCGACGCCTCGCCCACGACCTGGAGGTCGGGTTGCGCGTCGAGGATCATCACCAGCCCGGTCCGGACCAGGTCCTGGTCGTCGGCCACGACCACGCGGATGCTCATGCGGACGGCCCCACCGGCAGCACGGCCTCGACCACCCAGCCGCCGCCGGGGCGCGGGCCCGCGGAGAACGATCCACCGAGGAGCTGGGCGCGCTCGGCCATGCCCTGCAGGCCGAACCCGGCATCGGGAACGGACCCCGCTGTGCTCCGTCCGTCGTCGACGACCCGCAGCCGCACGCCGTCGGCCTCCCGGCACACCTCGATCGCGACCCGAGTCACGCCCGGCGCATGCCGTACGGCGTTGGTCAGGGCCTCCTGGGCGAGCCGGTAGACCGCGGCGTCCACCGAAGGCGCCAGTCCGGCGACCGGACCGGTCAGCGTCACCTCGACGGTCGGCGTCGCGTCGGTCCGCGCCAGCGCGGGCAGGTCCGCGACTCCCAGCTGCGGGGCGTAGGCGGCCGACTCGTCCTCCCGCAGGACGCGGACCATCGCGCGCATCTCGGCCAGGGTGAGCGATGCCTCCGACTCGATCGCAGCGAGCACCTCGGCCGCCTTCTCGGGCCGGGCCCCGGCGACCACGCCACCGGCCTGCGCCTGGACCGCGATCGCCGAGACGTGGTGGGCCACGGTGTCGTGCAGCTCGCGCGCGATCGCCACCCGCTCCTGGTTGCGGATCTCGAGCTGCTCCCGGCGCCAGACGTCCGCCCGGTAGCGGAAGACCGCGCCGAGGGCGACGAAGAGCAGCAGGAAGACGGTGCCGCCGAAGACATCGGCCCAGCCGGTGGACGAGACGTACATCCCGATCGCGACGACGACCGCGACGAACGCCATCCCCAGGACGACCTCCCGTCCCGAGCCCCACCGCACCAGGGAGTACAGCAGGATGACGACGGCCATCATCGAGTAGAGGCCGAGCTCCCCGGTGTCCGCGGCCAGCTGGAGGACCGAGAGGAGCCCGGCGGCCCCGAACCCGATGAGGGCGGCGACCAGGGGGCGGCTGCGCCGCCAGAGCAGGGCCGGCACCATGGCGACCGTGAGCAGCGTGACGAGCGGTCGCCAGGTCACGTCCGGCCGGGCGACGGCCTCGACGAGCGCAGCGACCTCGAACCCGGCGACGAGCAGCCAGTCCAGGCGCCCGACGGGTGGGGCGTCGACAGGCCGCGGCTCGCGCCAGAGGGAGCGCCGGTCGGTGACCACGGACCCAGCCTAGGGATCCGGACGCCTCGGCGGACCCGCCTGGAGAACGAGCCCCGGCTCGGCCGGAAGGATGACCGACACCGGCCTCCACGCCGATCCGTCCGACCCCCTCCTCGCGCGACGGTGGAGACAGCCGGGCACGGAGCCCGCAGCAGTCCGAGCCGAGGAGGCTGCCATGTCACACATCCTGTACCGCTGGGGTCGCTGGGCGGCCGGTCACGCGTGGACGACCGTGGGGATCTGGGTGGTCCTCGCCGTCACCGTGGCGGGCCTGGCGAGCACGGCCGGGCACGCCCTCGACAACACCATGGAGGCGCCCGGCACCGACTCCGCGGCGGCCGCCGAGCTGCTCTCGCGCGCCGACACGGGGACGGGCGGGCTCACGGCGTACGTCGTGGCGACCCCGCGCAGCGAGGGCGAGACCTTCCTCGGCTCCCCCCAGGCGCGGCGTGACCTCGCCGCGGTGGAGCAGCAGCTGCGCGGCCTGGAGGACCAGCTCGGCGCGACCGATCCGGCCGGCGCGCTGGAGCGGGACCCGCAGGCCGCGGTGGCCGCGCAGATGGTGTCGCCCGACGGCCGGGTCGCCATCGTCCGGCTGCAGTACCCGGTGATCGAGAAGACCGACAAGTCCGCGCTCGCCGCGCTCACCGAGGCCCTTGCCCGGGCGCAGGCGGGCTCCGACCTGCGCCTCGAGGCTGGCGGCGACCTCTACTACACCTTCGCCGAGGCGCCGATGAGCCTCTACGAGGCCGCCGGCATCCTCGCCGCCCTCGTGATCCTGCTCCTCGCGTTCGGCTCGCTGGTCGCGGCCGGCCTGCCGGTCGTCATCGGGCTCTTCGGCCTGCTCGTGGGCACGAGCGCGCTCTCCCTGGTGGCCTACTGGGTCGACATCCCCGTCTGGGCGCCGGTCATGGCCTCGATGGTCGGGCTGGGCGCCGGCATCGACTACGCGCTGTTCCTGGTGACCCGCCACCGGGAGTTCCTCGCCCGCGGGCTCTCGGTCCCCGAGTCCGTCGGCCGCTCGCTCGCGACCTCGGGCCAGGCCATCCTCTTCGCCGGCGGCACCGTCGTCGTCGCCATCCTCGGCCTGACCTTCGCCGGGCTCCCGTTCGTGGCCGCCGGTGGCGTGGGCATGTCCCTGGTCGTGCTCGTGATGGTCCTCGCCGCCCTGACCCTGCTGCCCGCGCTGCTAGGCCTGGCCGGTCAGCGGATCACGCGGAGGCGGGCCCGTCGTACGTCGGGCGCCACGCAGCGCTGGACCCGGTGGGGCGCCCACGTCACCCGGCACCCCGTCGTCTACCTCGTCACCGGCACCGCGCTGCTGCTCGCGCTGGCCGCGCCCGTGATGGCGCTGCGCCTGGGCATGCCCGACGAGGGCAACTACCCCCAGGAGCGCACCGAGCGGCGCGCGTACGACCTGATCGCCGACGGGTTCGGGCCCGGTGCCATCAGCCCCCTCGTCATCGCCGTCGACCCCGCCGGTGACCGCAGCGCACCCCAGCGGGTCGCCGCCGCGGTGGCCGAGGACCCGGGCATCGCCACGGCCTCGGTGGTCAGCAGCGAGCCCGACCTGGGCATCGTCACCGCGCAGGCCACCTCCACCCCGCAGGACGAGCAGACGCAGGAGACCCTGCAGCGGCTGCGCTCCGACGTCCTGCCCGCCGCCCTGGACGGCAGCCCGGCCACGGCGCACGTGGGCGGCTACACCGCCACGATGACCGACATGAGCAGCCGGGTGCAGGACCGGCTCCCGGTCTTCCTGGTCGCCGTCGTGCTGCTGTCGTTCCTGCTCCTGGTCGTCGTGTTCCGCTCGATCGCGGTGCCGGCCAAGGCCGCAGTGCTGAACCTTCTCAGCGTCGGCGCGGCGTACGGCGTCCTGGTGATGGTCTTCCAGTGGGGCTGGGCCAAGGACCTGATCGGTCTGCACGCGACCGTGCCGATCATCTCCTTCATCCCGCTGTTCATGTTCGCCATCCTGTTCGGCCTGTCCATGGACTACGAGGTCTTCCTGCTGTCGCGGATCCGCGAGGAGTACCTGCGCACCGGTGACAACGACCACGCCATCGTCCACGGCGTCGGCGTCACGGCCCGCACCATCTCCGCGGGCGCCGCCATCATGGTCGCCGTCTTCGCCGGGTTCGTCGCCGGCAACGACCCGGTCGTCAAGATGCTCGGGCTGGGGCTGGCCACCGCCATCGTCGTCGACGCGACCGTCGTGCGGCTGGTGCTCGTCCCGGCCACCATGAAGCTGCTCGGCCGCCTCAACTGGTGGCTCCCCGCCTGGCTCGATCGGCTGCTGCCGCAGATGGACGGCCACCGGGAATACGGCGTGGACCACCCGACCTGGCAGCCGCAGCCGGGCCTCGAGCCGGTGCTCGAGCCGGCCCAGGACGGCTGACGCCGGCTGGTGTCCCGCAGGGCGGCTCGGCTCAGCCGGCCGTCCTGCGCGCGGGCACCGTGTCGGACTGGATGTGCTCGCCCCACCGGACGCCCTGCTCGTAGGCCAGCGGGTAGATGGTCCGGGCCCGGTCGGCGTCGAAGAGGGCCAGGGGCCGGACGCCGACGATCCGCGCCATCTCCCGGTTCGGGCGGACCATGTGGATGTCCGCCTCCGGGTGGCGCTGCTGCCAGCGGTCGAGCTCCCGGTCCAGCAGGGCGCCGGCGATCCGACCCATCGGACCCATCACCCGGCCCGCGAGCGGTGCCACCACGATGACCCGGTCGGCGTCCTCGGCGGCGTCGACCGACGTCGCCGACCACATCCCGCCGTCGACGTAGAGGCGCCCATCGATGCGGTGCGGCGGCAGCAGCCCGGGAACGGCGGAGGAGGCGGCCACCAGGTCCGCCAACGGGTAGGCGCCGCCGTCGAGGATGTGCCGGCGCCGGCCGCGGACGGTCACGGCCGAGACCGACACCAGGGGGTGGCTCGACTCGCCGAAGACCATGCGGGCGATGTCGGCGAGCACGCCGCTGCGGACCGCGGGCACCGAGGGCACCGGCAGCTCCGCGAGGTCGTCGTACGACATCCCGAGCGCCAGCGCCGAGGCAGTCCAGGACCCGGCCGAGGTGCCGAGCGCGGGCGCTCCAGCCACCGGGATGCCCGAGCTGGCCAGGCCGGCCGCGACCCCGGTGGTGTAGGCGATCCCGACGACGCCGCCGCCGCCGTAGACCATCGCCAGGGGGTGCCGGTTCTCGAGCAGGGCGGGGTGGCCGTCGACGTCGACGTTGCCGGCCCGCGAGTGACCTCGCGACTGAGCCTGTGCCATCACACCCTCCTCGGGTTGCCGTCACCGCCAGCGTGCAGTGACACGGGACGCCGGGTTCAGGGCCGTAGTCCCCGGCGGGAGGTCGCCATTGGTCCCGGGCCGTCTGGTCCGACGAGGCCCTCCGAGGGCGGTCCGCCGGTCCCGGTCACCCGAAGGGGGTGGCGCTTCGGCGGCCGGCCGGTGCTTGGATCGTGAACGTCGCTCCCGCCCGACGAGAGGCACCTGCATGTCGGAACCCCAGGCCGCCGGGCCCGCGTCACCGGCCGCGATCGACCACGTGGCGGTCCTCCGCTCCCGGGCCTACCTCTCGGCGCTCGTGCTGGCCGCGCTGCTGGGCGTCCCGATCTCGATCGCGGCGTACGGGTTCCTCGCCCTCACCTCCGAGCTGCAGGAGGCGATCTTCGAGGACCTGCCCGGGAGCATCTTCACGGGGACGACGCCGGCCTGGTGGCCGGTGCCCTGGCTGGTGCTGTGCGGGGTCCTGGTCGCGTCCGTCATCCGCTACCTGCCCGGGACCGGGGGGCACTCCCCGGCACTCGGGTTCGCGCTCGGCGGCGGACCGCCGGTCGACCGGGACCTGCCGGGGATCGTGCTCGCCGCCCTGGCCACCCTCAGCCTGGGCGCGGTGCTCGGTCCGGAGGGTCCGCTGATCGCGATCGGCGGTGGTCTGGCGGCGTTGACCGTGCGCCTGGTCCGGAAGGACGCACCGCCGATGGCGTTGACGATCATGGCCTCGGCCGGCGCCTTCGCCGCGGTGAGCACGCTGCTGGGCTCGCCGCTGCTCGGCGCGTTCCTCATCATGGAGGCGGCCGGGATCGGGGGCATCACGCTCAGCCTGGTCGCGCTGCCGGGCCTGCTGTCCTCCGGGATCGGGGCCCTGGTCTTCATCGGCCTCAACAGCTGGACCGGCCTCGGCACCTTCTCCCTGGCGCTCACGTCGGTGCCGCCCGCCACCAACCCGACCGTCACGACGATGCTGTGGGCGCTGGTGCTCGGTGCGGCGGCGGCGCCGATCGGCTGGGGGATCCGCTGGCTGGCGCTCGGGCTGCGGC
The DNA here is from genome assembly GCF_044226305.1 of Nocardioides sp. Taxonomy (GTDB): domain Bacteria; phylum Actinomycetota; class Actinomycetes; order Propionibacteriales; family Nocardioidaceae; genus Nocardioides. Next base: position 95,137 of record NZ_JBGAHF010000001.1, on the reverse strand, counting down.
CGGTGGTGCACCGGAGCCGGATCCCGGTCACTGCCGGGCTGGGGCTGCTCGTCGGGCTGGTCGCGATGACCTACCAGCTGATCTCCGACCGCAGCTTCACCCAGGTCCTGTTCTCCGGCGAGGCGGCGCTCCCGGAGCTGGTCGCGCACGCCGCCGACTACTCCGTGGCGACCCTGCTCCTGCTCGCGGTCTGCAAGGGCCTGGCCTACTCGCTCTCGCTGAGCGCCTTCCGCGGCGGCCCGGTCTTCCCAGCCATCCTGATCGGCGGCGCGCTCGGCATCGCGGCGTCCGGACTCCCGGGCCTCGATCTCGCCTCCGCGATCGCGGTCGGGATCGGTGCCATGTGCACGACCATGCTGCGGCTGCCGCTGACGTCGACCCTGCTGGCCGTCGTCCTCCTCGGGGCCGACGGCGTCGCCGTCACCCCGCCGGTGATCGCGGCCGTGGTCGTGGCGTTCGTGGTGAGCAACGTCCTCCCGGGCCCCCGCGACCCGGAGACGGCCTCGGGCGCTCCGGCCCCGGCGTGACCATCGGGCCGGCCCGCCGGTCAGGTTGATGGCAGATCGGAACCCGCAGGGTGGTCCGCATGACGACTGCGACACCGAGCCGTGCCCGGGTGATGCTCAACAAGGTCCCCGAGGTGACCATCTACTTCTGGGTCATCAAGATCCTCTGCACGACCGTGGGGGAGAGCTTCGCCGACTACGTCAACGAGACCCTGGGCTTCGGCCTGCGGAACACCACGCTGCTCTTCGGTGCCGGGCTGGCCATCGCCCTGGCGGGGCAGTTCTGGCTGCGACGCTACGTGCCGAGCGCCTACTGGCTCAGCGTCGTCCTGATCAGCGTGGTCGGCACCCTGCTCACCGACAACCTCACCGACGCCCGGGGCGTGCCGCTGTGGATCAGCACCACGGTCTTCGCGGTGCTGCTCGCGGTCGTCTTCTCGCTCTGGTACGCCCGGGAGCGCACGCTCTCGATCCACACGATCGTCACCACGCAGCGTGAGGCCTGGTACTGGCTGACGGTCCTGGTGACGTTCGCGCTCGGCACCGCCGCCGGCGACTGGACGCTGGAGCTGACCGGTTGGCCCCCGGGGAGGTCGGTGCTGCTGCCGGCCGCCCTCCTCCTGGCCGTGGTCGTCGCCTGGAGGCTCGGGATGGGTCCGGTGCTGTCCTTCTGGCTGGCCTACATCCTGACCCGGCCGCTCGGGGCGAACATCGGGGACTACCTGGCCTCCTCGCGCGACGAGGGCGGCCTCGGTCTGGGCACCCTCGGCACCAGCGTGCTGTTCCTGGGCACGATCCTGGCCGTGGTCGTCTACCTCACCGTCACCGACGCCGACCGAACCGAGCGGGTCCGGGTCGCGGACGCCGAGCACGACCGCGACGCGATCGGATCGGAGGAGTCCCGGTGAGCACCACGTCCGGCACCGGCGTCCACCGCGTCCTCGTGGTGACCGACGCCGCCGAGCCCAGCGCCACCCTGACCGACGCGATCCGCCGCCGCGCCGAGACCCACGACGCCCAATTCCGGCTGGTCGTGCTGAACCCGGCGGAGGCAGAGGTGCACCTCCTGCACCCGGACCGCCGCGACAAGGCACTGCGGGCAGAGGAGGTCCTGCGGGCGGCCCTGCCGGCCCTCGAGGACGCTGCCGGCGCGCCGGTGATCGGGTCGGTCTCGGTCCGCCACGACCCCATGGACGCGATCGAGGAGACGCTGTTCAGCGAGCCGGTCGACGAGATCATGGTCGACGTGCCCACGCACCGCCTGTCGTCGCTCCTCCACCAGGATCTCGAGCACCGGCTCGCCCACTTCGACGTCCCCGTGGTCGCCGTCCGTCACGAGCACGCCTGACCCCGCGGGCCGGGTGCGTCCACGCAGCGCCGCGTGCTCCGCGGTCGTCTCAACAGAATCTTCACCCTTCGGTGACAGGGCCTCACGAGGCGCCTGCGCATGCTGTTCCCGTCGCCGCTGAGGGCGGCCGGGAACAGGGGAGAGAGCGATGATGGGCTGGTACGACGGCCACTCCGGCTTCGGGCCGGGGATGTGGCTGTTCATGGTGGTGTTCTGGATCGCGCTGATCGCGCTGATCATCTTCCTCGTCCTCAAGCTGCTGCCGGGCGGCAGCGGCACCCCGGCCGCGCCGCCGGCCGCAGGCCGGCAGGAGTCGCCGGAGGAGATCCTCGACCGGATGTTCGCCCTGGGGGAGATCGACGAGCAGACCTACCGCTCGCGGCGATCGGCGCTGGCCGAGATGAGGCGGCCGTCATGACCAGGACTCGTGCGCCGTACGTGGTCGCCCTGGTGGCGGCGGTCCTCGCCCTCGTCGCCTCGGTCGGGATCGCGGCGGCGGTCGGGGTGTCCGACCACCACCCGGAGCCGACCGGCTGGGCCGTGCACCCGCGGGGGGACGACGACGCCATGATGGGTGGGCGGTCGATGATGGGGGACCGCTGGGACGACGACAGCGGCTCGACCGACGCGACGACACCTGACCAGGCGCGCGCCGACGCGCAGGCCTGGGTCGACGACCACCTGGCCGGCGCCCAGCTGGAGGACGGGGTGCCGATGCCGATGGGTTACCGGTTCCTGGTGGTCCGGGACGGCACACTGGTGGGCGTGGTCATGGTCGACGAGGACACCGGCTCCGTCTGGGGTCACCTGAGCGACGCGGCCGAGCACCGGTGACCGGCCCCGGGCCGGACGAGCCCCGGGGCGCCGCGACCGCCGGCGCCGTGCTGGCCCTCGTCGTCGACGACGAGCCGGCGATCCGCCGGGTGGTCGCGGCGTACCTGACGCAGGAGGGGTTCGCCGTCCTCGAGGCCGCCGACGGGACGGGGGCCCTCGACCTGGCGCGCACGCGTCGGCCCGACGTGGTCGTGCTCGACCTGATGCTGCCCGACCTGGACGGGATCGAGGTCTGCCGTCGGCTGCGGACCTTCACCGACGCGTACGTCGTGATGCTGACCGCTCGCGCCGAGGAGGTCGACACCCTGATCGGCCTGTCGGTGGGCGCCGACGACTACCTCACCAAGCCGTTCAGCCCTCGGGTCCTGGTCGCCCGGATCCGCACGCTGCTGCGGCGACCCCGGGTCGCGGGCGACCCGGCCGACGCCCCCGTGCGGGTCTTCGGCGACCTGCGGATCGACGTCGAGGGTCGCGAGGTGACCCTGGGAGGGGAGCGGGTGGACCTCACCCGCACCGAGTTCGACATCCTCGACACGCTCTCCGCCCGGCCCCGGCACGTGCACACCCGGCGCCAGCTCGTCGAGTCGGTCTGGGGACCCGGGTACGTCGGGGACGAGCGGCTCGCCGACGTCCACGTGTCGCACCTGCGCGCCAAGCTCGCCGAGGACGCCCGGTCGCCGCGCTACGTGGTGACCGTCCGCGGGGTCGGCTTCAAGATGGGGGAGGGCTGACCGTGCTCGGCCGGGCCTGGCGCCGGGCCGGCCTCGGCGCGCGGCTCTTCGTCGCGATCGGCCTGGTGATCCTCGCGGGTGCCGCCACGGCGCTGCTGGTGGCGGTGCTCGTGGCGCCGCCGGTGTTCCGGCACCACCTGGAGTCGGTCGGCGTGACCGCGGACTCGCCGGTGGCATCGCACATCGACCGCGGCTTCACGATTGCGCTGCTCACGGCCGTCGCCGCGGCGGTCGTCGCCGCGTCGGCGGTCGCGGCCCTCGTGGCCGTGGTCGTCGCCCGGCGGATCAGCCGGCCGGTCGGGACGGCGGCGGCCGCGGCAGGGCGGCTCGCCGACGGCGACTACAGCACGCGGGTGCAGCCGCGGGCGATGGGCCCGGAGCTCGACGAGCTGGCCCGGTCGGTCAACGCGCTCGCCGTCCGGCTGGAGTCCGCCGAGCGGCGCCGGCTCGACCTGATGACCGACCTCGCCCACGAGCTCCGCACGCCGCTCGCCACGCTCGAGGCCACCGTGGAGGCGCTCGTGGACGGCGTGCTGCCCCTCGACCGCACGACCCTGCAGACCCTCATCGACCAGACCGGCCGCCTCACCCGGCTGACCCACGACCTGCCCGCGGTCTCGCGCAGCGACGAGCACGCGTTCCGCCTCGACCGCCGCGACGCCGACCTCGGCGCCCTGGTCGCCACCGTGGTGGCGACGCACCGTGCCCGGTACGACGCCGCCGGTGTCACGCTCACCTCGGACGCGCCCGACCCGCTGGCCACCTGGGTCGACCCCGACCGGGTCCTCGAGGTCCTGGACCAGCTGCTCGACAACGCGTTGCGGCACACCGACGCCGGCGGTGCGGTCACCGTCTCGCTGCGACGCGACGGCGACCGCGCACTCGTCCGGGTCGCCGACTCCGGGGAGGGGTTCGACCCGGACGCCGCCGAGGCGGTCTTCGAGCGCTTCCAGCGGGGACCGGGGTCGGAGGGGACCGGGGTCGGGCTGACCATCGCGCGCTCCCTCGCCGAGGCCCACGGCGGCACGCTGACCGCCGCCAGCCCCGGCCCCGGGCGGGGCGCGGTCCTCACCCTCGTGCTGCCCGTCTCCCACCCGTCCGGCTCCCGCTGACCCTGGCGTCCGCCTCGGGACCCGGGCGTCCTAGAGTGCGAGGGCAGGGTGGGGACGGGGAGGTGAGGGCATGGACATGACGCCCGGCCTCCCGCCGCTCACCTGGGACGCCTTCTTCCACACCTGGCAGCTGAACCTCGGGTGGCTGCTGTTCTGCGTGGCCGCCGGCACCGGCTACCTCGTCGCCCTCGGGCGCGCCCGTCGGCGGGGCGGGATGCCCGTGCACCCGGTCCGGGTGGTGTCGTTCCTGCTGGGGCTGCTCCTGCTCGCCTGGTGCCTGAGCTCGGCGATCGACGGCTACGCGATGGCGCTGTTCTGGGTGCACATGGTCGAGCACCTGAGCCTGATCACCGTCGTGCCGGCGCTGCTCGTGCTCGGCTCGCCACTGACCGTGCTGCGCGCGGCCGGCGGCGAGCGCTGGCAGCCCGGGTTCGACCGGGTCGTGCAGCACGGCCCGGTCGCCCTGCTCACGCACCCGCTGGTCGGCCTGCTCGTGTACTCGTCGGTGATCTTCTACACCCACCTGACGCCGTTCATGGACCGGATGATGGTGCACCCCTGGCTGATGCCGGCCGAGCAGGTCGCGTACGTCGTCTCCGGCTGGATGCTGCTGGTCGGCACCATCGGGGACGAGCCGATCCGCTGGCACACGCCGTACCTGTTCCGGATCGTCATCCTGGTCGCGGCGATGATCCCGGACACGCTCGTCGGGCTCGCCCTGATGCAGGCGACCACCGTGCCGTTCCCCGAGTACATGATGATGCGGCCGTCGTGGGCCGCCGCACCGATGGACGACCTCGACACCGCGGGCTCGCTGATGTGGGTGGGCGGTGACGGGCTGATGATGGTGCTGGCCGTCGGCGTGGTCGTCGCGCTGCTCAGCGGGCACGGCCGCGACCAGTTCCTGGGCACCTGGCTGGAGTCCGTGCGCACCCAGAACTTCGACGAGCAGGTCGGTCGCAGCGGGGGCGATGCCGGGGCGCGGTCGACCGGCCGGACGATCGACGACGACGACGCGGCCCTGGACGCCTACAACGCGATGCTCCGCCGCCTGGACCGGTCGGACCCGGGTCCGGACCAGGGCCCGGACCAGGAACGCTGAGCGCCGGCACGCTCCGGGCGCTACCGTGAGCGCGATGTCCGTCACCGCCTCGCCCGTCGACCTCGAGAACGTCCACGGCGCGCACAACTACCACCCGCTCCCGGTCATGGTGTCCCACGGAGAGGGCGCCTGGGTGTGGGACGACGAGGGCACCCGGTACCTCGACTTCCTGGCGGCCTACTCCGCGCTCAACTTCGGGCACCGCCATCCCGAGCTGGTGCGGGCGGCGCACGAGCAGCTGGACCGGCTGACGCTCACCAGCCGCGCGTTCCACCACGACCTGCTCGGCCCGTTCTGCGCCGAGCTCGCCGCCCTCACCGGCAAGGGCATGGTGCTCCCGATGAACTCCGGCGCCGAGGCCGTCGAGACCGCGCTCAAGGTGGCCCGCCGGTGGGGCTACGAGGTCAAGGGCGTGCTCGACGAGCAGGCCACGGTGGTCGTCATGGGGGGCAACTTCCACGGCCGGACGATCAGCATCATCAGCTTCTCCGGCGACCCCGTCGCCCGGACGCACTACGGGCCGTACACCCCCGGCTTCCGCGCCGTGGAGTACGGCGACGCGGTTGCCCTGGAGGCCGCGATCGACGAGACCACGGTCGCCGTCCTGGTCGAGCCCGTGCAGGGCGAGGCGGGCGTGGTCCTGCCGCCCGACGGCTACCTGGCCGACGTGCGCCGGATCTGCACCCAGCGCCGGGTCCTCATGGTCGCCGACGAGGTGCAGTCCGGCCTCGGGCGGACGGGCGCGACGTTCGCCTGCGACCTCGAGGGCGTCGTCCCGGACGTCTACGTCCTCGGGAAGGCCCTGGGCGGTGGCATCCTGCCGCTGTCGGCGGTCGCCGCCGACGACGACGTGCTCGGGGTCCTCGACCCCGGGAGCCACGGGAGCACCTTCGGCGGCAACCCGCTCGCTGTGGCGGTGGGCCGCGCCGTGATCCGCCTGCTGGAGACCGGCGACCCGCAGCGGCGGGCGCGCGAGCTCGAGGCGCCGCTGCGCGAGGGGCTGGCGCCGCTGGTCGGGCACGGCGCGGTGGGGCTGCGCGTGCGCGGCCTCTGGGCCGGCCTCGACCTCGACCCGGCGCTCGGCACCGGGCGGGACCTGTGCGAGGAGCTGCTCGGGCGCGGCGTGCTCGTCAAGGACACCCACGGGTCGACCATCCGGATCTCGCCGCCGCTCACGATCGACCGCGCGGACCTGGAGTGGGGGCTCGCCCAGGTCCGCGACGCCGTCGCGAGCCTCGCGGCCGCTGCGGGGTCCTGACGCCGGGGCTCAGCCCCAGCCGGCCACCTCGCGAGCCGCCCGCAGCCCGGACAGGTAGGCGCCGTGCGCGGTCGCGGGGAAGCGTCGGTGCGTGGCCTCGCCGGCGAACGCCAGCCGCCGGCCGACGGGTGCCGCCAGCGCGTCGTGGTCGGCGGGTGACGAGCCGGGCGGCAGGTGGGAGTGGGACCCGTAGGACCAGCGGTCCCGACCCCAGCGGGTGACGATCACCCCTGTCGGGTCCGGAACCGACCGGCCGAAGACGGTGCGCAGCACCGACATCGCGTCGGCGACCACCTCGCGGTCGCTGAGCCGCTCGAGGTGCGTGGCGAAGTCGGTCGCCGAGAACCCGAGCAGCACCGGTTCCCCGACGACGCGCCGCACGTCGTACCACTCCGGCCACCGGCCGGTCCGGGCGCCGATGTGGCCGAACAGCTGGTACCGCTCGCCCCAGAAGGCGCGAGGGAAGCGTAGGTAGCACTTGTCGAGCAGGCCCATGCCCATCCGGTCGACGGCTCGCTGCTTGCGGGCCGGGAGCGCGGGGGTGAAGCGGACGTCGCCCTTCTGGAGGACACCGAGCGGGAGCGTCACGACCGCGGCGTCCGCGTCGTACGTCGAACGGGTGGTCCGGACCCGCACGCCCTGCGCGGACTGGCGGATCTCCCGCACGACCTCGCGCAGGCGGATGTCGAGCCCGGCCGCGAGCAGGTCGACGATCTGCACGTAGCCGCCGCGGAGCAGCAGGTCCGGCCGGGGAACGCGGAGTCGGCGTCGAACCACCACAGCGACAGATCGGCGGGGCTGCCGGCCCACTCGTGCTCGATCTCGGTGTTGACCGCGAAGCGCAGGTCGTGCGCGCGGGCCGCGCCCCAGCCCTGCTGCGCCAGGAACCGGTCGACGAACCGGGACAGCGGCTCGTCGGAGGGGCGACGGCGCTGGGCGTGGGCGATCGCCCGGTAGAGGCGGGCGAGGTCGTCGTACACCCGCGTCTCGCGGCGGCGGGTGATCGGCCGACCGTCGGCGCCGACGATGAGCTCGTCGTCGTAGTCGGTGGCCACGGTCGCGAAGCCGTGCTGCCGGGCGATCGGGGTGAACGGGTTGCCGCGCGAGCCGTGGATCCAGCTCGCCCCGAGGTCGAGCGGGACGCCGAGCGCGGTGGAGGTGTGGGTGCGCCCGCCGGTGCGGCCGCGGGCCTCGAGCACGGTCACCTGGTGGCCGGCCTGATGCAGCCAGGAGGCCGCGGCCAGCCCGGCCATGCCGGCCCCCACCACGACGACCCGGCGGGCGCGCGCGGCGGATGCCGTGCCGGCGCCGGCCGCGACCACGGCGGCGGCCGGGCCGGCCCGCAGCAGGGCGCGTCGGGACGTCACGGGACTCACGCCGTCCAGCATCGCGGGGTCGGCGGCGACCGGCCAGAGGGCCCGGCGGTCCCGGGACCTTTGGCCGCCCGACACCGGACCTCCCGCCCTCGGACCTGGACGAGAACACGTTCTAGCCTCGGCGCAGGCCCACCCGCCCGCCTGCTCCGAGGAGGGTGCGTCCGCCGCCGTCCCGGCCCGCGGACAGACCTCCGGCTGACCGAGCGCGGCACGGTCTCGAGCAAGGAGCGCCTGATGAGCACCACGCAGCAGCCACCGGCACCGAGGCGGAGCTCGCGCCTGATCGACCCCGGGACGCCGCCGACCCGGTTCGCCCGCGGTTGGCACTGCCTCGGCATGGCTGACACGTTCCGCGACGGAAAGCCGCACACGGTCGAGGCGTTCGGGACCAAGCTCGTGGCCTGGGCCGACCGGGAGGGCCGGCTCCAGGTCATCGACGGCTACTGCCGCCACCTCGGCGGCGACCTCGGCCAGGGAAGCATCAAGGGCGACGAGGTCGCCTGCCCGTTCCACGACTGGCGGTGGGGCGGGGACGGCCGCTGCCAGCAGATCCCCTACGCCAAGCGGATCCCGCTGCGTGCACAGACCCGCACCTGGCACGCGATGGAGCGCAACCACCAGCTCTTCGTGTGGCACGACACCGAGCTCAACCCGCCGATCGAGGAGCAGATGATCCCCGAGCTCCCCGAGATGGACGACGGGGAATGGAGCGCGATGACGTGGGAGGTCATCGACATCCCCGGCTCCCACTGTCGCGAGATCATCGACAACGTCGTCGACATGGCGCACTTCTTCTACATCCACGGCGGGGACCTACTTCCGCAACGTCTTCGAGGGCCACGTCGCCGCGCAGTACATGAACTCGCAGAGCCGGCCGGACATGACGCGGACGGCCGCCCCGTCCGAGCAGAGCGTGCTGCGCTCCGAGGCGGCGTACTACGGGCCGTCGTACATGATCAACCCGCTGACCACGAGCTATCGCGGCCTCGACATCGAGGTCATCCTGGTCAACTGCCACTACCCGGTGACCCGGAACGACTTCCGGCTGCAGTTCGGGCTGATGGTCAAGAAGATCGAGGGGCTCGACGACGCGACCTCCTTCGCCGTCGCGCAGAAGTTCACGACGATGTTCGCCGAGGGGTTCATGCAGGACGTCTGGATCTGGCGCAACAAGACGCCGATCCAGAACCCGCTGCTGTGCGAGGAGGACGGGCCCGTCTACCAGCTGCGGCGCTGGTACGAGCAGTTCTACGTCGACGTCGCGGACATCACCCCGGAGATGACCGACCGCTTCGAGTACGAGGTCGACACGTCGTACTCCCGGGTGAACTGGGAGCGCGAGGTCGCGGAGAACCTGGCGCGCCGGGCCACCGAGGAGCAGGAGGGTTCCGCCACCCCGGCCTGACCGGGCCCCGCCCCGTCCGTGGTCGCTCGCCGTGGGCAGGATGGGTCGCGTGGAGGCACGGACGACGACCATCGGGGGCGCGGACGCAGCTCTCGACCAGAGACTGAGCGACGAGCTCGACGAGCACAACGCCGCGGCCACGCCGGACGTCGCCCCGGCCCAGGAGCTGACCGTCCGGATCGAGGAGGGCGGCGACCTCGTCGCCGGCGCCTCCGGCTGGACCTGGGGATCGGCGGCCGGAATCGCGATGACATGGGTGCGCGAGGACCGGCGCGGCACCGGGGTCGGCTCGGCGCTCCTCACCGCCTTCGAGGACGAGGCCCGTCAGCGGGGCTGCACCCACGTCTTCGTCACGTCGTTCACCTTCCAGGCACCCGCCTTCTACGAGCGTCTGGGCTACCAGGAGATCTTCCGGTGGGCGTCGGTCCCGACGCCCGGGCGGGACGACGTGCACCTGCGCAAGGAGCTGTGACGCTGCGCCGCGGCGCAGCACCGGATGGCGACCGGCGGGCACGCGATGAGCGTCGACGCGTTCATCAGGTGTGGCCGCGCCGGGTGAGTCGTCTCCACCACGGAGGTGCGACCCCGTCCGGCGGCCGGAGGCTGCGCTCCCATTCCGACCGCGTCAGGAGCCTGCCTGCCGCGCGCTGCTCCGCGACGCACGCCGTGTGCGCGTGCCGACGTCGGTCGCGATCACCCTCCGGCGACAACAACGTGTTGGGGTTCATCGCGAACAGCCGCTGCCGGCACAAGGGACAGGTGTAGGTCTTCGGCTGCGTGCCCTGCGCCGGGCGGATGTCCCACCAGCTCACCTCGTCAGCCATGGCAGGAGCCTAGGCTCGCTCGGCGCCACGGCGGTCGATCAGCGTGGGACCCCGGGCGTCATGCGACGTGGCGGCCAGGACGACCGGGGTGCATGACGTCCCGCGGGGCGTCATGCACGTCGGTCGCTCGAACAGCCGGAACGCATGACGTCCTGGCTCGAGGCTGTCCGGCGCGGAAACCCGGTGGGCGCCGCGGCCTCCGTCGACGACCATGGGCCCGGTGAGCCCGCACCCCGAGTCGACCGACGTGGTCCCGGACCCTCAGGTCGTCACCCGCCTGCTCCGCCAGCAGGCCCCGCACCTCGCCGGCCTCCCCGTCCGGGTGAGCCCGGCATCCGGCAGCAGCAACTGGGTCTTCCGGCTCGGCGACGCCCTGGCCGTGCGGCTGCCCCGGACCGACGGGTATGTGACCGACCTGCTCAAGGAGATCCGTTGGCTGCCCCACGTCGCACCGCACGTCGCGACTCCCGTCCCCGAGGTGATCGCCACCGGTGAGGCAGGCGAGGCGTTCCCTCGCCCCTGGGCGGTCGTGTCCTGGCTGCCCGGCGAACCGCCGCCCCCGGTTCTCGACGAGGCGCAGCAGGCACGGTTCGCGACGTCCCTGGGCGCCTTCGTGCAGAGCCTCCATGCCGTCGACACCGCCGGGGCCCCTGGTGGTGCCGAGCACTGGGGGTACCGGTGCGGCGAGCCGGTCACCGACCAGATCGACGCGTGGGCGGACGAGGCGGCGACCGACCTGGCCGACCTCTTCGACCCGGCCCGCGTCCGCGAGGCCTGGCGGCGCGTGCGCAGCGTCCCCCCGGCCACGCACCCACCCTGCTGGGTGCACACCGACCTGTCCGCGGAGAACGTCCTCGCCCACCCGGACGGACGGCTGGCCGGGGTCATCGACTTCGGTGGTCTGGGAGTCGGCGACCGGTCCGTCGACCTGCTCTACGCCTGGAGCCTCCTCGACGCCCGGGCCCGCGACCTGCTGCGCGACGCCTCCGGGGCCGACGAGGGGACCTGGGCCCGGGCCCGGGCGTGGGCGTTCGTCGGGCCGGGACTGCTGACCGTCGCGGACTACCGCCACTCGATGCCCGCCAGGACCCGGCGCCTCACCGCCATGGTCGAGGCCGTCGCAGCCGAGGTCGGCGTCCGGCTGCGCTGACCCGCACCGAGTCCGTCGGCTGCCCCGCGCCTGGTAGAGCTCCGTTCCCTGGTCGGCCGACCGTGCGCGATCCTGGCAGCTCGACGACGGGGAGGTGGCGGACGTGGGACGACGGCTCCGGCGTGTGCTGACGGTCGTCGTCCTGGCCGTCGTGCTCTGCCTCGTCGTGGCGACGTCGTACGTCGCCCTCGTGGCCTGGCGCAGCCACCGGGTCGTGACGCTCCCGGCGCCGGGCGGCCGGTTCGCCGTCGGTCGGGTCGAGGACACCGGGACGGACGAGGTGCGCGACCGGGAGCTCGCGGTGTGGACGTGGTACCCCGCGGTCGCCGGCACCGGGACGCCCGCGACCTATGCGCCCGGCGCGTGGTCCGGCCTCGGCATCGGCCTGCCGGTCGGGGAGACCGCGATGGACCGGGTCCGCGACCCGGCGCTCGAGGCGGCGACACCCGCGCCGGGGCGCTTCCCGGTGGTCGTGCTCTCACCCGGCCTGGGCTTCGCAGCGCCGCAGTACGCCGCCCTCGCGGAGGACCTCGCCAGCCGGGGGTACGTCGTCGTCGGTGTCACGCCGACGGGCAGCGCCAACCTCACGGTGATCGGCGGCGACGCGGTCGGGCCGACCGACGACGGCAACCCGTCGGACTTCGCCGGTGGGCACACCGAGCACGACGAGGCGGTCGCCGCCCGCCTGCTGCCGACCTGGGTCGCGGACGCCCGATTCGCGTCCGCGACGGCCGGCCGGCTCGACCGGTCCCGCATCCTGGGCGGCCACGTGGACCCCGCGGACGTGTCCTACGTCGGCCACTCCTTCGGCGGGACGGCCTCGCTCGAGGCGTGCCACGAGGACCCGCGGTGCGCCGCGGCGGTCGATCTCGACGGGACGATCTACGGCGAGGTCGGCAGCACCGGTCTCGCCGTGCCGTCCCTGCTGGTCGGCCACGACGGCTCCTGCGTCACCGGCGAGTGCACGCCCGACGGCGCTGCCGACCGTGCCGACGTGGAGGCGGCCCGTCGGTACCGTTCGGCGAGTGCCGGGCAGGTACGGTCCGCCACGGTCGACGGCATCGGCCACCTGGCGTTCAGCGACGACGGCGTCCTCTACTGGGCCTGGCCCCTGCGCGCGTACCTCGGTCTCGGCGACCGGGCGGGGCCGGAGCCGCTGCGGGAGACGGCCGACCTGGTGACCGAGGTCCTGCCGGTGCGAGGCGCGTCAGCTGCCGCCTGAGTCGCTGTCGCCCTCGATGACGACGACGCGGTACTGCTCGTCCAGGCGCACGTCGACGGTGGTCCCGTCGGGCTTCGTCACCTCGACCTCGTACGTCGCGCCGTCCTCGCCGTCGGTCTCCACGCTGTTGGCGGTCCCACCGCCGGTGGCCTCGAGCGCGGCCCTGGTCGCGGCGTCGGCCTGCTCCTGGGTGTACCGGTGGCTGGCCGGCCCGTCGTCGCCGTTCGTCGCGACGGCGACCCCGCCGGCGGCGACGGCGAGTGCGACTCCTGCTCCTGCCGCGATCGCTGCTGCTCGTGCGCGCATCGTCTTCCTCTCCTCTGCCGGTCTGCGGTCCGATCCGTACCCGGTCCAGCCTGCGACGCGCGCGCTGAAGCCAGCCTGAAGCCGGGAGGGCCGGCAGCGGAGTCAGCGGAGGTTCAGCGCGCGTTCAGCGTCGGGCTGCGATCGTGGTGGGGTGCGGATCCTGGTGGTCGAGGACGACAAGCAGCTCGCGGCCGCGCTGCGCCGGGGGCTCGACGCGGAGGGCTACGCGGTCGACGTCGCGCTGACCGGCACGGACGGCGAGTGGTTCGCCACCGAGAACACGTACGACGCGATGGTGGTCGACGTGATGCTGCCCGGTCTCGACGGCGACGTGCTGTGCGCCCGTCGCCGCGAGAGCGGGGACTGGACCCCCATCCTCATGCTCACCGCCCGCAGCGGGCCGGAGCAGGAGGCACGCGCGCTGGACGCCGGCGCCGACGACTTCCTGGCCAAGCCGTTCTCGTTCATGGTGCTGACCGCCCGGCTGCGCGCGCTGCTGCGTCGCGGAGGGCGCGAGCGTCCGGCGGTCCTCGAGGTCGGGGACCTGCGCCTCGACCCGGCGACCCACCGGGTGTGGCGGGGCGACATGGCCGTCGACCTGACGCCCCGCCAGTTCTCGCTCCTCGAGCTCCTGATGCGGCACCCCGACGAGGTGCTCTCGAAGGCCACGATCCTCAAGCACGTCTGGGACTTCGCCTTCGACGGCCACCCGAACATCGTCGAGGTCTACGTGCGCCAGCTCCGGCAGCGCGTCGACGAGCCGTTCGGGCGCGCGTCGCTCCAGACGGTCCGGTTGGTCGGGTACCGGGTCGTCGACGACCGGCCGGACAGCGACCGGCCGGACAGCGACCGGCCGGACAGCGACCGGCCGGACAGCGACCGGCCGGACAGCGACCGGCCGGACAGCGAGCGGGTGGGCGGCGACCGAGCGGGCGAGGACCCGTGAGGACCCGGCTCAGCCTGCGCGTCCGGGCGACGCTGCTCGGCACCCTCGTCTTCGGGCTGCTGCTGACGCTCGGTTCGGTCCTCCTCGTCACGACGCTCGAGGACCAGCTGACCCACGCCTCCGACCGGCTGTCCCGGTCGCGGGTCGACGACCTGCTGGCGCTCGCGCAGGCCGGCGAGCTGCCGGGCGTGCTGCGGAACGTCGACGACAACGGCGTCGCCCAGGTCGTCACCGCCGACGGGGACGTCGTGGCCGCCTCGCCGAACATCGTCGGCGAGCCGCCCGTCGCCGACCTCGACGCCGGGCCACGCGCAGCGACCGGCACCTTCGAGGCGCCCGACGACGGCGAGACCGAGACCTACCGCTTCTGGTTCGCGTCCGGCCCGAGCCCGGACGGACCCGTGACGGTCTACGTCGGCGACAGCCTGGAGTCGGTGTCGGAGGCGTCGGCCGCGCTGCGGCACGCACTGTGGATCGGCGTGCCCGCGGTCGTCGTGCTGCTCGGCGTCGTCATCTGGCTGCTCCTGGGACGCACGCTCGGGCGCCTCGACCGGATCCGTGCCGAGGTCGACGACATCACGGAGGACAACCTGCACGCCCGGGTCGCCGGCGACGGCGTCGAGGACGAGGTGGGCCGTCTCGCCGCGACGATGAACGCGATGCTGGACCGGCTCGACGCTGCGGCGCAGCGCCAGCGGGAGCTCGTCGCCGACGTCTCCCACGACCTGCAGAGCCCACTGGCCGGCCAGCGGATCGCCCTCGAGCTCGCGCTGGCGCGGCCGGAGGCCGTCGACGTCGAACGGCTCCGGCGCGAGGTGCTCGGCGCGAACGACGAGATGGAGCGCCTCGTCGGCGACCTCCTGGTCCTCGCGGCGCTGGATGCGCGGACCACCTCCGAGCCCGCGCTCCTCGACCTCGACACCCTGGTGATCGAGGAGGCGGCGCGCGCCCGCACCGGCGCGGCCGTCGTCGTCGACACCGCCGGCGTGTCCGCCGCACCTGCGTGCGCCAACCCCGACGACGTACGGCGGATCGTGCGCAACCTGCTGGACAACGCGGTCGCCCACGCGCGGACCCGGGTGTCCCTCACGGTGGAGCTCGCCGAGGCACGAGGTGGGGACCGGTCCTGGGCGCAGCTGCTGGTCGCCGACGACGGACCCGGGGTGCCGATCGAGCACCGGGACCGGATCTTCGACCGGTTCTACCGTGCGGAGTCGGCCCGCTCCCGCGACGGCGGCAGCGGACTGGGGCTGGCGATCGCCCGGGGCCTGGCCGAGCGCAACCGCGGGCGGCTCGACCTGGTCGCCGCGGACGACGGCGCCACCCTGCGCCTGCGGCTGCCGGTGGCTGCGGCCGTGGGGCCCGGGGAGATCGGGTCCTTGGTCCCTACGTGACGCGACGTCTCCGCCCCTAGCCTCGCGAGACCGGGCGTGTCCGGTCCGACAGAGAGCGAGCGTCCCGTGCAGCTGCGTGACAACCCGATGGTGGCGATGGCCGACGAGGCCGAGCGGCCGACCCGGTGGTGGCTCGCCTGGCTGGTGGCCCTCCTGTTCGTCCTGGTCGGGCTCGTGCTCGGTGACTGGATCGGCGCGCTCGTCCTCGGGCACCCGGCCAAGGACCAGCCGAGGGCGCAGTTCCTCGAGCTCTTCATGTTCGGCACGATCGCGCTGCTCCTCTACCTGTGGATCCGGGTCAAGGAGCGTCGTGGGTTCTCGACCTTCGGGTTCCGCGGCTCGAAGCCGGTCGGCCGGCTCCTGCTCGGGCTGCTCCTCGGTGCAGCCCTGATGACGGTGGGCGTGCTCGTCCCGGTCGCCCTCGGGGACCTGGCGACCGGGCGCTCGGAGCACCACCTGAGCGGGACGGGCGCCCTCCTCATGCTCGTCCCGCTGCTCGTGGTGTTCGTGCTGCAGAGCTCGACCGAGGAGATGGTCTTCCGCGGCTACATGCTGCCGATGGGGCTGCGCCAGCTCCCGGGCTGGGTGGCGGTGCTCGGCACGTCGGTGATCTTCGCGGCCATCCACCCGGGTGCCAAGGTGGTCGGCACGCTCAACATCCTGCTGTACGCCGTCTTCGCCTGCCTCGTCGTCCTGCAGCAGGGCTCGCTGTGGCTGATCTGCGGCTTCCACGCCGGCTGGAACTTCTTCCAGGGCAACGTCTACGGCGTGCCGGTCAGCGGGAACCCGGAGCCGACCTCGCTCTTCACGTTCGGTCCGACCTCCGGGTCGCGCGACCTGCTCTCCGGTGGCGACTTCGGCATCGAGGCCAGCCTCGTCGGCACCGTCCTGCTCGTGCTCGCCGTCGCCGTCGCATGGGTCGCGCTGCGGCGCACCCGCGGGGGTGCGGCGGCGCCGGCCGAGGCTGCACCAGCGGACGCCGGCGCGGGGACCTAGTCGGCTGCACCGCACCCGACGGAGGCGAGCAGCGCTCCCAACGGCGGCGGTACCCGCCCGGGCTCGAGTGCCTCGACCAGGAGGCCGGCGTACCGCGCCTTCCGGCCCGACCGCGAGCCGAGGAAGCGTCGCAGGAGCGCCACGCGCGTCCACCCGCGCTGGGCGGGCATGCCGGCGAGCAGGCGCAGCGAGCGGGTCTCGCCGGCAGCCTCGATGACCCGCTCGACCCCGTCGGTGCCGTGGGCGCGGATCAGCTCGTCCTCCAGGTCGGCGTGGCACGCGAAGAACCCCAGGCCCGGCAGCGCGTCGGGGTCCAGCGCCTGGGGGAGCCCGGCGGCCGCGAGCCCACGGCAGACGCGGGCGACGTCCGGGGCGTCGTACAGCCCGGCGAGCCGCAGACCCAGCCCGCGGGGCCCGAGGTGCGAGGCGAACGCGCGGATGTTGGTGATCCCGCCCATCGGCACCACCTCGACGTCTGCGGCGACGAGGTCGAGCCCCTGGCGCCGGGCCAGCGCCTGGAGTGCCGTCCGGTCGCTGTCGCCCTCGACGAGCACGACCGTCCGCCGCGTCCCGTCCGGTGGTGGTCTCACCCCTCCATTGGTCGCTCGTCGCCGACGGTCGTCAACCGACTTCCCCGGGTCCGAGCGCTACAGCCAGCCGTTGCGCCGGGCGAGCAGCGCCGCCTCGGTCTTGTTGCGGGTGCCGGTCTTGCCGATCGCGTCGGAGAGGTAGTTGCGGACCGTGCTCGCCGAGAGGTGCAGCCGGGAGGCGATGTCGGCCACGGTGGACCCGTCCTCGGCCGCGGCCAGCACGTCGCGCTCGCGCAGGGTGAGCGGGCTGACGACGGCGCGCAGGGCCTGCCCGGCCAGCTGCGGGTCGACGACGGTCCCGCCGGCCACGACCTGCCGGATGGCGTCGGCGAGGCCCTCGATCGGGCCGTCCTTGACGAGGAACCCGACGGCGCCGGCGGCCATCGCGCGCTGGAGGTAGCCCGGTCGCCCGAAGGTCGTCACCATCACGACCCGGCACCCGGGCAGCTGCTGGGCGAGGTCGGCCGCCGCGTCGAGGCCGGAGCGCCCGGGCAGCTCGATGTCGAGCAGCGCGACGTCGGGCGAGCTGGCGAGCGCCGCCGGGACGATCTCGGTGCCGCTGCCGACCTGGGCGACGACCTCGAGGTCGTCCTCGAGGTCGAGGAGCACGGCCAGCGCACCGCGCATCATCACCTGGTCCTCGGCCAGCAGCACCCGGATCGTCACGCCGGGACCTCCGGCAGCACGGCCGTCAGACGGAACCCCTCGGACGACGGCTCCACCTGCAGCTCGCCGCCCGCGGCGGTGACGCGGTCGCGCAGCCCGTCGAGCCCGCCGAACCGGGTCGACGGCGCCCGCGGTGCGCCGACCCCGTCGTCGGCCACCACGAGCGCCAGCCGCCCCTCGCGCTCGTCGAGCTCGATGCGGCACGCCGAGGCGCCGGAGTGCCGGAGGACGTTGGTCGCCGCCTCGCGCACCACCCAGGCCAGCACCTCGCCGGCCGGTCCGTCCGCGGCCCGCTCCACGGCGCCGTCCGCGGTCACCGTGGTCGCGATCCCGGCCGCGGCCAGGGAGCGGCGCGCGTTGTCCAGCTCGTCGTCGAGGGTCGGCGCGCGCATCGCGTCGACGGCCCGGCGTACGTCGTCCAGGGCCTGCCGCCCGATCTGCTCGATGTCGGCGGCGTGGCCGGCCACCGCCTCCGGGTCCTGCCCGGCCAGCCGGCGCACCGCCTGCGCCTTGACGACGATCACCGACAGCGTGTGGCCGAGCAGGTCGTGCAGGTCGCGCGAGAACCGCTCCCGCTCCTCCGCGACCGCGACCCGGGCGAGCTCGGCCCGGGTCCGGCGCAGCTCCGCGACGGTGTCGATGAGGGCGATGAACGCCGCGCTCGCGCAGCCGGCCAGCAGGACCACGAACCCCTCGGACCAGACCCGGCTCCAGCGGAACGGGTCGACGACCGCCGCAGCACCCATCGACATCAGGGTGACGACCGGGACGGCGGCGACGAGGGACCGCCCGCGCAACACCGCCGGCAGCGTGTTGGCGAGCAGGATCCAGGTCGGCAGCCACTGGCTGCTCCCGTGCATCGACCCGGCGACGGTCGCGGCCACCAGCGTCGACAGGGCGACGTACGGCGCCGCGGCCCGCCACGGCGGTCCGCCGGTGACGGCCGCGACGACCGTCGTGCAGGCGATCACCAGGATGATGACGACCTGGAACACGACCTCGCCGGGGCTCCCGTGCAGGTCCAGGACCGGCCCGAGCAGCAGCAGCGGCATCCAGACCAGGGCCGACGCGTTGCGCCGCCACGCGCACCCGAGACGATCCCGCACGGCGTTCACGCTAGCGCTCGCCGGCGCAGCCCGATCACGACGACCCCGGCGACGACCGCGTGCATCGTCGCGAGCACCAGCCCGGCCGTGGCGGAGACCGCCGACAACGGCCCGAGCATCGACAACGCCAGCACGCCGAGCGCGACCACCGTCCACCACCGGCGCCGTTGGCGGCGCCGGCTCATGACGCGCAGCAGTGCCCCGGCGGTCAGGGTGACGACGACCGCCGTGACGACGACCGACACCACCCCGACCGACCGCGTGCCGGCGCCCTCCTGCACCTCGATCGCGACCCCCGCGGCCCGGCCTGCGACCCACACCAGGGCGGCCGATCCGGCAGCGACCGCCGCCACGGGCAGGTCGTCCCGCCAGGTCCTCCGCGGGCCGTCCACCAGCTCCACCCGGTCCGTCAGGTCCGTCATGCCTCTCCTCCGCTTCCCGTCTCGCCCGAGACGACGTGGACGACGCTAGGAGTGGTGAGCGCCGCCGGGCAGGGCCGGATGTGGACGGTGGACCACGACAAATGTCGGTGCCCCGTCCGCCGCGAGCCGAGGACGTCCACGCGGGCCTCCGGACGGATCCGCTGCCCGGGGGACGGCGGTCCTGAGCTGGTCGACCGGCGTCCTGACCCGCTGGCTCCGCCGCTCCCGCGGTGGGCGCACCAGGCGCGAAGGTGACGCAGGAGGGGTGACCTTCGGCACTGGCCCGGTGGCACGGCGTTGACGAGCGTGAGGGAGGAGCCGCCCGCACGGGTGCCGCTGAGAGTGAGAGAAGAGTGATCGCGTGACCGCAGAGACGACGCTGGAAGCCATGGGACCGGTCGACTACCTGGTCCTGGAGTTCCCCGCCGGAGCGCAGAACTTCCACGGTGAGGTGGCGGCCGAGCTGGCCCGCCTGTCCGAGGCGGGGACCATCCGGGTCCTCGACCTCCTGATCCTGATCAAGGACGCCGACGGGTCGGTCGACGCCATGGAGATCGACGACCTCGAGCAGCTGGACGAGATCCGCGCGCTCGAGACGGAGATCGCCGAGATCCTGGCCGCCGAGGACGTCGAGCTGCTGGCCGAGGCCATGCTGCCCGGCAGCGTCGCCGGCGTCGTGGTGTTCGAGAACACCTGGGCCGGCCCGTTCGGTGCGGCCGCGCGGCGTGCGGGGGCACAGCTGATCGCCAGTGGCCGGATCCCGATCCAGGCCATCGCCGCATCCGTCGAGGCCGAGCTGGCCGCAGAAGAAGAAGGGAACTGACATGCCTCTCCGTCCCGCACGTGCCGCCCGCCGCGGCGTCGTCGGCGCCCCGGTCGCCCGCACCGCCGCCACGGTCGGCACCGCAGCCGTGGTCGTCCACGGCGTGAACCGTCGCAGCGACCGGCGTGAGGACCGCCGCGACGACCGTCGCGACCGCCGCTGACCGACACCCGCCGTCCGCGCCCCGTCCCAGGAGCGGGTCTTTCGGCCCTCTCCGTCGTGCCTTGCTTGGCCCTAGCGTGCAGCCAGGCACGACGGAGAGAGGGCTGATGTGGGATGAGTGACTTCCCCTACGCCGGGCGGTTCCCGGTCAACCGCCGGCTGCCCGAGCGCGGCCGGCCACGGGAGGAGGTTCTCGCCGAGCTGCGCACGATGGCGGCCGAGGAGGACGCGACCTGGGAGACCGGCAAGTGCTCGGGGACGATGTACTCGGGGGACCACGACCACTACCGGTACCTCAACGAGGTGTTCGGGCTGTTCGCCCACGTCAACGTGCTCCAGCGCGACATGTGCCCCAGCGCGACGAAGTTCGAGGGCGAGGTCATCGCGATGGCCCTCGACCTCATGCACGCGGACGCCGTCGAGGGGACGACACCGGCGGGTCTGGTCACCAGCGGGGGGACCGACAGCATCCTGCACGCGATGCTCTCCTACCGCGAGCACGCCGCCCAGCACCGGGGCATCGACGGCTCGAGCGGCCGTCCCAACATCGTGAAGCCGGAGACCGCGCACCCGGCCTTCGACAAGGCCGCGCACCTGCTCGGGCTCGAGCTGCGCGTCGTCCCGGTCACCGAGGACACGACCGTCGACCCGGCGGCGGTCGCGGAGCGGATCGACGAGCGCACCATCGGCATCATCGGCTCGGCCTGCAACTACGGCTACGGCACCATCGACCCGATCGCCGACCTCGGGCGGCTGGCGCTCGAGCGCGACGTGCCGCTGCACGTCGACGGCTGCCTTGGCGGGTTCATCCTGCCGTTCGGCGAGCAGCTCGGGTACGACGTGCCGCCGTTCGACTTCCGCGTGCCCGGTGTCACGACGATCTCGGCGGACACCCACAAGTACGGCTACTCGTTCAAGGGCACCTCCACGCTGCTGTTCCGCGACAAGGCCTACCGCAACGCGCAGTACTTCCAGCTGGTCGGCTGGAGCGGCGGCAAGTACATGTCGCCCAGCATCGCCGGGTCCCGCTCCGGTGGCCTGCTCGCGGCCACGTGGGCGTCGATGGTCGAGTACGGACGCGAGGGCTACCTCGAGCACGCGCGGGCGATCTTCTCGACGGCGGAGCGGATGAAGGCCGCCGTGCGGTCGCACCCCGAGCTGCGGATCCTCGGCTCGCCGACGTTCTGCTTCAGCTTCACCTCCGACGAGTTCGACATCTACCACGTCGCCGACCTCATGCGGGAGCGTGGCTGGCGGTTCAACGGCCAGCAGTACCCGAACGCGATCCACATGGCCGTGACCGGCCCGCAGACCCGGCCGGGGGTCGTCGAGCAGTTCGAGGCAGACCTCGCCGAGGCCGTCCCGTACGCCGTCGCGAAGGCCGCCGCCGGCGAGGATGCCTTCAGCGGGGCGATCTACGGGGGCGTCGTCGGCGGGCTGACCGACGAGGTCGCGGACTTCGTGGGCGCGATCATGACCGACATGCTGGACACCCAGCAGTCCCTCCCGCCGGAGGAGGGGTGACCGAGCCGGCCGACCGGCTGGTGCTCGCGGTCGACCTGGGCACCGGGGGCCCCAAGGTCGGCCTGGTCACGACGCGCGGCGACGTCCTCTGGTGGCGGCACCGACGGGTCACGACCCACCTCGGCCCCGACGGCGCGGCCACCCAGGATGCCGAGGAGTGGTGGCGGCTGGTCGTCGAGGGCACCCGCGCCGGCCTCTTCGAGTCCGGTCTCGACGGGGACCGGGTGGTCGCCGTCGCCGTCACCGGCCAGTGGGCGAGCACGGTCCCCGTCGACGAGCACGGCGTCCCCGTCGGCGACTGCCTGATGTGGATGGACTCCCGCGGCCGCGAGCACTCCCGCGCGGTCGTCGCCGGCCCGGTGTCGGGCTACGACCCGCGGGCCCTGACGAGCTGGGTGCGGCGCACGGGCGGGATCCCGTCGACCAACGGTGACGACCCCGTCGGCCACCTGCTGTTCCTCGAGCGCGACCTGCCCGAGGTCGCGGCCCGCGCGCGGTGGTACCTCGAGCCCGTCGACCACCTCACGATGCGGTTCACGGGGCTGCCCGCCGCGTCCCACATGTCGATGACCGCGGCCTGGCTGACCGACAACCGGCACCTCGACGTGCTCGAGTACGACCCGGTGCTCGTCCGGCGCTCCGGCGTACCGGTCGAGAAGCTGCCGCCGCTGGTCCCGACCGGATCGGTCGTCGGGCGGGTGCAACCGGCGGTCGCCGAGCTGCTCGGCATCTCCGCGGACGCGGTCGTGGTCACCGGCCTGCCCGACCTGCACGGCGCGACGATGGGCTCCGGGTTCGTCGGCGCCTACGAGGCGCACGTCTCGATCGGGACGACCGGCTGGATCGGCTGCCCGCTGCCGGAGAAGAAGACCGACGTCGTGCGCCAGCTCGCGGCGGTCCCGGGCCTCGGGGCGTGGTCCGAGGTGCCCTACCTGCTCGGCAACAACCAGGAGACCGCCGGTCGGTGCCTGGAGTGGTTCCGGGACACGGTCGCGGGCGGGGTGACCGGCACAGCGACGTACGACGAGGTGGTCGCCGCCGCGGCGACCTCACCGCCGGGCGCGCGCGGGGTGGTGTTCACGCCCTGGCTGGCGGGGGAGCGGAGCCCCGTGGACGACCGGTCGGCGCGGGCCGGGTTCCACCACGTCTCGCTGACGACCTCGACCGCGGACCTCGCGCGCGCCGTGCTGGAGGGCGTCGCGTTCAACGCCCGCTGGCTGCTCGAGGCCGCCGAGCACTTCACCGGCCGTCGTCTGGATCCGCTGCGGATGGTCGGCGGCGGGGCGCAGTCCGACCTGTGGTGCCGGATCGTCGCGGACGTCTGCGACCGGACCGTCGAGCAGGTCGCCGAGCCGTTGCTGTGCGGGCTGCGCGGGGTCGCGCTGGCGGCCGGGCTCACCCTCGGCGACATCGAGCGGCACGAGCTCCGCGGCCTGGTCCCCGTGGCCGGGGTCTTCGTCCCCGACCCGGCCACCCGGGACGTCTACGACCGGCAGTTCGCGGAGTTCCCGCGGCTCTACAGGTCGCAGCGCCGGATGTCGCGTCGGCTCGGCGGTCAGGCGGTCGGGGGCGCGTAGGTCCCGCGCCCCGTCGGCAGCGGCAGGTCGAGCGTGGTGCGGATGCCCGGGGGAGCGGCGCGGACGTCCGGGATCGAGTTCACGATCCGGCCGCACGCCGCGACGATCGCCGCGTGGTTGTGGTCGCCGTGCTCGCTGCTGGGCACGATGTCGACGACGTAGCTGGGCTCGCCGGTGATCTCGACGCGGTAGGCGCCGCCGCCGGAGGTCGGGCGCGCCCAGTCGGGCCGGAGGTCGTCGCGGGTGCGGGTGACGTGCTCGACCACGATGGCCGGGTGTCCGGCCACCATCCCCGAGATCGAGAACTTCAGGGCCGCGATCGTGCCCTGCTCGATCCGCCCGGCCGCGATGTCGTAGGACTCCGGCGCCGGCTCGGCCTCCCAGTGCTCGAGCACCTCGTCGACCTCGATGCCGAGGCCGGCGGCGATCATCCGGATCGCCGTCCCCCACGCGAAGCCGAGGACGCCGGGCAGGAAGAGCAACGGCGTCTCGCCGAGCGGCTTGCCGAACCCCATCAGGTCGAACATCACCTCGGCCCCGTCGTACGTCGCGTAGTCGGCGAGCTCGTAGCAGCGGACCTGCTCGACGCGCTGGCAGGTGCTGGCCAGGGCCAGTGGGACCAGGTCGCTGGCGAACCCGGGGTCGACGCCGGTCAGGTAGACGGTTGCGCCGCCGGCGCGGGCGGACGCCTCCACCTTCTCGATGACGGCGTCCGGCAGCGTCCCCCAGGGGTACTGCAGGGTGCCCGGCGCGGAGCCGACGACGTCGATCCCGGCCTCGAGCAGCCGGCGGACGTCCTTCGTGGCCTCGACGGGGCGGGTGTCGCCCATCGCGCAGTAGACGGCGCACTCGGGCCGTGCCGCGATCAGCTCCTCGAGGCTGCCGACCGCGGTGATCCCGGTGGTGACGTCCAGGCCGGCGAGCTCGCCGGCGTCGCGGCCGACCTTGTCGGCGCTGGAGGTGCTGACGGCGACCAGGTCGAACCGCGGGTCGGTGATCAGCTGGCGCAGGGTGAGCCGGCCGGCGTTGCCGGTCGCGACCTGGGCGACGCGAACGGACACGGCCACCTCGTTTCTAGAACCTGTTCTAGTCGATGCTATCGTGCCGCGCATGGGTCGTGTCGAGGGCAAGGTCGCGCTCATCAGCGGCGGGGCGCGCAACATCGGCGGCGCGACGGCCCGGATGCTGGTGGCCGAGGGTGCCCGGGTCGTCATCGGCGACCTGCTCGACGACGAGGGGGAGGCGCTCGCGGCCGAGCTCCGCGAGACGGCCGGCGGTGACGCCGCCCGTTACGTCCACCTCGACGTCACCTCCGAGGACGACTGGACGGCCGCCGTCGCGCTGACGGTCGGCGAGCACGGACGGCTCGACGTCCTCTTCAACAACGCGGGGATCTTCAACGGCGGCCAGCTCCAGCGCTACCGGCGCGAGCAGTGGCAGGAGATGCTCGACGTCAACCTGACCGGCGCCTTCCTCGGGATGAAGGCCGCCGCCGACGCGATGATCGCCTCCGGGGGTGGCTCGATCGTCAACACCTCCTCGATCGAGGGGCTGCGCGGGACGCCGTGGGCACACGGGTACGTCGCCTCGAAGTGGGGCCTGCGCGGCCTGACCAAGTCGGCCGCCATGGAGCTCGCCCCGCACGGCGTCCGGGTCAACTCGGTGCACCCCGGTCGCATCTCGACCCCGGCGACCGACGCGATGCCGGAGGACCTGATCCCGATCCCGCTGGGACGCCCCGGACAGCCCGACGAGGTCGCCGCCGCGGTGCTGTTCCTCGCCAGCGACGAGTCGTCGTTCATCACCGGCACCGAGCTCGTCGTCGACGGCGGCACGGTCATGCACATCCCGACCAGGCTCTAGCCGCAGCCCCCTCGCCGCTGCCTGCTCGCCACAGCCCCTAGCCGCAGCGCGACCGACGCGGGACCATCGCCTCTAGGAGCGGGCCGGTGCCGCGAGCACAGTCGGCTCCGGGGGTGGGACGTCCTGCCCCCGGACGGGAGGCAGGACATGTGTCGTTGGCTGGCCTACTCGGGTGCTCCGGTGCGCCTGGAGGATCTGCTGTTCAAGCCGAAGAACTCGCTGGTCATGCAGAGCATGCACTCGAAGATGGGTGCGACCACGGTGAACGGCGACGGCTTCGGCGTCGGCTGGTACGCCGACGAGGGCCGGCCGGGTGTCTACCGCAGCACGGAGCCGGCGTGGAACGACAGCAACCTGCGTGAGCTCTCCGGCGTCACGCAGTCCCGCCGGGTGTTCGCGCACATCCGGGCGACCACGGGCACGGCCGTCCAGCAGACCAACTGCCACCCGTTCCGCCACGAGGACCGGCTCTGGATGCACAACGGGGTGCTCACCGACTTCCACCAGGTCAAGCGTGACCTGGCCCTCGCGGTCGACCCCGACCTGTTCGCCGACATCGAGGGCTCGACCGACTCCGAGATGTTCTTCTTCCTGGCACTGACCTTCGGCCTGCGTGACGACCCGCCGGCGGCCGTCGCCCGCGCGGTCGGGTTCATCGAGGAGACCGGCCGGCGGCACGGGATTGCCGAACCGATCCAGATGACCGTGGCGACCACGGACGGCGCGACCACCTGGGCGTTCCGCTACTCCAGCGCCCACCAGTCGCGGTCGCTGTTCCACAGCACCGACGTCTCGACGCTCCGCGCGCAGTACCCGGACAACCCGACGCTGCACGACCTGTCGGACGACGCCCGGCTGGTGGTCTCCGAGCCGCTGGGCGACCTGCAGGGCGCCTGGCGCGAGGTGCCGGAGTCGTCGTACGTCGTCGTGCACGGCGCGGGGGAGGACCTGCACCCGTTCGCGCCGGTGGCGCCGTAGGGCTGACCGTCAGGGTGGTGTCAGCTCCTCGTCACGCTGGGCCTCTTGCTCGCCGACGACGCCGTCCTCGACGGCCACGCCGTCGAAGTAGATGAAGCCCATGAGCAGTGCCAGGAACGGGCTGACGAGCGCGACCGCGACCCCGGGGATGAGGTTGACGACGAGGAACGGCATCTGGAACGCCAGGAGCAGGAGCGACCCGATCAGCCCGCCCGCGACCAGGGCGACGATCGAGCCGAAGGTCATCAGGAAGGTGACCTTGACCCACTGGTGCCGGACCAGCCGGATGCTCCGCCACAGGGCGCGCGGTCCCCAGGTCCGCTCGAGCAGGACGACCGGGATCATGGCGGTGCTGAAGATCACCAGCGCGAGGGCCAGCGGGACCAACCACACCGTCAGCACGAGCAGGAGCACCCCGACGGAGAGCACGACGAGCGTCCCGACCAGGGGCAGCGACCGTCGGAGCGCCAGGGCGTACGAACGACCCAGCGCCGCCCGGCCGTTCGCGTCGAGGTCGGCAAGGGTCTGGACGCTGGCGGCGTGGGAGATCAGCGTGACCACGGCGGCGAGCAGGGTCCCGGCGGTGACCAGGACTGCGCCCCATCCGTGCGGCTGCGGAGAGGTCTCGGCCAGCATCGGGGTGTTCGTGACGAGCTGCCGGGCGACCCCCTCGAGGACGTCGAGGGCGGCGACGACGGCGCTGATGCCGAGGAACAGGAGCGGCGCCCGCCGGTAGGCGAGCCAGACGCTCACCAGCGTCTCGCCGAACGTGCGGTGCTGGCGCGCGGGGAAGGCGCGGGCAGTCGACCAGGACGCGCGCCGGACCAGCCACACGACCGCGATCACGACGGCGGTCAGGACGGCCAGCACCGGCAGCGGGTTGGCGGTGTACTCGCGCAGCGTCACCGAGCCACGTCCGACAAGACCGCAGAAGAAGGTGGTGGTCTTGACGCCGACCACGCTGCCGCCCGGGACGGCGTAGCTGCGGTCGTTCACCTCCGCGGACCAGTCGAACGGCTTCGTCCAGGCGCCCTTCGCCTCGGGCCCGGTCGGGCCGTTGTAGAAGGAACGAGCCTCGGCCTGGCCCCAGCCGCCCTTGTAGAGCGTCCACGGGAACTCGCGGGCCGCGGCTGCGGGGTCGCTCGGGACGGACACCACCTGGGGACCCACGCCGGGGTCGGGGTCCAGCGTGGTGTCGCACCCCAGACCCTGGCTGCCCGAGCGCAGGAGGAAGAGCGCCGACTCGTAGTGGTTCGAGTGCGACCCGGCGGAGACGAAGACGGTCGGGTGGGTGCTGTCGACCAGCTGGAGCTTGGAGTCTCCCCAGATCGCCTGCTCCCGGCCTTCGTGGGCGCTGTACACGGTGCGGGTCGGGGTGGTGGTCAGGGCCTCCGCCGCGGTGTCGGCGTCGAACTCGACCTGGATCATCTCCCAGTCGCTCTCGTGCTTGTTGTTGAAGTCGTTGAACGGGTAGTAGAACCAGTACTGCAGCGCGAGCTTGCCGGGCACGTCGGGCTGGGTGACGACGTGGGAGTAGACCGTCGCCGGGGAGTCGGCCCAGACCCGGTCGAACCAGGTCTCGTAGCTGCACCCCGGCTTGAGGGGGTCGCCGGGGAAGTCGAGGGCGTATCCGTCGAGCGGGTGGGCGAGGTCCTCCGCGGACGGTGCGACCTCGATCAGGTCGTGGGTCGACCAGGGGCCGCGCAGGGCCACGCTCGGGTTGTCGAAGAGCGGGTCGACGTTGCTCGGCCGGAACGGTTCTCCGGGCCCGCAGTCGGTCGCCTGGTGCACCAGCCTGACCACCGGCGCGTACTTCTCGGCCAGCTGCTGCTCGGCGTCCGCGGTCGGCGCTGCGGCCGCCGCAGCGCCACCGGTGGTCGGAACGAGGACGAGGACGGCGAGAGCGACGAGGCCGGCCGCCACGCGCGCTGGGGCGGACCGGCGGTACCGGTGCTGGTCCCTCCGGCGTGACCGCGCTGCTGGTGCTGACACCGTCATGGTCGGGCGCTCCGCTGGTCCGTCGGATGGGTGCGCTCCCCACCCTCCGAGGCGCGGCCACTGGTCTGCAGGGCGCAAGGTCCCGTGCCGTCCGGGCCGAAGGTCATCCACCTCGGCGGAGCCCGGCTCGACCAACGGTGGATCGAGCGCGCGCGTCCGGGCGCGCCCGGTCGCTTGCTCACCGACGAGGTGGGAGGCCACGTGCTGGGTGCCAGAAGGCCCTGGGTCCGAGGACCAAGGTCCCTCCCTTCTCCCGGGGCGGCGCCCTACAACGGTAGGAAGCCGGACCCGTCGGCCCTGTTCTCGAGCGAGGAGCACCCATGAAGGTCCAGCCGCGGCCATCGGTCGGCGTCCTCGTCTTCGTCGCCTACCTCGCCGTCTTCTACGGGGTCTGGATCGCGACCGGCATCGAGTACAAGAACGTCGGCGACTCCGCCAGCACCCTGCTCAAGTGGTACGTCGCACCGCTCGCGGCCGGGACGGTGATGCTGGTCATCGCGGCCACGGCGCTCGGCTGGTGGCGCGCGGCCCTCGTCGAGGTCCGCAAGGCGCCGCGGTGGACGCTCATCACGCCGGCGCTGATGCTCCTGCTCGGGCTCGTCTCGCTGACGCAGAAGGACTACTCCGACACGACGAGCCGGATGTGGCTCTACCTGCTGGTCGGCAGCATCGGCGTCGGGTTCTGCGAGGAGCTCGCGACCCGCGGACTGCTCCTGGTCGGCCTGCGCGGCACGCTCAGCGAGCGCCAGGTGTGGCTCTGGAGCTCGCTGCTCTTCGGCCTGATGCACCTGCCGAACTGGGCCTTCGGAGGCGGACCCGGAGCGGTCGGCCAGGTCGGGCTGGCGTTCCTCTCGGGCACGACCTTCTACCTGCTCCGACGCGGGACCGGGATGCTGCTGTTCGCGATGGTGCTGCACGGGTTCTGGGACTGCGCGGCCTTCGTGGACAGCGGCGGTGCCATCGTGGCCTTCCTCAACATCCCGGTCGGCATCGCCTCCGTCGTCATCGCGCTCCGGCTGACCAAGCTCGACCGCGACGAGCCCACTCTGGCGCCGTACGCCGTCGCGCAGCAGCCCGTCGCGGCCTGAACGCTCACTCGTGCTCGCCGCTCTCCGCTCACGGCTGGTCCCCGAGCAGCAACGTCGTACTCTCGAGGAGCTGACGGACGACCTCGTCCTGCGGCAAGGGGACCGTCGGTCGAAGACCACGGCGTTCTGGACGATGCTCGTGCTGTCGTCGGTCATCGCCTCCGCAGGGATCCTCAACGACTCCACGGCGACGGTCATCGGCGCGATGATCATCGCCCCGCTCTCGACCCCGATCATGGGTCTCGCGCTGGCCGCGGTGAAGGGACGGCGCAACGGGTCGCTGTTCTACGTCGCGATCGGGGTGGTCCTGGTCGTCGGCGTCGGCGTGCTGTTCTCCCTGGTCCCAGCCACCGAGCCGCTCGCCGACAACAGCCAGATCACCTCCCGGGTCTCGCCCAACCTGGTGGACCTCGCGGCGGCCGTGGCGACCGGACTCGCGGGGGCGGTCGCCCTGGCACGCCGCGACGTCGCGGCCGTCCTTCCGGGCGTGGCGATCGCGATCTCCCTCGTGCCGCCCCTGGCGGTCGTCGGGGTCTGCCTGGGGGAGGGCGAGGTCGAGTGGGCGCTCGGTGCGTTCCTCCTGTTCTTCTCCAACTTCGTCGCGCTCGAGCTCGCAGGGGTGTTCGTGTTCGCCGTCCTGGGCTACGAGCTCACGCCGGTCGGCGGGCTCACCCCGGATCCCCGACGCTCGCGCATGAAGCTCGGGGCGCTCCTGCTCCTCGTGCTCGTGCCCCTCGGGCTCAACACCGCGGCGGCGTGGTTCATCGCCTCGTGGACGTCGACCGTCGACGACGTGGCCACCCAGTGGCTCGCCGACGATCCGGCCGCCCGCGTGACCGGGGTCGACCACACCGGTGTCACCGTCGTGATCCATGTCGAAGCGCCGGACGGGCTGCCGCCGTCGAGCCAGCTGCTCGACCAGCTGCACGGGCAGGTGCCGAGCGGGCTGGGGGTCCAGATCGACCTCACCCACGGCGAGACCATCGACGTCGGGACGGTGGAGTAGGCGTGGTTCGGGCCCGCCGGCGCCGCCGGGCCGTCATGCTGGGTGCCGCCTACCCCGCTGCACCTCGCGACCAGGAGCCCTGATGCCTCGCCCCGTCGGGACGGACCCCGAGCAGTCGGGCGGCTACCTGCCCGGGCTGGACGGCCTGCGTGCGCTGGCCGTGGTGGCGGTGCTGGGCTACCACCTCGGGGTGCCGTTGATGAGCGGCGGCCTCCTCGGCGTCGGGATGTTCTTCACGCTGAGCGGTTTCCTCATCACCCGGATCCTCGTCTCCAGCCACGACCGCACCGGGACGTTCCAGCTCCGGCGGTTCTGGGTGCACCGCGCCCGGCGGCTGCTGCCCGCGGTCGTGCTGGTGCTGGTCACCGTGCTCGCCGGGACGGCGCTGGTCGACCGAGCCGCGCTCGGCCGGCGCTGGGGCGAGTCCTGGGGCGCGCTCGCCTACGTGGCCAACTGGCACACCATCGCGCGCGGAGACACCTACTTCGACCGGTTCGCCGGCCCCGGGCCGCTGGACCACCTGTGGTCGCTCTCGGTCGAGGAGCAGTTCTACCTCGTGTGGCCGCTGCTGCTGATCGCGATGTTCCGGCTCCGGCTCACGAGGGCCCACATCATCGCGACCACAGCCGCCGCTGCGGTCGTGTCGTTCGCGCTGCTGTCCATCCTCGCTGTGCCGGGGTTCGACCACACCCGGGCCTACGAGGGCACCGACACCCGGGCCGGCGGGATCCTGGTCGGGGCCGTGCTCGCCCTGTGCTGGCCACAGGTGGTCGCGGCGGTGACCGGCAGCGCCACGGTCCGGAACGCCGTCCAGGCCGCCGGCGTCCTCGGCATCGTCGTGGCCGGGTGGCTGGTCGCCACCACCGACGACTACTCGCTGGGGCTCTACGACGGGGGCATCCTCGCCCTCTCGGTGGCCACCGCCGCGACGGTGGCAGCGGTCGCTGCACCCGACGGCGTACTGAACCGGGTGCTCGGCGTCGAGCCGCTGCGCTGGATCGGCGAGCGCTCCTACGGCATCTACCTGTGGCAGCTGCCGCTCGTCGTGGCGGTCGGCACGACCGCCGTCGCCGGCAGCTGGCTGGTGACCTCGGTCGTCCTCGTGGCCGCCACGCTGGTGCTCGCCGAGCTCTCGTGGCGGCTCGTCGAGGACCCGATCCGACGGCACGGCTTCGCCGGGGCGCTCCGGCAGGTCCGTCGGGTCACCGTGCCCCCGGTCCGCGGCACCGTCCGGGTCCTCCACGTCCCGGTGGTTCCGGCGGGAGCCGCCTGCCTCGTCGTGCTCGGCGTCCTGACGCTGGCAGCCGGTCCCCTGGACACCCCCGGGAGCGAGCAGTCGGCTCTGATGGGGTCCGCGATGCCGCCGGTCCCGCCGGACGTCGGCACCGTGACCACCCCGGCCGGACGGGCCACGGCGCACGCGCGGGCCGGCTCGTCGTCACGCGGGCACCACCCGCGCCAGCAGCACCCACGTCGACAGGAACCGCGGCGGCCGCTGCAGACGTCCTGCCGCGCGGTCGCCCACATCGGCGAGTCCACCTCGATCGGGCTCGTCGACCCGGCGTACCTGCCCGACCCGGCGGCCCGCCTGCCCGCCCGCCTGCGCGCCCACGGCGTCCGCGAGGTCCGCACCGACATCCTCGGGGCCCGGTCGATCGTGGAGCGCTGGCACGACCAGCCGAACGCCCAGGAGGGCGTCCAGGCGTTGCGGGACGAGGGGTTCGAGGGCTGCTGGACGGTGGCGATGGGGACCAACGACTCCGCCAACCAGGTCGTCGGCGGGGTATACCCCTACGGCGAGCGGATCGACCTGCTCATGGAGGCCATCGGGCCCGAGCCGGTCCTCTGGCTGACCGTGAAGAGCCGCCTCGGCAGCGGTCCGTACGACGACGAGAACATGCGCGCCTTCGACGACGCCCTGCTCGCCGCCTGCGAGCGGTACCCCAACCTGCGCGTCTACGACTGGCGTGCCGAGGTCCACGACGACTGGTTCGTCTCCGACCGCATCCACTTCACCAGTGCCGGCTACGCGGCCCGCGCCACGCGGATCGGGAACGCGCTCGCCCGAGCGTTCCCGGCCGACGGCGCCCCGTCGCCCGACTGCGTCGTGGGGTCCGGCCTGGGATGAGCGCGACGACTGGTCCGGACCAGCCAATCCGGGGGCCCGCCGGCGCCGAACCTGCGCGCGAGAGGGAAGGACGGGTGAGGGAGCAGGACAACGTGCGTGAGACAGCGCCGAGCGTCGTCGTCGTGAGCCGCGTCCCGGTCGTGAAGGCCGGCCTGGAGTCGTTCCTGGCGCCGGACGTGGGGGTCCGGCTCGTGGACGGGGTGGACGTCGTCGACCCCACCACCCCGCGGGACGTGACGATCTACGACCTCTCCGGGCTGGTCCACGACGAGCAGGAGCTGCGGATGCTCGTGGGGTCGAGCGCCGTGGTCGCGCTCCGGCCCGTTGGTCGCGACGACCTGGCGGAGCGGGCGGCGGAGCTCGGGGTCGCCGCGGTCGTGCCCCTGGAGGCGAGCAGGTCGGAGCTGCTCGAGCTCATCGGGCGGCTCGTCGCGGAGCCCGGCACGCAGCCGGAGGGCGGCCGACGCACCCACGGGCTGTCGCGCCGGGAGGAGGAGATCGTGCGGCTGATCGCCGCCGGGCGGACCAACGGCGAGATCGCCGACCAGCTCTACCTCAGCGTCAACAGCGTGAAGACCTACATCCGCACGGCCTACCGGAAGATGGGGGTGAGCCGGCGCTCGCACGCCGTCGTGTGGGCGGTCGAGCACGGCCTGACCCGGCGCTGACGCCTCAGGTCAGCGAGAGCCCGACGACCGCTGCCGGCAGCACGACCAGGGCGACGTTGCTCACCAGGTCGAAGGTGATGTGGTGCCGCCAGCCGATGGACGCGGCGACGACGCCGGCCACCACCGACAGGGCGAAGGCCGGCTGGCTGCCGACCAGGCTGCTCCCCGCGGCCCACCCGACGAGCGTCCCGATCACCAGCACGACCACCCACATGATCGTGCGGTCCTCGGCCGGCCCGGTCCCGTGCTCCGTCATGACGTGACCAGTACCCCGATCCCCGGCTCCCGACACGGTGACTGGACCACCGGCTCCGACCGCGGCCGGCCCCTGGGTCAGAGCCGCCGACCCGGCAGTCGATGAGCTGGCGGCGGGTGAGCAACCGTCTGGCAACGACCATCGGTTGCTGGCTCACCGGACGGTCCTCCGGCGGCCGCGATCCGCACGACCAGGGACAGACCCGGTCAGAGGAAGCGACGCAGCTTGGCCACCGACTCCGACGGGATCGTGGCGGCGATGCCCTCCCCGATCGCCCGGAGCCGCCAGCCGTCGCCGTCGCGCTTGAGGCTGGCCATCACCAGGCCGGTCTCCGCCACGCCGTAGGTCAGCGTGAAGCGCGCGAGCTCGACGTCCTGCGCCTCGTCGACGAGCCGGCAGTAGGCGTGCCCGACCCATTCCAGCGAGTGCCCTTGGTAGCTGCTGACCATGAACACGATCTGGTCGACCGGGCCGTGCACCTTGCCGAGGTCGACCGTGATCGCCTCGTCGTCGCCCTCGCCCTTGCCGGTGAGGTTGTCGCCGAGGTGCACGACGGAGCCGTCCCGGGTCTGGAGGTTGTTGTAGAAGGCGAGGTCGAAGAGCTGGTCGCCGGTGAACTGCACCGCGGTCGCGTCCAGGTCGACGTCGGGTCGGCCGGTGCCGGCGAACCCGGCGTTGCGGATGTTGTCCCAGCCCAGTCCCATCCGCACCCGGTTGACGGGGGAGCCGTCCTCGGTCGTCAGCAGCAGGTCCTCGCCCTTGCTCAGCTCGATCACTCGACGAACCTATCCCGGCGCCGACCCGCCCGTCCGGCGTACGGCCGCGCGCGGATGCGGGGAGCCGCAGCCGGAAACGGTAACCTCACGTGCGTGCTGGCAGTGACGGCAGCGGGTGTGGCATGAGCGCGGACGAGCAGGTCCGCCCCCTCCCCGAGCGGACCGGGAGAACCGGTCGGACGAGCGAGCGACGGGACACGTCGCCCGCCGACGGCACGCGCCGTGACGCCGTCCGGCTGACGATCGTCCTGTGGTCGATGGCCGCGGTCTTCGGCGCGGTCACCCTGGCGCGCTCGGAGCTCGTCGACATCCCGCTGCGGGACCCCTCCGGCCGGATGTTCAGCGGCCGGCTCACCAGCGCCTTCACGCTGCTCCTCGTCCTCGTCCTCGTCGACGCGATCGTGCGGGCGCTCCGGCGACAGCCCTCGGTGGCCGGGCTCGTGCGTGGTCTGCTCCCCGCGCTCCGGGAGCGCTGGACGCTCCGACGCTCGTTCCTCGTGGTGTCCGGACTCGTCGGCTACCACGTGATCTACGTCTGCTATCGCAACCTGAAGAGCTGGGACGCGTTCAACACCCCACGCGACGAGCAGCTGAGCGACTTCGACCGCATCCTCTTCCTGGGGCACAGCCCGGCGGGCGTGCTGCACTCCCTCCTGGGCACCGACCAGGCCGCGGTGGTGCTGGCGTTCTTCTACGAGTCCTTCGTGTACGTCGTGGTCGCTGCGGTCGTCGGGTCGCTCGCGCTGCTCCCGCGCATCAAGGACGGCTACGTCATGCTCCTCGCCGGTGCCTGGGTGTGGATCCTGGGCGTCGGCTCCTACTACCTCATCCCCAGCCTCGGCCCGTTCGCCTCGGCGCCGGCGGAGTTCGCGAAGCTGCGTCCGACCGGGGTCTCCGCGTCCCAGGCGGACTACCTCGTCGACCGTGCCCACCTGCTCGCGGACCCGTCCGCCCCCGACGCGTTCGCCAGCATCTCGGCGTTCGCGAGCCTCCACACGGCGTTCACCTGCGCGATCCTGCTGGTCGCCCTGCACCTGCGCCTGCGCCTGGTCGCGGCGGTCCTCGCGTGCTACCTCGTGACGGTGCTGCTGGCGACGGTCTACTTCGGCATGCACTTCGTGGTCGACGACATCGCGGGCGTCGCGATCGCCGTCGTGGCGGTCCTGCTCGCGCGGCTGACCGTCCACTGGCCGCGGGTCGACCGGGACGACGGCAGATGACGCTGGTCCAGCGGCCGCCGCTGACGATGACCGGGCGCTCCCGCACGGTCTCGCCGGTGCTGCTGGCGGTGCTCGTCGCCGCGGTGCTCCACCTGCTCTGGTGGCAGTTCCTCGCCACCTCCGGCGGCGACATCGCCGCCCAGGACGCCTGGGCCGAGTTCGCCCGGAGCCACCCCGACAGCGCCTACAACCTCGCCTGGTACGGCGGCATGCACCCGGTCTCGTACAGCGTGGTGTCGCCGTACATCATGGCCCAGCTCGGGGTGCGCGCCACGATGATCCTGGCCGGCACCATCTCGGCGGGGCTGCTGGCCTGGCTGGTCGTCGGCCGGCGGGAGGAGCGCGGCCGGTGGCTG
This sequence comes from Nocardioides sp., assembly GCF_044226305.1. Taxonomy (GTDB): domain Bacteria; phylum Actinomycetota; class Actinomycetes; order Propionibacteriales; family Nocardioidaceae; genus Nocardioides. The sequence continues at coordinate 59,420 of NZ_JBGAHF010000001.1, read as the reverse complement.
CCCGCCCTCTACGGCGCGGTCGCCCTCGCCGGCAACGCGCTCTCCGGGCGGGTGACCTTCGCCCTCGGCACCCTCTTCGCGCTCGCCGCGCTCTGCGTCGTCTTTGCCTGGCCGCGCCCGACCCGCTCGACCACCGAGCGGTGGCTCCGCGGCCTGCTGGCGGTCGTCACCAGCGCGCTCGCGACCGCCGCCAGCCCGGTCGCCGGCGCCTTCCTCGGCCTGGTCGCGGCCACCCTCTGGCTGCGCAAGCGGCGCCCCGCGGCGTACGCGCTCGGCGTGCCCCCGGTGCTCGTCGTCGCGGCCTCGGCGCTGCTGTTCCCGTTCTCGGGTCGCCAGCCGATGGCGTGGTACTCCGCCATCTTGCCGATCGCCATGGGCGTCGCGGTCGTCATCCTCACCCCGCAGCGCTGGCGCACCGTCCAGGCGGGGGGCGCGCTCTACATCGTCGCGGTCCTCGCCGCCTGGCTCGTGCCGTCCCCGGTCGGCACGAACGTCTCCCGGCTGGGACTGCTCTTCGGCGGTGTCGTGCTGGTCGCCGCGATCACCCTGGGTGCCTGGCGCACCTCGCTGGTCGGCCGGCGCTACGGCGTCCGGGCCGCCCAGGTCGTCTTGGCCATGGCCCTGATCACGTCGACGATCTGGCAGGTCGCCTACGCCGTGCGCGACGTGGTGAGCTCGGCGCCTCCGGAGTCGTTCAGCTCCGACATCGGTCCGCTGCTCTACCAGCTCCGCGCCCGCCAGGCCGACCACGCCCGGGTCGAGGTGGTGCCGACCAAGAGCCACCGTGAGGCCGCCGCCATCGCGCCGCACGTGCCGCTGGCCCGAGGCTGGAACCGGCAGGCCGACGCCGAGCGCAACCCGGTGTTCTACCGCGACCGCGACCTGGACGCTCACTCCTACCGCCGCTGGCTGCACCGCTGGGCGGTCGGCTACGTCGTCCTCGCCACGACCGCCAAGCCCGACCCGGCCGCCGCTGCCGAGGCCGAGCTCGTGGCGGGCGGGCTGCCCTACCTGGACCAGGTGTGGGCGGACGACGAGTGGACGCTCTACCAGGTGCGGCGGGCCACGCCGCTCGTGTCGCCGCCCGCGACGGTGGTCGCCTACGACGCCGCCGAGCTCACCATCTCGACGCCGCGTGCGGGTCGGATCGTCGTCCGGATCGCCGACTCGCCCTGGCTGAGCCTGGTGGACGCGAACGGCGACCCGATCCCGAACGCGACCGACACCAACACCTGGTACGCCCTGGGCGGGGCCACCGACCCTGCCTGCCTCAGCGGCCTGGACGCCGACCTCACCGACGAGGGGGCCGGCGGGCCACGCGACGACTGGCTCGTGCTGCACGCGCCGGCCCCGGGGACCTACCGGATCGCCGCGCCGTACAAGCTCCCGCGCGGGACCTCGTGCCCGACCAGGGAAGATTGAGCGTTCAACGACTGTTGGCCCGGACATGAAGAAGATCGGGTTCCTCTCGTTCGGGCACTGGTCGCCGTCCCCGCACTCCGCGACGCGGTCTGCCGGCGACGCCCTGCTCCAGTCGATCGACCTCGCCGTCGCGGCCGAGGAGTTCGGCGCCGACGGCGCCTACTTCCGCGTCCACCACTTCGCGCGCCAGCTCGCCTCGCCCTTCCCGCTGCTGGCCGCCGTCGGTGCGCGCACCGAGCGGATCGAGATCGGCACGGGCGTGATCGACATGCGGTACGAGAACCCGCTCTACATGGCCGAGGACGCCGGCGCCGCGGACCTGATCGCGGGCGGGCGGCTCCAGCTCGGCATCAGCCGGGGATCACCGGAGCAGGTGATCGACGGCTACCGCTACTTCGGCTACACGCCGGCGGAGGGGACCGACCACGCGGACATGGCGCGCGAGCACGCCCGGGTCTTCCTCGAGGTGATCGGTGGGACCGGCTTCGCCCAGCCGAACCCGCGGCCGATGTTCCCCAACCCGCCGGGGCTGCTGCCGATCGAGCCGCACTCGCCGGGCCTGCGCGACCGGATCTGGTGGGGAGCGGGCACCCGCGCGACGGCCGAGTGGACCGCTCGGCAGGGGATGAACCTGATGAGCTCGACGCTGCTCACCGAGGACACCGGGGTCCCCTTCCACCAGCTCCAGGCCGAGCAGATCCAGCGGTTCCGCGACGCGTGGACCGAGGCGGGGCACGACCGCACGCCGCGGGTCTCGGTGAGCCGCAGCATCTTCCCGGTCGTCAGCGACATGGACCGCGCCTACTTCGGCCAGGAGGCAGGCAGCCAGGACCAGGTCGGCCACATCGACGGGGGCGTCGCCCGGTTCGGCAAGACCTACGCCGGGGAGCCCGACCGCCTGGTCGAGGAGCTGGCGGCGGACGAGGCGGTCGCGGCGGCCGACACATTGCTGCTGACGGTCCCCAACCAGCTGGGCGTGGACTACAACGCGCACGTCCTCGAGAGCGTGCTGACCCACCTGGCGCCGGCCCTCGGGTGGCGCTGACCCGAACCGGCGGCCCGGGTTGTCCCGTATACCCCTGGGGGGTATGCTGACGGCATGACCGACCAGCTCACCTCGTCCTTCACCGTCACCGGCATGACCTGCGCGCACTGCGTCGCCTCGGTCACCGAGGAGGTCCAGGAGATCCCCGGCGTCACCGCCGTGGACGTCGACCTCGCGACCGGCGCCCTCACCGTCACCAGCGCCGGACCCGTGGACGCCGACGCCGTGCGCGCCGCTGTCGACGAGGCCGGCTACCAGCTGGCATGAACGCCGGCGTCAAGGTCGCGGGCTTCGTCGCGGGGCTCGGGGTCGTCCTCGGGCTCTCGTGGGCGGCGGGTGCTGCTGTCGGGCCGGTGCTCGACGAGCCGGCGCCGGCGGCCCACGAGATGTCCGGCGAGGCGTCCGGTGAGATGGCCGAGGAGGCGTCGCACGGTGAGCCGGGAGCGCACGGGGACGCCGACCTGCTCCCGGGCGGCCTGGCCGTCGCCGAGGACGGCTACCGCCTGGACCTCGCGGACGACGCCCTGCCGGCCGGGTCCCAGCGGCTCGCCTTCACGATCGTCGGACCCGACGGGCAGCCGGTGACGGCGTACGACGTCGAGCACGAGAAGCAGCTGCACCTGATCGTGGTCCGCCGCGACTTCCGCGGCTTCCAGCACGTCCACCCGGTCCTCGACCCGGCCACGGGGGTGTGGACGACCGACGTGCGCCTGGCGCCCGGGGCCTGGCGGGTGCTCGCCGACTTCGTGCCGACGGGCGGCCCGGACCTCACCCTCGGCAGCGACCTGCAGGTGCCGGGTGCCGTCACCGTCCCGGCCACGGCGCCGGTCTCGCGCACGGACACCGTCGACGGCTACACCGTCACCGTGGCCGGCGACCTCGTCGCCGGCGAGCACTCGATGCTCACGATGACCATCGCCCGCGACGGGCGACCGGTCACGGACCTGCAGCCCTACCTCGGCGCCGCCGGCCACCTGGTCGCGCTGCGCGAGGGCGACCTCGCCTACCTCCACGTGCACCCCGGCGACGGCCTCGAGTTCGCCGCCGAGGTGCCGAGCCCCGGCCGCTACCACCTCTACCTCGACTTCCGGCACGACGACGTCGTGCGCACGGCCGACTTCGTCCTGGAGGCGTCGTGACCAGCGAGACCGAGCTGCTGCTGACCGGGATGACGTGCGCCTCGTGCGCCAACCGGATCGAGCGCAAGCTGAACAAGGTCGAGGGCGTCACCGCGACCGTCAACTACGCGACCGAGAAGGCCAAGGTCGTCTTCGACGACGCGGTGAGCACCGACGACCTGATCGCCGCGGTGGCGGCGGCGGGCTACGGCGCCCGGCTGCCCCAGGCGCAGCCGGACCGGCCCGAGGGCGACGAGGACCCCGAGGTCCGGTCGCTGCGCCAGCGGCTGCTCGTCTCCGCCGTGCTGTCCGTGCCGGTGGTCCTCCTGGCGATGGTCCCGGCCTGGCAGTTCACCTACTGGCAGTGGGCGTCGCTGACCCTCGCCGCGCCGGTCGTGGTCTGGGGCGCGTACCCCTTGCACAAGGCGGCCTGGACGAACCTGCGGCACGCCACGTCGACGATGGACACGCTGATCTCGATGGGCGTCCTCGCGGCGTTCGGGTGGTCGCTCTACGCCTTGTTCCTCGGCGACGCGGGGGAGCCCGGCATGCGGCACCCGTTCGAGCTGACCATCGAGCGGACCAGTGGCACGGACAACATCTACCTGGAGGCGGCCGCCGGCGTCACGACGTTCATCCTGGCCGGCCGGTTCTTCGAGGCGCGCTCGAAGCGCCGGGCCGGTGCCGCCCTGCGGGCGCTGATGGACCTCGGGGCCCGCGACGTCGCCGTGCTCCGGGACGGGGTCGAGCTCCGGGTCCCCGTGGACCAGCTCGCCGTCGGCGACCGGTTCGTCGTCCGGCCTGGGGAGAAGGTCGCCACCGACGGGGTGGTCGAGGAGGGCTCGTCCGCCGTCGACGCCTCGATGCTCACCGGCGAGTCCGTGCCGGTCGAGGTCGGTCCCGGCGACCTGGTCACCGGCGCCACCGTGAACGCCGGCGGTCGTCTGGTCGTCCGGGCCACCCGGGTCGGCTCGGACACCCAGCTCGCCCAGATGGCCCGGCTCGTCGAGGAGGCGCAGAACGGCAAGGCGTCCGCGCAGCGGCTGGCCGACCGGATCTCCGGCGTCTTCGTCCCGATCGTGATCGCGCTGGCGGTCGGCACCCTCGGCTTCTGGCTCGGCACCGGCGCCGGCGCAACCGCGGCGTTCACCGCGGCCGTCGCCGTGCTGATCATCGCCTGCCCGTGCGCCCTCGGCCTGGCCACGCCGACCGCGCTGATGGTCGGCACCGGCCGGGGGGCCCAGATGGGCATCTTGATCCGTGGTCCCGAGGTGCTCGAGCAGACCCGGACGGTGGACACGATCGTGCTGGACAAGACCGGCACCGTGACGACCGGTCGGATGTCGCTGACCGACGTGGTCGCCGCCGCGGGGGAGGACCGCGACGAGGTGCTCCGTCTCGCCGGGGCGCTCGAGGACGCCTCGGAGCACCCGATCGCCCGGGCGGTCGCGGACGCTGCCCGCGAGGCGGGACCGCTGCCCGCCGTCGAGGGCTTCGCGAACGTCGTGGGCCTCGGGGTGCAGGGCGTCGTCGACGGGCACGCCGTGTTGGTCGGGCGGCCGCAGCTGCTCGCCGAGTGGTCGCAGCACCTGTCGCCCGACCTCGAGCAGGCGCTGGCCGACGCCCGGTCGACCGGCGGCACGGCGGTCGCGGTCGGCTGGGACGGACGGGCGCGCGGCGTCCTGGTGGTGGCGGACCGGGTCAAGGAGACCTCGGCGGAGGCGATCGCGACGCTGCGCGGCCTCGGGCTGCGGCCGGTCCTGCTGACCGGCGACCACGAGACCGTTGCCCGGGCCGTGGCCGCCGAGGTCGGGATCGCACCCGACGACGTCGTCGCCGACGTCCTCCCGGCCGACAAGGTCGAGGTCGTCAAGCAGCTCCAGGCCGAGGGCCGGGTCGTCGCGATGGTCGGCGACGGCGTCAACGACGCCGCCGCGCTGGCCCAGGCCGACCTGGGCCTGGCGATGGGCACCGGCACCGACGTGGCGATCCAGGCCAGCGACCTGACGCTCGTGCGCGGCGACCTGAGGGTGGCAGCGGACGCGATCCGGCTCTCCCGGCGGACCCTGCGCACCATCCAGGGCAACCTGGTCTGGGCGTTCGGCTACAACGTCGCCGCCCTGCCGCTGGCGGCCGCCGGGCTGCTCAACCCGATGATCGCCGGTGCCGCGATGGCCTTCTCCTCGGTCTTCGTGGTCGGCAACAGCCTGCGGCTGCGCCGGTTCCGCTGACCGGTCGCCGGCCGGGTCGCCCGCCCCGGGTCGCCCCGTCGGTCACGTGCTGGTGCGGCAGCGCCCGGTGACAGTCCTGCGACAGCGTCCGGTGACAGTAGGGTCGGCACCGTGGACGACGAGGCCCGGATGCGCGCACTGGGCAGCGAGGTGATGCGGCTGGCCCGGCGGCGGGCGACGTCGTACCCGGGCTCGGTGCTCGAGGACTCGGCGTTCCGGATCCTGCTGCTGCTCGTGGAGGAGGGGCCCAAGTCGCTGCGCGAGCTCGCCGAGGAGCTGCAGATCGAGCAGTCCACGATCAGCCGGCAGGTCGCGGCGGCGCTCGGTCACGGGTTGGTCGAGCGGTACGGCGGCGCGCCGCGCCTGGTGCGGCCGACCGACGCGGGCCGGGAGGCCTACCTCCACGACGGGCGGCTGCGGGGCGAGGTGTGGAGCCGGGCGGTCGCCGAGCTCGGCACCGAGCGTGGCGAGGCGCTGATCGCGGCGCTGCACGACTTCAACGACGCGCTGGACCGGGCTCACGCGGCGGTGCGCGCCTCCCGCTGAACGGGGGCGGGCGCGACGACCGCGCGCCGGGGGATGGTGGCGGCGATCGCGACGCCGAGGAAGGCCGCGACCGCGCCGGCGACGAAGCACAGCTGGAAGGCGCCCAGGGTGGGCACCTCGACGCCCGGGCCGAACGCCGTGGTGCGGCTGGTCAGGATGGTGCCCATCACCGCCGCGGCCAGGGTCGTGCCGACCGAGCGCATCAGCGCGTTGAGGCCGACGGCCGACGCCGCCTCACGGGTCGGCACCTCGTCCAGGATCAGGGTCGGCATCGCGGCGTACCCGATGCCGACGCCGGCGCAGGCCACGCAGGAGGCGACCAGCAGCTGCCAGGGTGCGGCCATCAGGAAGAACGCCACGAGGTAGCCGGTGCCGAGGACCGCGGCGCCGATCATCAGGGTGACCTTCGGGCCGATGGTGCGGATCAGCCGGCTGGAGACCGGGGCGAACAGCATCATCATCAGCCCGCCCGGTGCCATCCAGAGGCCGGCCTGGAGCAGCGTCTGGTCGAGCCCGTAGCCGGTCTCCGCCGGCATCTCGAGCAGCTGCGGGACGACGACGGACTGCGCCATCATCCCGAAGCCGATCGCGACCGCCGCGATGTTGGTCATCAGCACGGGCAGCTGCGCGGTGGTGCGCAGGTCGACCAGCGGCTCGTCCTGACGCAGCTCGAAGGCGCCCCAGACGACCAGTACGACCGCACCGGCGAGGATGGCGCCCAGGGTCCAGGCGTCGCCCCAGCCCCAGGTCGTGGCCTTCGAGATCCCGACGAGCAGGGAGACCAGGCCGACGCCGAGCCCGAGGACGCCGACCACGTCGAAGCGACCCGGCTGGGCGTCGTGCACGTGGGGCACCGCGAACCAGGTGAGCGCGGTGACGACCGCGGCCAACCCGGTGGCGACCCAGAACAGCGCGTGCCAGCTGCCGGCCTCGACGATCGCGGCGGACAGCGGCAGGCCGATGGCACCGCCGACGCCGAGCGTGGCGCTCATCGCGGCCACCGCCGTGGCGGTCAGCCGCGGCGGGGTGATCTCGCGCATCAGTGAGATGCCGACCGGGATGAAGCCCATCGCCATGCCCTGCATCGCCCGCCCCGCCAGCAGCGGCACCAGCGAGTCGGAGAGCGCACACACGAGCGACCCCGCGACGAGGATCGCCGAGGTGCCGACCAGCACGCGCTGCTTGCCGAACAGGTCCGCCAGGCGCCCGGCGACCGGCATCGAGACCGCGGCCGCCAGCAGGGTCACGGTGACGACCCAGGCGGTGTCGGCCGCCGAGGTGTCGAGCAGCCCGGGCAGCTTCGCCTGGATCGGGATGACGAGCGTCTGGGTGAGCGCCGCGGTCAGGCCACCGAAGCAGAGCACGGCGACGGCGAAGCGCGGGTGGCCGGCGGTCGGGGTGGAGAAGGACACGCATGCATCCTACATATGATTGCTCACGGCAACTATTCCGGTCGGTCCGTGGACCTGCCGCGTCAGCCGACCGCTGACGGCCCGCCGGCGGCGACCGCGCCGAGGATCTCGGCGAGCTCGTCGGGACGGGACCACATCGGCCAGTGCGAGGTGGGCAGGTCGACGTACGTCACGTCGGTCAGCTCGGTGAGCCCGGCGAGCCAGGGTGCACCCTCGGCCGCGGCCTTGCGGTACTCCGCCGCCGGGAACGCGGTCGCGACCACCAGCGACGGGACGGCCAGCCGGGCGTCGTTGGCGAGCTCGGGCGCCTCGCGCACCGGGCCGGCCGGCTCGGGCACCGCGCGCGCCCGGAACTCGGCGAGCTGCGCCTCCGAGATGCCGTCGAGGTTCTCGCCGAGCTCCTCCCACGTCGGCGCCAGCGGGAGCTCGGGGCCGGAGAGCCCCGGGTCGATGGCACCCCGTCCGGGGGCGGTGTCGACGTAGACGAGGGCCGCGATCCGGTCGGGCACCCGGTCGCTGGCGAGGTAGCCGGGCTGGCTGGCACCGCTGTGCACGGCGAGCACCACCGGCCGGTCGTGGCTCTCGATCGCGGCCACGATCGCGTCGGCCTGGTCGGCCAGCGACACGGAGCCGCGATCGGGGTGGTCGGGTTCGAGACCCGGCAGCGTGAGCGCGGTGACGGTGTGGCCGGAGGCGCGGAGCCGGTCGGCGACGCCGTCCCACGCCCAGGCGCCGAGCCACCAGCCGGGGACGAGGACGAGCGGGGCAGGAGAGTCGGTCATGGGACCCACCGTAGGGATTCCCGCCGACGGTCGGCCGGCTGCTAGCATGGCGCCGTACCGAGGTCCCGGCGCGAACGCCTGCGGCCGGCCCCGGTGGGAGCACACTCCGAGGGCGACCGTCTGACCGGTCGTGGCCAACACTCTCTTGCCGTGGCTCCCGAGTCGCTCGCGGTGGCCGCCCGGTCCGCGGGTGTCGTAGCACCGCAGCTCCACAGACCCGGGCACTCCGGAGGAGGGGTCCTTGGCTCGACAGGGCCAGCGCCAGTCGGCGAACCGTCGTACGCCCAACCGCAACCAGCGTCGGGGCCGTGCCCTCGACAACGAGGGCATCATCCCCGTGCTCGCCCGCGCCGTGCGCGAGGTCGAGACGGCGGTCCAGCGGGGCAGCGTCAACGGGTCGACCCGCACCAAGTTCCAGGTCGTCGCCCTGCTCGTGCGCGAGGAGCGCGCGAGCCTGAAGGCCGACACCGAGGCGACCGAGGCGCACCGTGCCGACCAGCTCAAGCGGCTCGACGGCATCGCGACCATCCTCGCCAAGACCGCGGCCCGCAACACGTCGCTGCTGGTGCTGCTGACCGAGGACGCCGAGATCTCCCAGGACGCGCACGACCTGCGCCGCCGGATGCTCGCCCAGGCCGGCATCGAGGTCTCGGAGGAGGAGGTCGTCGAGCCGGACCCGGCCGACGCGCCGGCCGCCACCAGCCGCCGGGTCGTCCCGCAGTCGGTCATCTCCCGGCAGCTCGCGAACCCCTTCCTGGTCCCCGACTTCACCCTCGCGCAGCAGGGCAGCGGCCGGGCCCGCCGGCTGGCGGGCTGGGAGCTGCTCGGTCCGCTGTTCCGCTCCTTCGAGTACGCCAGCAACGGCGTGTCCTGCATGCCGCTGCCCGAGCCGGAGGAGGTGCGCCTCCCCGACGGCCGCGAGCTGATGCGGCACCAGGCGCAGCTGGTCGCCGGCGCGGCCGACGGCCACCGCACGTTCCTGCTCGCCGACGAGCCCGGCCTCGGCAAGACCGCGCAGGCGCTGCTCGCAGCGCAGGCCGCCGACGCCTACCCGCTCCTGGTCGTGGTCCCCAACGTCGTCAAGATGAACTGGGCCCGCGAGGTCGGGCTGTGGACGCCCGAGAAGTCGGTGACCGTCATCCACGGCGACGGCGAGGACGTCGACGGCTACGCCGACATCTTCGTGGTCAACTACGAGATCCTCGACCGGCACGTCGGCTGGCTCGGCAACCACGGCATGCGCGGCATGGTGGTCGACGAGGCGCACTTCATCAAGAACAAGTCGTCACAGCGCTCGCAGCACGTCCTGCACCTCTCCGACCGGATCCGCAGCCGCTACGGCCGGCCGCTCCTGATGGCGCTGACCGGCACGCCGCTCATCAACGACATCGAGGACTTCCAGGCGATCTGGGAGTTCCTGGGATGGATCGACGAGAAGAAGCCGCTCGGCGGGCTCATGGACGCCCTCGAGGACACCGGGCTCACCCCGGCCGACCCGGGCTTCTACCCCAACGCCCGGCGCGCCGTGGTCGACATGGGCATCGTGCGGCGGCGCAAGATCGACGTCGCCGCCGACATCCCCGCCCGCCGGATCGCGGACCTCCCGGTCGAGCTCGACGACGAGGCCGGTCGCTCCATCCGCGAGGCCGAGCGCGAGCTGGCCCGGCGCCTGGTCGAGCGCTACGAGATGGCGCTGGCCACCCGCAAGGAGGGCCGCACGGTCGAGGGCATCGACCACGAGCTCGTGCGCCGCGTGGCGACGTGGGAGCGCGAGGACATGGACACCCGGTCCGGCGAGAACGTCTTCAGCATGATGCGGCGGATCGGCAAGGCGAAGGCCGGGCTGGCCGCCGACTACGCCGCCCAGCTGGCGCGCAGCGTCGGCAAGGTCGTCTTCTTCGCCAAGCACATCGAGGTCATGGACGCCGCGGAGGAGACCTTCGCCTCCCGCGGCCTGAGGTACTCCTCGATCCGCGGCGACCAGACCACGACGGTCCGCCAGCGCAACATCGACGCGTTCGTCGAGGACCCCGACGTCGCGGTCATCGTCTGCTCGCTCACCGCGGCCGGCGTCGGCGTCAACCTCCAGGTGGCCTCCAACGTCGTCCTCGCCGAGCTGTCCTGGACCGACGCCGAGCAGACCCAGGCGATCGACCGGGTCCACCGGATCGGGCAGGGCGAGCCGGTGACGGCCTGGCGGATCATCGCCTCGCAGACCATCGACACCCGGGTCGCCGAGCTCATCGACAGCAAGGCCGGCCTGGCCGCCGTCGCGCTGGACGGCTCCGACGAGGAGGTCGGCTCCTCGGTCGACGTCCAGCTCGAGGCGCTCGTCGCGCTGCTGACCCGGGCGCTCGAGGAGCGGCTCGCCGCCGACTGACGGGCACACTGGGTGAACCGCCCGGGCACCCTGCCCGTGACAGGGGTGGAGGTGTGATGGCGGAGAGCCCGGTGGTCACGATGACGCAGCTGCACGACGAGCACGCCGCTGCGCTCTGGGGCTACTGCCTGAGCCTGACCGGGCACGACCACGCCCGCGCGGAGGACGTCGTGCAGGAGACGATGCTCCGCGCCTGGCGCAAGCTCCCGACCCTGGACCGCACCGCCGGGTCGGTCCGGGCCTGGCTGTTCACCGTGGCGCGCAACATCGTGATCGACGAGTGGCGCACCAAGCGCGCCCGCAGCGAGCTCGCCGTCGCCGACGTGCCGGACCGGCCGACCGGCATCGAGGCCACCGACCAGCTGCTGCAGGCCTGGGTCGTGGCCGACGCGATCAGCCGGCTCTCGGACGACCACCGTGCCGTCCTCCTCGAGTGCTACTACCGAGGGCAGTCCGTCGCCGAGGCGGCGCGTCGCCTCGGCATCCCGGAAGGAACCGTGAAGTCCCGCACCCACTACGCCCTGCGCGCGCTCCGGCTCGCGCTCGAGGAGATGGGGGTCGTCGGATGAGCGGCTGCCCGCACTCCCACCTCGACGGCTCCTACGTCCTCGGCGCGCTCGCGCCCGAGGAGCGGCTCGCCTTCGAGCGGCACCTGGCCGGGTGCGCGTCCTGCTCGGCGTCGGTCCGCGACCTCGCCGGCCTCCCCGGGCTGCTGGCCCAGGTCTCGCCGGACGTCGTCGAGTCGGCGGTCGAGCCGGAGCCCGTGCCGCCGACGCTGCTGCCCCACCTGGTCCGCGAGGTACGCCGGCAGCAGCTGCGCCGGCGGTGGACGGTCGGCCTCGCCGCCGCTGCGGTGGTCGTCCTGCTGGGCGCCGGCACCGCCACCGTCGTCGCCGTGACGGGGGACGACCCCGGGGCGTCCCAGGCCGGCCTCTCGGCGACGCCCTCGCTGGCGCCGCCCCAGGAGATGGCGCAGGTCGACCAGACCGCCGTGCTCGGTGACCTCGCGCTGACCTCGGTCGCGTGGGGCACCAGGCTCGACCTCACCTGCACCTACGACGAGCCGGCGACGTCGTACCAGGACGAGCCGCACACCTACGCGCTCGTCGTCCACACGCGCGACGGCGGGTCGGAGCAGGTCGCGACCTGGTCCGCGCTGCCGGGCCGGACGATGCACCTGACCGGCGCCACGGCGCTGACGACGGCCGAGATCGCGTCGGTCGAGGTGCGCACCGAGACCGGCCGGCCGGTGCTCGAGCTCACGAGCTGAAGGCGCTCAGGAACCGGTCCCGGATCGCGCTCATCGGCCAGACCGGGGCGTCCGGCGAGGGGCGCAGCCCTGGCTCCCACTGCCGGCCGGCGAACCGCTGGACCACGGTGGGGTCGGTCGCGATGACCGAGACCGGGACGTCGTGCCCGGGGTCGGCCCCGGTGACGTACGAGTGCGGCTGGTGGTCGCCGAGGACGAGCAGCACCAGGTCCCGGTCCGGCTGCGTCTCCAGCCAGGAGACCAGCGTGCCCATCGTGTACTCCACCGACTGGCCGTAGAGGGTGCGCACGTCGGAGGAGTCCGGCTGGGTGCCGGTCGTCGCGAAGACCGACCCGTCGCCGACCTGGTCCCAGGGCACCGGGTCGGGTGACGGTGCCCACGGGTGGTGGCTGGAGACCAGGTCGATCTCCGCCATCACCGGGGCTCGGTCGGCCGGGTCGAGCTCGAGGCGCTGGAACGCGCTCAACGTGTACTGGTCCGGCACGAGGGCGTACCCGAACTGCGGTCCGGCGTAGCCGACGTCGCGGGAGTCGTAGATCCGGTCGAACCCGTAGAAGTCCTCGCCCTCCGGCCAGTCCCGGGTGTCGGCCGGGACGTCGAAGACCGTGCGCCAGCCGGCCTGGGAGAAGGCCGAGGTGAGCGTCAGCCGGTCGGCGCCGAGCAGCTGGTCGTAGCGACGCTGGCTGTCGACCCAGAGCCCCGACTGCGTGGTCGAGTGCGCCAGCCAGCTCGCCGCGCCGAAGGTCGGCGAGGTCAGGAAGCCGCTGCGGACGGCGTACCCGGCCCGGTGCAGGCGTCGGCTGCCGTCGTCGAGGACCCGGTCGACCCCGGGCGAGAACGACGAGTCCTGCACGGCCACGCGCCCGTAGCTCTCGACGAAGACGATCAGCACGTCGGTGCCGTGCAGGCGCTGGAGCAGCCGGTCGCGGGGCACGCCGGCCCACGGGTCGGCGGCGATCTGCCGGGCGAACTCCCGGCGGTCGGCGAGGTCCGCCCGCACCTGGGTGACCTCGTCGACCGCGAGGACGGCCGCGTTGGTCGAGCCGACCTGCACGAGGCCGGCCAGCGCGAGCACGCCGGCCAGCAGTGCCGCGCCCCGGCGGTGCCGCCCGGCGGTCCCGGTGACGCGGACGGTCGCGAGCGGGACGACGACCAGGACGGCGAGGACCACGACGACCGCCGCGACGGCGGTCGCGCGGGCCGCGGTCACCCCGATCGAGTCGCCGAGGACGCCCACGCCCGGGCCCAGGTAGACCCAGTCGGCGACCGGGTCGAACGGGCGGTCCATCACGGTCCGGAAGCCGACGTCGAACGCCTGGAGCACGACCAGGGCGCCGAGGAGCGCGCCGAGCGCGACGGCCGCCACCCGGCGTACCCGGCGCCAGGGCAGCAGGGCGAGCAGCAGCAGGAGGACCGCCTCGACCGGGAGTCGGAGCAGGTCGCCGGGGCGCTCGGGCAGCACCAGGGCCACCCAGACGACGCCGATCGCGGCGATCGTCCAGCCGCCGCCGACGGGGTACGGCAGGTCGACGGTCCGGGTCCGCCACAGCCACCACACGTCGCGGCCGAAGGACTCCGCCAGCAGCACCAGCGCGAGGAGCAGCAGCACCTCGCCGGCGGCGTGGGGGAGGAGCCCGGACAGCGCGACCGCGAGCACGACGCCCTGGACGGCGGCGACCACCTTGCGCCAGTAGCGCGGCGGCACCGGGCGGCGCAGCCACGGCAGCACCCGCTCGGCCAGCCAGAGGAGGTAGCGGGCCGCGCCGATCGCCAGCACCCACCAGCCGTACGACGGGGCTGCGTAGACGCTCAGCACCGCGATGAGGAACGCGTCGGTCTCCATGTCGAAGCGCGCCCCGGCCGCGGAGACCGTGCCGGTGCGACGGGCCACCTGGCCGTCGACCCAGTCCAGGGACAGGGCCACCACGACGAGCGCGACCCCTGGTCCGGTCGGACCGACCACCGCGACGACGACCGCGAGGGCGGCGCGGACCCCGGTGACGACGTTCGCCGGGTGGTGAACCTGGAGCACGGTGCCTCCGTCAGTGGAGTGTGACCAGTCGTACGGCGCCGGCATCGCCCGGGTTCACGGCAGCGGCCTTCTGGGTGCGCGAGCCCGGGGCCGGGGAGATCCGCGACGAGGTGCTGCCCGGGCCGGGGCCCGGCGAGGTGCTGGTGCGGACCCTGCACACCGGGGTGAGCCGCGGCACCGAGACGCTCGTCTTCCGGGGTGGGGTCCCCGAGGACCAGCGGGACCGGATGCGGGCGCCGTTCCAGGACGGCGACCTCCCCGGCCCGGTCAAGTACGGCTACCTCAACGTCGGCGTCGTCGAACGCGGGCCCGAGGCGCTGGTGGGGCGGACGGTCTTCTGCCTGCACCCACACCAGACGGCGTACGTCGTGCCCGTCGACGCCGTGGTCGCCGTGCCCGACGGGGTGCCGGCGCGGCGCGCGGTGCTCGCCGGGACCGTCGAGACCGCCGTGAACGCGCTGTGGGACCTCGGGCCGCTCGTCGGCGACCGGGTGACGGTCGTCGGCGCCGGCATGGTCGGCTGCTGCGTGGCCCGGCTCCTGGCGCGGATCCCCGGGACGGAGGTGACCCTCGTCGACGTCGACCCCGCCCGGGCGGCGGTCGCGGAGCAGCTGGGCGTCGCGTTCGAGTCCCCCGAGGACGCGACCGCCCAGCGGGACGCCGTCGTGCACACCAGCGCGACGGCGTCCGGTCTCCAGCTCGCGCTGGACCTGCTGGCGCCGGAGGGCACGGTGCTCGACCTGAGCTGGTACGGCGACCGGCGCGTCGACCTCGCGCTCGGCGGCGCCTTCCACTCCGGGCGGCTGACGCTGCGGTCCAGCCAGGTCGGGGCGGTCGCCCCCGCCCGCAGGTCCAGCCGCACCCACGCCGACCGGCTCGCGCTGGCGCTGCGGCTGCTGCGCGACCCCGCGTTCGACGTCCTGCTGACCGGCCAGTCGCCGTTCGCCGACCTGCCCGACGTGATGGCCCGCCTCGAGGCCGGCGCGCTGCCCGCGCTGTGCCACACGATCGCCTACCCGGGGACGGAGGTGGCCGGGTGTACACCGTGACCGTCCGCGACCACATGATGATCGCCCACAGCTTCCGCGGCGACGTGTTCGGCCCGGCGCAGCGGCTGCACGGCGCGACGTACGTCGTCGACGCGTCGTTCTCGGGGCCCGAGCTCGGGCCGGACGGGATCCTGCTCGACATCGGGGCCGCGACCGAGCTGCTGCACGAGGTGCTCGGAGAGCTGACCTACCGCAACCTCGACGACGACCCGGCGTTCTCGGGGACGAACACCTCGACCGAGGTGCTCGCCCGGACCGTGGCCGACCGGCTGGCCGTGCGCGCCACCGGGCTCGGGCCGGTGGAGCGCCTGGTCGTCACCCTGCACGAGTCCCACGTGGCGTGGGCCAGCTACGAGCGGGCCCTCTAGTGCGCCCGGCGGTCCACCTGGTGCGGCCGGCGGGCGTCGACGACCCGGCCCGCCCCTCGGGCGGCAACCGCTACGACCGGCAGGTCGCCGCCGGCCTCGGCGCCGTGGAGCACGCCTCGACCGCCACGGTGCCCGACGGTGCGCTGGCGCTGGTCGACGGGCTCTGCGCGACGCCGGGCCTGGTCGCGGAGGCGCGCCGGCTCCGGGTCGTCGTCCTCGTCCACATGCCGCGACCGGAGCCGTGGGAGGGCGAGGTGCTGCGGGCCGCGGCCGGTGTCGTCACCACCAGCCGCTGGACCCGCGACCTGCTGCTCGCCCGCGACGGCCTCGACCCCGACCGGGTCCACGTCGCCGAGCCCGGTGCCGACCCGGCCCCGCTCGCGCCCGGGTCCGCGGGCGGCGGCGCCCTGCTGACGGTCGGGGCGGTCACCGCCCTCAAGGGGTACGACGTGCTGGCGGCCGCCCTCGCCCGCCTCGACGACCTCGCGTGGACCTGCCACGGCGTGGGGTCGACGGCGATCGAGCCGGAGCTGGCCGGCCGGCTCGGGCCCCAGGTCCGGCTGACCGGTCCGATGACGCCCGCCGAACTGGGCACGACGTACGCGGAGGCGGACCTGCTGGTGCTCGCCTCGCGGGCGGAGGCCTACGGCATGGTCGTCACCGAGGCGCTGGCCCACGGACTCCCGGTCGTCGCGACCGACGTCGGTGGGGTCCGCGAGTCCCTCGGCGGCGGCGGGGTGCTGGTGCCGGCCGAGGACCCGGCCGCGCTCGCGGCCGAGCTGCGGCGCTGGCTGACCTCGGAGCAGCGGCGCGCCGAGCTGCGCGCGGCGGCCCGGGCCCGGCGCGCCGGGCTCGCCGGCTGGGACCGGACCGTGCGGCTGGTGGCCGACGCCCTGGAGGTGCTGTCGTGAGGTCGTCGGTGGTGACGGGGTGGGCGCCGGGGTGGGTGCCGGCGTGGGTGCGGCGCTGGTGGCGGGTGCTCGCCGGGGTCGCCGTGCTCGCCGTCGTCGTCCGGGAGGTCGGGACCGGTCCGTTCGTGGACGCGGTCGGCTCGACCGGGCCGGGACCGGTGGCCGCCGCCGTCGCGGTCACGGCGGTGACGACGCTCTGCTGCGCCTGGCGCTGGCGGGTGCTCGCGCGGCAGCTCGGTTCCGACGTGGGGCTGCGCGAGGCCGTGGCGGCGTACTACCGCTCCCAGTTCCTCAACGCCACGCTGCCCGGCGGCGTCCTCGGCGACGCGCACCGGGCGGTGCGGCACGGGGTGCGCGGCGTGGTCGCCGACCGCGGCTCCGGCCAGCTGGTGCAGGTCGCGGCTGCCGGCGCGGTGCTGCTGGTCGGTCCCGCGCCCTGGGCCGCGGCGCTGCTGGGCGTCGTCGTGCTGGTCGCCCTGGTGCGCTGGCCGCACGTGGTCGCGACGTCGCTGGTCTCCTCGGCCGGCCACGTCCTGGTGTTCCTGGTCGCGGCGCGGGCGGCCGGGACGGCGGCCTCGCTGTCCCAGCTGGTGCCGCTGGCGATGCTGGTGATGCTGGCGGCCGCGATCCCGCTCAACGTCGCGGGATGGGGGCCGCGCGAGGGCGTGGCCGCGTGGGCGTTCGCGGCGGCCGGACTGGGGGCCGCCCAGGGCGCCACGGTCGCGGTCCTCTACGGGGTGCTCGCCCTGGTGGCGACCCTGCCCGGGGCGGTCCTGCTCGCCCGGGGTGTGCTGACGAAGGGAGTGGTGGCGCGTGGGTGAGCGTCCGTACACGTTGCTGAGCTGCGGGATGTCGATCGACGGCTACCTCGACAGCGCCGGCGCGGACCGGCTGATCCTGTCCAACGAGGCCGACTTCGACCGGGTCGACGAGGTGCGCGCGGGGTGCGACGCGATCCTCGTGGGCGCGACGACGGTCCGCAACGACGACCCACGGCTGCTGGTGCGGCGAGCCGACCGGCGGATGGAGCGGGTGGCGCGTGGGCTGAAGCCGAGCCCGGTCAAGGTCACGGTGACCTGCGGCGCGGAGCTCGACCCGCACGGCCGGTTCTTCACCACCGGTGACGCCGAGAAGCTCGTCTACTGCCCGTCGTCCTCCGGACGCACGGCGCGGTCGCGGCTCGGGTCGGTCGCGACGGTCGTCGACGACGCGCCCCGGGTCTCGATGCGGGGCCTGTCCGCCGACCTGGCCGAGCGCGGGGTGCGCCGGCTGATGGTCGAGGGCGGCGGCACCATCCACACGCAGTTCCTCGCCGAGGACGTCGCCGACGAGCTCCAGCTCGTGGTCGCGCCGTTCTTCGTGGGTGACTCACGGGCGCGGCGGTTCGTCGACGACGGGCCGTTCCCGTTCCGCCCCGACCGCCCGGCCCGGCTCGTGGACGTGCGCCGGATCGGCGAGGTCGTGCTGCTGCGCTACGCGCTCTCCGACCGGTTCGAGGAGTCGGCGTGACCGCCTCGATCCGCACCTCCCTGGAGCTCCCGCTCCGGCTGCACGGCTGGGCCGGTGTCGCCGAGGTCGTCACCTTCGCCGGCCTCACCGACGGCGCGGAGCACCTCGCGATCCGGCTCGGCGAGCCCGGCGCCGTACCCCTGGTGCGGCTGCACAGCGAGTGCCTGACCGGTGACGTGCTCGGCAGCGAGCGCTGCGACTGCGGGCCCCAGCTGCACGAGGCGGTGCAGCGCATCGACGCCGACGGGGGCTACCTCCTCTACCTGCGCCAGGAGGGGCGCGGGATCGGCCTCTACGCCAAGCTCGACGCCTACGCCCTGCAGGACGAGGGGCTGGACACCTACGAGGCCAACCTGGCGCTCGGGTACGCCGCCGACGGCCGCGACTACACGGTCGCCGCCGAGATGCTCGAGGCGCTCGGCGTCCCGGCCGTCCGGCTGCTCACCAACAACCCGGACAAGGCCGAGCAGCTCGCGGCCCACGGCATCGACGTCGAGCCGGTCCCCACGGCCTTGCACCTGTCGTCGGCCAACGCCCGCTACCTGGCCGCCAAGGCCGACCGCGGGCACCGGCTCGGCCTCGGGCTGCTCAGCGACGCGGGCTGATCTCGGGCCCCGGCCGCCCCGGGACGTCATCCGAGCTGGTCGCCGGGGCAGCCACCTCGTATGACGTCCGACCGAGCCGCCCCGGGACGTCATGCGAGCTGGTCGCCGGGGCAGCCACGTCGTATGACGTCCCACCGACACGCTCCGGGACGTCATGCGAGCTGGTCGCCGGGGGAGCCGCCTCGTATGACGTCCCACCGACCCACGGACCCACCGACCGAGCCGCCCCGGGACGTCATGCGGGCTGGTCGCCGGGGCAGCCACTTCGTATGACGTCCCGCCGACCCGCCGCCGGCCCGGCCCGGCAGGATGGGCGCATGTCCGACTACGGCCACGAGCTCCAGTTCGGCACCTTCATCACTCCGGACGCGGGCCGGGCCGACCGTGCGGTCGAGCTGGCGCTGCTCACCGAGGCGTCCGGGCTCGAGCTGGCGACCTTCCAGGACCACCCCTACCAGGCGCGGTTCCTCGACGCCTGGGCACTGATCGCGACCGTCCTGGCCCGCACCACGACCCTGCGGGTCACGACCAACGTCTCCAACCTGCCGCTGCGCCCGCCGTTCGTCCTGGCCAAGACCGTGGCCAGCCTGGACGTGCTCAGCCGCGGGCGGGTGGAGCTGGGCCTCGGCGCCGGTGGCTTCTGGGACGCGATCGAGGCCGCGGGCGGCCCCCGTCGTACGCCGGGCGAGGCGCTGCGCGCGCTCGAGGAGGGGATCGCGGTGATCCGCGGCGCCTGGGACACCGCGCAGCGGTCGGTCCGGGTCGACGGCGACCACTACGCGGTCCGCGGGGTCCACCCCGGTCCGGCGCCCGCGCACCCCGTCGAGATCTGGATCGGCGCGGTCGGGCCGCGGATGCTCGAGCTCACGGGCCGGGTCGGCGACGGCTGGCTGCCCAGCCAGTCCTACGTGCCGCCGGAGACGCTGGCCGAGCGCAACGCCCGCATCGACGAGGCCGCGGTCGCCGCCGGTCGCGACCCGGTCGCGGTGCGGCGCCTCTACAACGTCACGCCGTCCGACGACCCGGGCTGGCCGGAGTGGCTGGCCGAGCAGGCGCTCACCCACGGGACCAGCGTGTTCCTCGTGGTCGGCGACGACCCCGCGCTGGTGCAGTGGTACGGCGCCGAGGTGGCGCCCGCGGTGCGCGACCTGGTCGCGGCCGAGCGTGCCGGGTCGCGGCCCGCGGTTGCCGCGCCGGACCGGCCGGAGCCGGTGCTCGCAGGCGCCGGGAAGCACCTCGTCGACGTCCACGACCACCTGCGCAGCGAGCTGGCGCAGCTGCACGACCTGATCGGGCAGGTCGAGGCGGGCACCCTCGACCCCGGGGCCGCCCGCGGCGCGGTGAACCGGATGACGATGCGCCAGAACGTGTGGGCGCTCGGTGCCTACTGCCAGTCCTACTGCCGCCTGGTCACCACGCACCACACGCTCGAGGACACCGCCGTCTTCCCGCACCTGCGCGCCCGCGAGCCCGGGCTCGGTCCGGTCATCGACCGGCTCGAGCAGGAGCACCACCGGATCGCGGGCGCGCTCGACGACGTCGACCGCGCCCTGGTCGCCGTCGTCACCGAGCCCGACGGCCTCGGTCGGCTCCGGACCGCCGTCGACGAGCTGACCGGCACCCTCACGTCACACCTGACCTACGAGGAGGAGCAGCTGGTCGGGCCGCTCGACCGGCACGGCTTCTACTGACGGTCGGCAGCGCCCTCGCTCGCCCACAGCCGGAACAGCAGGTAGGCCGACAGCGCGTCGAGCAGGTGCCACGCGGCATGCCCCTGGAGCAGCGAGTGCGGGTCGCACCAGCGGGTCTTCGTGGCGTTCCAGATCGCGAACGCCACCAGGATCGAGCAGAGCGCGCCCGCACCCCAGCGCAGGTCGGTGTGGGGGCGACCCGGGCGCCGCCAGAGCCGGACCTCGGTCACCACCGCGACGAGCAGCAGGGTCGCGAACGCCACGTTGCCGGCGTACGTCACGACCGGCACGTGGCCGTCGTACAGGCCGACCAGCTCGCACGCCGCGACGAAGAGGCTGAAGAGCTGCCAGAAGAACAGCTGCCCGCGGTCGAACCACCGCATCAGTGCGTAGGCGGCCGCGAACGACGCCACGAGGTACATGCTCAGCAGGTCCAGCTGGCCCCCGGCCGCGGACTGGGTGGCGTGCATCGCCGCGCTGGCCGGGCCGAGCAGCACGACCACGCAGGCGTACGGCGTCGCCAGCCCGCGCAGCGTCCGGGCGACCTCGGCGCGGCCGGCGTGCCAGGCGATCACCAACCCGGCGATGACGAAGCCGGCGTTGGAGAACGTGTTGGCCGGCTGCTTGACCCAGCCGTCGCGAGCGGCCTCGCAGAAGTTCGCACCCCGACCGACGTCGGGGCCGAGCCAGCCGGCGCCGACCGCCAGCACGAGCGCGCCGGTCGAGACGACGGCGACGACGATCGCGATCGTGAGCGGACGCAGCGACCGGGTCGGCACGATCACCCACCCTAGGGTGTCCGCATGGACCTGTCGGTCGATCTCGACACCCGGGGCGACCGGGTCGGTGCGATCTACCGGGCGCTGCTCGAGGCCATCCGCTCCGGGCGGGTCGCCGTCGGGGACCGGCTGCCGCCGAGTCGGGTGCTGGCCCGCGACCTCGGGGTCGCCCGCAACACGGTCGCGACCGCGTACGAGCGGCTGGTCGCCGAGGGGCTGCTGGAGGCGCGCGTCGGCGACGGGACCTACGTCGGCGACCTGGCCGCCCCCGCACCGGCCCCGCGGCACCCCGGCGCGCTCGACCCGCGTCCGGGGTGGACCTTCCGGCCGGTGCCGGTGAGCGGCGAGGGCCCCTCGCCGCCGTACGACTTCCGGGCCGGCATCCCGGACGCCGAGCTGTTCCCGTTCGACACCTGGCGCCGGCTGGTCGCCGCCGAGCTGCGGCGCGGCGCGCACCACCCCGGTCGCTACGCGAGCCCCGCGGGCCACCCCGACCTGCGGGCGGCGATCGCGCGGCACGTGGCGCTCTCGCGCGGCGTCGCGGCCGATCCCGACGACGTCGTCGTCACCCACGGCACCCAGCAGGCGCTGGACCTGGTGGCGCGGGTCCTCGTCGAGCCGGGCGACGTGGTCGCGGTCGAGGACCCGGGCTACCCGTTCGCGCGCGAGCTCCTGGCGTCGTACGGCGCGCGCGTGGTCCCCGTGCCGGTCGACGCCGACGGCCTCGTGGTCGACGAGCTCCCGCCGCGGGTGCGGCTGGTGTTCACGACGCCGTCGCACCAGTTCCCGCTCGGCCCGCCGCTGTCGCTGGCGCGGCGCCAGGCGCTGCTGGAGCACGCCAACCGGCACCGCGTCGCGATCGTGGAGGACGACTACGACAGCGAGTTCCGCTACACCGAGCGCCCCCTGGAGACGCTGCAGGCGCTCGACCGCCACGGCCGGGTCGTCTACCTCGGCACGTTCTCGAAGTCGCTGGTCCCGGCGCTGCGCGCGGGCTACCTGGTCGCTCCGCGTTCCCTGCGCGACGCGCTCGTCGGTGCTCGGCAGCTCGCCGACGGGTTCGGGTCTCCCCACGAGCAGGCGGCCCTGGCCCGCTTCGTCGCCGACGGGCAGCTGGCTCGCCACGTGCGCCGCGCGCGGGCGGTGTACGGCGAGCGTCGCGAGCTGTTGCTGCGCGAGCTCGCGCGGCTGCTCCCCGGGCTCGAGGTCGCGCCGTCGGTGGCCGGGCTGCACGTCAGCGCCACGTTCCGCGAGCCGACCGACGACGCCGCGGTGGTGGCCGCTGCGCTGGAGGAGGGCGTCGCGGTCGAGGCGCTCTCGGCCTACGCGGTCGCGGCGCCCGTGACCGGGCTGGTCCTCGGCTACGGCGCGGTGGAGACGGAGTCGATCACACCGGGTCTGGAGCGGCTGGCGCGGCTGCTCGCGAGCGGGAGAGCCAGATGACGGCTGCGGCCGCGACGACCACCTGCGGCAGCAGGTGGCGCGCGCTCACCCCGAGCAGCGCGAGCGAGGAGACGAACGCGACGACCGCGCCCCGGTGCACCCAGGTGCCGCGGGGGAGCAGCCGCATCGCGGCGGCCGTGCCGACGACGTACACGATCGCGAAGGCGCCGGTGACGAGCAGCATGGTCCGCTCGATCGCGACGCCCGTGATCGCGACCCCGAGCAGGGTGGCCAGCGACCCGGCGGTCACGACCGTGAGCGACCGCCGCGGCACCTGGCCGGCGCTCCCGCCGTGCGCGAACCAGGCCGGCAGCGATCCGTCGCGTCCCAGCGCCGCTCCGAGCCGGGCGCTGCCGGCGAAGTAGGCGTTCATCGCGCCCAGGGACAGCAGCACGGCCACGACCGTCGTCACGCCACGCGCCGGCTCGCCGAACCCCAGCACCAGCAGGTCGGAGAGCGGCGCCTTGCTGGCGCCGCTGCCGAGCACCGCGACGGTGGCGAAGGCGACGCCGAGGTAGAGCACGCCCATCACGACCAGCGCGACCAGCGTGGCGCGGCCGATGTCGCGCGCCGGCTCGCGGTACTCCGAGCTCAGCGAGGTGACGACCTCCCAGCCGGCGAACGCCCAGATCAGCAGCGCGGCCGCGGAGCCGATCGCGGCCCAACCGTGCGGTGCGAACGGCGTCAGGTTCGTCGTGCTCGCGTGGGGGAGCGCGACCAGGGTGGCGACGAGCAGCAGCACCGCGAGGACCCCGGCGATCGCGAGCTGGACCCGCCCGGAGACCCGGATCCCGAACCAGTTCATGACCGCGACGGCCGCGATGAGCAGCCCGGCGGTCACCAGCTGTGTCTGGCGGCCGCCGCCGAGGCTGTCGGCGACGTACGCCCCGGCGAAGCCGGCCGCGGCCGGCGCGCCGAGGGGGATCGCGAAGTAGAAGCACCAGCCGATGACGGTCGCGACCCGGCCGCCGAACGCTCGGCGGGCGTAGGTCGACACGCCCCCGCCGTCGGGGTGCCGGGCGCCCAGCGCCGCGAACGTCGTCGCGAGCGGCACCGAGAGGAGGACGAGCGCGAGCCACGCGACCAGCGAGGCGGGGCCGGCCTCGTGGGCGGCCAGCGCCGGCAGCGAGATGACGCCGGTGCCCAGCACCGCCCCGAGGGTCAGCGCCGCGCCCTGCGCCACGCCCAGCCCGGGTCGGGCGACGGGGTCGTCCACGGGCAGCGGATCGGGGGTCAGCGAGCGCGTCACGCGACCAACGTAGGGGTCTCAGCGGTCCGTTCGCAGCGCCAATCCAGAGCTTGTCGCCTGGGCCAATCGGTGCGGCCCGGCCGGTCAGCCCCGGGGCGGGACGGCGGTGACGGTCAGGTCGAAGGTCCGGCCGTCGTCGCGGGCCCGGCCCTGGCAGGACCAGGTGGTGCGGTGCCAGCACGCGAACCGGGTCGACGCGTTGACCAGCACCACCTTGGCCCACGACACCTGCCGGGCACCGAACCCGACCAGCACGCTGCCGCGGCCCTCGGCGTCCAGGGGCACCGCGGTGCGGGTGAGGCCCGAGGCGGTCCGGCTGACGACGGCGGCCGCCGGCGCGGTCCGGCCCGCCGGGCCGTCGACCGCCACCCGGAGCCGCCACCGCCGGTCGCGGAGGGTCCCGGCCGGCTGCACCAGGACGTTGCGGGAGGCGAGGTGGTCGATGGTGACGCTCCGGTGCGCCGAGCGGGTGTTCCGGCTGAGGGTCCAGCCGGCGCTGACCGGCGCGGTCGGCCAGCCGCCGCCCTCGGGGTAGGAGCTCGAGGTCGTCGTGTTCGCGGCGGCGAAGGCCCGGTAGACGCCGGTGAAGCCGCCGTGGCGGGCGAGCACGCCCTGCACCGCGTTGGTGGAGTACTGGTGGCCGGCCCCGCGGTAGGCGCCGGCCCGGGTCCAGATCGCCTTGACCACGCCGGGACCGAAATGCGAGCTGAGGTACTCGAAGAACGCCCAGTTCCCGTACTGGGCGAAGCCCTGCTGGTCGAAGCGGTCGAGCGACCGGCCGGGCGTGCCGACCTGGCCGTAGGGGAGGTACTGCCGGTTGTCGTCGACGTCGTCGGCGACCCGCTCCTCCATCCAGGTCGCCGTCGACTCCAGCAGCCACGGGTCCTCGGCGAAGTCGTAGCCGAACTGCACGGCGTGGAAGAACTCGTGCGCCGCGGTGACCCGGAGGCTCTGCCGGGGCGGAGCGCCGAACTGGGACCGCGCGAAGTCGTCGTCGAGCACGCAGTAGCCGGAGGCGAGCCACTTGTAGCCGGTCACCCGCCGCTCGGGGGTGCAGTAGCCGTAGATCCCCCGGGAGCCGAGCTCCTTGAGATAGACGTCGAGGTCGGCGTTGCCGCCCCGGCGTCCGTCGCTGCGCGGCTCGCGGTAGCCGAGCTCGCCGACCTCGTGGCGCCAGACCGCGTTCATGGTCCGGAGCGTGCGGTTCACCCAGGCCCGGCCGGGAGGTGCGTCGGCGGTGCGGTCGACCCAGTGCACGCAGACGTGGCCCTCGCAGGTGCGGTGCGCCGGCACGGTGTAGCCGTCGTCCAGGGGGTCGGACGCCCCGTCCGTCGGGCGGGCGAGCAGCCCGTGCGCCGTACGCCGGTCGGCGGCGTCGAGGCGCGGCAGGGCGAGGAACAGGTCGCGCATCGCCAGGGTCGCCTCGGGCCGCGCCCCGGCGGACCGCCGGGCGGTCGTGGGATCGTCGGCGAGCAGCGAGCGGACCGTCGCCAGCGCCTGCTGGGCGCCGGTCGGCGTCCTCGGCACCGTCGTGGCACCCACCGGCGACGACGCGGGGCCGACGGTGCCGACGGCCAGGGCGGCGACGACGGCGAGGGCCGTCGCCACGAGCGGTCGGCGCATCTCTCTCCTCGAGAACAGCAGTCAGGACGCCGTCCACCGTACGTGCTCGGGGGTCGCCGGCGGCCCCGGCGCGCCTGGCCCCATGGGGGAGGATGGCGCGCAATGAACCACCCCACGCCGTTCCCGGCCTCCCCCGCTACGCTCCTCCGCCCGACAACGCCGAGGGGACCCCGATGAGCACCATCGCGATGATCACCCCCAACCCCGCCGCCGACGCCGTACGCCGGCAGGGGCTGCGCCGGATGCGCACGCTCGCCGTGTCGCTGCTGCTGTTCGCGGCCGTCGTCTACGCCCTGACCCTCGACCAGGACGGGTTCCTCGGCTTCGTCAACGCCGGCGCCGAGGCGTCCATGGTCGGTGCGATCGCGGACTGGTTCGCCGTGACCGCGCTGTTCAAGCACCCCCTGGGCCTGCCGATCCCGCACACCGCGCTGATCCCGAAGCGCAAGGACGAGCTCGGGCGCGGGCTCGAGGAGTTCGTCGGGGAGAACTTCCTGCAGGAGGGGATCATCCGGGACCGGGTCGCGGCCGCGACGATCTCGTTGCGCGTCGGCCAGTGGCTCTCGGTGCCCGAGCACGCCCAGCGGGCCGTGGACGAGGTCGCCGACGTCGCCGTCATCGTGCTCGACCGGGTGCGCGACGAGCACATCGAGGGGCTGATCCGCGACGCGCTCGTGCCCCGGTTCCGCGAGGAGCCGCTGGCGCCGCTCCTCGGGTCGCTGCTCGAGGAGACCATCCGCGACGACCTGCACCACGGGCTGCTCGACCTCGGCCTCGAGGAGCTGTACCGGTGGCTGGTCGAGAACCCCGACACCGTCGCCGAGGTGCTGGGGGAGCGGGCGCCGTGGTGGGCGCCGACCCGGCTCAACGACGCGGTGACCGCCCGGGTGCACCGCGAGCTGGTCCGGTGGGTCGCGGACGTCCGCGACGACCCGCGGCACCACGTCCGTGAGGCGCTCGACTCGATGCTCGCCCAGCTCGCCGACGACCTCCAGCACGACCCGGAGGCGCAGGAGCGCACCGAGCGGCTCAAGGAGCGGCTGCTCGACCACCCGCAGGTGCTGACCTCCTCGGTCTCCCTGTGGAACGCGCTGCGCCGCTCGCTCCAGGCGTCGCTGCGCGACCCCGAGGGGGCGGTCCGGGCCCGGCTGCTGGCCGAGACCTCGTCGTTCGCCGCCCGGCTGCTCTCGGACGAGACGCTGCGCGAGCGCCTCGACGGGCTGGCCGCCGACGCCGCCGTCTTCGGCATCGAGCGCTACGGCGCCGAGGTCACCACCGTCATCACGCACACCATCGAGCGCTGGGACGGCAAGGAGGCGGCCCGCCGCATCGAGCTGCACGTCGGCCGCGACCTCCAGTTCATCCGCATCAACGGCACCATCGTCGGCGGTCTGGTCGGCGTGCTGATCCACAGCGCGAGCGTGCTGGCCGGCTGAGACCCGCCTGCGGCGGACTGCCGGCAGCGGGCTTCCGGTGGCGGCTGTCTTCCGGCTCGTGGTTGGGTTCGCCGGTGGTCGAGCTCGTCGAGACCCCGGAGGGCAAGGCAGGGCGGTGACTGCCGGCATCCCGCCGGTGGTCTCGGGTTGCGACCGACAAGCAGCAACGACGGGTACGGCGGGCGTCTGGTTGCGGCTGACTTCCCGGCTCACGGTTGCTGGCACCGGTGGTCTCTCCCGCGAGCGCCAGCGAGCGTCGTCGCCGGTGGTCGAGCAGCGAGCGCCAGCGAGCGTCGTCGAGACCCCGGGAGGTGGGCAGGGCGGTGCTGTCGGCATCGCGCCGTGGTCTCGGGTTGCGACCGACAAGCAGCAACGACGGGTACGGCGGGCTCGGAGTTGCGGTCGCCCCCCGACTCACGGTTGCTGGCACCGGTGGTCGAGCAGCGAGCGCCAGCGAGCGTCGTCGAGACCCCGGAAGGCAAGGCAGGGCGGTGGCCCAATCTGTCCCGAATTCTTTACCAAAGAAGTTCCCGGATCCCTGTGGATACAAGGGATTCTCGCCTCTGACTGTCGGTGGCGAGTGCTTGAGTAGACCCATGACCAGCACCGGCACCGAGACCAGCACCGCGACCGCCGTCGCAGTTGCGGCGCCGGATGCGGAGTCGGTGCTGACGGCGGCCGCGGCGACCCGGGAGGCGATCGCCGACCTCGAGGTCCAGCAGCTGATCCAGGCCACCGACTGGGTCACTCTGCACCCCGGCGAGGAGGTGGACACCGGCATCGAGTTCGGGATGCGGGACCTGCAGATCGCCGGCGACGGCGCCCCGACCATCGATGAGGCGGCGGTCGCGGAGTTCGCGCTCGCGGTCGGCCGGACCACGGACTCGGGGCGGCACCTGCTCGGCGACGCGGTCGAGCTGCGGCACCGGTTGCCGCGGCTCTGGGCTCGCGTGGTCAGCGGGGAGGTCGCGGTGTGGAAGGCCCGGAAGGTCGCCCAGGCCACCACCAGCCTCCCGCCCGACGCGGCAGCCGCGGTGGACCAGCGGCTGGCGTGGTGTGCGCACCGGTGCTCGTTCGCCGAGATCGAGCGGCAGGTCGAGAAGGCCCGCGCCGAGCACGACCCCGACGCCGCGGAGGAACGCCGGGTCGCGGCGCTGGAGAAGCGCCGGTTCGACATCGACCTCGACCACGCCACCCCCGAGGGCCTGGTGCACGTCGAGGGTGAGCTCGACCTAGCGGACGCGGTCGCCCTGGAGGAGCAGATCAAGGCCGCGGCCGCGACGCTGGACCTCGACCTGCCGTTGGACGTGCGCAGGTCGATGGCCGCGGGCCTCCTTGGCACGACGGACGGTGAAGGCTCCCGTGAGGTCGTGGTCTACGCCCACGTCCGTCCCGGCCAGTCCACCGTCGACGTCGACAACACCCGCTCCTCGGTCACCCCTGAGCACCTGAAGGACTGGTGCCAGCAGGCCGGCACCAAGGTCACGGTCCGGCCGGTGATCGACCTCAACGCCGAGCTGACCACCGAGACCTACCGGCCGACCGAGGTGATGAAGGAACAGATCGGTCTGCGCGACCGGCAGTGCTGCTTCCCCGGCTGCACCCGACCCGCCCGCACCGGCCGCGCCCGCACGACGGATGCCGAGCACCAGGTCCCCTGGCCCGAGGGCCCCACCGCCTCGTCGAACCTCGCCCCCGCCTGTCGGACCCACCACCGCCTCAAGACCCACGCCGGCTGGGACTACCAGCGGGTGACCGGGGTCGGGTTCGTGTGGACGAGCCCCATGGGCCGCACCTACCTCAGCCGCTTCGTCACCGAGCCGCCGCTCGAGCCGGCCGCGCGACATACCCGCTGACCTCGACCCCGTCGACCACGGCCGACGGGGCCACACTCATGCCCGGACCTGGCTGGGCGGCTTTCCTGGGCGGTGACCACCGCCCGGCGACCCCGACGGCGCGCACGTCGGACCTCGACCGCACCCGCCTGCCGCGACCCACGCCGACGGCGACGGCCTGTTCGTCTCGCGGATGGGGGAGACTGGGACCGTGCCTGAGCCGTTCGACGTCCGGATCCGCGACGAGTCCATCCGCCTGGGGCAGTTCCTCAAGCTCGCCAACCTCGTCGAGAGCGGCTCGGAGGCCAAGCCGCTGATCGCGGCCGGGATGGTGCGGGTGAACGACGAGGTAGAGACGCGGCGCGGTCGCCAGCTCGTCAAGGGCGACGTGGTGTCGCTGGCCGGGCAGGCCGCCCGGGTCGCCGACGAGGGCGCCGACGACGGCCTGCCCTGGTGAGGGCGGGTCCTAGCTGACGCCGAGCAGGTCCACCACGAAGATCAGCGTCTCGCCGGGCTTGATGACGCCCCCGGCGCCGCGGTCGCCGTAGCCGAGGTGCGGCGGGATGACGAGCTGGCGGCGGCCGCCGACCTTCATCCCCTGGACGCCCTGGTCCCAGCCGGAGATGACCTGGCCGACGCCGAGGCGGAACTGCAGCGGCTGGCCGCGGTTGTAGGAGGCGTCGAACTCCTCGCCGGTCGAGTGGGCGACACCCACGTAGTGCACCGACACGGTCGAGCCGGCGGTGGCCTCGGCGCCCTCGCCCTCGGTGATCTCGGTGACGACGAGGTCGGCGGGCGGGTCGAAGTCGGGGAAGTCGATCTCGGGCTTGTCCATGCCACCACCCTAGGACGGGTCCGGGTCGCGGGGTTCTGCGCCCCGGACGGCGACCTGGCTGCCATGATGCGCCCGTGACGACACGGTCGCCGACCCCCGGGCGTCCCGCCACGAGCTCCGTCGACCTCGGCCTGGTCGGCGGCTTCGTCGTGCTGGGCGTCTTCGTCGCGCTCAGCGCGACCACCGACGTGCAGCTGATCGCGGTGTTCGCGACGAGCGCGATCTTCGCCAGCCTGCTGACCACGGCGCGCCGGACGGTGTACGTCGGGGTCGCGTCGATCGGCTGCGGCGTCCTGGCCGGCATCTGGCACGAGACGACGGGCACCGTCGACTACTTCGTCCGGGTCCTGCTCAACGTGCTGCTGGTCGTGCTGGCCGTGCAGGGAGCGGCTCTCCGCGAGAGCCGCGAGAGCCGCCTGGAGCGGATGACCGTGATCGCGGAGACCGCGCAGCGCGCCGTCCTGCGGTCCATCCCGACGGCGATCGGCTCGGTCGGGCTGGCCGCCCGTTACGTCTCCGCCGCCGCGGAGGCCCTCGTCGGTGGTGACCTCTACGAGGTCGCCGCCACGCCGTATGGCGTCCGCGTGATCGTCGGCGACGTCCGGGGGAAGGGCCTCGAGGCCGTGCAGACCGCCGCCGCCGTCCTCGGCGCGTTCCGGGTGACCGCCTTCACCGAGCCCGACCTGGGCGCGCTGTCCCGGACCATCGACGCGACGCTCGCGCGGTTCATGGACGACGAGGAGTTCGTCACCGCGATCGTCGGCGAGTTCCACGGCCACCGGGTCACCCTCGCCAACTGCGGCCACCACCCGCCGCTCCTCGTTGCCGGCTCCGAGGTGGCGACGGTCGACACCGGCGAGCCGACCCTGCCGCTGGGCCTGGGGTCGGACCCGGTGGTCACCGAGCACTCCTGGCCCGAAGGCGCGCGGATGCTGTTCTTCACCGACGGCCTGGTCGAGGCGCGGGACCGCTCCGGCACGTTCTTCCCGCTCGACGACCACGCCGCCGAGATCGCGGAGGGCTCCGTCGAGGAGGCGCTCGACCGGCTCGTGGCGGAGCTGGTCGCCCACGTGGGCCATCGGATGCGCGACGACCTCGCGCTGGTGCTCGCGGAGAGCGAGAGCCACTGACCCGCGAGGGCCGGGCGGGCTCAGCCCTGGTGCACGTAGCTGTCGAGCTGGTCGCGCTCGAACTCCAGCTGGTCGATGCGGTGCTTGACGACGTCGCCGATGCTGATGATCCCGACCAGGTTGCCGTCCCGGACCACCGGCACGTGCCGGATCCGGCGGTCGGTCATCATCTTCATCAGCGCGTCGACGGGGACGTCCTCGTCGCACGTCTCGACCTCGCCGGTCATGATCGCGCCCACCGTGTTGTTGATGACGGTGCCGTCGTGGTGCAGGTGCCGGACGACGTCCCGCTCGCTCACGATGCCCTCGACCGCCTGGCCGTCCGAGCTCACGATCAGCGCGCCGACGTTGTGCTCGGCGAGCCGGGCGATGAGCTCGCGCACGGTGGAGTCCGGTCCGATCGTGACGACCTCACGACTCGCCTTCGCCTGGAGAACCTCACCGATCCGCATGCCTCGAACGGTAGTGGTGCCTGCGGAGGACGTACACCCCCTGATTCGGGTGGGTGTGTCACTCCCGCCGGTGGTCGCGGAGGTCGGAGACGGTGCCCGGCCCGGTCCGCGGCAGGTCGGGGTCGTCGGTGCCGTCGGGCATCGAGCCGAGGAACGACAAGGCGGCCTCGTGCAGGTGCCCGTTGGTCGCGAGCGCGTTGCCGCCGAAGGGTCCGGCGGTGCCGTCGAGGGAGGTGAAGCGGCCGCCGGCCTCACGCACGATCACATCGAGCGCGGCCATGTCGTAGACCGCGAGCTCGGGCTCGGCGGCGATGTCGACGGCACCCTCGGCGAGCAGCATGTAGGACCAGAAGTCGCCGTACGCGCGGGTCCGCCAGCACCGGCGCATCAGCGACATCATGTCGTCGAGCCGGCCGCGCTCGTCCCACCCGGAGAGCGAGGCGTAGGACAGCGAGGCGTCCTCGAGCCTCCGGACGTCGGAGACCTGGCACCGGGTCGCCTTGAGCAGCGACCGGCCGGTCCAGGCGCCGTTGCCGGTCGACGCCCACCAGCGGCGCTGGAGCAGGGGCGCCGACACGACACCGAGGACCACCTCGTCGTCGACCACCAGCGAGATGAGGGTCGCCCACACCGGGACGCCGCGGACGAAGTTCTTGGTGCCGTCGATCGGGTCGACGATCCAGCGGCGCTGGCTGTGTCCGGTCGAGCCCTGCTCCTCGCCGGTGATGGCGTCGCGGGAGCGCACCCGGGAGAGCGTGCGCCGGATGCCCTCCTCGACCGCGTGGTCGGCGTCGCTCACCGGCGTCAGGTCGGGCTTGCTCATGACGTGCAGGTCGAGCGCGCGGAACCGGTCCTCGGTGATCGAGTCCGCGTCGTCCGCGAGCACGTGCGCCAGGCGCAGGTCGTCGGTGTAGTCCGTGGTGGTCGGCACGTCGCCACCCTAGTGACTGAACCCGCCGGCGTGGACGCCCGTACTGGGGACATGGAGATCAACGGCCTCCCGCTCCATCCCCTCGTCGTCCACGCGGCCGTCGTCTTCGGCCCGCTGGCGGCCCTCGGGGCGATCACGTACGCCGTGGTGCCGCGCTGGCGGGACCGCCTGCGGTGGCCGATGCTCGTCCTCGTCCTGGTCGCGACCGGCGCGATCTGGACGGCCTACTTCACCGGCGTGAGCTTCCGCGCGAGCAAGGACTTCTTCAGCCAGCCGCCGCTGGCCGCCAAGATCGACCGGCACGCCCACTTCGCCGGCATCCTGCGGTGGGTGACGACCGGCCTCGCGGTCGTCGCGGTCCTCGCCGCGTGGTTGCACGCGCGGGAGGGGGCGGTGCGGTGGGTGCTGAGCGCCGGCCTCGTGGTGATGGGGGTGGCGACCCTGGTGTACGTCGCGCTCACCGGTGACGCCGGCGCGCAGTCCGTTTGGGGGAGCTAGTACAAGGGCTCGCTGCGGGCGGCGAGCAGTCGCCGGAACGACTCGACCCGGTCGGGGTCGGCCTGACCGGTGCGCACCGCCTCGTCGAGCCCGCACTCCGGCTCGTCCTCGCCGTGGGTGCAGCCCCGCGGGCAGTCCTCGGTCATCTCGTCGAGGTCGGGGAACGCCTCGATCAGCTGCTCGGGCTGCACGTGCGCGAGCCCGAAGGACCGGATCCCGGGGGTGTCGACGATCCAGGCCCGCTCCTCGCCCGGGTCGTGCGGCAGCTCGAGGAGGTACGCCGACGTGGAGGTGTGCCGCCCCCGCCCGGTCACGGCGTTGACGTGGCCGACGTCGCGGTCGGCGTCGGGCACCAGGGCGTTGACCAGCGTCGACTTCCCGACGCCGCTGGAGCCGAGCAGCACGCTGGTCCGTCCGCGCAGCCGCCCCCGCAGCTCGGTGAGGTCGCCGCCCTTGTGCGTCACCAGCCACGGCACCCCGAGCGACCGGTAGGTCGACAGCAGCGTGTCGGGGTCGGCCAGGTCGGACTTGGTCAGGCACAGCAGCGGCTGCAGCCCGGCGTCGTACGCCGCCACCAGCGCCCGGTCGATGAGTCGCGGCTGCGGCTCGGGGTCGGCGAGCGCGGTGACCACGACCAGCTGGTCGGCGTTGGCGACGATCACCCGCTCGACCGCGTCGGCGTCGTCCTCGGCGGAGCGGCGCAGCACGGTGGTGCGCGGGCTGACCTCGACGATCCGGGCGAGCGAGCCGTCGCGGCCGCTGGTGTCGCCCACGACCCGCACCCGGTCGCCCACGACCACGCCCTTGCGGCCCAGCGGCCGGGCCTTCATCGCCATCACGGTGCGGTCGTCGAGGAGGAGCGTGAACCGGCCCCGGTCGACGGTCACGACCACGGCGTCCTCGGCGTCGTCGTAGACCGGGCGCTCCTTGGTGCGGGGGCGCGTACGCCGACGGGGACGGTCGTAGTGCTCGACGTCCTGGTCGGAGTAGCGCCCGGTCATCGTCGGGTCATCCTCGGGTCATCCCGCGATCAGCCCCGCCCAGAGCTCCGCGAAGTCCGGGAACGTCTTGCCGGTGGTCGCCACGTCCTCGACGAGGACGTCCTCGACCGCCGCCCCGATGATCACGCCGGCGTGCGCCATCCGGTGGTCGGCGTAGGTGTGGAACACCCCGCCGTGCAGGGGAGCGGGCTCGATGCTGAGCCCGTCGGCGTGCTCGGTCACGGTCGAGCCGAGGCCGGTGAGCTCGGTGGCGAGCGCCGCCAGCCGGTCGGTCTCGTGGCCGCGGATGTGGCCGATGCCGCGCAGGTGCGACGGCGCCTCGGCCAGCGCGCACAGCGCCGCGACGGCGGGGGTGAGCTCGCCGACGTCGTGCAGGTCGACGTCGATGCCGAGGAGGGTGCCACTGCCGGTCACCCGCAGGCCCTCGTCGACGAAGGCCACGTCGCAGCCCATGGCGGTGAGGATCTCGCGGAGGGCGTCACCGGCCTGGGTGGTCGAGCGCGGCCAGTCGCGCACGGTGACGCTGCCGCCCGAGACGGCGGCGAGGGCGAGGAACGGGGCCGCGTTGGAGAGGTCCGGCTCGATCAGGTGGTCGACGGCCCGGACCGGGCCGGGCAGCACCCGCCAGCGGTTCGCGTCGCCGTCGTCGACCTCGACGCCGTGCTCGCGCAGCATCGCCACGGTCATCTCGACGTGGGGGAGGGACGGGACCGGCCCAGAATTCGAGCTGCGCCCGTCGTGGCGGACGTCGACGCCCTCGTCGTAGCGCGCCCCGGCCAGGAGCAGCGCGGAGATGAACTGCGAGGAGGCGGAGGCGTCCACGACGACCGTGCCGCCGCGCACCGACCCGGTGCCCCGGACGGCGAAGGGGAGCGCGTCGCCCTCGACCGTGACGCCGAGCGTGCGCAGCGCCCCGAGGACCTCACCCACCGGCCGGAGCCGCATGTGCGGGTCGCCGTCGAAGGTCACGGTGCCCGTCGACAGCCCGGCGACCGGCGGGACGAAGCGCATCACGGTGCCGGCCAGGCCGCAGTCGACGCCCGCGTCGCCGGTGAACGGCCCGGGCGTCACCGCCCAGTCCTCGCCGTCGGTGTCGACGGTGGAGCCGAGCGAGGTCAGCGCCGCGGCCATCAAGGAGGTGTCGCGGGAGCGGAGCGCCCGCCGGACGACCGAGGGACCGTCCGCGATCGCAGCCAGCAGCAGGGCGCGGTTGGTCAGCGACTTGCTGCCGGGCAGCGACACGACCGCGTCGACGGGGTGTCGCGCGCGGGGGGCTGGCCAGGGCTCGGTCACGAGCCGCAGCCTAGCGAGCGCGGGGCCAGGCTCAGCCCGTCACCTTCGCCTTGAGCAGCTTGGCCTCGCGGCGGGCGTCCTTGGCCGCGTGCCGGGTCCGCCACGCGACGCCGGGCCGGCCCTCGGTGTCGCCGCTGGCGATGATCAGCCCACCGATCAGCGCGACGTTCTTGAAGAAGTGCAGCCGCTGCTGGGTGCGCTGCGTCGCGTCGTCGTACTCCCAGAACCGGTGGCCGGCCGCGGTCGTCGGCACCAGCGAGGCGGCGAGCACGGCCGCGGAGAGCCGGGGGAACCGACCGGTCGCGAGCGCGAGGCCGGCGCCGACCTGGACGCCGGCGTTGATCTTCACCAGGGTCTCGGGGTCCTCGGGCAGCGGGATGCCGGCCTTCCGGGCGAGCGGGACCAGTCGCGACGTCACCGGGTCGGCCTTGTCCGCCGGGCCACTGGTGTTCCTCAGGGCGGTGGCCGCCCCGACGACGAAGATCGACGCGAGCATCGGACGGGCGATCAGTCTGCTGACGGTCATGCCCCCTGTTTACCCCGGCCCCGGGGACCCCAGTCCTCCGAGAGGCCCCCCGGTCGACCCCCCGACCGGGACCGGCACGTTCACCTGCACGGGCGGCAGCTCGACGCCCAGGGCGCCGGCCGACGCGCCGACGCCGACCCCGTCGGGC
Source organism: Nocardioides sp. (assembly GCF_044226305.1). Classification (GTDB taxonomy): domain Bacteria; phylum Actinomycetota; class Actinomycetes; order Propionibacteriales; family Nocardioidaceae; genus Nocardioides. The sequence goes on along the minus strand of NZ_JBGAHF010000001.1, from coordinate 23,870 downwards.
CCGGCCGACACGTCGACGTCGACGTGCACCACCGGTTGCGCGGGGGTCGAGGGCGCGGTCGTCGGGGGCGTGGTCGTGGGAGGTGTGGTCGTGGGCGGCGTCGTCGACGGTGGCGTCGAGGGCCCGGTGGCGGGCGGGGACGGCGCTGTCGACGGCGCGGCCGCACCCGGCGCGGAGGCAGGTACGCCGTCGGCGCGGCTGGCCGCGGCGCTCGCCGAGGGCGGCAGCCTGGTCCCGGCGGGGCGGGTCGGCGCGTCGCCCGGCGCGGTGCCGGGCGAGGCCGGTGCGCCGCTGGGCGCCGGGGGTGGCGGGGCCTCGGAGGCGGTCGGCACGTCCGGACCGTGCGGCTGCAGGCCGACGACGAGGGCGGCGGCGACCACGGCCGCGGCCGCCGCCCCGGAGACCGCTGCGGTGGAGGCGTTCGCGACCACCACGTCCTTGGCCCGGCCGAGCAGCACGAGGAGCCCGCCGGCGGCCGCGGTGCCGCCACCGGCGCTGCCGAGGTAGGCCGCGGCGGCGGTGCCGAGCAGGAGCGGGGCGAGGACGGCGCCGAGGCGGGAGTTGACCTCGCTCAGCTCGAGGTAGATGGCCGCGCACGGCCGGCACCCCTCGAGGTGCTGCTCGACCCGGGCGGAGTCGCGCCGGGAGAGGCCGCCGCGCACGTAGGCGCCGAGGTTCGCCCGGGTCCGCGCGCACGCGTCCTCGTCGACGTCCTGGGCGTGCAGGGAGAGGTAGGCCTGCCGCAGCCCCTCCCGGGCCCGGTAGGCGAGGGCCGAGACCGAGTTCGCGGTCATCCCGAGCAGGACCGCCACCTCGGCCGGCTTCTGCCGCTCGACCTCGGTGTGCCAGAGCACCAGCTGCCAGCGCTCGGGGAGCGACGCGAAGGCCCGGGCGGCGGTGTCGCTCTCGAAGCCCTCGACGGCGGTGTCGCGGAACGGCACGCCCGGGTCGAACGGCGTGAGGTCGTCGGTCGTGTGCAGCCGCGCGGTCAGCCGGATCCGGTCGACGTGGAGGCGCCGGACGGCCGTGAGCAGGTAGGCGCGGAACGCCAGGTCCGGGCCGCCCCCGCGCTGGAGCACGTGGAGCACCTTCGCGAACGCCTCGGAGACCAGGTCGTCGACGTCGCCGGCGGACACCAGCTGGCGGCCCAGCCGGCGGGCCGCGTCGACGTGCCGCGCGAAGAGCTCGCCGTACGCGTCGGTGTCCCCGGAGCGCACCGCCGAGATCAGCTCGGCGTCGCTCGGGGGCTCGTCGACGGTCGCGAGGTGCCTGCTCACGACCGTCCAACGCGCGAGCGGCGAAAAGATCACGGCTTTCTCACCGGTTTCGCGTCATGACCCGGCGACCGGGCCGTTCCACCCTCGCCAGACCAACCGAGGGAGCCGCCGTGGGAAGGTTCACGACGCATCGTCGCCGTGTGACCACGGACGGCCCCGAGGCGAGGGGGGAGCTGCCGACGAGGCTGCGAGCGGCTCTGCCGCCGCACTTCGAGGCGGTCGGGGAGGCCCTCGCCTCGGGGTCGGGCACGGCGCCGGCCTGCGAGGTCGCCGGGGCCGCGCTCGCCCGCGAGGGGGTCACCCTCGTCGAGGCCCTCGACGCGCTGGCCACCACCGCGCGCCTGGTCCGGGACGCCGACCCGGAGCACGAGGCGACCCGCGCCCTCGCCGTGGCCTGGAGCGACGTGATGCTCGGCTACGTCAACGGGCTCTCCTGCGACGACCCCCTGACGGGGCTCGCCAGCCGCGCCCACCTGCGCAGCCGGATCTCCGAGGTCTACCGCGCCGAGCAGCAGTCCGGTACGCCGGCGGCCGACTCCCACGCCCTCGTCGTGGTCTCCGCCGTGACCCCCGCGGAGCCGGCCGCGGGCCGCGACGACGTGCTGACCCGCGCGATGCACGTCGCCCAGCTCGGCGACACCGCGCGCACCGTGTTCGCCGGGCCCGAGACGATCGGCCACGTGGGCGCCGGCCGGCTCGTGGTGCTCGCCGGCCGCGACGACCGGATCGGGCGTCGCGTCGGACTGCTGCGCCGGATGCTCGAGGGCGGCCCGGCCACGTCCGCCCGCGTCTGGATCGAGGGGCTGCCGCCGTCCGACGAGGCCGCCGGGCGGCTGCTGGACGAGCTGACCAGGGTCTGAGCGTCCAGGGCGGGGTCTCGACGCGCCCGTGCGCCCACGCGGGCTCGGCCGCCGGCTGGCTCGACCACCCGCCCCACGCCGTGCACGCCTCCGTCGTGCCCGGCTAGGGTCGTGACATGTGCGGCCGCTACGCGTCGAGCAGGCGCCCCGAGGACCTGGTCGAGGAGTTCGACATCGCCGAGGTCCGGGTCCCCGAACCGCTCGAGCCGGACTACAACGTGGCTCCCACCAAGCAGGTCTACGCCGTCGTCGAGCGGCCGCCGTCGCGCGAGGCCGAGGAACAGGCGGTCCCGCCCGAGCGCCAGCTGCGGGTGGTCACCTGGGGGCTGGTGCCCTCCTGGGCCAAGGACCGCTCGATCGGCAACCGGATGATCAACGCCCGGATGGAGACCGTCGCCGAGAAGCCGGCGTACAAGCGGGCCTTCGCCAAGCGCCGGTGCCTGCTCCCCGCCGACGGCTACTTCGAGTGGTACCCCACGAAGGAGCTCACGAAGTCCGGGAAGCCCCGCAAGCAGCCGTTCTTCATCCGCCCCCGTGACCACGGGGTGCTCGCGATGGCCGGCCTCTACGAGATCTGGCGGGACCCGACGAGGACCGACGACGACCCCGACCGGTTCCTGTGGACCTGCACGGTGATCACCACCGAGGCGGAGGACTCGGTCGGCCACATCCACGACCGGATGCCGCTGATGGTCGAGCGCGACCGCTGGGGGGCGTGGCTGGACCCGGGCCGGCCGCAGGACCACCTGCTCGACCTGCTGGTGCCGGCCGCGCCGGGCGCGCTGGAGGCCTACCCGGTGTCGACGCTGGTGAGCAACGTCCGCAACAACGGGGCCGAGCTGCTCGAGCCGCTCCCGCTCGAGGAGGTCCCGCAGTGAGTGCGACCGAGCGACGCATCGCCACCCCCCACGGCGAGGCCCGGCTCGTCACCGACCGGTCCCGCCGGCCGTTCGCGACGCTCCTGGTCAGCCACGGGGCCGGCGTCGGCATCGACACCCCCGACCTCGAGGCGCTCGCCCGCGACCTGCCGCGCAACGGCGTGAACGTCGTTCGGCTCGAGCAGCCGTGGCGGGTCGCGGGCCGCAAGGTCGCCACGCCCCCGCCGACGCTCGACGCCGGGCTCGTCGCCGCCGCCAACCAGCTGCGCGTCCGGACCCCGCTCGTGGTCGGCGGCCGCTCCGCCGGCGCCCGGTCGGCCGCCCGGTGCGCCCGCACGCTCGCCGCCTCCGGCTGCCTGGCGCTCGCGTTCCCGCTGCACCCACCGGGCAAGCCGGAGAAGTCGCGGCTCGCCGAGATCGAGGGTGCCGGCGTACCCGTGCTCGTGGTGCAGGGCGAGCGCGACACGATGGGTCGTCCCGAGGAGTTCCCCGACGACCTCGACCTCGCCGTCGTCCCGGGCGCGGACCACTCCTTCCGGGTCCCGCGGTCCGGGCCGGTGTCGCAGGAGGAGGCGCTGGGCATCATCGTCGAGTCGACCCTGGAGTGGATGATCCGCGAGGTGGTTGGGAATGAGCGCTCGGCCTGAGGCGTTCCCTCGACATGCTGGCCGTGCTGGAGCGCCCCACCACGGGGCTAGTCTGGGAGACGATGACCGATCCCACTGAGACGACGCCCGACGTCGTCGACCTCGCCACCGAGACGGAGGCCGAGCGCTCGGCGCGCTTCGAGCGCGACGCGCTGCCCTTCCTCGACCAGCTCTACTCCGCCGCGATGCGGATGACGCGCAACCCCGCCGACGCCGAGGACCTCGTGCAGGAGACGTTCGCCAAGGCGTACTCCTCCTTCCACCAGTTCCGCCCGGGCACGAACCTGAAGGCGTGGCTGTACCGCATCCTGACGAACACCTTCATCAACTCCTACCGCAAGAAGCAGCGCCAGCCGCAGCAGTCGATGTCCGAGGACGTCGAGGACTGGCAGCTCCACCGCGCCGAGTCCCACTCCTCGGCCGGGCTCCGCTCGGCCGAGATGGAGGCGCTGGAGCACCTGCCCGACTCCCAGGTCAAGGACGCCCTCCAACGGCTGCCCGAGGAGTTCCGGCTCGCGGTGTACCTCGCCGACGTCGAGGGATTCGCCTACAAGGAGATCGCCGAGATCATGGAGACCCCGATCGGCACCGTGATGTCCCGCCTGCACCGGGGCCGGCGCCAGCTGCGCGACATGCTCTCGGACTACGTGCGCGACAACGACCTGCTCACCGTCGGCCGGGACGGGGGCGCGTCGTGACGCACCAGCACGAGCCCAGCGCCCACGAGCCCACCCTCGGTCCCGGCGAGCCCAGCGCCGCCGACTGCGCCGACTACCTCGAGCGGATCGTCTACTTCCTCGACAACGAGCTCGACGAGGCCGACTGCAGCGCGGTCCGCCTGCACCTCGACTCCTGCAACCCCTGCCTCGAGAAGTACGACCTGCAGCGGACCGTCAAGGCGGTCGTCGCCCGGTCCTGCCACGAGGCGGCCCCCGACGAGCTGCGCCAGCGGGTGATGCTCCAGATCCAGCGGGTCTCGATCGAGATCCGCGAGGGCTGACCGGCCGCAGAGCCCCCTCACGCGACGAACCCCCGGACCGATCGGTCCGGGGGTTCGGTGCTTGGTGCGGCGCTCAGGCGTTGGGGCGCTTGCCGTGGTTCGCGCCCTTCTTCTTGCGAGCGCGGCGCTTGCGGCCGGTCTTGCCCATGGTGTTCCTCCTGATCGGACGTGGTCGGCCCGTTCAGGGGCCAACGGTCAGTCTCTCAAACTCCACCCGGTGACGCGAATCGGCTCCCCGCGACCCGCCGCGCGTCACAGGCGCGAGAGGAACCGCTCGGCGTCGACCACCACGCGGGTGACCTCGCCGGTGGCGACCACCTTGCCCGGGCCGCCGGCACCGGCGTGGCGGGCGGCGACGGTGAACCGGTGCAGCCGGCCGTCGACGTACGTCGAGGAGGCGGTGACCTCGACCTCCTGGCCGACCGGGCTCGCGGCGACGTGCTCGAGCTCCACGCGGGTGCCGACGCTGGTCTGCCCGGGACCGAGCGCCGGCTCGATCGCCGCGCACGTGGCCGCCTCGCACCAGGCGAGCAGCCGGGGGGTGCCGAGCACCGGCAGGCTGCCGGAACCGACCGCGACGGCGGTGTCGGTGTCGGTCACGGTGAACGTGAGCGTCGCGTCCATCACAGCTCCTTCACGAAGGCGACCAGGTCGACGCCGGGGACCGGCGACCAGTCCCGCTCGGGGGCACGGCGGAAGCCCTGCCGCTCGTAGATCCGGTGCGCCGCCGACATCTGCGCGAGGCTGGAGAGGGCGACGCCGTGCAGCCCGAGGTCGCGGAACCGATCGAGCACCACGCGGGTGAGGGCGTCGCCCACGCCCTGCCGGCGGGCGGTCGGTGCGACGGCGAGCATCCGGAACTCGCCCTCGTCGTCCGCGCCGATCTCGCGCCACGGCGAGCCGGGCAGGGCGACCGTGACCGTGCCGACGACCTCGCCGTCCCGCTCGGCCACCCACAGCTCGGCCTCCCGGTCGCGGCGGGCGGCGTCGCGGAGCAGGGCGACGTAGTGGTCGTCGGGGCCTGTGGTGAACTCGGCGTACGCCGCCACGGTCACCTCGCCGACCGCGTCGAGGTCGGCGGGCCGGGCCCGCCGGACGACGAGGCCCGGGGCCGGGTCAGACACCGAAGCTGGTCCGCGGGTACGTCGCGTCGACGTCGGTGATGACGTTGACCAGGTACGGGACGCCCGAGGCGAAGGCCCGGTCCAGGGCCGGCCCGACCTGGCGGGGGTCGGTCACGGTCTCGCCGGCGCCGCCGAGGGCGCGCACGACCTCGTCGTACGCCGTGCGCGGGGCCAGGTCGGCGATGACGTCGTAGCCGTAGAGCATCTGCATCGGGCCCTTCTCCAGCCCCCACGCGGAGTTGTTGCCCATCACCATCACGACGGGCAGCCCGTGCCGGACCAGGGTGTCGACGTCCATCAGCGAGAAGCCGGCGGCGCCGTCGCCGAGGAGCAGCACGACCTGGGCGGACGGGCGGGCCAGGCGAGCGGCGATCGCGGCGCCCAGGCCGGCGCCCAGGCAGCCGTAGGGGCCGGGGTCGAGCCAGCCGCCGGGTCGCTTCGGCTCGACGAACTTGCCCGCGAAGCTGACGAAGTCGCCACCGTCGCCGATGACGACGGCGTCGTCGGCCAGCCGCGGGACCAGCTCGCCGTAGATCCGGGCCGGGTGGATCGGGTCGGCCTCGGCGCCGAGGAGCGCCGCGTCGCGCTCGGTCGCGGCCGCGACGGCCGCCTGGAGGTCGCCGACCCACGTCGACCGGTCGGGGCGGGGGGCCCGCTCGAGCTCGGCGAGCAGGCCGTCGAAGACCGAGGTGAGGTCCCCGGAGACCGAGCCGGCCAGCGCGGCGTGCCCGGAGAGCTGGCCGGGGGAGTCCGCGACGTGCACCACCCGGGCAGGGGTGGCGCCGTCGCGGCCGCCGAACTCGCCGTAGTTGAGGCGGAAGTCCAGGGGGGTGCCGACCACGACCACCAGGTCGGCGTTCCCGAGCGCGTGGCTCCGCGCCTTCGTCACCAGCAGCGGGTGACCGCCCGGCACGACGCCGCGGCCCATGCCGTTGGTGATCGCCGGGACACCGCTCGTCTCGACGAAGCGGAGTGCGGCCTCCTCGGCGTGGTCGGCCCAGACGTCGGTGCCCAGGATCAGCACCGGGCGGTCCGCGCCGGCCAGGAGGGTGGCGACCTGGGCCAGCGCGTCGGTGTCGGGGTCGGCGCCGCGCGGGACGGTGACGTCCGGCAGGGCGCCGGAGGCGCTCGCGAAGAGCTCGTCCATGGGGACGTCGACGAACACCGGGCCCCGGTGCGAGGAGCCGGCGGTCACGAACGCCTCGTGCATGCCGTCGACCAGGTCACCGGCGGTCGGGATGGTGCGGGCCAGCTTCGAGACCGGGGCGAAGATCGGCGGCTGGTCCAGCTCCTGGAGGGCGCCGGTGCCCCAGCGGCCCTGCGGGGCGCGGCCGCCGACGACGACCAGCGGGGAGCCGGCGAACTGGGCCTGGGCCACGGCGCTGAGCCCGTTGGTGACCCCGGGGCCGGCGGTCAGCACCGCGAGGCCGGGGGTGCGGGTCAGCTTGCCGGTGGCCTCGGCCGCGAACGCCGCCGTCTGCTCGTGCCGCACGTCGAGGAGCCGCAGCGGCGGCTCCGCCTTGACCGCGCCGTCGTAGAGGGGGAAGACGTGGGCGCCGGAGAGGGTGAACATCGTCTCGACGCCGTGCGCCTGGGCGACGGCGACGGCGAGCTCGCCCGCGTGGCCGGTCAGATCGGAGGACATGCCAGGCAGGTTACTCACCCGTAGCGTTCAGGAAGGCGGAGTTCGTCGCCTTGAGCGCCTCGACCACGACGAGCAGCAGGTCGGAGCGGACCTGCGGCGGCCGGGTGCCCATCGCGAGCTGGAGGTAGAGCGCGCGGAGGAACGCCTCGGCGTTGCCGCTCGCCAGGTAGGGGTCCCGGCCGTCGTAGGAGGCACGGGTGCCGGCCGCGGCGGCCAGCCGGCGGACCCAGGGCTCGAGGACCCGCAGCGGGACGACGTTGCGGCGGAGCACGTTGATGGTGGCGAAGGCGAGCCGGTCGGGCTCCCCGTTGGTGAACAGCCGGTCGGTGCGCAGCAGGACCCGGTCGGCGATCACGTCGAGGATCACCGTGAGCTCGGGCTGGGCGAGGTGGGGGGAGCCGGCCAGGATGGCCAGGGCGTCGGCCCCGTGGGCGACGGCGTGCGCCCAGCCCTTGCCCGGGACGAACCCGCGCAGGTCGCGCTCGCGCATCAGCCAGCCGGCGATCCGGTCGCCCCACTCGAGGATCTTGCCGCCGGGCAGCAGCGGGCGGTGGTTGTCGCGCGCGATGCACTCGCCGAGCACGAGCGCGGAGAAGCTGCGGCGGAACACGGTGTCGGTGCCGGTCTCCCCGAGCCCGACACCGAGCCCGACGGCCATCCCGTCGCCGAGGCCGGCCAGCAGGTCGTCGTACACGCCGCGGTCGATCCAGGTCGTCAGGGTGGGGTAGGCGGTGCCGTCGCGCAGGGCCGGATCGGGGTCGCCGAGCATCCGCGTCAGCTCGGCGGTCAGGTCGTCGAGCGGGCGGTCCCGGGGGACCGCGAGTCCGGTGGCGTGCACCTGCTTCCAGTACGACCCGGGCATGAGGGCCATCCTCGCAGAGGTGGTCCAGACCGTCTCGGGGGGTCCACCCGGTCGGGTGGGGCGTGGCGAGACCTATCTTGGGGGGCGTGCCGTCCCTCACCGACCTGGTGCGCAGCCACACCGACCTCGACGAGGAGGACGTCGCGTGGCTCCAGCTGCTCCAGGCGGACTGGCAGATCATCGCGGACCTCTCCTTCGCCGACCTGGTCCTGTGGCTGCCCGACCGGGAGGGCCGGGGCTTCTGGGCGGGCGGCCAGATGCGCCCGACGACCGGACCGACGGCGTACGTCGACGACGTGGTCGGCACGTTCGTGCCGGTCGGCCGGCGGCCGCTGATCGACGCGGCCTACCACCAGGGCCGCCTGGTGCGCGAGGGCGACCCGGAGTGGCGCGACGACGTGCCGGTGCGGGTCGAGACGATCCCGGTGCGCCGGGCCGGGCGGGTGATCGCGGTCGTCGCGCGCAACACCAACCTGCTGGGCGTCCGCACGCCGAGCCGGCTCGAGCTGTCCTACCTGCAGACGGCCGCCGACCTGACCCAGATGATCGCGCACGGCTACTTCCCGGCCGGCGGCCAGCGCAGCGACCACGCCGACTCCCCGCGGGTGGGTGACGGGTTCCTGCGGGTGGACGCGGCCGGGACCGTCGTCTACGCGAGCCCGAACGCGCTGTCGGTGTTCCGGCGGCTCGGGCTCTCCGGCGACCTCGCCGGGCTCCCGCTCGCCGAGACCACCCGGGAGCTGGTCCCGCCGCGGCGCCGGCCCGACGAGGAGACGCTCAGTGCGGTGCTCGGCGGCCGGGCGCACCGCGACACCGAGATCGGGGCGGGCGACGTCTCGTTGATCGTCCGGTCGATCCCGCTGCGGCCGCGCGGCGACCACATCGGCGCCCTGGTGCTGGTCCGCGACGTCACCGACCTGCGCCGGCGCGACCGCGAGCTGGTGACCAAGGACGCCACCATCCGCGAGATCCACCACCGGGTGAAGAACAACCTCCAGACGGTCGCCGCACTGCTCCGGCTCCAGGCGCGCCGGATGGACTCGGAGTCGGCCCGGCTGGCGCTGGAGGAGGCGGTCCGGCGGGTCGGGTCGATCGCGCTGGTGCACGAGACCCTCAGCCAGGCGGTCGAGGAGCGGGTGGACTTCGACGAGATCGTCGACCCCCTCGGACGGATGGTGACCGACGTCAGCGCCGTCGGGAGCCGGGTGCGGGTCCGCCGGGTCGGGAGCTTCGGCGTGCTCGCCTCGGAGTCGGCCACGGCGCTCGCGATGGTGCTCACCGAGGTGCTGCAGAACGCCGTGGAGCACGGGTACGACCCCGCGGTGCTCGACAGCCCGGGCGAGATCGTCCTCACCGCCCGGCGGCTGGTCGGCCGGCTGCACGTGACCGTCGACGACGACGGCCGCGGGCTGCCCGAGGGCTTCGACCTCGACGGCTCGACGAACCTCGGGCTCTCGATCGTCCGGACCCTCGTGGAGTCGGAGCTCGGGGGTCAGCTGGCGCTCGGGCCGCGGCCCGGTGGGACCGGCACGCGGGCCGAGATCGACCTGCCGGTGGAGTGAGCCCGTACGCCCCGACGGACGCTCGGTCCCGACACGCCGGTCGCGACCTCGTCCCTCGGTCGCGCGGCTTGCTCGACCACCCTCAGCGGATCCGCCGTCGCGTCTCCGCTCAGGCGGTGCGGACGCGGGAACGCGCGCTGCGGCGCTTCAGCGCCCGCCGCTCGTCCTCGCTCAGCCCGCCCCAGACGCCGTGGTCCTGTCCCGCCTCGAGAGCCCACGCGAGACACTGCTCGCGCACCTCGCAGCGTCGGCACACCTGCTTGGCCTCCTCGATCTGGAGGATGGCCGGACCGGTGTTGCCGATCGGGAAGAACAGCTCCGGGTCCTCGTCGAGGCAGGCGGAGCGGTGGCGCCAATCCATGGCTGGGGGATCCTCTTTCCTAGAAAGCATGAGCGTGCAGGTCGGGTCGATCAGACCTGCTGGTGCGGCCCGGTGCCAGCGACGGCACGGCGAAGTGAACTCATTCACGAGCGCACCTCCCAAGACTGGCAACCTTTGGACCGTTAAACAACCCCTTCCGGGGGGTTTGCTGCGTCACAGCGGTCACACCCCGCCCGGACGGCCTCCCCGGGCTCTTCTAGGCTCGTCGTGTGACAGCACGCCGGACGGCCACCCCCGCCCCGCTCGTCGTCGCCGCCTCGCTGGTGGCGGTCGAGGGTCTGCTGCTGGTCGGGTACGCCGTCCTGGAGCTGGCCAGCATCTCCTCGGACCGGGTCGCGGTCGCGCTGACGACCGCCCTGTTCTTCGCCGTCTACGGCGGCCTGCTCCTCGCCGCCGCCTGGGCCGTCACCCGCGGCCGCTCGTGGGCGCGCAGCCCGATCGTGCTGGCCCAGCTGATCCAGCTCGGCGTGGCCTGGGGCTTCCGGGGCGGCGGGACCACGGTCGTCGCGATCGCCCTGGCGGTGGTCGCCGTGCTGGTCCTCGTGGGCCTGCTCGCCCCCTCCAGCATCGCGGCGCTCGAGCAGCCCGACCTGTCGGACGGCGGCCTGCAGGAGGACGGCCGGCAGGAGCGCTAGCGGGACTCCTCCTCCAACGAGGTGCGCAGCTGCTCGAGGGTGCGGTTGAGCAGTCGCGAGACGTGCATCTGGGAGACGCCGATCTCCTCGGCGATCTGCGACTGGGTCATGTTCTTGAAGAACCGCAGCAGCAGGATCTTCTTCTCCCGTGGCTCCAGCCGGTCCAGGAGCGGCTTGATCGACTCGCGGATCTCGACGTGCTCGAGCCCCTCGTCGTCGATGCCGATGGCGTCGAGCATGGTGGCCGCGCCGTCGTCGTTGTCGTCGCTGGCGTCCAGCGACAGCGTGGAGTAGGCGTTGCTCGACTCGATGCCCTCGATGATCTCCTCGACCGTGACCCCGATGGCCTCGGCCAGCTCGCGGGGCGTCGGCGAGCGGCCCAGGCTCTGGGTGAGCTCGGCGGTCGCCGAGCCGATCTGCATCCGCAGCTCCTGGAGGCGGCGGGGCACCCGGATCGCCCAGCCCTTGTCGCGGAAGTAGCGCTTGATCTCGCCGATGATCGTCGGCGTCGCGTAGGTCGAGAACTCGACGCCACGGTCGGAGTCGAAGCGGTCGATGGACTTGATCAGCCCGATCGTCCCGACCTGTACGAGGTCCTCGAGCGGCTCGCCCCGGTTGCGGAAGCGGCGGGCGCAGTGCTCGACCAGGGGCAGGTGCAGGTGGACGAGCGCGTCGCGGGCGCCGTCGCGCTCCGCAGCCGGGGCACCCTCGTCGTGGAGCACGAGGAACAGGTCGGCGCTGCGCCGGCGGGTGAGCTCGACGCCGGTCAGCACCTCGGCGTCGGGATCCTCCCAGCCCGTGTCGGCGGCCATCTCAGCCCCCGATCTCGGGGTGACCCGACTCCATGGTCAGGGTGATGACGAAGGCGCCGGCATCGGTGTCGGCGGAGGCGTGGCTGGCCAGCGTGGTCAGCACCTGCCAGGCGAAGCTGTCGAAGTCCGGAGCCACCTCGTGGTCGACGTCCACCGACACCGTGACGGTCAGCGCGGCGGGTGACATGTAGAAGCGGCAGGTCAGGTCCGAGCCGGGAGCGGCCTGCGGGAGCACCATCGCGCTCGCCTCGCCGACCGCGATCCGCAGGTCCTCGATGTCGTCGATCGGGAAGTCCAGCCGGGCGGCGAGCCCGGCGGTCGTCGTCCGGAGCACCGACGCGAACGCGCCGTCGGCCGGCAGCCGCAGCTCGACGTCGGCGCGGGTGTCGCGCAGTCCGGTGGTGGTGTCGCTGCCTGCGCCGATCGATGCCATGGTGCCGTCCTGGGAACTGGTCGCTGTGCAGGGGTGTGGTCGGGCGCGGCCCGGCTACGGAACAGTAGCGGGGACCGGCCCCCGAGTGACGTACCCGATGGCCGGTCCCCGTTAACTGCTCTGGACCTGTGCGGCCCGCCGAGGGTGCTGGCACGAGCTGAGCGTCGGGAGCGTCGAGCCTCCGCGAGCTCAGGCTCTCCTTCGACGTCGGCGGGTGGTTGCGGTCGACGGACGCGACCTCGCTCTGCTCGGTCGCGCTGTCGACTCGCAGCCCAACGCTTCGCTCAGGCCTTCTTCGTCTCCCAGAAGATCTCGGCGATCTCGTCGATCTTCGCGAGCAGCTCGTCGGCCTTGGCCGCGTCGAGCTCGCCCTTGGTGCCGGACGCGCCGGCCAGCTTGGTGGCCTCGTTCACCAGCGTGTGCAGCTGGGGGTACTTCTCGAAGTGCGGCGGCTTGAAGTAGTCGGTCCACAGCACCCACAGGTGGTGCTTGACCAGCTCGGATCGCTGCTCCTTGATGAGGATCGCTCGGGTGCGGAAGTCCGGGTCGTCGTTGTCGGCGACCTTGGCGATGATCGCCTTGATCGACTCGGCCTCGATCCGGGCCTGGGCGGGGTCGTAGACACCGCAGGGAAGGTCGCAGTGAGCGGAAACCTCGAGGGTGGGTGCGAACAGTCGCGCGAACATGCGGGTCCTCTCGTCATCGGTCTCGGTCTGCCACGGAGGGCGTCGGCTGCGACACTACTCCGCGTGCGACGCCCCGCAGGAGGTACCCGATCCACGCCTCGGGACACCTGGCGCTGGGGGCTCGCGCAGGTGCGCGGTCGCTCGATGGCGCCGACGCTCGCGGACGGGGACCGGCTGCTCGTGTCCTACCGCCGCCGGGTCCGGCCCGGCGACGTCGTCGTCGCCCGGTTCGCCGACGGGACGGTGGCGGTGAAGCGCGCCGCCGAGCGCCGCACGACACGGAGCGGCGCCCCGGGCTGGTGGCTGCTCAGCGACAACCCGACCGACGGCGTCGACTCGCGGCACCGGGGGCCGGTGCCCGCCGAGGAGGTGATCGCGGTCACCGTGGCCCGGATCTGGCCGCGACCGCGTCGGCTCTGAGACACCGGTGTGCGAGACTTCACGCAGGGAGAACCCCGAGGTCCGACGGTTCCGCGCACCACCCCTCGCGCGTCGAGCCGGGCCTCACACCACCCACCCGTCCCGATCGAAAGCCAGCCATGTCTGCTCCCCACCCCCACGCCGGGGACCCCGTCTTCGACCTCCACGTCGGCGGCAAGATGGCGGTCACCTCCACCGTCTCGCTGGCCGGGCGCGACGACCTGTCGCTCGCCTACACGCCGGGAGTGGCCCGCGTGTGCGAGGCGATCGCGGCGGACCCCGCGCTGACGCAGGTCTACACCTGGGTCCCGAACACGGTCGCCGTCGTGACCGACGGGACCGCGGTGCTCGGGCTGGGTGACATCGGCCCGGCGGCCGCGATGCCGGTGATGGAGGGCAAGGCCGTCTTGTTCAAGCAGTTCGGCGGCGTCGACGCCGTGCCGATCTGCCTGGACACCACCGACGTCGAGGAGATCATCGAGACCGTTGCCCGGCTGGCGCCGAGCTTCGGGGGCATCAACCTCGAGGACATCTCGGCGCCGCGGTGCTTCGAGATCGAGGACCGGCTCAAGGAGCGCCTCGACATCCCGGTCTTCCACGACGACCAGCACGGCACCGCCGTGGTCGCGCTGGCCGCACTCCAGAACGCGCTGCGTCTCACCGGCCGCAATCCCGAGTCCACCCGCGTGGTCATCTCCGGGGCCGGGGCCGCCGGCGTCGCGGTCGCGAAGATCCTCCTGGAGGCGGGCATCAAGGACCTCGCGGTCACCGACCGCAAGGGCGTGCTCACCTCCGAGCGCGGTGACCTGACGCCGGTCAAGCGCGCGCTCGCCGAGCTGACGGCCGACCTCAGCGGCCGCTCCGGGACGCTCGAGCACGTCCTCGACGGCGCCGACGTCTACATCGGGGTCTCGGGCGGGACCGTGCCCGAGGAGTGGGTCGCGACGATGGCCCCCGACGCGATCATCTTCGGCCTCGCCAACCCGACGCCCGAGGTGCACCCCGACGTCGCGCACCGGTACGCGCGGGTGGTCGCGACCGGCCGGTCCGACTTCCCCAACCAGATCAACAACGTCCTGGCCTTCCCCGGGATCTTCCGCGGCGCGTTCGACGTGCACGCGACGGCGATCACCGAGGGCATGAAGGTCGCGGCCGCCCGGGCGATCGCCGACCTGGTGGGTGACGACCTCGCCGAGGACCTGATCATCCCCTCGCCGTTCGACCCGCGGGTGGGTCCGGCGGTCTCGGCCGCTGTGGCCGACGCCGCACGCCGGGACGGTGTGGCCCGCCGGTAGCCGCCGGGTACGTTCGGGCACATGTTCGCCGTCTACGCCGACCGGTTCTCGAAGACCGACCCGCTCTCCGCGCTCCAGGTGGGGGAGCGGCCCGACCCGGAGGTCCCCGACGGGTGGACCACGGTCACCGTCAAGGCGGCCTCGCTCAACCACCACGACCTCTTCTCGCTGCGCGGCGTCGGGCTGCGCGAGGAGGCGCTGCCGATGATCCTCGGCTGCGACGCCGCCGGCCTCGACGAGGATGGCAACGAGGTCGTCGTGCACGCGGTGATCAGCGATCCCGGGTGGAGCGGTGACGAGACCTTCGACCCGAAGCGGTCGCTGCTCTCCGAGCGCTACCAGGGCACCTTCGCCGACCGGGTGGCCGTGCCGCGCGCCAACGTCGTGCCCAAGCCGGTGTCGCTGTCCTTCGAGGAGGCCGCCTGCCTGCCGACGGCCTGGCTGACGGCGTACCGGATGCTCTTCACGCGCGGCGACCTCAAGGCCGGTGAGACCGTGCTGGTGCAGGGCGCCGGAGGCGGGGTCGCAACCGCGGTCATCATCCTCGCCCGGGCCGCGGGGCTGCGGGTGCTGGCGACCAGCCGCGACGAGGCCAAGCGGGCGCGGGCGCTCGAGATCGGCGCGCACGAGGTCTTCGAGTCCGGCGCCCGGTTGACGGTCAAGGTCGACGCGGTCATGGAGACCGTCGGCAAGGCGACCTGGTCGCACTCGATCCGCTCGCTGCGCCCCGGTGGCCGCATCGTCACCTCCGGCACCACCTCGGGGCCCGACCTCGACGACGCCGAGCTCACCCGGATCTTCTTCCTCCAGCTCAGCGTCGTCGGCTCGACCATGGGCACCCGCGGCGAGCTCGCCGCGCTGGTCTCCCTCCTCGACGCCTCCGGCGCCCGGCCGCTCATCGACCGGGTGCTCCCGATGACCGAGGCGCGCGACGGCTTCGCCGCGATGCTGGAGGGCGAGCAGTTCGGCAAGATCGTCTTCACGCGATGAGCGACGCGGCGAAGACCCATCTCGTCACCGGTGCCGGGTCGGGGATCGGCGCCGTCCTGGCGCGCCGGCTGCTCGACCGCGGTGACGCCGTCGTGCTGGTCGCGCGGTCGGAGGAGCGGGCGGCCGACCTGCGGGCGTCGTACGACGGCGCGCAGGTGCTCGTCGCGGACCTGTCGTGGCCGGAGTCGGTGGAGTCCCTGGCGCTCCCCGACCGCCTGGACTCGGTCGTGCACGCGGCCGGTGTCGTCGAGCTGGGCCGGGTCGCGGAGCTGTCGGTCGACGACTGGGCCTCGCAGCTGCGGGTCAACCTGGTCGCCCCGGCGACGCTGACCCGGGTCGCGCTGCCGGCCCTGCGCGCGGCGCGGGGGACGGTCGTCCTCGTCAACTCCGGCGCCGGGCTGTTCGCGCACCCGGGCTGGTCGGCCTACGCCGCCTCCAAGCACGGCCTGCGCGCCCTCGCCGACGCGCTGCGGGCCGAGGAGCCCGAGCTGCGCGTCTGCTCGGTCTACCCCGGCCGGACGGCCACCGCGATGCAGGAGAAGGTGCACCAGCAGGAGGGCAAGGAGTACGACGCCGCCGACTGGATCCGCCCCGAGACCGTCGCCGACACGATCCTGCACGTGCTCGACCTCCCGCCGGACGCGACGATCAGCGACCTGA
This sequence comes from Nocardioides sp., assembly GCF_044226305.1. Taxonomy (GTDB): domain Bacteria; phylum Actinomycetota; class Actinomycetes; order Propionibacteriales; family Nocardioidaceae; genus Nocardioides. The sequence goes on along the minus strand of NZ_JBGAHF010000001.1, from coordinate 7,702 downwards.
CGGTCCGGCCCGGCGGGTAGTCACAGGGTCGTGATCAGCCCGCCGTCGATCACGAAGTCGCTGCCCGTGATGTTCCCGGCGCGGTCGCTGACGAGGAAGAGCACCAGGTCGGCGATCTCCCCCGGGTGGGTGAACCGGCCGCTGGGGGCCGCCGCCGCCTGCTGGCGCACCACCTCGTCCGGGTCGGTGCCGCTCGCACCACCCACGGTCGCGGCGACGCCGCCCCGGCCGAGCCAGAGGTCGGTCTGCACCGGCCCGGGGCTGATCGTGTTGACCCGGATGTCCGGCCCGAGCTCCTTCGAGAGCGACTTGCACAGGTTGGTCAGGGCGCCCTTCGCGGCGCTGTAGTCGAGGACGCCGGGGTCGGGCAGGAAGGCGTTGACGGAGCTGATCGTGACGATCGTCGCGCCGGGCCGTCCGGCCATGTGCGGGATCGCCGCCCGCATCGTGCGCACCGCCGCCAGGAAGTTGATTGTCAGTGCCCACTCCCAGTCGGCGTCCGTGATCGCGACGAACCCCTCCAGCCGCGGGCGGACGGCGCCCACGTTGTTGACCAGGATGTCGATCCCGCCGAGCGCGCCGGAGGTCGCTGCCACCAGCCGGCCCGGACCCTCGGTCGTCGTGAGGTCGACCGAGACCGGCCGTACGTCAGCACTCCCGCTCAGCTCGTCGAGCTCCGGGCTGCCGCGCAGCGCGCCGGCCACGACCGAGGCGCCCTCGGCCGCCAGAGCGCGGGTGATGGCGAGACCGATGCCTTTGCTCGCGCCGGTGACGAGCGCGGTGCGACCCGAGAGTCCGAGGTCCACGGTCACAAGCCCTGGTCGGAGAGCCAGGCCAGGCACCTGTCCGCGACGTCGCGCCAGCCGTGGTCGATGGTGAGGGAGTGCGCCCGGTCCTCGAACTCGATGAGGTCGGTGACGGCCTCGCTGTGGCGGTACTGCTTGAGCGTGGCCTTGGTGACCGCCTCCGGAACGGTGTTGTCCTGGCCGCCCATGATCAGCAGCAGCGGCCCGCGCCCGGAGTTGTCGGTGGCGACCTTGGCCGGCGAGTGCGGGTTGAAGTTGGCGGCGGCCGCCTCGAAGAGCGGCCGGCCCGGAGCCGGGATCGCCCACTGCTCGAAGAGGCGGTCGGACTCCTCGGCCGCGATGGCGTTGCCGAAGGCGAAGCGGAACTGCTCGGCGGTCAGCGAGACCGCGCGGTGCTTGTTGGCGGGGTTCTTGAAGACCGGCAGCGTCGCCTTCAGGGCCGACAGCGGCAGGGGCAGCACCCCCTTGATCTGCGCGGCATCGATGCCGATCGCCGCGGCGGCGAGATCCTCGCCGAGCAGGCGCTGGGCGATCATGCCGCCGAAGGAGTGCCCGACCAGGATCGGCTTGGTCTCGAGCCCCGAGATCACCTCGGCGAAGTGCGCCACCACGTCGTCGATCCCGTGGTCGGCGATCGCGTCGGGGTTGGCGCGGGCCGCCTCGACAGTGTCCGGGTCCCCGGGCCATCCGGGCGCGGAGGCGTCGTACCCCGCGCTCGTGAAGCGGTCGACCCAGGGGTCCCACGAGCTGGCGTGCAGCCAGAGACCGTGGATGAACAGGACGGGTGCGTGCTCGGTCATGGGGACTCCTCCGGCTCGATGTGGGTATACCGATCGGTCTACCCACCTGAGGGCTACCGTAGGGCGCGGGCCGGGGCCCTGGCAATGGCCCGGTCGATCTCCAGGTCGAGGAGCAAGGGCGAGATGACTGAGAAGGCACCCCGACGACCGTCGGCGGCGAAGGAGCGGATCCTGCAGACGGCCGAGCGGCTGTTCTACGACGAGGGCATCCATGCCGTCGGCATCCAGCGGATCATCGCCGAGGCCGCGGTCACGCGGGTCACGCTCTACCGGCACTTCGCATCCAAGGACGACCTGGTCGCGGCGTACCTGGCGCGGAAGGCCGGTTTCGACCACGCTCAGGTCGACGGCATCGTCGACGCGCATCCCAACGACCCTCGCGCGGCGCTCGCCGAGCTCGGCACGGCACTCGCGCGCGACGACTTCGGCGCCGTGCGGCGGGGCTGCCCGTTCATCAACGCCTCGGCCGAGTTCGTCGGGACCCATCCCGCCCGCGTGGCCGCCCGGGAGATCCGGGAGTGGGTCACCGGCCGCATCGAGGAGCTGCTGCGTCGTCTCGACCACCGCGACCCTCGCGGGACGGCGCAGCAGCTGATGATGGTGCGCACCGGAGCCGTGGTCTCGGGGACCCTCGATGCCAACGAGCACCTCACGGACGACTACCTGCGCTGCTGGGCGAAGCTGATCGACGACGGGCTACCCCCAGCCGTGATCCCCGGCTAGGGCTTCGAGCGCCAGTTCAGCGCGCCGACCAGCACCATCCGCAGCTGGGTGCGCGCCTGCTCGACGAGCTGCTTCTCGACGTCGGGCCGGTCCGCGGCGCCGAGGATCGCCTCCGCGGTCGCGACCATCGCGGTGACCATCAGGTTCGACAACACCCGCAGGTCCTCGGTCGACCACAGGTCGGTGCCCGGGAGGCGGGCCAGGTCGGTGGCGAGGTCGCGCTCGATCAGCCCGATCTGCTGGTTGACGGCCTCGCGGACGCCGGGCGGGCCGGCCGCCCGCTCCCGGGCGATGAAGAGGAAGTGGGCGCGCTGGTGGTGGACGTGGTCGACCAGCACGGTGACCGAGCGGTCGACGATCTCGGCGAGCGTCGGGTCGCCGCGCCGGATGTCGCGGATCATCGTCCGCAGGGACGCGAACGACTCGTCCACCAGCGCCAGCCCCAGGGCGTCGATGGAGTCGAAGTGCCGGTAGAACGCGGTGGGCACGATGCCGACCTGCTTGGCCACCTGCCGCAGCGAGATCGCCGCGAGGGTCGACTCGTCGGAGAGGTCGAGGGCAGCGTCGAGGATCGCGCGGCGGGTGCGCTCCTTGCGCTGCACCCGGCTCAACGGCGTCCCGTCCGGCTCGGCCATGACGTTCAGGCTAGACGGCCGGACCCACCCCGACGGCGCAGGCCCCGCGTCCCGGGGCGGCGTGGCGGGCGTCACCGCGGGTCCCCCTTGACCGTACTTCCGGTATGCCCACACACTTTCAGTGTACGTATGTACACCGAAACTCACTCGGAAGGACCGACCATGCACCGCATCCTCCGGTCCCGGGCGCTGGCGGCGCTCACCTCGCCGCACGGCGTCGACCGCTACCTCGAGCTCGTCAACCCGATGTGGGCCGCGACCGAGGTCCGCGCCCGCGTCGTGTCCGTGCACCGCGAGGTCGACCTCCCTGGTCACCCGCCGGTCGCGACGCTCACCCTCCAGCCGACCTCGACCTGGCGCGGCCACCGGGCCGGCCAGCACGTCCAGGTCGGGGTCGAGATCGACGGTGCGCGCCGGACGACGCGGGTCTTCTCGGTGTCGAGCCCCGAGTCCGGCCAGGGCGACCGGTTCACGATCACCCTGCGCGCCAACCCCGACGCCCCGGGGCGGCAGAGCGTGTCCCGGTTCCTCGTGGAGCGCGCCCGGCCGGGGACGATGGTCCACCTCTCGCAGGCCGAGGGCGACTTCGTGCTCCCGGACCACGTCCCCGAGCACGTGCTGATGATCAGCGGCGGGTCCGGCATCACCCCGGTGATGTCGATGCTGCGCACCCTGCAGCGCCGCACCCACCGCGGCCGGATCACGTTCCTGCACTACGCGCAGAGCCCGGCGCACCAGATCTTCGCCGCCGAGCTCGACGAGGTCCGCCGCGCGGGCCACGGCACCGACGTGCACCTGCTCCACCCCGAGCTCGGCGACCCCAACCTGTCGCCGGCGTACCTCGAGCGACTCGTGCCCGGCTACCGCGACGTGCCCACGTGGGCGTGCGGCCCGGCGCCGATGATCGAGGCCGTCCGGGCGGCGTACGACGGCTCGGACGCGCTCCGCGTCGAGTACTTCCGCCCGCCCCGCGCGGGCACGGGCACCGCCGGCGGCGAGGTCACCTTCGCCCGGGTGGGAGAGTCCGCCGTCAACACCGGGGCGACCCTGCTCGAGCAGGCCGAGGCGCTGGGGCTGCGTCCGGAGAGCGGGTGCCGGATGGGCATCTGCCTCACCTGCACCACCCGCAAGACCGAGGGCACCGTCCGCAACGTCGTGACCGGTGCCGAGTCCTCGCAGCCCGGCGAGGACGTCCAGATCTGTGTCAACGCTCCGGTCGGCGACTGCGTCGTGGAGCTCTAGGAGGACACCATGACCACCACACCCCAGCACCAGCTCACCGAGGACCAGCTCACCGCGTTCGGCGAGGAGCTCGACGCCCTGCGCCGGCGCGTCATCGACGACCTCGGCGAGGCGGACGCGACCTACATCCGCAACGTCGTCAAGGCCCAGCGGGCCCTCGAGGTCGCCGGCCGCGCGCTGTTCTACCTCCCGCCGGCGTGGCCGCTGGCCGTCGCCTCGCTGTCGGTCTCGAAGATCCTCGACAACATGGAGATCGGTCACAACGTCATGCACGGCCAGTACGACTGGATGGGTGACCCCGCACTGAGCTCGCGCATGTACGAGTGGGACAACGTGTGCCCCTCGGAGCAGTGGAAGTACAGCCACAACTACATCCACCACACCTACACCAACATCCTCGGGAAGGACCGGGACATCGGCTACGGGATCCTCCGGATGGACGAGGACCAGCCGTGGCACCCGTACTACCTCGGCAACCCGCTCTACGCGTTCCTGCTCATGGTCTTCTTCGAGTGGGGCGTCGCGATGCACGACCTCGAGGTCGAGAACATCGTCGCGGGCCGCCGGAAGATGTCGGAGAACAAGGCCCTGCACGCGGGGATCATGCGCAAGGTCAGGCGGCAGGCGCTCAAGGACTACCTGCTGTTCCCTGCGCTCACCGGGCCGCTGTTCCCGATGACGCTCGCCGGCAACGCGGCCGCCAACCTGGTCCGCAACGTCTGGGCGTTCAACATCATCTTCTGCGGCCACTTCCCGGCCGGCGTCGCGACCTTCAGCCAGGAGGAGTGCGAGGACGAGACCCGCGGCCAGTGGTACCTGCGCCAGCTGCTGGGGTCGGCGAACATCATCGGCGGCAAGCTCTTCCACCTGATGACCGGCAACCTGTCGCACCAGGTCGAGCACCACCTCTTCCCCGACCTGCCGGCCCGGCGCTACCCGGAGATCGCCGCGGAGGTGCGGGAGATCTGCGAGCGGTACGGCCTCGCGTACAACACCGGCCCGCTGCACCGGCAGCTGGGCAGCGTCGCGGCCAAGATCGTGCGGCTGGCCCTGCCCACCCGGCGTCCGCGGGCTGAGGCGCCGGTTGTGGCTGCGCGGGCCGCGGCCTGAGGATTGCCCCATGAGGACGACAGCATGAAGGACCACCTGAGCCGCGCCGAGATCCGCAAGGACGCCGTGCAGGACACCGTCGAGGCGGCTGCCGGGGTGGTCGGGCAGGTGACGACGATCATCACCGGCGCGGTCCGCGACGTCGCGTCCGCGCTCGGCGGCTTCGCCACCGACGTGTTCGAGATCCGGGACTCGGCCCGCAAGGCGGCCGCTGAGCACGCCCCGCTGCCGGGGGCCGAGCCGACCGACTAGGCCGCTAGATGCCGCCGCCGATGTTCGGGTTGTCGTAGGGCTCGACGACGCCTTGGTCGCGGCGCCGGGACTGGCGCACCTCGCCGTCGACGATGCCGCGCTTGCGCGGCCAGAACGCGAACACGGCGAGCGCCACGACGACGACGCCGACGATGATCCAGACGACCACTGCTGCCTCCGAGGTGGTGGGTGGGCCAGGTCGGGCTCCGGTCAGAAGACCGGGCCGTTGAACTGGGGGCCCGAGCGGTTGCTCTCGTTCTGGCCCCGGGCGGCGGCGCTGCCCTTGCCCTCGCGGACCGCCGCGTCCTGCACGCCACGACGTCGCGGCCAGAAGGCGAACACGGCGAGCGCCACGACGACGACGCCGACGATGATCCAGACGATCACGAGCACCTCCCGGGACTGCGGTCCCTCGACGCTACTACGGCGCCCTGGTCCGACCCGGCCCGCTGCAGGATCCTGCAACCGTTCCGCGATGACTTCGGTTGCTGGCTCACCGCCGGACGGACACCTGACGCTGCCGCGACCGCTGTCGACGAGCTCTCGCTGAGGGCCGATCGGTGGTCAGGACCAGTCCCGAGCTCGGTGGACGGGCGGCTCGTTTCTCGGGCGGACCCTCCTGGTCAGCGGTACCTTGCGGCCACCCCCGGACCCAGGAGCAGGCAATGCACGTCCGCCGTCCCCTCGTCGCAGCCGCAGCGCTGAGCATCGCCCTCGTCACGGTCGCGTGCGACAGCCAGGGCGACGAACCAGGTACCGCCCCGACGTCGTCGGTCACATCCACGAGCCCGACCGTCGGAACCTCCGCCACGGCGACCTCGGACAGCTCGACCTGCGACTACGTGTACGAGTGGCTGACGACGTTCCGGTTCCCGCTCCAGCCCGACCCGCACGCGGCCTACTCCTACGTCCTGCCGCTGGTCACCGACCAGGCGATCGGGTTCGAGGTCACCGGCGACCTGCCCTACGCGGCCTGGACGGAGTGGATGGTCTACACCGGCCTGGGCGACGCCGCGAAGCCCTTCGCGTCCATCGAGGGCAACGCGATCACCCCCGAGCAGGGCAGCGTCAACACCTTCACCCCCGGGACCAAGGTGCTGGCGCCCGACCGGGCGTTCCGGCTCCTGGTCGTGCCGAAGGGCACCGACACCTCCCGTCTCCCGGGCGACCTCGCGGACGTCCCGGCCGACAACATCATGCCCAGCCCCGCCGACGGCAACGGCAAGACCTTCGTCATCGCCAACCGCGTGTACAACGCCTTCCCCGGCTACAACCTGGGCGGGGCCGCTGGACCGACCGACACGGCCTTCCCCGTGGTCCGCGCCGTCGACCTGACCACCGGCGAGGGCGTCGACTGCTCCCGGCTGACGGTCGCGCCACCCGGCGTCGCCGCGCCGCCCAGCGAGATGCCGACCCCGCAGGCCAAGCCCGGCCGCGTGCTCACCCTCGCCGACGGATCCCGCTTCGGTCCGGGACCGGGGAGCATCGGGTCGAAGGGGACCGGTATGGAGTACGCCCCGCCGTACGACCCCGACCTCATTGAGTTCACCCGACCGCCGCTCCTGCCGGGCGCAGACGTCTCCTCCGTCCCGCCGCCCGACAACTGCGCCGGCTACCTCGGCGCAGCCATCAGTCCCGACCGCATCGGCCTGATCCGCATCCCCAAGGTCCCGCACTGGTTCGACACGAGGAACCTCGGACCAGACAGCAAGTACGTCCAGGAGCAGGCGACCTACGTCTCGCTGACGCAGTACGGCGCCTCGGTCTCGACCTACGCCCCCGGCCGGCCGGCCACGGCCAGCATCGCCAACGACGAGTTCCAGGTCGACGCCGACGGCGGCTCGACCATCGTCATCTGGCCCCGCTCGCTCTCGGCCCAGCAGCGTCAGCAGGTCTTCGATCTGGCCCGCCAGAAGGGCTGGGTGCTCATGCAGGGCGGCGAGGCGGGGCCGGAGGCAACGGCGAACCTGTTCCTGCGCATGAAGGGGACCTCCCCGTCGTACCAGGGCGGCTTCACGCCCACGCCCGACCGTGCCGGTGTCCCGTGCTACTTCGACGACCACCAGAAGGACACGACCTGGTCCACCGTCACCGGCCAGAAGTACGTCGCGACCGCCGCGAGCATCGGCGGCGC
>NZ_JBGAHF010000023.1:0-59437 GCF_044226305.1 Nocardioides sp. | reverse complement strand
ACGCTCAGTGAACACCGGGGCCTCCTATGCCTGTGGATAGGTCGCGCAGGCCACTCCTGCCCGACAACCCACGTACATGCATGTGAGAGGCCCCGGCCTGCAACCCCCTCACACCGAGGCGGTCACGTCATACCGTCTGAGCGCCGTGTCCGCGGCGCAGTACGTCCGCGACCTCGGTGACCTCGGGAACGACGACGTCGCCCTCGTCGGCGGCAAGAACGCCTCCCTCGGCGAGATGTACCAGCACCTCGCCGGCGTCGGCGTGCGCGTGCCCGGCGGCTTCGCCATCACCGCCGACGGCTATCGGCACGTCCTCGACGAGGCCGGCGACTGGGCCGAGCTCAAGGCCACCTTCGCGGGCCTCGACCCGGACGACGTCACGGACCTCGCGGCCCGCGCGCAGCAGGCGCGTCGGATCGTCCGCACCGCGCCGCTGCCCGACGACCTGCGGGCCGAGGTGCTGACGGCGTACCGCGCCCTGCGCGCCCGGTACGGCACCGACCTGCGCCTCGCCGTCCGCAGCAGCGCGACCGCGGAGGACCTGCCGGACGCGAGCTTCGCCGGACAGCACGAGAGCTACCTGGACGTGGCCGGCGAGGAGCAGCTGCTGGCCGCGGTGCGCGAGTGCTTCGCCAGCATCTTCACCGACCGCGGCGTGCACTACCGGCACCAGCACGGGTTCGGGCAGACCGAGGTCGCGCTCTCGGTCGGCGTGATGAGGATGGTCCGCTCCGACCTCGCCTGCTCGGGCGTCGCGTTCACCCTCGACACCGAGTCCGGCTACCGCGACGCGGTCCTGCTGACCGCCTCCTACGGGCTCGGCGAGAACGTCGTGCAGGGCGTCGTCGACCCTGACGAGTTCTACGTACACAAGCCCACCTACGAGGCCGGCCACCGCGCGGTGCTGCGGCGTCGGCTCGGCCAGAAGGCGGTCCGGATGGTGACCGCCGGCGCCTCCGGGACGCGGAACGAACCCACGCCCGAGGCGGACCGGCGCCGCTTCTGCCTCACCGACGCCGAGGTGCTCGAGCTCGCCGGCGCGGCGATCGCGATCGAGCACCACTACGGCTGCCCGATGGACGTCGAGTGGGCCAAGGACGGGACCGACGGCGCGACGTACGTCGTCCAGGCCCGCCCCGAGACGGCCACCTCCCGCACCGTCGTGACCTCCCTGCGCCGCTACGTCGTCGACCGGCCCGGTGAGGTGCTGGTGCAAGGGCACGCGGTCGGTGACCGGGTCGCGGTCGGCGCGGCCCGCGTGGTCCGCGACGCCCACGAGCTGGGCGCGTTCCGGCCCGGCGAGGTCCTGGTCGCCGACACCACCACCCCGGACTGGGAGCCGGTCATGAAGACCGCGGCCGCCGTCGTCACGGACCGCGGTGGCCGGACCTGCCACGCCGCGATCGTCGCGCGCGAGCTCGGCCTCCCGGCGGTCGTCGGGACCGGGGACGCCACCGCGACCCTCATCGACGGCGAGGTCGTCACGGTCTCCTGCGCCGAGGGCGAGACCGGCCGGGTCTACCGCGGCGAGGTGCCGCACCACGTCGACGAGGTCGACCTCGCCGGCCTCCCGCGACCCCGCACCAAGATCATGGTCAACCTCGGGAACCCCGCGCTCGCCTTCCGCACCTCCCTGCTGCCGAACGACGGCGTGGGGCTGGCCCGCATGGAGTTCATCATCAGCGAGGCCATCAAGGTGCACCCGCTCGCGCTCGTGCACCCCGAGCGGATCCTCGACCCCGCCGAGCGGGCGCAGGTCGAGGACCTCGTCAGCGGCTACCCCGACGGCGAGGCGTACTTCGTCGAGCGGCTCTCGGAGGGCGTCGGCACCATCGCCGCGGCCTTCCACCCCCGACCGGTCGTCGTGCGGATGTCGGACTTCAAGACCAACGAGTACGCCGGGCTCGTGGGCGGCCGCGCCTTCGAGCCGCACGAGGAGAACCCGATGCTCGGCTTCCGGGGCGCGTCGCGCTACGCCCACCCGGCGTACGAGGAGGGGTTCGCCCTCGAGTGCCGGGCGATGCGCCGGGTCCGGGAGGAGATGGGCCTGACCAACGTCGTGCTCATGCTGCCCTTCGTGCGCCGGCTCGCCGAGGCGGACCTGGTGCTGGCCCGGATGGCCGAGCTCGGGCTCGAGCGCGGCCGCGACGGCCTGCAGGTCTACGCGATGTGCGAGATCCCCAACAACGTGGTCCTGGTCGACGAGTTCGCGCAGCGCTTCGACGGGCTCTCGATCGGGTCGAACGACCTGACCCAGCTGACCCTCGGCGTCGACCGCGACAGCGAGGTCGTCGCCTTCGACTACGACGAGCGGGACCCCGGCGTGAAGCGGATGATCCAGCTGGCCGTCGAGGGCTGCCACCGCAACGGGATCCACTCCGGCATCTGCGGTCAGGCCCCCTCCGACTACCCGGACATGGCCGCGTTCCTCGTCGAGATCGGCATCGACTCGATGAGCCTCAACCCCGACAGCGTCCTGCGCACCACCCGCGCCGTCGTCGAGCTCGAGGAACGCCTCGCCGACCCCACCCACCCCGACCACCACGACCCGACCGCAGGGAGGACACCATGAAGGCACTGACGTTCGACGGCCCCGGCCGCCGCATCTGGCACGAGATCCCCGACCCCGAGCTCCGCGACCCCGAGGACGCGATCGTGCGCGTCGACGCGGTCACGATCTGCGGGACCGACCTCCACATCCTCGCCGGCGACGTGCCCGAGGTGAAGCCGGGCAGGGTGCTCGGCCACGAGGCCGTCGGCACCGTCGAGCAGGTCGGCGCCGGGGTCAGCGGCTTCGCCGCGGGCGACCGGGTGCTCATCTCCTGCATCACCGGCTGCGGCCGGTGCCGCTACTGCCGCGAGAACCACGACGGGCAGTGTCTGTCGGGCGGTGGCTGGGTGCTCGGCCACCTCGTCGACGGCACCCAGGCCGAGCGGGTGCGGGTCCCGTTCGCCCAGCGCGCGCTGCACCTCCTGCCCGAGTCCGTCCCGGACGAGCAGGCCCTGCTGCTCGCCGACATCCTGCCGACGGCGTACGAGGTCGGCGTGCTCCAGGGACGGGTCGCCCCCGGGTCCTCGGTCGCGATCGTCGGCGCCGGCCCGATCGGCCTCGCCGCCGTGCTGACCGCGCGGCTGTTCAGCCCTTCGCGCATCGTCGTGGTCGACCCGGCCGCCGGTCGCCGTGCGGCCGCGGAGCGCCTCGGCGCCCAGGCCGTCGCGGACGCGGCGGACGCGCTCGAGCTGGTCGGCGACCTCTCCGGAGGGATCGGCGTCGACACCGCCATCGAGGCGGTCGGCGTGCCCGAGGCCTTCGAGCTCTGCACCGACCTGGTCCGCCCGGGCGGGCACGTCGCGAACGTCGGGGTGCACGGTCGTCCCGCGCAGCTGCACCTGGAGCGGCTGTGGATCCGCGACGTCACCATCACCACCGGCCTGGTCGACACGTTCTCGACACCGACGCTGCTGCGCCTGGTCGCCGAGGGCCAGCTCGACACCAGCGAGCTCGTCACCCACCGGTTCGGGCTCGACGAGATCCAGGACGCCTACGACGTCTTCGAGCGCCCGCAGGAGAGCGGCGTGCTGAAGGTGGCCCTGTTCAACAGGTGAGCACCGACGGCGTGGGGCACGGGTGCTGAACGTCGGAGCCCTGCATGACCTTCGACCCTCCCCGGCGGGGACCCCGCCGGGGAGGGTGGAGTCGTGTACAACGTCCGGTTCCACGGCAGGGGCGGCCAAGGTGTCGTCACGGCTGCCGAGATGCTCTCGGTGGCCGCGTTCGACTGCGGTCTCCACGCCCAGGCCTTCCCCACCTTCGGCTCGGAGCGCACCGGCGCGCCGGTGACGTCCTACTGCCGGGTCGACGACGCGCCGATCCGCTTCCACGAGCCCATCGAGGTGCCGCAGGCCATCGTGGTGCAGGACCCGACGCTGCTGCCCGTCGTGCCCGTGCTCCTCGGAGCCGGGCCGACCACCTGCGTGCTGCTCAACACCTCGCGCGAGCTCTCGCTGACCCCCTTCGAGGGCGGTGACCGGCTGAACCCGGGCCGCGTGGTCACGCTCCCGGCGACCGACCTGGCCCGCCAGGTCCTCGGCCGCCCGGTGCCGAACACGGCGCTCCTCGGGGCACTCGCGGCCCTGACCGGCGTCGTCCCGCTCGAGGCGGTCCTGGTCGCGATCCGGCAGCGGTTCACGGGCGCGGTCGCCGAGGCGAACGTCGAGCTCGCCGTCCGTGCCCACGCCGCCGTCGCGCACGCCACGGTCGGGGAGGTGGGCAGCCGTGCGTGAGCAGGTCGAGGGCTCACGAGCGGTCGCCCGCGCCGTCGCGATGTGTCGTCCCGGCGTGGTCGCGGCCTACCCGATCTCGCCCCAGACCCACATCGTCGAGGGGCTCTCGGACCTGGTGCGCACCGGGGAGCTCGCCTCGTGCGAGTACCTCACCGTCGAGTCGGAGTTCGCGGCGATGTCGGCGTGCATCGGGGCCTCGGCGGTCGGCGCCCGCGCCTACACCGCCAGCGCCAGCCAGGGCCTGCTCTTCATGGCGGAGGCGGTCTTCAACGCCTCCGGCCTGGGCCTGCCGATCGTGATGACCGTGGCGAACCGGGCGATCGGTGCGCCGATCAACATCTGGAACGACCACTCCGACGCGATGGCGCTGCGCGACGCGGGCTGGATCCAGCTCTACGCCGCCGACGTGCAGGAGGCCGTCGACCTGCACCCGCAGGCGTTCGTCGTCGCCGAGCGGACCTCGTTGCCGGTGATGGTGTGCATGGACGGCTTCGTCCTCACCCACGCCGTCGAGGAGGTCGACCTCCCCGAGCAGGAGCAGGTCGACGCGTTCGTGCCGCCGTTCGTGCCGCAGCAGCTCCTGGACCCGGCGAACCCGGTCACCATCGGCGCGATGGTCGGACCGGAGGCCTTCACCGAGGTGCGCTACCTGATGCAGCAGCGGATGGACGCCGCGATCGGCACCGTCGCGGCCGTGGCCGAGGACTTCCGGCGCGACTTCGGCCGGCCCAGCGGCGGCCTCGTGCGCGGCTACCGCACCGACGACGCCGAGACCGTGCTGGTCACGATCGGGTCCGTCGCCGGGGCCGCGACCGAGGTCGTCGACGAGCTGCGGGCCGAGGGCATCGCCGCCGGCTCGCTCACCCTGACCTGCTTCCGCCCCTGGCCGGCCGAGGCCGTGCGCGAGGCGCTCGGCGGCGCCCGCCGGGTCGTCGTGCTCGAGCGGGCCTTCAGCGTCGGCCGCGGCAGCATCGTCGGCCAGGACGTCCGCGACACCCTGCACGGCCTCCCCGCCACCGTCGTCGAGGCCGTGGGCGGTCTCGGTGGCCGGCCCGTCCGGCGGGCCGACGTACGCCGCCTGGTCGAGGGCGTCAACGCGGACCTGCTCGCCCCCGGCCGCCTGCACTTCCTCGACCTCGACCACGCGCTCCTCGCCTCGGCGGGTGCGTCATGAGGCACCCAGCGACGGACGGAGGACGCCGATGACCACGACGCGCGAGACCCGGCTGTACCAGGTCGGCACCTTCGCGGCCGGCAACCGGCTCCTCGACCTCGAGGACCGGACCGTGCAGGCGCACGCCGACCGCACGAACGCGATCACCAGCGGCCACCGGGCCTGCCGCGGCTGCGGCGAGGCGCTCGGGGCCCGGTTCGTCCTCGACACCGCCGTGCGCGCGGCGGGCGGTGACCTGGTCACCGCCAACGCCACCGGCTGCCTCGAGGTGTTCTCGACGCCCTACCCGGAGTCCTCGTGGCAGGTGCCCTGGCTGCACTCGCTGTTCGGCAACGCGCCGGCGGTGGCCGCCGGCATGGCCGCGGGCCTCAAGGCGCTCGGCCGCGACACCCGGGTGGTCGGCCAGGCCGGTGACGGCGGCACGGTCGACATCGGCTTCGGCTGCCTCTCCGGCATGTTCGAGCGCAACGACGACGTGCTCTTCGTCTGCTACGACAACCAGGGCTACATGAACACCGGGGTGCAGCGCTCCGGCGCCACCCCGCCCGCCGCACGGACCGCCACGACCTCGACCGCGGGCGACCAGCCCGGCAACCCGTTCGGCCAGGGCAAGTCGGCGCCGCTCATCGCGGTGGCGCACGACATCCCCTACGTCGCCACGGCGACCGTCGCCGACCTCCACGACCTGGAGGACAAGGTGACCCGCGCGATGACCTACCACGGGGCGCGCTACCTGCACGTGCTCGTCCCCTGCCCGCTGGGCTGGGCGGCCGAGCCGCACGACACCGTCCGGCTCGCCCGGCTGGCCACCGAGTCCGGCCTGTTCCCGCTCTTCGAGGCCGAGCACGGCGAGGTGACCGGCGTGACGCCGATCCGGCACCGGGTCCCCGTCGACGAGTACCTCCGCCTCCAGGGCCGCTACGCGCACCTGTTCGGCGACCCGGGCCGACCCGACCTGGTCGCCCGGCTGCAGGCCGGCGCCGACCGCAACATCACCCGGTTCGGGCTCCTCCAGGAGGGCGACTGACATGGAGCACCCCTTCGCGATCACCCTGGACGTCGGCACCAGCCGCGCCAACCACACCGGCGCGTGGCGCACCGAGCGCCCGGTGTACGTCGACCTGCGGCCGCCGTGCGCCGAGGGCTGCCCCGCCGGCGAGGACGTCCGCGGCTGGCTGCGTGACGCCGAGGACGGTGACGCCGGCTACGAGGCGGCGTGGCAGCGGATCATGGAGGTCAACCCCTTCCCGGCCGTCATGGGCCGGATCTGCTACCACCCGTGCGAGACCTCCTGCAACCGCGCGACCCTCGACGAGTCCGTCGGCATCAACAGCGTCGAGCGGTTCCTCGGCGACGAGGCGATCAGGTCCGGGTGGACCCCGGAGCCCGACGTGGCGCCCACGGGCAAGCACGTGCTCGTCGTGGGCGCGGGCCCGGCCGGGCTGTCGGCGGCGTACCACCTGGTCCGGCGCGGCCACCGCGTCACCGTCGTCGAGGCGGCCCCCCGCCCCGGCGGGATGATGCGCTACGGAATCCCGGCCTACCGGCTCCCCCGCGACGTGCTCGACGCGGAGATCGACCGGATCCTCGCGCTCGGCGTGGAGCTGCGGCTCGAGACACCGGTCACCGACCTCGAGCCGATGCTCGCGGAGGACTACGACGCGGCCTTCCTCGCGGTCGGCGCGCAGCTCGGCAAGCGCACCTACCTGCCCGCCGGCTCCGCCGCCCGCGTCCTGGACGCGGTGCGCCTGCTGCACGGCATCGAGGAGGGCGAGCGGCCGCTGCTCGGCCGCCGGGTCGCCGTGTACGGCGGCGGCAACACCGCCATGGACGCGGCCCGCACCGCGAAGCGGCTGGGCGCGGAGGACGCCGTGGTCGTCTACCGGCGCACCCGCGACCGGATGCCGGCCCACCCCAGCGAGGTCAGCGAGGCCGAGGCCGAGGGGGTGCGCTTCACCTGGCTGTCGACGATCACCGAGGTCGAGAGGGGCGGCCTGACGATCGAGCGGATGGAGCTGGACGAGTCCGGCTTCCCGCAGCCGACCGGCGAGATGGAGCACCTCGACGCCGACTCGGTGGTCCTCGCGCTGGGCCAGGAGTCCGAGCTGGGCTTCCTCTCGCGGGTGTCCGGGCTCGAGCTGCGCGACGGCGTCCTCGTCGTCGACGACGACCTGATGACCGGGCGGCCGGGGCTGTTCGCGGGCGGCGACATGGTCCCCGCGGTGCGCTCCGCGACCGTCGGCATCGGCCACGGCCGGCGGGCCGCGGCCTCGATCGACGCGTGGCTGCGGCGGACCGACCCGGAGGCCGCCGACGGCCCGAGCGAGGCGACGTACGAGCGCCTGCACCCCTGGTACTACACCGACGCCTCCCGGGCGCACCGCCCGCAGCTCGAGGCGGCCCGCCGCTCGTCGACCTTCGACGAGGTCGTGCAGGGGCTGGACCGCGACACCGCGCTCTACGAGGCCCGCCGCTGCCTGTCCTGCGGGACCTGCTTCTCGTGCGACAACTGCTTCGGCATGTGCCCCGACAACGCGGTCATCAAGACCGACGACCCCGACACGCCGTACGTCATCGACCTCGACTACTGCAAGGGCTGCGGCATCTGCGCCGCCGAGTGCCCCGCCGGTGCGATCTCAATGGTGCCCGAGGAGATCTGACCGGGCCCGGACCCCTGGGACGTGGGCCGGGCGGTGCTGTCGGCAGCTCGCCGGTGGTTTGGGGTTGCGACCGACAGGCAGCAACGCGGGTACGGCGGGCGCCGGCGGTCGAGCAGCGAGCGCCAGCGAGCGTCGTCGAGACCCCAGAAGGCAAGGCAGGGCGGGTGCTGTCGGCATCTCGCCGTGGTCTGGGGTTGCGAGCGACAGGCAGCAACGAGGGTGCGGCGGACTTCGGGTCGCGGTCGCCTCCCGGCTCGCGGTTGGTGGCACCGGTGGTCGAGCAGCGAGCGCCAGCGAGCGTTGTCGAGACCCCGGAAGGCAAGGCAGGGCGGGTGCTGTCGGCCTCTCGCCGTGGTCTGGGGTTGCGACCGACAGGCAGCAACGAGGGTGCGCCGGACTTCGGGTCGCGGTCGCCTCCCGGCTCGCGGTTGGTGGCACCGGTGGTCGAGCAGCGAGCGCCAGCGAGCGTTGTCGAGACCCCGGAAGGCAAGGCAGGGCGGTGGCCCAAGCTGTCCCGAAATCTTTACCTAGGAAGTTCTCAGATCCCTGTGGATACAGGGGATTCTCGCCTCTGACTGTCGGTGGCGACTGCTTGAGTAGACCCATGACCAGCACCGCCGCCGAGCTTGGCACCGACACCAGCGGGCTCGCAGTTGCGGTGTCGGCCGCGTCGGTGCTGACCGCGGCCGCGGCGACCCGGGAGGCGATCGCGGACCTCGAGGTCCAGCAGCTGATCCAGGCCACCGACTGGGTGGTCCTGCACCCGGGCGAGGAGGTGGACACCTCGATCGAGTTCGGGATGCGGGACCTGCAGATCGCCGGCGACGGCGCCCCGACCGTCGACGAGGCCGCGGTGGCGGAGTTCGCGCTCGCGGTCGGCCGGACCACCGACTCGGGACGGCACTTACTCGGGGACGCGGTCGAGCTGCGGCACCGACTCCCGCGACTGTGGGCTCGGGTGGTGGCCGGTGAGGTGGCGGTGTGGAAGGCCCGCAAGGTCGCCCAGGCCACCACGTCGCTGCCGGCGGATGCTGCGGCGACCGTCGATGTCCGGTTGGCATGGTGCGCGCACCGCTGCTCATTCGCCGAGATCGAGCGGCAGGTCGATAAGGCCCGCGCCGAGCACGACCCCGATGCGGCCGAGGAGCGCCGGGTCGCGGCGCTGGAGAAGCGCCGGTTCGACATCGACCTCGACCACGCCACCCCCGACGGCCTGGTCCACGTCGAGGGTGAGCTCGACCTGGCCGACGCCCTCGCCCTCGAAGCTCAGATCAAGGCGAAGGCCGCGACCTTGGACCTCGACCTGCCGTTGGACGTGCGCCGGTCGATGGCCGCGGGCCTCCTCGGCACCAGCGACGGCGAAGGCGGGCAAGTCCGGGAGGTGGTGGTCTACGCCCACGTCCGTCCCGGCCAGGCCAGCGTCGACGTCGACAACACCCGGTCCTCGATCACGCCCGGCCACCTCAAGGACTGGTGCCAGGCCGCCGGCACCAAGGTCACGGTGCGGCCCGTCATCGACCTGAACGCCGAGCTGTCGACGGAGTGTTACGAGCCCACCGAGGTGATGAAGGAACAGATCGGGCTGCGCGACCGGCAGTGCTGCTTCCCCGGCTGCACCCGCCCCGCCCGCAGGTGCGACAGCGAGCACCAGGTCCCGTGGCCCGAAGGACCCACCGCGTCCTCGAACCTCGCGCCCGCGTGCCGGACCCACCACCGCCTCAAGACCCACGCCGGCTGGGACTACCAACGCACCCCTGGCATCGGGTTCGTCTGGTCCACCCCGATGGGCCGCACCTACGTGTCCCCGTTCGTCACCGAACCACCGCCCGAGCCGGCCGCGCGACATACCCGCTGACCTCGACCCCGCCGGCCACGGCCGACGGGGCCACACCCGAGCGTGCACCCGACGTCCGGGGCGGCGACGACTCGATCCATGGCCGACGAGGTGTCGGCGTCACTCCGGGCGGCGCAGCCGGCGCGGCACGCCGGCGTCGAGGACGGGGCGGTCGTCGAGGCGCACCTTGACGTCGACGAGGTGGCAGCCGTCCGGGCCGACGACCACCGGGTCCAGGTCGGCCTCGGCGAGGGCCGGTACGTCGTCGGTGAGCCGACCCAGCCGGACGAGCAGGTCCTCGAGGGCTCCGACGTCCCCACCCGGCGCGCCGCGGAACCCCTGCAGCAGCGGCCAGACCTTGAGCGAGCGGATCGCCCGGGCGGCGTCGCGCCGGGAGAACGGCGGGACCAGGGCGACTCGGTCCTCCCACAGGTCGGCGGCCACGCCGCCGGCACCGAGGGTGACCAGCGGCCCGAACCGGGGGTCGCGGACCACGCCGAGCGCGATCTCGGTCCCCCGGACGACCGGCTGCACCAGGACCTCGGCCTGCGCGCCGAGGACGTCCTCGAAGGCGGCGACCGCCCCGGCGACCTCGGCGGACCCGGTCAGCCCGACCCGCACCAGTCCCCGCTCGGTGCGCTCGCCGACGGCGGGACCGGCCAGCTTCACCACGACCGGGTAGCCGAGCTCGTCGGCCGCCGCCACCGCCGCCTCGCTCCCGGCGGCGATCAGACCCTCCGGACCGAGGCCGTACTCGCTGAGCAGCGACCGCGCCGTGAGCGCGTCGAGCCACCCCTCCTCGGGCGGCAGCGCAGCGGGTCCGGCCGCCAGGTCCCGGGCCGCGGCCCGCGCCCGGAAGGCCCGACCGGGGTCGTCGAGCGGCTCGTCGTCGCGTGGCTCGCGCCGCCACTCGTCGTACCAGGCCGCGTGCTCGAGCGCACGAAGCGCGGCGGCGGCGCTGCGGAACGTGGCGACCCCGGTCAGCTCGACCGGGTCGACGTCGAGCCCGCCGAGCGGCACCAGCAGCACCGGCTTATCCGGGTAGCGACGCCGGACCTCGGGCAGCAGCCGCGCCGCGGCCGCCGCGTCGCCGAGCGCGGACGCCACCAGCAGCACGACGAGGGCGTCGACGTGGGTGCTCGCGAGCAGCTCGTCGGCGAGCGACTCGATCGTCTGCGGGCTGGCGGCCGCGCCGGCGTTGACGACCTCGGCGGCGAGACCGATCGCGTCGGCCGCGTCCGCGGCGAGCACCCCCATCCCGCCTGCGTTGGTGAGGAGAGCGACCCGCCGGCCGGCCGGGCGGGGCTGCTTGCCGAGCAGCAGCGCGCACTCGGCCATCTCCTCGACGGAGTCGCAGCCGATGACACCCGCCTGGGCGAACAGCGCCCGGACGCCGAGCCGCGGCGTCGCCGACCGCCCGCCGACGACGGCGAGCAGCGGCTTGCGCTCGCTGAACTCCCGGGCGACGCGGGCGAACTTGAAGGCGTTGCCGAACGACTCCAGGTAGAGCGCCGCCGCGGTCACGTGCGGGTCGTCGCGCCAGGCGGCGAGGAGGTCGTTGCCCGACACGTCGACCTTGTCGCCCAGCGAGACCAGCATCCCGACCCCGACCCCGAGCCGCCGGGCGAGGTCGGCGAGCACGATGCCCACTCCCCCGGACTGCGAGGCCAGCGCGAGCCCGCCGGCCGGCGGGACCAGGCCGCTGAACGTGGCGTCGAGCCGCACGGCGGGGTGGGTGTTCTGCACGCCGAGGCAGTTGGGACCGACCACCCGCATGCTGCTGGCCCGCGCGAGGTCGAGGATCGCCTGCTGCATCCGGACGCCCTCCGCGCCACGCTCGGCGAAGCCGGCGGACACCACCACCGCGCTCGGGCACCCGGCCCGGGCGGCGCCGCGGAGCACCGTGAGGACCTGGGTCGCCGGGACGGCCACCACGACGAGGTCGGGCGGGGTCTCGAGGTCGACCAGCCGGCGCACGGCCGGCACCCCCAGGACGGACTCGGCCACCCGGTGCACCGCGTGCAGCGAGCCGGTGAAGCCGCCGGCCACGATCGAGCGCAGCACGGCCGCTCCGACGCCAGTGCCGTCGCGGCGCGCGCCGACGACCGCGACCGACGTGGGCCGCAGGAGCGGAGCGAGCGACCGGGCCTCGGCGAGGCACTCGCGCTCGTCCGCGGCGCGCAGCGCGTCGTACGACGCCGTCGTGTCCATCTCGACGTGCACGCACCCGGCCTCGGTGCTCTGCGTCACCGCGAACCCGGCGTGCCGCAGCACCTCGAGCATGGCGACGTTCTCGCCGAGCACCTCGGCCACGAACCGGCTGATGCCCCAGTCGCGGCCGGCCGCGGCGAGGTGCTCGAGCAGCAGCCCGCCGATGCCGAGCCCGTGGCACTCGTCGACGACGATGAAGGCGATCTCGGCGGTGCCGGCCTCGACCGGCTCCGCGGTCGCCAGGCCGACCAGCTCGCCGCGCCGCACCGCGACCAGGGCGAGGGTCTCGGGGCTGGCGAGCACGTGGGCGACGTACTGGTGCCCGGCCACCCGGCTCGCCGAGAAGAACCGCAGCCGGGTGTTCTCGGGGCCCACGTGGTCGTGGAGCGCGATCAGCCCAGGCCCGTCGTCCGCGGTGACCGGCCGGATCGAGGCGACCGTGCCGTCGGAGAGCAGGACGTCGGCGCGCTGCCGGGTCACGGGTCCGCCCTCCCGCGGGTGCTCGGACGGGGCCGGCGGGGTCACGTCCTCCTGCTGGCCCTCCTCCTCGGGACGCGGCGCGACCCCCGTGCCGATGGCACGGGGGTCGCTCGCCCCGACGGTCCTGCCGGCCCGAGGCCGGCGGTTCCCGGTGCGTGATCGGGAGCCTCGCCGGGGCGTCGCCATGTCAGGAGCGGACCGCGACCGCGACCCGGGGTAGGACGTTGCGATGACGACGTCGGCCTCGGCGGAACCACAGCGGTCCAGCTCGATGACGACGTCGGCCTCGGGGAACCACAGCTCCAGCTCGTCGGTGTCCGCCCACCGCACCCAGTACGGCGGGTGTCCGGCCACGTGCTCCACCTCGATCACCTCGGCTTCGCGCATGGTCTCGGCGGCGTCGTCCCGCACGTAGATCCGGTCACCTTTGAACGCATACATCGTCCGTGCCCTCCATCAGGTTCTCCTGCGTGCCGGGGTGGGTCCCACCCCGGAGATCGTGGTGGCGGCTCACTGGTCCTGCGGCTCACGCCAACCCGAGCGGACCAGCCACTCCCCGAACCGCTCGGGGTCGCGCCGCTCGAGCTCGTCGAGCAGCACCGCGCGCTCCTGGACCAGCCGCAGCACCGCGGGAGCCGGGACGTCGTGCGCCTGCAGCTCCTCGGTGGTGTAGCGCCAGCGGCGGGCGAGGTCGCGGTCCGAGAGCAGCCCGGGCTCGTCGGCCGGTGCCACCGGGTGCGCCTTGCGGTACGACGACAGGCCCAGGTCGAGCAGCGGCGGGCAGGTGAGACCGATCGCGAGCAGGACCGGGAGCGACCAGGCACCGACGATCGGCGGGAGCCCGATGATGAGCAGCCCCGCGACGCCGAACCAGAGCCCGCACTCGACCATGGCTCGCGGCCGCTTGCCCGGGTCCTCGATCCAGCTGAAGCCGAACAAGGCGCCCAGGCAGGCGAAGGCGACCGAGGTGCCCAGGGTGGCCAGCCACCCCACGCCCGCGATCCCGACCACGCCCGAGACGACTGCGACCAGCAGCACCAGCGTGCGCCAGGTGGTCCGGTATGCCCTCATACCTCCACAGTCCTCCTCGGCGGACCCCCGCGGCAGGGACCATCGGGCCCGGCCCGGGGGACTTCGGCCCTACGGGTCCTGGTCCGCACGCGTCAGCGTGGAGGTATGACGGTCGGGACTCCCGACCTGCTGCTCCAGCCGCTGCCGGACGTGCTCGCGACGTTCGACGCCTCGTGCGAGGGGCTGACCTCCGCGGAGGCCGCGGCCCGGCTCGAGCGAGCCGGTCCGAACGAGCTGGTCGCTCGCGGCGGCCCGTCGTTCCTCGCCCAGCTGGTGCGCCAGCTGGTGCACCCCCTGGCCCTGCTGCTGTGGCTGGCCGCCACGCTGTCGCTGCTCACCGGCGCCGTGACGCTGGCGGTCGCGATCGTGCTGGTAATCGCGCTCAACGCCGCGTTCGCGCTGATCCAGGAGCGGCACGCCGAGCACGCGGTCGCGGCCCTGAGCAGCTACCTCCCACCGCACTCCGTGGTCCTCCGGGACGGGCACCGCACCAGCGTCGAGGCGCGGACGGTCGTCCCGGGCGACGTGCTGGTCGTCGAGGAGGGCGACGCGATCTGCGCGGATGCCAAGCTCGTCTCCGGCGCCGTCGAGCTGGACCTCTCGGCGGTCAGCGGCGAGTCGGTGCCGGTCGTGCGCAGCGCGGACGGTGCCCCCTCCCCTGCCACCCGGGTCGTCGACGCGCACGACGTGCTGCTCTCCGGCACCACCTGCACCTCGGGCGAGGCCCTGGCTGTCGTGGTCGCCACCGGCATGGCGACCGAGCTGGGCCGGATCGCCAGCCTCAGCGGGCGCACGGAGCAGGAGCCGAGCCCGCTGGAGGTCCAGGTCCGGCGGGTCGCGTGGCTGATCGCCGGGGTCGCCGTCGGCGTCGGCCTCGCGTTCCTGCCCCTCGGCATGCTGGCCGGCCTCAGCCTGGCCGAGGCGGGGGTGTTCGCGATCGGGCTGCTGGTCGCGAACGTCCCGGAGGGGCTGCTGCCGACGATCACCCTGTCCCTGGCGGTCGGGGTCGCCGACCTGGCCCGCCGCGGCGGCCTGGTCAAGCGGCTCAGTGCCGTCGAGACCCTGGGGTCGACGGACGTGATCTGCACCGACAAGACCGGGACCCTCACCCAGAACCGGATGCAGCTGCACAGCACCTGGGACGCCACGGGCCGGCACGCCCCCGACCCGACCGTCCGCGCGGCACTGGCGCGGGTGCTCGGCTCGTGCACCACCGCCGACGTCGCGTCCGGCATCGGCGACCCCACCGAGCTCGCGCTGCTGGAGACCGCGACGCGGCTCGACGAGGGGACGCCACCGGTCGAGCGGCGCGAGGCGACCTACCACTTCGACCCGCGCCTGCGCCTGATGTCGGTCATCGTCGCCGACCCGGAGGCCGGGGGCGACCTGATCCTCACCAAGGGCGCCCCCGAGGCGGTGCTCGCCCGCTCGACCGCGGCCCTGACCCCCGACGGCGGCCGCCAGCCGCTGGGGCCGGAGGCCCGCGAGGCACTCACGGGCCGGCTCGGCGAGCTGGCCGGGCGAGGGCTGCGGCTGATCGCGTGCGCGTGGCGGGAGATCCCGGCACCGGGCGGTCCGCCGGAGCGGGCCGAGGTGGAGCGCGACCTGGTGCTCGTCGGGTTCGTCGCGCTCTCCGACCCGGTCCGCGACGCCGTGCCGGACGCCGTGACCCAGGCCCACGCCGCCGGCATCACCGTCCACGTGATCACCGGCGACAACGGGGCGACCGCCGCCGCCGTCGCCGGCTCGGCCGGCATCGGCGGCCCGGGCCGTCCGGTGGTGCTCACCGGGACCGAGCTCGAGGCGATGGACGACACCGAGCTCGGTGAGCTGCTCGACCGCGGGTCCGAGGTCGTCTTCGCCCGCAGCTCCCCGGAGGACAAGCTGCGGATCGCCGGCCGGCTCCAGGAGTCCGGCCACGTCGTGGCGATGACCGGGGACGGCGTGAACGACGCGCCGGCGCTGCGGAAGGCCGACATCGGGGTCGCGATGGGGCGGGGCGGCACCGACGTGGCTCGCGAGGCGGCCACCATGGTGCTCACCGACGACGACTTCGCGACGATCATCAAGGCGATCGAGGCGGGGCGCCGGGTCTACGACAACGTCCGCAAGTTCATCCTCTACATCTTCGCCCACGCGGTGCCGGAGATCGTGCCGTTCCTGCTGTTCGCGCTCTCCGGCGGAGCGGTGCCGCTCGGCCTGACCGTCGTCCAGATCCTGATGATCGACCTCGGCACCGAGACGCTGCCGGCCCTCGCGCTCGGCCGGGAGGCCGCCGAGCCCGGGCTGATGGAGCGTCCCCCGCGCGGGCGCGGCGAGGGCATCATCACCCGGCGGATGCTGGTCCGTGCCTGGGCCGTCCTCGGGCTCACCTCCGCCGTCCTGGTCGCTGCCGGGTGCTGGTGGGTGCTGTGGTCGGCCGGGTGGCGTCCCGGCGACCCGACCGGTGCGGGGACGCCGCTGCACGAGGCCTACCTGCGCGCCACGACGATGACCTTCGCCGGGATCGTCGCGTGCCAGATCGGGACCGCGCTGGCCGCCCGCACCGACCACGTCTCCCTGCTCTCGGTGGGCGTGCTGACCAACCGGCTGCTGCTGGCCGGCATCGCGTTCGAGCTCGCCCTGACCGCGGTCGCGATCTACGCCCCCGCCGCCCAGGCCGTCCTCGGGACCCGACCGCTCGAGGTGCGCGAGCTGCTGGTGCTGGCGTGCTTCCCGGTCGTGGTCTGGGGCGTGGACGAGGTCTACCGGCTCGTCGGCCGCCGGCGGGCCGTCACCCGCACGTAGTCGCGGTCAGTCCAGGCGCACCCGCTCGCCGAGCTTCGGCACCACCGCGGTCCAGCCGAGCTCGTCGGAGATCCGGGCGGCGAGCCGGGCGGACCCCTGCTCCTCGCCGTGCACGACGTACACCGTGCGCGGGGGCTCCGGCGCGGTCGCCAACCACGCCAGCAGCTCGTCGCCGTCGGCGTGCACGGAGAAGTCCTGGTCGTCGACGATCTCGGCCCGCACCGGCACGTAACGCCCGTGGATCTTGACCTGCTTGGCGCCGTCCAGGAGCTGGCGGCCGCGGGTGCCGACCGCCTGGTAGCCGGTCAGGACCACGCAGTTGCGGGAGTCGGGCAGCTGCTCGGCGAGGTGGTGGACCACCCGACCGCCGGTCGCCATGCCGGAGGCCGAGACCACGATGCACGGCGCGCCGGGCCGGTTGAGGCGGATCGAGTCGGCGGCCTCGGTGACCGGCCGCACGTGCAGCTCTTCGAGCGCGACGAGGAGGTCGCGCGCCTCCGGACGCAGCTGCGCCGACCTGCCGGTGACGGCTCGTCGGTAGACCTCGAGGGTCGCCAGGGCCATCGGGCTGTCGAGGTAGACGGGTACCCGCGGGAGCTCGCCCGCCTGCACGAGCCGGTGCAGCTCGAGCAGCACCAGCTCGGTGCGGTCGACCGCGAACGCCGGGACGAGCACGCACCCGCCGTGCTTGAGAGTCCGGCGCATCGCCTCGGCGACCTGGTGCGGCCGCCCCGGCTCGTGGGTGCGGTCGCCGTAGGTCGACTCGACGACCACGGTGCCGACGGCCGGCACCGGGGCCGGCGGCCGCAGCAGCGGGTGGTGCGGCCGGCCGAGGTCGCCGCTGAGGACGACCCGCTCGCCGTCCACGTCCAGCAGCACCGACGACGAGCCGAGGATGTGGCCGGCCGGCCGCAGCGTCGCCGTGACCCCGGGGAGGACCGCGGTCGGGGCGTCGTACCCCACCGGGTCCAGGAGGGGCAGGGTGCGCTCGACGTCCTCGTGGTCGTAGAGGGGCAGCGCCGGGCGGTGCTTGGAGAACCCGTGCTCGTTGGCCAGCCGGGCGTCCTCCTCCTGGAGGTGGGCGCTGTCGCGCAGCACGATCGTCACCAGCTTGGCGGTCTCCGGCGTGCAGATGATGCGCCCGGCGAAACCGTCCCGGACCAGGCGCGGCAGGTAGCCGCAGTGGTCGAGGTGCGCGTGGCTGACCACGACCGCGGCCAGCGTCGCGGCCTGGTCGTCGCCCTCGGCCCAGTTGCGGTGCCGCAGCTCGGCCGGGCCCTGGTAGAGGCCGGCGTCGACCAGCATCGGTCCGCCCGCCGCGTCGAAGCGGAACCGGCTGCCCGTGACCGTGCCGGCAGCCCCGAGGAAGGTCAGCATGGGACTGCTCATCCTTCGAGGGTCCGCCGCTCCGGCGCCGACCGTCAGGGCCGTTGGTCCCGCCGAGGTGGCGGCGCTCGACCCTGGTCCGGAGCGCGGCGGGGGCGGACCGTGGCCGCATGAAGGCCGCGGACCGTCGGGAGATCCCCGACCCGTTCGTCGCCCGGCACCGGGTCGTCGGCGCGATCGCCCTGCTGCTCGGCCTGGTCGTCGTCGGGGTCCTGCTCGGCCTGGTCCTCGGGGAGCTGGCGGCGCGTATCGTCGAGCTCGTGCTGCGCATGGTCGGCGGCGGGTCGTGACCGACCGCCCGCGGATGTCCGCCTGGGTGGTGGACCGCCCGGGCCCGGTCTCGTCCGGACCCCTGGTGGCCGTCGAGCGAGCCGTGCCGGAGCCGGGCCCCGGCGAGCTGCTCGTGGCCGTCGAGGCGTGCGGCGTGTGCCGGACCGACCTGCACCTGGCCGAGGGCGACCTCGCGCCGCACCGGCCACGCACGGTGCCCGGGCACCAGGTCGTCGGGCGGGTGACGGCGCTCGGTCCCGGCACCGAACGGTTCGTGGCCGGCGACCGCGTCGGCATCGCCTGGCTGCGCAGCACCTGTGGCGAGTGCCGGTGGTGCCGCGCGGGGCGCGAGAACCTCTGCCCGGCGTCGACCTACACCGGGTGGGACGCCGACGGCGGCTTCGCCGAGCACGCCGTCGTCCCGGCCGCCTACGCCTACGCCCTGCCCGAGGAGCCGGACCCGGTGGCGCTCGCCCCGCTCCTGTGCGCCGGGATCATCGGCTACCGCGCCCTGGTCCGCGCCCAGCTGCCGCCCGGCGGACGGCTCGGCCTCTACGGGTTCGGCTCCAGCGCGCACCTCACCGCCCAGCTGGCGCTGGCCCAGGGCGCCGAGCTGTACGTCGCCACGCGCGGCGAGCCGGACCGCCGCCTCGCCCTCGAGCTCGGTGCCACCTGGGCCGGCGGCGCGGCGGACCCCCCACCGGTCCCGCTCGACTCAGCGATCGTGTTCGCACCCGCCGGCGAGCTGGTGCCGGTCGCCCTGCGCGCGCTGGACCGGGGCGGCACCCTGGCCCTGGCCGGCATCCACATGTCGGAGGTGCCCGCGATGGGCTACACCGAGCACCTGTTCCTGGAGCGCGACCTGCGCACGGTCACGTCCAACACCCGCCGCGACGGCGAGGAGCTGCTGCGGCTGGCGGTCCGGCTCGGCGTCCGGGCCCACACGACGACGTACCCCTTCGAGGCCGCCGACCGGGCCTTGGCCGACCTCGCCGCCGGACGGGTCAGCGGTTCGGCCGTGCTCAGGTCGTCGAGCGCTTGAGCGCGACGATCGCCGCCTGGGTGCGGCTCTCGACACCGAGCTTGCCGAGCATCGTCGAGACGTAGTTCTTCACGGTCTTCTCGGCGAGGCCGAGGCGGGCCGCGATCTGCCGGTTGGTGAGCCCCTCGCCGACCAGGTCGAGGATCTGCTCCTCCTTGTCGGTCAGACGGCCGTTCGGCTCGTCCGGCGCCCCGTGCCGGAGCCGATCGAGCACCGAGGCGGTCAGCGCCGGGTCGAGCATCGACTGGCCGGCGGCGACCCGGCGCACCGCGTCGACGAGGTCGCTGCCCTTGACCTGCTTGAGCAGG
This sequence comes from Nocardioides sp., assembly GCF_044226305.1. Taxonomy (GTDB): domain Bacteria; phylum Actinomycetota; class Actinomycetes; order Propionibacteriales; family Nocardioidaceae; genus Nocardioides. Next base: position 39,930 of record NZ_JBGAHF010000023.1, on the reverse strand, counting down.
TAGCCCGCGGCACCGGCCTTGATCGCGGCGAACAGCGGCTCCTCCTGGTCGTACGACGTCAGGATCAGCGCTGCGATGCTGGGGTCCTTCTCGCGGACCTGGCGGCACACGTCGATGCCGGAGCCGTCGGGCAGCCGGCCGTCGAGCAGCGCGACGTCGGGGTGCAGCACCGGGATCCAGCGGATCGCCTCCGCAGCCAGTCCGGACTCCCCCACCACCCGGATGTCCCCCGCGCCCTCGAGCACCTCCCGGATCCCGCGACGCACCAGCTCGTGGTCGTCGAGCAGGTAGACCGTGATCTGTCGACCAGGTGCCGCTTCGATCCTGCTGCCGGACTCCGACATGACTCGAATCTAGGGCGGTTCGGGCCCGCGCGGTCCGGGCGATGGCCTCTCACCAACGGGACCTAAGTCACCGGTCCGGCGCGGCGTTCGGCCGTGGTGGCTGACCCGGCCCGGCAGCATCGTGGGGACATGACCGAGCAGGTCGGGCGGGTGGTCGTCGGCATCGACGGGTCCGAGCAGTCGCAGGCGGCCCTGCGCTGGGCCGCGGAGCACGCGGCCCGCACCGGCGCCGTGCTGAGGATCGTGCACGCGGTCGTCCTCCCGGTCATGGGCGGGCTGGCCTGGCAGCCCGAGGCGGCGCTGCAGGCCGAACGCCTGGTGCGGGCCCTCGAGGACGAGGGTCACTTGCTGGTCGGACGCGCGTGCGGCGAGGCGCGGCGGCAACAGCCGGACCTCGTGGTCGAGAGCGCGGTTGTCGCCGGTGACCCCCGCGAGGTCCTGCTCGCCCAGGTGGACCCCACCGACCTGCTCGTCGTGGGCTCACGGGGCCGGGGACCCGTGCGCGGGCTGCTGCTCGGCTCGGTGAGCGCCGCGGTCGCCCGGCACGCGGCCTGCCCGGTCGTCGTCCACCGGGACCCGGCAGCGGGCGCGCAGGGTGTCCTCACCTGCACGGAACCGGCGGCGCTCGCACTGGCGCGGGACTTCGGCGCCGCCCACGAGACCGTGGTGCTGGAGGTCCCCGACGAGGACGTCGACGCCCTCGTGGCGGGCGCCCGCACCCGGGAGCTGCTCGTCGTCGCCCGGCGCCCGCACCGGCACACGCCGGTGTTCGACCACGCGGTCGCGGTCGCGGAGCACGCGCCGTGCCCGGTCGCCGTCGTCCCGGCGGTGGTCCTGGCCGTGGTCCCGCCTGTGGCCGGACTCACGGCCGTTCCGGCGGGTTGAGCCGCGCCGCCGGGCATGGTCGTGCTCCGGTCGGGGAACGCTCCGCGCATGGAAGAGACCCCCATCTGCGCCTCGGTCGAGCGCGACCTCCAGCTCTCGGTCGACGAGCTGACCGCATCGGTCGGCACCGGCCCCGTCCCCGGGCCGGCCTCGCTGCCCACCCCCGGCCCGGCGGACGCACCCGCCTGACGGCGCCCCTACGCCGGCCGAGCCGACTCAGTCGAGCACGCGCAGCGCGTCGTACACCAGGAAGGCCGGCCAGATGAGACCCTCCAGGACGGCCAGCAGGTGCCACCAGAAGCCGTCGGCCTGCTGCCAGAAGTAGACCCAGGCACCCAGGATGCCCAGGGCGTAGATCGCCCCACCGCCGGCAGCCGCACCGCTGTTGTCAGCCACTGGTCCCGCCTTCCCTCCCGTTGTCGCCGAGCCCCGTCCCGGGGCCCCCGTCCTCGAGCCCGATGGTGCGGTCGAGGATCGCCGCGAAGTGCTCGGGGTTGCGCCGCTCGATCTCGTCGAGCAGGTGCACGCGTTCGGCCACCAGCACCATCGCCGCCTCCGGGGGCGTCCCGGGGTGGCGCAACCGCGCCGACGTGAGGTGCCAGCGGCGCTCGAGCTCGCGGTCGGTCATCAGGCTGACGGCCGTGGGCGACGTCGTGGCCTCGGCCTCCGGGTCCGACGACCCCAACGGCCCCGACCGCCCGGCTGGCTCCGACGGCTCCCACCGCTCGCCGCGGGCGTGGAGCAGGTCGCGGACGGCGGCGACCAGGGGCGGCGCGGTCAGCACGACCACGGTGAGGACCACCAGGGACCACGCGCCGAGCAACGCCGGCAGGCCCACGACCAGCAGCCCGCCGACCACCGCCCAGGCCGAGCAGCGCAGCACCATGCGGCGACCCGCCTCCTCGGCCCACACCACGCCGACCATGCCGCCGAGGACCGCCGAGCAGGCGGCGGTGACGGCCAGGGCCCGCCACCCGGCGCCGGGCGTCGCGTCGGTCGCCGCGCCGAACGCCGCAGCGGCCGCGAGCAGCGCGACGGCGACGGTCCAGCAGATCCGGTAGGCCCTCATGGTGGGGTCAGGCGAGCAGGCCGCCCGCCTCCTCCAGCACCAGGTCCGGGATGACCCCGGTCTCCGACGGCGGCACCACGAGCACCGGGCAGGCCGCGGCACGGAGCACCGCCCGGGCCACCGAGCCCAGGTGGGCGGTCGTCGGGCTGCCGTGCACGCGCCGGACGACCACGATCAGGTCGGCCTCCGCCGTCGCCTCGACCAGCGCCTCGGCGGGGTGCTGGTGCACCACCCGGGTCCGGACCGGCACGTCGGGGTAGGCCCGGTGCCAGGGCCGGAGCAGCTGCTCGAGATCCTCGGTGGCCTCCCGCTCCCAGTCGGCGAGGGCCGGGTCGTCCCCCGCTGCCTCGTCGTAGCCGCTGGGCAGCTTCCACGCGTGGACGACGACGAGTGCGGCACCCCGCTCGTCGGCGGCCGCGAACGCCTCCCCGAGGACCGCGTCGGCGTACGCCGGCGACTTCAGGCCGACCACCACGACGCCGTACGACGGGTGGCCGGACGACGCCGGGCGCCACTCGGCCGGCACCTCGACGACCGGGACGTCCGCCCGGGCCGCGACCGAGGCGGCGGTGTCGCCGCGCATCATCCGCTCCAGCACCGGCCGGTCGTCGCGGCCGACCACCAGCAGCCCGGCACCCGCGGCACCGCGCAGCAGCTGGGTGGCCCGCGAGCCGTGCCGCAGCCGCGACTCGACCGTCAGGTCCGGGGACGTGGCGTGCACCTGGTCCTCCGCCGTCCGCAGCACCGTGGCGCCGGTGTCGGTCAGGTCCAGCGGGGTGACGGGCACCAGCGGGGAGATGACCACCCGGTCCGGCACCACGTGCACCAGCTCCAGCGGCACCTGCCGCCGGTCGGCCGCGTCGACGGCGAACAGGAGCGCGCCGAGGTTCGCGTCCGTCCCGTCGACCCCCACGACGACCGGGCGTTCCAGCTCCGACATGGCCCCTCCTCCGGTCCGCTCTCCCGCCTTCCACTCTCCCGCCGCGGCGTCCTGACCGGCAGGGACCAACGGCTCGACGACAGAGGCCGATGGCCCGTGGGCCGGGCCACCTCGTCGGAGCACGCTGAGAGGCGGAGAGAGCCGTCGGCGACGCCGACGGCGACGGGCCGGCCCGAGAGCCGGTGCCGAGGAGAGTGGTCGAGGTGCGTGCGCTGCTGGTGTACGAGTCCATGTTCGGGTCCACGCACGAGATCGCCGACGCGGTGGTCGCCGGGCTGACCGAGGCGGGCGCCGAGGTCGAGCTGCACGAGGTGCGATCCGCACCCGCGGCCCGCGACGCCGACTTCGACCTGCTCGTGGTCGGGGCACCGACGCACGCCTTCTCGCTGAGCCGGCCGGCGACGCGCCAGGAGGCGGTGCGCCAGGGGGCGGGCGCCGAGCTCGTCGAGACCGGCCTGCGCGAGTGGATCGCCGCGCTGGGACCCCGCGAGGAGGCCCACGACCGGGCGGCCGCCGCCTTCGACACCCGGGTGACGAAGGTGCGCAACCTGCCGAAGGCGGCCTCGACCCGCGCCTCCCACCTGCTGCGCCGGAAGGGCTACCGCCTGGTGTCCCGCCCGACGCCGTTCCTCGTGGAGGACGTGCAGGGGCCCCTGGTGGCCGGCGAGACCGACCGCGCGCGGACCTGGGGGCGCGAGCTCGCCGACGCCGCCACCCGGTCCGGACCCGAGACCAGCGTCGCGAGCTAGGAGGCAGGCAGATGCGCAACGTGGTGATCCTGGGTGCCGGCACCGCCGGCACGATGCTCGCGAACCGGCTCCGTCGGAGCCTGGACCACGACGCGTGGCACGTGGTGGTCGTCGACCGCGACGACGACCACGTCTACCAGCCCGGTCTGCTCGAGGTCGTCTTCGGCCACCGCGAGCCGGGCCAGCTCGTCCGGCCCCGTGGGGCCCAGCTCGCCGACGGGGTCAACGTGATCACCGGCGAGATCGACCTCGTCGACACGGAGGGCCACCGGGTCCACCTCGCCGACGGACGGAGGCTGCCCTACGACCAGCTCGTGGTCGCGAGCGGCACCTCCCCGCGCCCCGAGGAGACCCCGGGGATGGCCGGGCGGCTCTGGGGCCGCACCGTGCACGAGTTCTACACGCTCGACGGGGCCCGCGCCCTCCGCGACGCGCTGGCGGACTTCCGCGCCGGCCGCCTGGTCGTGCACGTGACCGAGATGCCGATCAAGTGCCCGGTCGCGCCGCTGGAGTTCGCGCTGCTCGCCGAGGCCCGGATGCGCGAGCTGCACGTGCGCGACGACGTCGACATCACCTACGTGACCCCGCTGTCCGGCGCGTTCACCCGTCCGGTCGCCTCCGAGCGGCTCGGCCACCTGCTCGCGGAGCGCAGGATCGACGTCGAGCCCGACTTCGTGGTGGAGCGGGTCGACGAGGACGCCTCCGCGCTCGTGTCGTACGACGAGCGCACGGTGCCCTTCGACCTCCTGGTGACGGTCCCGCTCAACATGGGCGCCGACTTCGTGGCGCGCTCGGGGCTGGGCGACGACCTCAACTACGTGCCCGTCGACCCGCAGACCTTCCTGGCCCGCGGCCACGACGACATCTGGGCGATCGGGGACGCCAGCGACATCCCGGCCTCGAAGGCCGGCTCGGTCGCGCACTTCTCGGTGGACGTGTTCGTCCCGAACTTCGTCGACCACGTCGAGGGCCGGCCGATGAGCCACTCCTTCGACGGTCACGCGAACTGCTTCGTCGAGAGCGGGGACGGGAAGGCGCTGCTCATCGACTTCAACTACGACGTCGAGCCGCTCCCGGGCCGCTACCCCGTCCCGGTCGTGGGCCCGATGTCGCTGCTCGAGGAGAGCCGGGTCAACCACCTCGGCAAGCAGTCCTTCCCCTGGATCTACTGGAACGTCCTGCTCCCGGGTCGTCCCATCCCCCTGCCGTCCGCGATGTCGATGGCCGGCAAGCACGCATCGGAGGAGACACCATGACCACCACGCAGACCACGATGGTCATCGACGGGCGGACGGTCCACGTGGACGCCGAGGGGTTCCTCACCGACCCGGAGGAGTGGGACCTCCAGCTCGCGGAGTCCCTGGCGCAGCAGATCGGGCTGACCCTGGGCCCGGACCACCGCACCGTCCTCGCCTTCGCCCGCGCCGACTTCACCGAGCGCGGCGAGAGCCCGACCCTGCGCCGGGTCAGCACCGGCCTCGACGTACCGGTCAAGACGCTCTTCGAGCTCTTCCCCGGAAAGCCCGCCAAGAAGATCGCGTACGTCGCCGGGCTCCCCAAGCCCCGCGGCTGCGTGTGAAGGAGACGCCATGACCACCAACGGCACCGAGCCCCAGGCCACGCCCATCGTCCCGTCGTTCGACGACGGCCCGACCGGCCGCAAGCTCGCGATCATCTGCTCCAAGGGCAGCCTGGACATGACCTACCCGGGCCTGATCCTCGCGAACGCCGCCCTCGGCGAGGGCGTCGAGGTCGACCTGTTCTTCACGTTCTGGGGCTTCGACATCATCAACCCGAAGTACATGGCCGACCTGAAGTTCACGATGCTCGGCAACCCGGCGACGCACATGCCGCAGGGCCTCGGCGGCCTGCCCGGCATGACCGCGATGGCCACCCACCAGCTGCGCCGGTCGATCGCCGACCTGGACGTCCCGGACGTCCCGGAGTTCCTCGAGCAGATCGTCGGCTCCGGCGGCCACCTGTGGGCGTGCCGGATGTCCGCGGACATGCAGCACCTGACCGAGGCCGACCTCTACGAGGGGGTCGAGGGCATCATCAGCGCCTCGGACTTCATCGAGATGACCGCCGGCGCGCAGCTGCTCTTCATCTGAGCGCGGTTCGCTGCCGGAGAAACCTCAAGATATCCGCAAGAAGTGGCATCATGCGTCCCATGGCCAGCATGGGGACCGACTCGGGTCAGGAACGGCGGGCACTGGTCGTCGAGGACGACGAGGACATCCGCGCCCTGATCGAGTTCACCCTGCAGACCCAGGGTTTCACGGTCACCGCCGTCGACTCCGGCCTCGCCGGGGTCGAGGCGGTCCGCGAGACGCGCCCCGACCTGGTCACCCTCGACCTCGGCCTGCCCGGGATCGACGGCATCGAGGCGTGCCGGCGGATCCGGGAGATCAGCGACGCGTACGTCGTGATGATCACCGCCCGCGACGACGAGATCGACCGGCTGCTCGGCCTCGAGACCGGCGCCGACGACTTCATCGCGAAGCCGTTCAGCGCCCGCGAGCTCAAGGCCCGGGTCAACGCGATGTTCCGCCGGCCGCGGACGTCGGACGGCGCCCCGGTCCCGCCCGAGGCGGCCGCGCCCCCCGGTGACGACAACGAGGTGCTCGAGCACGGTCCGCTCCGCGTCGACGTGGACGGGCGCCGGGCGTTCCGCGACGGCGAGGAGCTCGAGCTCACCCGCACCGAGTTCGACCTCCTGACCGAGCTGATGCGCACCCCCACCCGGGTGTGGACCCGCGAGGCGCTGCTGCGGTCGGTCTGGGGCACCGAGTGGGCGTCCGACACCCACCTCGTGGAGGTGCACATCGGCAACCTGCGCCGCAAGCTCGGCGAGGTCCGCGGCGGGCCGCGGTTCATCCGCACCGTGCGCGGCGTCGGCTACCGCATGGAGCTCGTGGACTGAGCGGACGGGAGCGGCCTCAGGCGGCCAGGAAGTCGCCGAGGGCGGCGTCCGCGCGGTCCGCTGCGGACCCGAGCGACACGGCGGCGATCCGGGCGCGCGGGAGGTCGAGGCGGCGCAGGTGCGCCTCGAGGGTCCGTCCGAGCAGGCAGAGCTCGCCCGCGCCGATCAGGCACGCGGAGACCCGGAGGCTGAGGACGGCGTCCAGGGCCTCGTCGACGTCGCCCTCGCCGAGCGTCGTCGCGATCCGGCGGACGCGGTGCGGGAGGAGCGCGCGGAACTTGTCGACGAACACCGACGCGAAGGCGGCGTCACCGGCGTCGCCGGTCAGGCTGACGACCGCGTTCGGGTCGAACACGGCAGCACCCGGCTCATGGGTCTCGGACATCGGCCACCTCCCTCCACGTTCGAGGGTCCGTCACAGCCCTCAAGCCCACCGATGCGCAGCCTCAAGACCTCCGCAAGGTGTGGCTCAGGCCAGCACGACCTCGTGCCACCACCCCGCGACGACGGCCGGGTCGAGCTCGAGGGCGGCCGCCTGCACCGCCACCTCGGTGGTGACGAACCCCGGGACCACCGCGTCCCACCACGGTCCGCAGGGCTCGACCAGCTCGCGCTCCATGAACCCGAGCAGCCGCTCGTTGACGGCGTCGGCCGACCCGGGCGCGTGCACCAGGAAGGTGTTGGCGTGCGGCGGGTCCGGGTCCACGGTGAACCCGTCCCCCGCGAGGGCGCTCGCCAGGTCGCGTGCCCAGGCGACGTACTCCCCCATCCGCGGCAGCTGGTCGCGGAGCCCGACCAGCGCGCCGACGGCGTACGGCGTGAGCCGGAACAGCGTGCCGCCCATCCGCCGCCGCCACAGCCGCAGCTCGTCGGCGAGGTCGGCCGGGCCGGCCACCACCGCACCTGCCTGCCCGCCCAGCGCCTTGTAGAACGAGACGTAGACGGAGTCGGCCAGGTCCGCGATCTCGGCCAGCGGCCGGTCGTAGAACGGCTGGGACTCCCACAGCCGGGCTCCGTCGACGTGGAGCGGGACGCCCAGCTCGCGCGCCGCCCCGGACAGCTCGACGAGCTCGTCCCAGGTGGGGAGCCGGCAGCCGGCGTCGCGCAGCGGCAGCTCCACCAGGGCCGCACCCAGCCCGGCGGGGAGCCCGCGCAGGTCCGCGGCGGTGGCGGTGCGCCGTCCCACGGTCAGGTGCTCGAAGCGGAAGCCGTGCAGCAGGCGCGGTCCGTCGTCCTCGTGCACCAGCAGGTGCGACCGGTCCGGAAGGGCCACCCGCACCGAGCCGGTGCGGTCGCACCAGGTCCGCAGTGCCGCCTGCTGACCCATCACGCCGCTCGGGAACAGCACCGCGGCCGACTTCCCGAGCAGCTCGGCGACCTCGGACTCGAGGCGCTCGACCGGACCGCCACCGCCGTACATGTCCCAGGAGTCGATGCCCAGCTCGTCGCACGCGCGCGCGAGGTCGGCGAAGGCCTGGGCCGGGCTGGTCCGCGGGTTGCGGAGCGCCCGCGCGGTGCAGGCGTCGGAGGCGGCCCGGAGCCGCTCGTCGAGGCCCACGTCAGTTGAGGATGCGCATGGAGGAGGGCACGCCACCGCCGCGGTGCACGTCCTCGACCAGCTCCTGGAGCGCCGTCAGCGCGACGTTCTGCGACATCGGGCCGTAGGAGACCCGGGCCACGCCGAGCTCCTCCAGCCGGGCCAGCGACGGGACGCCGGGGATGCCGATCATCGTCAGCTTCTGCGGGCCCCAGGCCCCGACGATCTCGGCCACCTGCTGCTCGTCGAGCCGCGCCGGCACGAACACCACCGGTGCGCCGGCGTCGAGGTAGGCCCGGCCCCGCTCGATCGCCTCGGCGAGGTTGTCGGCCGGGTCGCGGTCGCGGCCGAGGTGGAAGGCGTCGGTGCGGGCGTTGAGCACGAAGTCCACGCCCTCCTGCTCGGCGACGGCCATGATCTTCTCGACGTTGCGTGCCGCCTCGGCGAGCGGGCGCATCTGGTCCTCGATGTTGGCACCGACCACGCCGATGCCGATGGCCCGGCGGACCGTCTCTGCCGGGTCGCCGTACCCGCCCTCGAGGTCCGCGGTCACCGGCAGGTCGGTGGCGGCCACGATCCGGCCGACGGCCTCGAGCATCAGGTCGAGCGGGATGTTCTCGCCGTCCTCGTAGCCGTACGACGCGGCGATCGAGTGGCTGGCGGTCGCCAGTGCGCGGGTGCCGTCGACGTCGCCGACGACCTTGGCGCTGATCGCGTCCCAGACGTTGACGACGGTCAGCAGCTCGGGCGCGCGGTGCAGGTCGAGGAGGGCGGTGGCCAGGTCGCGGGTGCGGTCATCGGTCATGGGGGCGAGCCTAGATGGCTAGAACCAGCCGTACGAGCGGAGCTGGCCCTCGCTGAGCCCCAGGGCGTGGCCGACCTCGTGCCCGAGCACCTTGAGCACGCGCGGCGGCACCTCCTCGCGGCTCCGGCAGACGGCCAGGATCGGCACCCGGAACAGGGTGATGACGTCGGGCAGGCTGCCCGGCACCCGCCCGCCGACCGCCGTGTGCGGGATCCCGCGGAACGTTCCGAGCAGCAGCTGGTCGGGCGCCGCCTGGCCCGGCTCGGGCACCTCGCGCACCACCACGGCGATCTCGCTCACCAACCGGGCCGCCTCGTCGGGCAGCTGGTCCAGGGCGTCGCGCACGAGGTCGTCGAACTCGTCGGGAGGGATCTCGTCGGGGTGCACGTCGCCCATCGTCCCCGTCAGGGGCGCAGCGGCCGGCCGAGCGCGTCCCGGCCACCGGAGGACAGCAGCACCACGCCGTCGATGACGGCCCAGAGCCAGACGGCGGGCGTGATGAGGAACCCGATCAGGAAGATGCTCGTGAAGACGCCGAACCAGAAGCCGAGCAGCTGCAGCAGCCCGAGGGCGATGTTCCCGGCGTAGAGCCGCCCGACCCCGCAGACGCCGACGAACGGCAGCAGCAGGGAGAGCAGGCCGGCCGTCACCTTCGACTTGTCCGACCACGGCATGCCGGACACCGGGTCGACCCCGTAGGGCGCGGTCGCCGCGGCCGGCGCGACCACCGGCAGGCGGGCGGTGTACGGCGTCGTGGGAGGCGGCGGGTAGCCCGGCCGGCTGGAGGGCTGCTGCGGCAGGTAGGCCGTGTAGGGCGACGGTGCCTGCGGGGGCGGGGCGTACGGCTGGGCGTAGGACGAGGGCGCGTACGGCGAGGGCGCCGGCGGGTCGGGCCTCGGCGCCCGGTACGGCGGCGGGGCCGGCGCGTCGACCGGGTGGTAGAGCGACACGTACGGCTGGGTCTCGCCCAGGTCGGGCGTCGCCTCGTCCCGGGGTTCCTCGGCCATGTCGTCAGCCTACGCGCGCGGGGCGCCGCTCACTCCCAGAAGACCCGCTCCACCACGGCCCGCGCGAGCCGGGTGTAGCGCAGCTGGTCGTTCACCATCGCGTCCGAGGACCCGGGCGGGTAGCCGAGGATCGCGGCGACGGCGGCGCGCTCGCGGATGTCGCGGGGCAGCTCGTCGCTCGACTTGCCGCGCACCAGCGTCGCGGCGTTGCGGACCCGGCTGACCCGGCGCCAGGCCTGCTGGAGGACGGCGGCGTCGTCCTCGTCGACGAGGCCGGCCTCGCGGGCCGCCGCCAGCGCCTCGAGCGTGCGGGAGGTGCGCAGGCCGGGCACGGTGCCGGCGTACCGCATCTGCAGCAGCTGCACGGTCCACTCGATGTCGGCGAGGCCGCCGCGGCCGAGCTTGAGGTGGGTGTGCGGGTCCGCGCCGCGCGGCAGCCGCTCGGTGTCGACCCGCGCCTTGATCCGGCGGACCTCGAAGACGTCGTCCTCGGAGATCCCGTCCGCGGGGTAGCGCAGCGGGTCGACCATCTCGGCGAACCGGCGCAGCAGGTCGGGGTCGCCGACGACCGGGTCGGCGCGCAGCAGGGCCTGCGCCTCCCACACCTTCGACCACTTCGCGTAGTAGGCGGCGTAGGAGTCGAGCGTGCGCACCAGCGCTCCCTGACGACCCTCGGGCCGCAGGTCGGCGTCGACGAGCAGGGCCGGGTCGGGCCCGGGCAGGGCGAGCAGCCGGCGCAGCTCGTTCGCGACCCCCTGGGCGTACGACGTCGCCGTCTGCGCGTCCGCACCCGGCTCGGGCTCGTGCACGAAGAGCACGTCGGCGTCGCTGCCGTAGGACAGCTCGAAGCCGCCGTACCGGCCCATCGCGACGACCGCCATCCGCGCCGGTGCCGTGTCCAGCCCGCGCTGCGCGCGGACCGCCCTGCCGGCGACCTCGAGGGTCGCCTCGAGGGTGGCGTCGGTGAGCCGGGACAGCCCGGCCCCGACGTCGGCGACGTCGGTCAGCCCGAGCAGGTCACCGGCCGCGATCCGCAGCAGCTCGCGGCGCCGTACGCCGCGCACGGCGAGGACGGCCGACTCGGGCTCCTCGTGGCGCCGGGCGGTGGCGAGCATCTCCTCCGTGAGCACCTCGGCCGAGAGCGGCCGGAGGTCGCCGCCGAGCATCCGCACCCCCTGGGGCTCGCGCTCGAGGAGGTCGGTGGCGTAGCGGGAGGTGGCCAGCAACCGGGCCAGCCGCTCGGCGACCTGGCCCTCGTCGCGCAGCGTCGAGAGGTACCACGGGGTCGACCCGAGCGACTCGCTGATCCGGCGGAAGCCGAACAGGCCGGCGTCCGGGTCGGGAGCGTCGGCGAACCAGCCCAGCAGCACCGGCAGCAGCGTGCGCTGGATCTGCGCCGCGCGCGAGACCCCCGACGTCAGCGCCTCGAGGTGGCGCAGCGCCCCGGTGGGGTCGAGGTAGCCCAGCGCCGCCAGCCGCTCCTCGGCCGCCTCGGGCGAGAGCCGCGCCTCCTCCCCCGGGATCCGCGCGACGGCGGTGAGCAGCGGGCGGTAGAAGAGCTTCTCGTGCAGCCGGCGGACCTCGCGGCGGTGGTGCTGCCAGGTCGTGTCGAGGAGGCCGACCGGGTCCTTGAGGTAGCCCATGCTGCGACCTGTCCGGCGCAGCGCCGACTCGTCCGCGGGGACGACGTGGGTCCGGCGCAGCCGGTGCAGCTGGATCCGGTGCTCGAGCGTGCGGAGGAACGCGTAGGCCTCGTGCAGCGCGTCGCCGTCCTCACGCCCGACGTACCCGCCGCGGGTCAGCTCGGCGAGCGCGCTCAGCGTCGTGGCCGGGCGGATCCGCTCGTCGGCGCGGCCGTGCACCAGCTGGAGGAGCTGGACCGCGAACTCGACGTCGCGCAGGCCGCCCTCCCCGAGCTTCAGCTGGCGCTCGGCCTCCTTGGCGGGGATGTGCTCGACGACGCGCCGTCGCATCGCCTGGGTGTCCTCGACGAACCCGTCGCGCTCGGCGGCGGACCACACCATCGGCCGCGTCATCTCGACGAACTCCGACGCCAGCGCCAGGTCGCCGGCGACCGCCCGGGCCTTGAGCAGGGCCTGGAACTCCCAGGTCTTGGCCCAGCGCTCGTAGTAGCCGCGGTGGCTGGCGATCGTCCGGACCAGCGGCCCGGCCTTGCCCTCGGGCCGGAGCGCGGCGTCCACCGGCCAGATCGTCCCCTCGCCGGTGTGGTCGGAGCAGACCCGCATCAGGTGGCTGGCCAGCTGCGTCGCGACCCGGAGCGCGGCGTCCTCCCCGGCACCCTCGGCGGGGGCGTGCACGAAGATCACGTCGACGTCGGAGACGTAGTTGAGCTCGTGGCCGCCGCACTTGCCCATCGCGACCACCCCGAGCCGGGCGAGCCGGGCGTCGGGACCGACGCGGGCGCGGGCGACCGCGAGCGCCGCGTCGAGGGTCCCGGCGGCGAGGTCGGAGAGCTCCGCTGCCGCGTCGTCGACCCCGAGGTGGTGCGAGAGGTCGCGCGCGGCCAGGCGCAGCAGGACCCGGCGGTACTCGACCCGCAGCGCGTCGACCGCCTCGGCGTCGGCCTTCGTCGCGACCGGGCTCGGGTCCCGGGGATCGGCGCCCACGGCGAGCAGCAGGCCCTCACGGACGGCCCAGGCGGCCGGGCGGGTGGCCCCGAGGCGGGAGTCGGCGAGCTCGCGCCAGTGCTCGGGGTGGCGGACCAGGTGGTCCGAGAGCGCCTCACTCGCCCCGAGCACGCACAGCAGCCGCATCGCGGTGCCCTCGTCGCCCGCGACCGCGTCCAGCAGCTGCCCGGGGTCCGGGACGACGTCGGCCAGGCGCACCAGGCCGGCCAGGGCCTCGTCCGGGTCGGCGGTCCGGCCCATCAGCGCGAGCAGCGGACCCGACGGGTCGCCGAGGCGGTCGAGCGCGACCAGCGCGGCGTCCGCGTCCTGGAAGCCCAGGCGCAACAGGTTGCCCTTGCTGGTCGCCGACCGGCTCATCGCGCGGCGCGTTCCCGGTGCTCGGCCGCCAGGGCCGCGAACCCGGTGGCCAGCGGTCGCCAGGCGTCGTCGAGCTCGGCGCGCGCGGCGTCGATGTCGCGCAGCAGCGCGTCGGTGTCGATGCCCCGGGTCTCGTGGGAGCCGCGGTCGGAGTCCGCCCAGGGCTCCAGCACCGGTACGTCGACCTCGGGGTGCAGCTGCAGGCCCCACATCAGCGGTGCGAACCGGGCGACCTGGACCTCCCGGCGGTGGGTCTCGGCGAGCAGGGTGGCCCCCTCGGGCAGCTGGGTGACGACGTCGTCGTTCCACTGCACGCCGCGGCGCGGCCACGAGAGCGACTCGAACAGCCGGTCGGTCCGGGCGGCGTCGGTCCAGCCGACGCCGAGCAGCCCGACCTGCTGGCCGTAGGGGTCGCGCTCGACGGTGCCGCCGAGCGCCACCGCGGCCAGCTGGTGGCCCAGGCAGATGCCGAGCGTGGGCAGGTGGACGGCCCGCGCCTCGCGGAAGAGCTCCTTGACCGGGCCCAGCCACGGCGCGCGGTCCTCGTCGTAGGCGCCCATCGGGCCGCCCAGCACCACGAAGCCGTCGTACGCCGCGAGCGGCGGCAGCTCGTCGCCGGCGTACGGGCGCCGCACGTCGAGGTCGCATCCCGCCTCGGTCAGCCAGGTGCCGAGCCGGGCGGGCGGGCACTCGCGGTCGTGCTCGACCACGAGCAGCGCGGGGCTGCTCACGAGGCGTCCCGCTCGGGGGCCACGGTCACCACCAGCAGCCCGATCCCGGCCACCACCGTGAGCAGCCCGATCCAGATCGGCATCAGCGGGACCGACAGGACGACCATCGCGACGCCGGTCGCGATGCTGAGCCGGCGGGCCGTCCCCTCCCGGGCCCGGGTCGCGCGGAGCGTCAGCCCGCCGAGGACGCCGAGGACCACGGCGATGCCGACGACGATCAGGCCGTAGACCCGGTACTCGCCCAGGGCCAGCGCGGCCCCGATGACCGCGAGCACGACGGCGAACGCCAGGGTGACCGCCAGCAGCCGGCCGATCCCGCGGGCGCGCTCGTCGGAGATCGCCTCCGCCATCACACGACCGGCAGCATGCGGTCGCGCTCGAAGACCGAGACCTGGCCCCGGTACTCCTCCCACTCGGCCCGCTTGTTGCGCAGGAAGAAGTCGAAGACCTGCTCGCCCAGGGTGTCGGCCAGGAGCTCGGAGTGCTCGGCCACCGCGATCGCCTCCGACAGGCTCTTGGGCAGCGGCTCGATGCCGAGGCTCTTGCGCTCGCGCTCGGTCAGCGCCCACACGTCGTCCTCGGCCTCGCGCGGGAGGTCGTAGTCCTCCTCGATGCCCTTCATGCCGGCGGCGAGGACGGTCGCGAAGGCGAGGTAGGGGTTGCACGCAGCGTCGACCGTCCGGAGCTCGACCCGGGTCGACTGCCCCTTGTTCGGCTTGTACATCGGGACGCGGATCATCGCCGAGCGGTTGTTGTGGCCCCAGCAGATGTAGGACGGCGCCTCGCCGCCGAACATCAGCCGCTTGTAGCTGTTGACCCACTGGTTGGTGACCACGCTGATCTCGCTGGCGTGCCGCAGGACGCCGGCGATGAACTGCCGGCCGGTCTTCGACAGCTGGTACTCCGCACCCGCCTCGAAGAACGCGTTGCGGTCCCCCTCGAACAGCGACACGTGCGTGTGCATCCCGGAGCCCGGGTGCGTGGTGAACGGCTTGGGCATGAAGGTCGCCCAGATGCCCTGGCTCAGGGCGACCTCGCGGATCACCGTGCGGAACGTCATCACGTTGTCGGCTGTCGTGAGCGCGTCTGCGTACCGCAGGTCGATCTCCTGCTGGCCCGGCCCGCCCTCGTGGTGGCTGAACTCGACCGAGATCCCCATCGCCTCGAGCATCGTGATCGCCTCGCGGCGGAAGTCGGCGCCCATCGACTGCGCGGTGTGGTCGAAGTAGCCGCTGCGGTCCACCGGGACCGGCTCCACGCCCGGCTCGGGCTGGTTCTTGAAGAGGTAGAACTCGATCTCGGGGTGCGTGTAGAACGTGAACCCCTTGTCGGCCGCGCGCGACAGGGTGCGCTTGAGGACGTAGCGGGGGTCGGCGTACGACGCGGAGCCGTCCGGCATCAGGATGTCGCAGAACATCCGCGCGGTGGACGGGCCCTCCCCGCGCCACGGGAGGATCTGGAACGTCGCCGGGTCCGGCATCGCGAGCATGTCGGCCTCGTAGACCCGGGCGAAGCCCTCGATCGCGGAGCCGTCGAACCCGATGCCCTCGGAGAAGGCCCCCTCGAGCTCGGCCGGGGCGACCGCCACGGACTTCAGCGAGCCCAGGACGTCGGTGAACCAGAGCCGGACGAACCTGACGTCACGCTCCTCGAGTGCCCGGAGCACGAAGTCTTCCTGCTTGCCCATGGGCAGAGCCTATCCACGACCGGCGCGGGCGAGGCGCCGCGGTCAGCCGGTCGGGACGTTCTCCTCGAGCTCGGCCAGCCAGGCGGCCGGAGAGGCGTCCGACGGCATCCGCCAGTCGCCGCGCGGCGACATCGTCCCGCCGTGGCTGACCTTGGGGCCGTTGGGCAGCGCCGACCGCTTGAACTGGCTGGCGAAGAACCGGGTCACGAACACCTGCAACCAGTGCCGGATCGTCGGCAGGTCGAACTCCACCCGCCGGTCCTCGGGGAAGTTCGGCGGCCACTCCCCCGCCTCGCGGTCGTGCCAGCCGTGCCACGCGAGGAAGGCGATCTTGCTCGGCGGGTAGCCGTAGCGCAGCACGTGGAAGAGGGTGAAGTCCTGCAGCGCGTAGGGCCCCACCGACTCCTCGGTCGACTGGGGCAGCTGGTCCTCGCGGGTGGGGATCAGCTCGGGGCTGATCTCCTGCGCCACGACCTCGGCGAGCACGTCGTTCGTCTCGTCCTCGAACTGACCGGACGCGATCACCCACCGGATCAGGTGCTGGATGAGCGTCTTGGGTACGCCGGCGTTGACGTTGTAGTGCGACATCTGGTCGCCCACGCCGTAGGTGCACCAGCCCAGGGCGAGCTCGGAGAGGTCACCGGTGCCGAGGACGATGCCGCCGCGGTGGTTGGCGAGCCGGAAGAGGTAGTCGGTGCGCAGCCCGGCCTGGACGTTCTCGAAGGTGACGTCGTAGACCTCCTCGCCCTGCGCGTAGGGGTGGTCGAGGTCGGCGAGCATCTGCCGGGCCGCGCCGGTGATGTCGATCTCCTGCATGGTGATGCCGAGCGACTCCGCGAGCCGCCAGGCGTAGCCCTTGGTCCGCTCACCGGTGGCGAAGCCGGGCAGCGTGAAGCCGTGGATGTCGGTCCGCGGCCGGCCGAGCCGGTCCATCGCCTTGGCGGCGACGATCAGCGCGTGCGTGGAGTCGAGGCCGCCGCTGATCCCGATGACGACCTTGGGGCCGGGCCGGCCGGGTCCGGTCATCGACACCAGGCGCTGCTCGAGCCCGGAGACCTGGATGTTGTAGGCCTCGTAGCAGTCCTGGGCGAGACGGTCGGCGTCGTCGGGGACGAACGGGAAGCGGTCGACCTTGCGGCGCAGGCCGATGTCGGCCGTCGGCGGCGCGAGCTCGAAGGTGACGGTGCGGAACCGGTCCCCGGAGGACTCGGTGGTCGAGGTGCGAGCGAAGCGAGCCTCGACACCGCGCCGGTTGTCGTCGAAGGTGCCGGTGCGCAGCCGCTCGAGGCGGGTCCGGTCGAGGTCGAGGTCGGCGATCGCCGCCCGCGGGCCGTCCGGGAACCGCTCGCTCTCGGCGAGCAGCTGGCCGTGCTCGTAGACCATCGTCTGCCCGTCCCAGGACAGGTCGGTGCTCGACTCGCCCTGCCCGGCAGCGGCGTACACGTAGGCGGCCAGGCACCGGCTGGAGGCGCTGCGGGCCAGCAGGTGCCGGTCGTCGGCGCGGCCGACGGTGATCGGGCTGCCGGAGATGTTCGCCAGCACCGTCGCCCCGGCGAGGGCGGCCTCCGCGCTCGGCGGCACCGGCACCCACATGTCCTCGCAGATCTCGACGTGCAGCACCAGCCCGCGGACGTCCTCGGCCTCGAAGAGCAGGTCGGGCCCGATCGGGACCTCCTGGCCAGCGAGCACGGTCGTGCCGCGCACGTCGTCGCCCGGCGCGAACCAGCGGCGCTCGTAGAACTCGCGGTAGGTCGGCAGGTAGGACTTCGGCGCGACACCGAGGACCCGCCCGCGGTGCACGACGACCGCGCAGTTCAGCACCCGGTTGCCGTGCGCCAGGGGCGCCCCGACGACGAGCACCGGCAGCAGGTCCACCGACGCCGCGACGATCTCCGCGACCGCGTCGGTCACCGCGTCGAGCAGCGGGTCCTGGAGGAACAGGTCGTCGACGGCGTACCCGCTCAGGCAGAGCTCGGGGAAGATCGCGACCGCGACGCCCTCCTCGGAGCACGCGCGGGCCTGCTCGAGGACGGCGCGGGCGTTCGTCGCCGGGTCGGCGACCCGGACCGGGACCGTGCAGGCCGCGACCCGGGCGAACCCGTGGGCGTAGGCGGAGTAGAAGTCCACGGTCCGCATGCTCCCACGCAGCGGCTCCTCAGGCCCGGGCCACCACCGTCCACGCGGTCGCCTCGACCGTGAACGGCGCCTCGGGCAGCAGCTCGGCGCACCGCCGTCGCAACGCCTCCCGGGCGTCGTCCTCGAGCCTCGCGACGTGGTCACCGGCCGGGCCGACGCCGAGGGTGTAGGGCTCCCACCACTGCTCGAAGGACGTGTAGGGCACGGCGACGGTCACGGTCCCCTCGGTCACGTCGCGCAGACCGGCGCCGCGGGCGAGCGTCCCGAGGTCGCCCTCGCCGGTCCCCGGCAGGGTCGCCTCGTCGGCGGCACCGGGGTCGAGGTCCTTCGCCGCCTGCCAGAAGGTCGAGAGCGGCCCGGTGGCGGTCGCGTGGTTCCAGACGGTCGCAGCGACGACCCTGCCGACCCGCCCCATCTCCGCCAGCCCGGTGACCGGGTCCGACATGAAGTGCACGACCAGGTTCGCCAGCGCCACGTCGAACGACCCCTCGTCGAACGGCAGCTGCTCGGCCGTCCCCTGCCGCACGTCGGCACCCGGGCAGCGCTCGCGGGCGGCGGCCACGAACGGCGGCGACGGGTCGAGGGCCACCACCCGGTCGGCCCCGAGCCGGTCGACGAGGCGCTCGGTGAGCACGCCGGGCCCGCAGCCGACGTCCAGGGCGCGCATCCCGCGGCGGACCTCGACGAGGTCGACGAGCCGGTCGGCGAGCGGCTCCGAGTAGCGGCCCATGAACCGTCCGTACGCGTCCGCTGCGACGTCGAAGGCCATCCGCCGACCGTACGCCGATGAATCCGGGGCGGGTAGGGGGTCAACAGGGCATGCCCGAGATCAGCACCTGCCTGTGGTTCGACGACAACCTGATGGAGGCCGTGGAGTTCTACACGAGCGTCTTCCCCGACTCCGCGATCACGGCGGTCTCCCACTACGACGACGGCCGCGTGCTCGCGGCCCGGTGGACGCTGGACGGCCGGCCGTTCCGTGGCATCAACGGCGGTCCGGTGCACGCCGGCTTCACCGAGACCGTCTCGATCAGCGTGGACTGCGCCGACCAGGGCGAGGTCGACTACTACTGGGACACGCTCGTGGCCGGCGGCCGGCCCGACCAGTGCGCGTGGCTCCAGGACAAGTTCGGGCTGTCATGGCAGATCGTGCCGGTGCGGCTCTACGAGCTGCTCTCCGACCCCGACCCCGCCCGGGCGCAGGCAGCCATGGCGGCCATGATGGGGATGCAGAAGATCGTCGTCGCCGACCTCGAGGCCGCCGCCGACGCAGCCGGGTGACCGCGGCTCAGCTGGCGGGCGGGGCCCAGTAGCGCACCTCGAGCGTCACCTCGGCGACGTCGTAGGACGTGTCGGGGTCGTGGACCAGGACCCACCCGGTCGGCTCCGGCTCCCGCTCGGGGTCCCACTCGTAGGCGTGCGGACCGCCCCAGGGCGTCGTCGTGGTGGTGTCCCCGGTCGCCGTGCGGGTCGCCACCACGTCGAGGCCGTCGGCCACGTAGACCAGCGCGGTCTGGTCGGACCCGGGCGTCGTCGGGCCGCCGGCGACTGTGAAGCGCCACGTCACGTCGGGGTCGGCGTCGACCGGGAGGTCGAACCGTGGGATGAAGAACGCCCAGTCGCAGGCCGGTCCGGTGGCGACGGTCAGACCGTGGACGAAGCGGGCGCTGGGCGACGTCCCGCACCTCGGGAACAGCGCGACGTCGGCCGCGGGCGACGTCGCCGACCAGGTCTCCTGGACGAGGTGGTCGTCGGAGACCCGCAGCGTGCGACGGATCTCGCGGCGGTTGCCGAACCGGTCGTGGACCGAGAACGTGGCGTCGTACTCCCCCGCGGGCTGCCCGGCACCGTCCCACGACCACCAGTGCCGGAACGCGGTGTCCGTGACGACCGCGCCGGCCCGGTCGCGGACCGTCACCTCCGTCGCGTTGCCCTCCTTGGTGCTGCGCACGTAGATCCGGTCCTGCTTGCCCGGTGTCTGCGGGTAGACCGTCGTCCGGGTCGTGTAGACGCGGACCCGGGCGAGCGACTGGCCCCGGTCGATCTCGGCGAACGTGGTGTCCCGCCCCGTGCGCCCGTCGCGCGTCCGCGCCTGGACGACGAGCCGGTAGGAACCGTTCGGCGCACCATGGCCGTCCCAGCGCCAGACGCTCGGGCCGGGACCGCGGGTGCCGAGGTCCACGGTGCCCACGTCCGGGATCCGCACGGTCACCTGGGCGCGCTCGGCGAGCCGGAAGCGCACCGGCAGCGAGTCCTTGTGACCGTCGCCGTTCGGCGAGAACGCGGCGCTGTGCGGGGTGTCGACCTCGACCAGCGGGTCGGCAGCGCGAGCGGTCGCAACCCCCAGGACCGGCACGCAGGCGAGGGTGGCGACGGGGACCAGGACCCGAGCCAGCACCCTTCCAACCTAGCCCGTGCCCCACCGTGACCAGCGACACAGCGGTCATCCGGCACCAGCGGGGCTAGCCTGACGAACGGTCCGTGGACTCCGTCGGGGAGCTGCGAGATGACAGTCAGGGAGACGCCATGAGCGAGGAGACCGCGCCGTACGGCACCGGTCCGGCGGCCGCCGACCCGGGATCGGCCGCGATCAGGAGGATCCGCACGCACCACCTGCGCGAGATGAAGCAGCGCGGCGAGAAGTTCGCGATGCTCACCGCCTACGAGCAGTACGCCGCGCAGACCTTCGACGAGGCCGGCATCGAGGTCCTCCTCGTCGGCGACAGCGCGTCGAACAACGTCTTCGCGAACGAGACGTCGTTGCCGGTCACCGTCGACGAGCTGATCCCCCTGGCGCGGGCGGTGAGCCGCTCGGTGCGCCGGGCGCTGGTGGTGGCGGACCTGCCGTTCGGGTCCTACCAGGCCTCGCCGGAGCAGGCCTACCTCACCGCCGTGCGGTTCATGAAGGAGGCGAACGCGCACGCGGTCAAGCTCGAGGGCGGGGTCGAGATGGTGCCCCAGGTCCGCAAGCTGACCGAGGGCGGCATCCCGGTGATGGCGCACATCGGGTTCACCCCCCAGTCCGAGCACAACCTCGGCGGCTACCGCGTCCAGGGCCGCGGCGACGCCGCCAAGCAGGTGGTCGAGGAGGCCATCGCCATGGAGGAGGCCGGCGCCTTCGCGGTGGTGATGGAGATGGTGCCCGGTGAGGTCGCGACCGAGGTCACCGCCTCGGTGTCGATCCCGACCATCGGCATCGGCGCCGGCGTCGGCTGCGACGGCCAGGTGCTGGTGTGGCAGGACGCCTTCGGGCTGCGCACCGGCCGGATGCCGCGCTTCGTGCGGCAGTACGCCGACCTCCACGGGGTGCTGCTCCAGGCCGCCCGCGACTACGCCGCCGACGTCAAGGCCGGCACCTTCCCCGCCGAGGAGCACACCTTCTGAGCACCGCTCGGCGCCGGTGGTCAGCGCCGGTGGTCTGTTTCCGTTCAATTGCGCGGTCCGGTCCCGGTTACTTGCGGGTAAGGCGGGCCGCACCCAGCAATTGCTCGGGAATCTGACCACCGCGGAGGGGATCGATCAACGAGAGTCGTGACACACCCGATCCCGGTCTGGCGGTTCAGGCCACGCTTCGGCGACCGGGGAAGTGACGGAACCACTCCGGGTCGTAGGTGCGCGGGACGGGCACACCTCGCGATCTGAGCGCACGGGCAACTCGGTCCAGGGTGTGCAGCGGGTCGGCATACACACCGCTCGCCACCACCGTGACCACGCGCCAGCGCTCGTCGTCAGCCCGGTCCCGGCGGGTCGTGACGTCCTTCTCCCACTCGTCGACGATCTCGGCGTGCTGGCGTCCCTCGTAGGACACGGCAACGCGAGCGCTGCGATACCCGAGGTCGAACTGGAGGAGCACGTCGCCGTTCTCGTCCCTGATCGTGACGTTGACCTCCGGCTCGGGGAAGCCGGCGAGCACGAGGAGCATGCGCGTCCGCGTCTCCATCGGGGAGTCGACCCCGTCCCGCACGAACCTGGCGGCGTACCGCGCCGCCGGCGACCAGTAGTCCCTGGACTTGTCGAGCTCCGCTCTCAGCCAGTCCGCCGTGATGTCCAACCTGCGGCACATGCTGTCACCGGCAACGACGACCTCGACCAGGGGCAGCACGGCCGCCAGCTCGACGAACATGCGCACGACCCCGGACACGCGGAGCCCGTCGACGAGGACGACCTCCGTGTGTGGTGGCGCGACGTGTGGCTTGAGGCCAGGGGACCAACGTCGGTCCTTGGCTTCGATCACGCTCACGTGCACGTGCGGGTCGACGGGTACGGCGATGCGTCGCACCCTGGCAGCACTGGTGTGGCTGAGCCAGGCGCCCTCGGGGTGAAGCAGCAGCGCGGCCACGAACCGGTGCATCCACTGGACCCGCACCGCCGAGGAGATGTAGATCTTGCGGTACAGCCGCGTGTACTTCGGCCCCTTGAGAGCACGCTCGGAGATCCCGGCCGCCACCGCGTCCGAGCGGGTGAAGGGTGTGTGGTCGTCGAACATCGCGGCGAGGGTGACACGCGCCGTACCCTCCGCGCTGTCGTCATCCACAGAGCGTGGCGACACGAGCTGGCTCGGCCGGGGGAATGACTTCGCGCAATTGCGCCGTCCGGCCCCGAGTACCTGTCGGTAACCGGGACCTTTCCCAGCAATTGAACGAAACCGACCGACCAGCGCCGCCGCCACGCATGACACCTGTCACGGGCGAGTCGTGACGGCGGGCCCAGGCGGTCGCGGCGGCGCGAGGAGAGGCTGGGGTCATGACCTCACCCAGCGCCCTCACGACGGGCTCCCCCCTCGGACCGGGCGGGACCGGCACCCACCCGGTCCCGGCGGTGCGCCTGCGTGGAGTGACGAAGGACTTCGGGACCGTGCACGCCGTGCGCGGGATCGACCTCGAGCTCCAGCAGGGCGAGATCGTCGCCTTTCTCGGCCCCAACGGGGCCGGCAAGACCACCACCCTCGACATGGTCCTCGGGCTGTCCCGCCCCACCAGCGGCACCGCGGAGGTGCTCGGCCTGGCGCCACGGCACGCGATCGCCCGCGGCCTGGTGTCCGCCGTCATGCAGACCGGCGGGCTGCTCAAGGACCTCACCGTCCGCGAGACGGTGCAGTACACCGCGAGCCTGTTCGCCGACACCCGCCCGGTCGACGAGGTGCTCGAGAACGCCGGCATCGCGGCGATCGCCGACCGCAGGGTCGCCAAGTGCTCGGGCGGCGAGCAGCAGCGGCTCCGGTTCGCGATGGCGCTGCTGCCGGACCCGGCGCTGCTCCTGCTGGACGAGCCGACGACCGGCATGGACGTCGAGGGCCGCCGTACCTTCTGGTCCGCGATCCGCGCGGACGCCGAGAAGGGCCGCACGGTGATGTTCGCGACGCACTACCTCGAGGAGGCCGACGCGTACGCCGACCGGATCGTGCTCATCAGCCACGGCCGGATCGTCGCCGACGGCACCGGCGCCCAGATCAAGGCGCTCGCGTCGGGCCGCACCGTCCGGGCGACCCTCCCCGACGCCGACACGGCGTCGTTGGCCCGACTGGACGGCGTCACCGGCGTCGAGGTGCGCGGCGACTCCGTCCTCGTGCACACCAAGGACAGCGACGCCGTGGCCCGCCACCTGCTGACCCGCACCACCGCGCGCGACCTCGAGATCACCTCGCAGGGACTCGAGGACGCCTTCCTCAGCCTGACCGGAGACGACGCATGAGCACCGCGACCACGATCGACACCACCGCCCGCCGGGTCCCGCCGATGGGCGGGTTCAACCCGTCGCTCCTCGGCATCGAGCTCCGGCGGATGCTGCGCAACCGGCGCACGGTCGTCTTCGCGATGATCTTCCCGGCCGCGATGTTCCTGGTCTTCGGGTCGGGCACCGACAGCACCGAGAGCGTCGGCGAGGGAAACGTGTCGGCGTACGTCATGGTCTCGATGGCCATGTACGGCGCCGCTCTGACCGCGGCCGCGGCCGGCACCCAGGTCGCGATCGAGCGGGCGCTGGGCTGGTCCCGCCAGCTCCGGCTCACCCCGCTCAACCCGACCGCCTACATCGTCGTCAAGGCGATCGTGGCCCTCGTCCTGGGCGCGGTGGCGATCGCCGTCGTCAACCTGGTCGGCGTCCTCCAGGGGAAGCCGGAGATGCCGGCCGCCGTCTGGGTCGAGTGCGCCCTGCTCGCGCTGGCCTGCACCTCGGTGTTCGCCGCGCTCGGCCTGTTCGTCGGCTACCTCCTGCCCGGCGAGAACGCCATGCAGGTGCTCGGCCCCGGCCTGGCGCTGCTGGCCTTCCTCGGCGGCCTGTTCATCCCGCTCGACCAGTACGCCGAGTGGGTGCGCGACATCGCCTACTGGACGCCGATGTACGGCGTCGCCGAGATCACCCGCGCCCCGCTCACGCACGAGCTGCCCTGGTACGCCGTGGTCAACGCGGTCGGCTGGCTGGCCGTCTTCGTGGCCGGTGCCGCGTGGCGGATGGCGAAGGACACGGCCCGTGTGTGAGGCCCGGGTGTGACTACGCTCGTCGGCGTGAGCGACCAGCGGACCCCGCCGAACCAGGTCGGCCGGCTGGCTCCGCTGTTCGCCGGGGTCTGGCTGTTCTTCCTGCTCGACCCGCTGATCGAGGGCTGGCAGCGGCGTGACGAGGTGCGGGGGCTGGTCGGCATCCTCGCCACCGTCGCCTTCGCCGCCGTCTACATGGCGCTGTGGATGCGGGCCCGCAGCGAGCGTCACCGTCTGGTCGCCGACCCGCCGATGTCGTTCGTCGTCCCCTACCTGGGTGCCCTCGTCGTCCTGGGCGGGGTGATGGTCGCCTGCCTGGGTGAGCAGGGGCTGGCGAGCGTCGTCTACATCGCGGTCGCCGCCGTCATGGTGCTCCCCCTCCGGCTCGCCGCAGTGGTGGTCGTCCTGCTGGCCGCGGGCACGGTCGCCCTGAGCGCGGCCGAGGACTGGGGCAGCCAGATCGGACTCGTGTTCGCGATCACGGCGGCGTCCGTCGCGATCTTCGGCATGCGGATGCTGATGCGGCGCAACATCCAGCTGCTGCGGGCGGAGCAGGAGAACGCCAGCCTCGCGGTCGAGAACGAGCGCAGCCGGTTCGCCCGCGACCTGCACGACATCCTCGGCCACTCCCTGACGGTCATCACCGTCAAGGCCGAGCTCGCCCAGCGGCTGCTCGACGCGGACACCCCCGAGGCGACCTCGCGTGCGCGCACCGAGCTCGCCGACCTCGAGCGGTTGAGCCGCGACGCGCTCTCCGACGTACGCCGCGCGGTCGAGGGGTACCGCGAGCTGACCCTCCCCGGGGAGCTGGCCCGGGCCCGGTCCGCGCTGGCGGCGGCCGAGATCGAGGCGCACCTGCCGAACTCCGCCGACGAGGTGCCGACCGACCTGCGCGAGCTGTTCGCGTGGACGGTGCGCGAGGGCGTCACCAACGTGATCCGGCACTCCGGTGCTCGCAGCTGCGAGGTCCGGCTCTCCGCGTCGTGCGCCGAGGTGCGCGACGACGGGCGCGGCCACACCGGCGGCGGCGCCGGGTCGGGCCTGGCCGGCCTGCGCGAGCGGGCCGCGGCGGCCGGCGCCACCGTCGTCACCCGGACCCTCGAACCCGGGTTCAGCCTGCAGGTGGGGCGGTCGTGACGATCCGGCTGCTGCTCGCCGACGACCAGGCGCTGGTGCGCGGCGCGCTCTCCGCGCTGCTCGGCCTCGAGCCCGACCTCGAGGTCGTCGCCGAGGTCGGCTCCGGCGACGAGGTGGTCCCGGCGGCGCTCGCGCACCACCCGGACGTCGCGCTGCTCGACGTCGAGATGCCCGGGACCGACGGCATCACCGCGACCGCCGCGCTGCGCGCCGCCGCGCCCTCCGTCCGGGTGCTGATCGTGACCACCTTCGGCCGTCCGGGCTACCTGCGCCGCGCCCTCCAGGCAGGGGCGTCGGGGTTCGTCGTGAAGGACACGCCGGCGGCACAGCTCGCCGACGCCGTACGTCGGGTGCACGCCGGGCTGCGCGTCGTCGACCCGGCGCTGGCGACCGACAGCCTGGTCGCCGGCGAGTCGCCCCTGACCACGCGCGAGACCGAGGTGCTGCGGGCCGCGCGGGACGGGTCCTCGGTCGCGGCGATCGCCGCGAAGCTGTTCCTGTCCGAGGGGACCGTCCGCAACCACCTCTCCGCGGCGATCGGCAAGACCGGCTCGACGAATCGGGCGGAGGCCGTCTTGACCGCGGAGGGGAACGGCTGGCTCTGAGGTCCGGACCGGGTTGTACGGTCGAGGTCATGCGCAGGTTCGTGCTCCTCACGCTGGTCACCCTCACCGCGACGCTCCTGGCCCCCGTCGCTCAGACGCAGTCACCGGCGCAGGCGGCCGCCCAGGCGGAGGGGCCGCAGGCCGACCAGCAGGCGGCGCCGGCGCTGCGGGTCAAGCGACTCGTCACCGGGCTCGACCACCCCTGGGACGTGCGGCCGATCGGTGGCGGCAAGCTGCTCTTCACCCAGCGCTCGCGCGCCACGGTGTCGCTGTGGACGGGGCACCGGAAGCGGACCATCCGCGACTTCCCGTCCAGCTCGGTCTGGGTCTCGACCGACAACCCCGAGACCGGGCTGATGGGGCTGGAGACCGACGACGACTTCGCCACCAACCACCGCTTCTACACCTGCCAGGGCGGGTTCACCGGCGGCGGCCACGACGTCCGGGTGATGACCTGGACCCTCGACGACGCGCTGACCCGGATCTCCTCGAGCCGGGAGCTCCTCGGCGGATTCCCCACCTCGACCGGACGTCACGGCGGCTGCCGGATCGTGCAGGTCGGGTCGAAGCTCTACGTCGGCACCGGCGACGCCGCGATCGGCAGGAACCCCGAGAACAAGAAGTCCTTCGGCGGCAAGACGCTGTGCCTGCTCGCCGACTCCGGCGACCCGTGCCCGGGCAACCCCTTCATCCATGCCCGCAACCGCACCCAGCGGTACGTGCAGACCTACGGCCACCGCAACGTCCAGGGCATCGACGTCCGCCGCGACGGCACGCTCTGGTCGGTCGAGCAGGGCACCTACCGCGACGACGAGGTCAACAAGCTGGTCGACGGTGGCGACTACGGCTACAACCCGGTGCCGGGCTACAACGAGAACGTCCCGATGACCGACCCGTCGCTGCCCGGCCACCAGCGCAAGGCGGTGTGGCGCTCGGGCAACCCCACGCTCGCGACCTCCGGCGGCGGGTTCATCTACGGCTCCGGCTGGGGCGCGTACAACGGGACGTTCGCGGTGGCCGCCCTCAAGGCCGAGCGCGCCCTCTTCCTCAAGCTGTCCGCCAAGGGCAAGCTGCTCGGCGTGCGCGTGCCGTCGGCGCTGCGGCACTACGGACGGCTGCGGACCGTCGTCGACGGACCGGGCGACATCGCCTACGTGACCACCGACAACGGCGGCGGCCACGACGTGATCCTGGCGGTGCGACCGCAGGTCAGGTGAGCCGTCAGGTGAGCCCGGCCAGGGCGACGGCCCCGACCCACACCAGCACCGCCAGCACCGCCACCGCCGGCACCCACCGCGGGTGCAGCGACCACCACGCGCAGGCCACGACGAAGAGCGCCAGCCACACCACGACCAGGAGCGCCACCGCCCACCAGGGCAGCAGGAGCAGGCTGGCGAGGTCGAGGAACAGCGCGCACGCCATGCCGGCCATGCCGACGAACGGCCACGGGGAGACCTGGACCCGGTCAGTCGTCATTCCACTGCGGGTCCGAGTCCCACTCCTGGTTGCGCTGCTCCGCCTTCTCGAGGGCGTGCTCGGCCTCCTCGCTCGTCGCGAACGGCCCGAGCCGGTCGATCGGCGGGCACATGTCCTCGCCCTGCTCGACCCGGTGGTGCTTCACGCAGAACCAGAAGTCGCTCATGCTGCCCGAAGGTACACGCGCGGGGCGCCGCCCACCTCGATCACTCGGCCCGGTTGAGCAGCTCCTCGACGCGGAGCGCGGCTAGGCCGTGGTCGGGGTCGCCGCTCATCGCGGCCGCGAGCCGCAGGTGCGGCAGCGCCTCGGCGTACCGGCTCTGCCGCTCGAGGCAGCGTCCGAGGGCGTGCTGCGCCCAGTCGTCGGCCGGGTTCTCCTCGACCAGGCTCGTGAGCTCCGCCTCGGCGCGCTGCAGCTGGGCCCGCATCAGGTAGGCCCAGGCGCGCAGCGTGCGCAGGCCGGTGTTGCCCGGCTCCTGCTCGAGGGCGGGCTCGAGCACCGCGAGCGCCTCGCGGGGCGCGCGGCGGGACAGCAGGTCGAAGGCGGTGCGGTACGCCGACTCGGGGGCCGTCGTCTGTCCGGGGAAGACGACGGGCGGCGCCTGGATCTCGTGCTCGATCTCGTGCTCGTCGGTCACGGCTGCTCAACCCGGTTGCCGGTCCGCGGATTCCCGAGCGGGTCGTCGTGGAGGATGCGCTGGAAGAGCACGTGGTCGGTCCACTCGCCGTGGATGAACAGGAACCGGTCGGCCCGGCCGTACTGCTCGAACCCGCACCGTCGCAGGACGCCCTGGGACGCCTCGTTGTGGGGCCGGGTCCCGGCCTCCAACCGGTGCAGTCCGAGCCCCCGACCCTGCACGACGGCGTGCTCGACGAGCGCGGACGCGAGGCCGCGCCGGGTGTGGGCGTGGTCGACCCAGTAGCCGAGCGTCGCGCTCTGCAGGACACCGCGCACCATGTTGTCCACCGCGATCCGCCCGACCACGTCGTCGCCGTACCAGAGCACGAAGGTGTGCCGCTTGTCCCGCTCCCGGTCCTCGAGCTGGCGCCCGATCTCCTCGGCCTGCCCCTCCTCGGTGAAGAACCGCTCGGGCCGCACCGGGTCCCACGGCTCGAGGTGCTCGCGGTTGCGGCGGTACGCCGCCGCCATCGCCCCGGCGTCGTCCGTCTCGAGCGGCCTGATCTCGTATCCCTCGGGCAGCACCGGGTCAGGTTAGTCCGGCCGCGGTCGCTCTTCGAGCGTCGAACCCCGGCGGTCTCTACCGCGGCCGCCAGCGAGCGTCGTCCCCGGTGGTCGAGCAGCGAGCGCCAGCGAGCGTCGTCGAGACCCCGCGAGCGAAGGCAGGGCCCCGACCCCATCCCTGATCCCGGTGGTCGAGCAGCGAGCGCCAGCGAGCGTCGTCCCCGGTGGTCGAGCAGCGAGCGCCAGCGAGCGTCGTCGAGACCCCGCGAGCGAAGGCAGGGCCCCGACCCAGACCGGCTGTGAAGGACCGCCCCGGATCGGGAACCGATCGTGACCGAATCCTCTGTGCACACAGGGGATTCCGACTCTCCAGCGTCGGTGGCGAGTGCTTGGGTTGACCCATGACCACCACCGCCGGCAGCTTGCCGATCGACAGGAGCGACCACCTCGTTGCCGTCGGCGCGGACGAGCTGCTGGCGCTCTGCGCGGACACCGAGCGCCAGGCTCGGGAGGCCGAGCTGCGTCGCCTGGAGTGCGCCCTGCGATGGGCGCACCTGCACCCCGACGACCCCGACCGGGCCGCCCTGGGCTCCGTCGAGTCGGCCGCCGTCGTGGACGCCGCGCTCGCGCCGCGTGCCCACCGGTGCGGCACCGTCCTCATCGACCGGGCCATCGCGGAGGCCACCGCCGGCGCGGAGCCCGAGGAGCAGGGCGCCGAGGAGGCCCTCTCCCGGTCGCACTGGGGCGTGGAGCTCCTCCACGGTCCGATGACCGGTCCCGGCCGATGGGCCGGGACCTCGAGGATGGAGATCACCGGTGACACCGTGGTCCTCCAGGGGTTCCTCGACGTGCTCACCGCCCTCGCCGAGGGCGAGGTGGCCCGGACCCACCCGGACGACACGATCGACGTGCGCCGCAGCCTCGCGGTGGGCCTGGTGGCCCAGCGCACGAGCTGCGACCGGCCGCCGCGCATCAAGCTCCACCTCCACGCCGACCTCGCGGGCCTCCTCGACGACACGATCGGCACCGGCTCGGTCGAGCGCCTCGGTCCGATCACGACGGCCCGGATCAAGGAGTGGTGCGGCTCCTCGTCCGTCACGGTCCTGCCGGTCCTCCGCGAGGACCGGACCGACGCCGTCGACCAGCACGACCCACCACCGTGGATGCGCGAGCTCGTCACCCAGCGCGACGGCCACTGCGTGTTCCCCTGGTGCGCGACCGACGCCCGGTCCTGCGACCTCGACCACATCGAGGAGTACGTCCCGATGGACGAGGGCGGCCCGCCCGGCCAGACCCGACCCGACGCGCTCGCCCCGCTGTGCCGACATCACCACCGCGCCAAGACCGCCCGCCGATGGCGCTACCGGCGGCTGCCGGACGACAGCTACCTCTGGACCGGTCCGCACGGCCGGCGCTACCGCGTCGACCGCGACGGCACCGACCCCCTATCCTGAGCCCGCGGATGGGCTGGCCGGGCGACCGCGTCGCTCCCCTCGGGGAGCGCCGAGGAAGGTCCGGGCTCCACAGGGCAAGGTGGTGGGTAACACCCACCCGGGGCAACCCGCGGGACAGTGCCACAGAGAACAGACCGCCTCCCCCGTCTCGACGGGAGAGGTAAGGGTGAAACGGCGGTGCAAGAGACCACCAGCGACCGGGGCGACCCGGCCGGCTCGGCAAACCCCACCTGGAGCAAGATCAAGAAGTCCGGTGCTCGCACCGGACGCGCGCACGTTCGAGGGCGGCCCGCCCGAGTGCGCGGGTAGATCGCTGGAGGCGGCCGGCAACGGCCGTCGTAGATGGATGGTCGCCACGCTTCGGCGTACAGAACCCGGCCTACAGGCCAGCCCGTCCGCAAAACAGGCTCTGACCTGCGAAAACGCGATCACGACATCGCTGTAGTCCGCAGATAGTCCGCAAGAGAAATACTCTTGCGACTTCAACTATCGAGGCGATCTGTTCGAATCGTCGCCGGACCGGCGCCGGCGTCGATAGCGTCCAGACGTGTCCGAAACGGCCGACAAGAAGCAGATGATGTTGCGGTACGCCGGCGTCTGCCGCTTGTGCGAAACCGACCTGGCGGCCCGAGTCGAGGCAATCTACGAGCGGTCCACGAAGACCGTCCGCTGCCTCGACTGCTCCCCCGCCGACCCGGCCTCGTCGGTGGTTGAGGAGGTTGCGCAGCAACCGTCTCGAAACCCCGACCCCATCGACGTCGGCACCCCAGGCACCTCCGCGCGACGCGAGTACGAGCGCCGCCAGGCCAAGCGCGAGACCCGCATCCGCGAGAAGCATCCCAAGCTCGGCGGCCTCATCCTCGCCATGACCGACGGCCACCAGTCGACGATCGCTTGGAACACCGGCGCCCTCGGCGAGGAGCGCCTTGGCCGACGGCTCGACGAACTCTCCTCCGAGACCATGCGCGTTCTCCATGACCCCGCATTCCCGGCACCCGCGCCAACATCGACCACATCGCCGTCACCCCGACCGGCATCTTCGTGATCGACGCCAAGAAGTACAGGGGCCGGCCGTCGCTCAAGGTCGAGGGTGGAATCCTCCGGCCCCGCGTCGAGAAGGTCCTAGTCGGCACCCGCGACCAGACCAAGCTCGTCGACGGCGTCCTCAAACAGGTCGACCTCGTCCAAGGCATCGTCGGCGACGACCTCCCCGTCACTGGCGTCCTCTGCTTCATCGAAGCGGACTGGACGCTCATCGCCGGATCCTTCGCCGCCTGCGGCGTGGAGGTCCTCTGGCCCAAGAAGCTGTACGCGCGGCTCACCACCGAAGGCCCGATTGCCTCTGGTGTCGACGATCTCCACCGCACGTTGGCGTACGCGCTCCCGCCGGCATGAGGGTGACGCGGACCGACCGACGACCTGCTAAACAGCGCCGCCTGTCCGCGCGGTACCGCGTTACCGGATGCCGATGAGCGGGCGATGGGACGTCCCGCCGTGCCTGAGCCCCGCTGCTGGGTTGGTAACAGATCGATCCCATTTGTCCGCTCTGTCACCAACTCGCTTCGGCTGGGGCGAAACTCTGGCTCCGTCTCATCAACTCGGATCGGACCGCGCATGCTCACCCTTCGACCTAGCCAGGTTCGACGGCTCACGGTCTGCGCCGTGATCCTCGCCGTCGTTGCCGCCGCATGGTGGCTGGTTGCGAGCCCGTACTGGGGCGGTGGGGACAAGACCTACGAAGAGTCGTGGTCCTCGGACGGCGCGTTCACTCAACGACCCTCGATCAGTCTCGACGGAAGCAAGATCACCGTCTACTTCCTCGGCGGGGGATGCTTCAAGTCCGCCACTGCCGACGCTGTGGAGACATCGGAATCAGTGACGATCACCGTCGAGGTCACTGACTACGCGGACGCCGCGTGCTCCACCATCGGGCTCAGAGAACAGGCGACGGTGTCTCTGAGCGAGCCCTTGGGCGACCGCGACCTGATCGACGGCGCGCTCGACTGAACCGTCCGGATCTAGCCGCGATCAGCACGGATCTGCCGATGTGCGCCCCTTGGTCGGAGGCAATCGCCTCGCGCGGTGACGCTCGGGGGTCACCTGGTGCTACGACCAGCGATGAGCGCGTCAACCCTTGCCAGGTGCCTGTCGGCCGGGTTACTGGTCTGGCCACGTCATCGACCAACCGGGGCCACCGGAGCCGTCCTCCGGAGCGTCATCGCGTTCGCACGTCTCGGCGAAGGCCAGATCTCGGACCGGAACCGTCCTCACGATCTGCGCGTCGAGCGCCGCACCCGGAGCGCCCGTCGCTATCAGCAACTGTCCGTCCCGGAAGCCGTGGACGTGCGTATCGTCGATGAACTCCTTGCCGCCATCCGCAAAACCCAACAAAACCGCCGTAGTCATGGATCGACTGTAGGAGGCAAGCATCCGGATCTGCCGCCTTGAGGCGGCTCGCACGGGTCGGTAGGAACGTCGCGCCACAGAGTCACTTAGCGCAGACCAAGAATCTGAGGTCGTGTGGCAGGCACGGTGGCACCGGGAGCCACCGGAACGCTGGATGCGGCTCCTGGGTCGATTCGGTGAGACTCGTACGACACCGTCTGTGCACCACGCCGCGCAGGCTCGTCAGCCGATGCCTAGCGTGCGACCGGCGTACCTCTGGTTCAGTTGCGCTCGCAGTCGCGTTTCAACTCGGCTCGGCACCGGTCGCGCGAGGCGCCTCCGAAGGCGCGGTCGCTACCGGTTCCGCCGAGCAGGACGTCACGGCCCGAGCCGCCTCGGAGGACGTCGTCGCCGCCGTTGCCGTACAACGTGGTTGCCACGCCTTCGCACTTCTCGCTCGTGGACCGCAGCAGGTCATCGCCTCCGGCACCTCGGACCACCGTCCCGCATTGACCGGCGGTAACGACGTCTCGACCACTCGTGCCCAGGACCTGGACGTGCCCGGAGGCCGCGCCCGAGGTCAGCACCGTGAGGCGCTCCGTTTCGAACGGCACGGCCACGTCGCCTCGCCAGAAGAGCCCGTGTCGCAGGTCGTAGACGACCGGCATGTCCGCGCCGCCGCCGCCCTGCATGGCGATGGTGTCCCGGCCCGGGCCGCCCACGACACTTTGTGGGTCGCCGTACAGCGTGAGCCTGTCATCGCCGGGCCCGGCCTGGGCGCTGATCTTCGTGCCCAGAGCATGGATGACGTTGTCGTCTCCGGCTCCCGTGTCGATGCTGACGGTGTCCACCCAACCCCACGCGACGATCGTGTTGGCAGCGTCGTTTCCCCGCAAGTCGAGCGCGGAGCCCTCGGCTTGGGACCGGTGGATGGTGTCGACGTTCTCGAACTCCTCGGCGGTAGAGAACTGGACGCCGTCAGCCATAGCCGTCCCAGCGGCGAGGTCGATCGACACCGCCACCGAGTCCTTGGGCGTCTGCCGCAACTGGAACCAGTCGGTGCCGGCGCCGCCGGACGCCTTGATGTCACCCCCGAGCCACGGAACCAACGAGACGAGGTCGTCGCCCGGTCCCGCCTGCACCTCGTCGTTGTCGGGCTGGGTGTCGAGTCGCGCACCAGAGACGATGACGTCATCGCCACCGTAGGTCCGCACAGAGTCGGTGTTCTCCGTCCCCGTGCCCGGATAGGATTGCAGCGTCTCGTCGTCGACGTAGGTCTGCTCGGCATAGACCTCGTCGTCGGCCTCTGAGCCCTCGAACAGGTCGGACCCGGAGCCCAGGATCACGACGTTCGTCGTGCCTCGGCCAGAGTGGGACTGGACCCGGTCGTTTCCGTCGCCGGCCTCGATCCGGGCCGGTCCGGTCACACAGATCGCGTCGTCACCGCCAAGCGCAAGCACCCGCGAGACGTCCTTGGCGACGATGACGTCGTCGCCCTCGGTCCCCCGCACCTCACGCTGGCCCGGCGGTGCCGTAATGGTCGCCGCCAAGCCGAAGCAGGTTTCCGTTGCTTGGGCACTGCCGATGGTCGCCATGCATGGCGCAAGCGCAGCCGCAACACCGGCCACGCCAGCCAATAGCCGTAGCCCAATCCTTGAGCCCATGTCCCACCGTCCCGAGAAGTCCACGGTCGAACCCTACGCGATCACCACCGTGCTGCCTGTCCGCTCACCGATGACCGCGCACCGGCCAACGACCGCCAGGCCAAGTGCGACGGCCACATTGATACGAGCACCAGGGCTTGACCCGGACCTGTCGCCTGGAGAACCGAGACAGCGGGAGTAGCCACAACCGGCGAGATACCTGCACGGCTTCGACGCCGTCGTGCGAACGGAGCAAGGATTCACTACATGAGGGCGCGCAGTCCGGATCATTCCTTGACGCCGCGCTCGAACTCTGCACGACATAGGCCACCTGCGTGCTCAGCAAACGCACGCATCTGCCGCGACCCGATGTCGCCCGCACATGCCGAGATGAGGTCGGGTTGAGGCGCGCGCTGCCACCGGTCGCCTACATCGAATCACTTGGCGGCGAGACTCATCGCGGAGTCTGGGGTGATCACCGAGCACAGCGGCCGCGCCATCTCAGGTGAGGAGATCTCAGCTCAGTGCACCGGCACCGGTCTCCTCGTAGGAATATGGAGACATGGGCGCTGGCGGGCTGTCGTCCCTGGGCTGGGACGAGCGAGCGGCCCAGGCGGTCGCGGAGGTCATGGCTCCCGGCTGCGCCGCTGGGAGGGTAGTTCGCGTTGACCTCGACTCCGTCGTGGTCTCAACGGAGGCGGGCGATTGTCGGTCCCGCGCACGGGAGCTACCGGCAGTGGGCGACTGGGTCGTCGTCCACGTCCAGGAGGACGACGCTGTCGTCGTAGGCGTCGCTCCCCGCTGGTCCGAGCTTGACCGCCGCGACCCCACCGGGCGCAGCCAGGTGCTCGCGGCGAATGTCGACCTGGTGCTCGTCACGGCACCCGCCGACAGGTTGTCGGTCGCTCGCGTGGAGCGCGAGGTAGCACTGGGATGGGACAGTGGAGCACGACCCGTCGTACTGCTCACCAAGTCCGACCTGGCCTCCCCGGCACTCGCCGAGGGGCTGAGTTCCCGCCTTGCCGGTGTCGAGGTCGTGCCGGTGAGCACCGTGACCGGCGAGGGGGCTGAAGACATTGCCGAGATGCTGCGGCCGGCACTCACGGCGGTGCTGCTCGGGCCCTCGGGGGCCGGCAAGTCTTCGTTGGCCAACCTGCTGCTCGGGCGCGGGGCAGCGACCACGGGCCAGGTCCGGCCCAGCGACCATCGAGGTCGGCACGTGACCAGCAGTCGAGGCCTGTACGCCCTACCCACCGGTGGCGTGATCATCGATACCCCCGGGCTACGCAGTCTGTCCCTCACCATCGACCGTGGCGGGGTGGCCGCGGCCTTCCCCGACATCGAGACCCTCGCTGCCGACTGCCGGTTCGGGGACTGCCGACACGAGCATGAGCCTGACTGTGCCGTGCTCGCTGCGGAGCGTGAGGGGAAGCTCGACGGGCGGCGGCTGGCGAACTACCGCAAGCTCCGGCGAGAGCTCGAGTTCGAGCTGCGGCGTGACGATCCGACCGCGGCCCGGGAGAAGCAGCGGATCTGGAAAGAGCGAAGCAAGGCGGCCCGACGGCTCTTCCGTGACCGCGGGTACTGAGTGTCACCCGCAGAGAACCGTGAGGTTGCCCGGATGGCTGACCACAGCCGCAGGAGGGCACTCCTAACCCTCGTTGACACACGCTTCTCCCGCGTTCGGCGCTGTTGTGCCGAGAGTCGGTGGTTCCCTGACGGGTAGCTCACGAGCCCTGCCGATGAGAGTTTGGCTTGGGCTACCGGTCGTATCGCGGCCATGGTGGACGACCTTGTGCTTCTGGTAGGTGAGAATCGTCGCGGGCTCCGGGTCCTTGTGCTCTGGTGGCCTCGGCGATCGTTGCTGAGAGTGGGGCTGTGGATGCCGCCGGTCTGACCCATGGGGAGGCTGCACTGCTCCTGAAGCGGGTCGGGCCCAACGAGATCGAGCAACGGGGTCGCATCTCGGTGTGGTCGAGCATCGGCATGCAGTTGCGCGATCCGCTCATCGTGGTCCTTCTTGCCGCATGCGCGTTGACCCTGGTGACCGGTGACTTCACCGACGCCGCGGTGATCGGGTTCGTGGTCGTGGTCAACACCGCGGTCGGGGTCACCCAGGAGGTCAAGGCGGACCGGGCCATCACCGCCCTGGCACAGCTGAGCGCACCGATGGTGCGCGTGCGACGAGGCGGTGTCGAGACGTCGGTGCCCACCGCCGACCTGGTGCCAGGCGATGTCGTGCTCCTGGGCGAGGGTGACATCGTCCCCGCCGACTGTGCCCTGCTGGACGCATCCTCTCTGCTGCTCGACGAGTCGGCACTGACCGGCGAGTCGGTCGCGGTCGGCAAGGCTGTCGCCGATGGTGAGTCCTTCGGCGACGTCCTGGCGGCGGGCACGGTCGTCGTCAAAGGTCGTGCGGTTGCTGAGGTCACTCTGACTGGCGCGGCGAGTGCGTTGGGACAGATCGCTGCCCTCATGGACAGCCGCGTTCAGCCCACTCCACTGCAACGTCGCTTGGCCGGGCTGGGACGGACCTTGGCGCTGGTGGCCGTCGCCCTGTGTGCGGTCGTCTTGGCCCTCGGACTGGCCCGGGGCGAACCTCTGGAGCTGATGTTGGTCACTGCGGTTAGCCTCGCGGTCGCTGCTGTCCCGGAGTCCCTGCCAGCAGTGGTCACATTCAGTCTGGCGTTGGGAGCACGGCGCATGGTGGGTCGCAACGCCGTGGTCCGCCGGCTTCCGGCGGTGGAGACCCTGGGGTCGGTGACGGTGCTGGCGACCGACAAGACCGGAACCCTGACCGAGGCCCGGATGCTGGTCGAGGAGCTTTGGACCCCCGAGCGCTCGGTCGAGGTGTCCGGAGAGGGCTACGCACCCCGCGGCGACCTCGTCACCGGCGGCGTGGCCCTCGACCTCAGTCAGGCTCCCGACGTGGTCGAGCTCCTGCGGGCCTGCGTGCTGTGCAACGACGCGCAGCTGACGCCACCTTCTCGGCCCAACGAGCCGTGGTCGGGCCTGGGTGACCCGACCGAGCTGGCCCTGCTCAGTGTGGCCGGCAAGGCTGGTCTGACCAGGGAGGAGCTCGAGCGTGCGCATCCGCGGGTCGGTGAGTTGCCGTTCGACAGTGCCGCTCAGCAGATGACCACTGCCCACCAGACCCCAGCCGCGGCTTCGGGCGAGGCATCTGTCTTGGTCGTGACCAAAGGTTCAGTCGAGGCGCTCCACGCCCAGCATGGACATGAAGGGCATGCCGATGGTTGGCACCCTGCGCTCGTCCGTGCCTCCGAGCTCGCGGCCGAGGGGTTCCGGGTCCTGGCGCTGACGACCGGAAATGCCCCCCTCAGCGGTGATTGGGAAAAGGCTGGGCAACGGCTGCTGGGCTTGGCCGCGATGACCGACCCGGCCAAGCCGGCTGCGCGCTCGACGATCGAGCACTGTCGGACAGCCGGCATCGTTCCGGTGCTCATCACCGGCGACCATCCGGCCACCGCCCGCGCGGTCGCGCTACGCGTCGGGGTGCTGACGGCCGAAGAGGCCGACCTTGAGAGCAGTGTCGTCACCGGGCCTCAGATAGCTGCCGGAGAGATCGCCGACCTGACGGAGCCGCGTGTCTTCGCGAGGACCAGCCCGGAGCAGAAGCTCGACATCGTCCAAGCCTGGAGAGACCGCGGTGCCGTCGTCGCCATGACAGGAGACGGCGTGAACGACGGCCCGGCCCTGCACCGAGCCGACATCGGCGTCGCCATGGGACACCGTGGCACCGAGGTCGCCCGACAGGCCGCTGACCTCGTCCTCGCCGACGACGACTTGGCCACTGTTGTCGCAGCTGTCGAAGAAGGTCGGCGCGTCTATGCGAACATCCGCCTCTTTCTCGTATTCGCGCTCTCCGGCGGCGCGGCCGAAATCCTCGTCATGCTGCTCGGCCCGTTCCTCGGTCTCGTCGTGCCTCTCATGGCCGCGCAGATCCTGTGGATCAACCTGCTCACCCACGGGATCACCGGAGTAGCGATCGGCGCCGAACCTGTCTCGCCTGGCGCGATGTCACAGCCGCCCCGTCCGGCTGCTCAGAGCGTGCTGGGAGACGGCTTGTGGCAACGGGTCGTGCTGATCAGCATGCTCATCTCCGCGGTCACCTTGAGTCTCGGCCTGTGGGCGCACAGTGGTGACCGGGCCTGGCAGACGATGATCTTCTTGTCACTGACCTGTCTCCAGCTTGGGGTAGCCATGGGGCTCCGCCCGGTCCAGCTCACCACCCAGAACCCGCTGCTACCGGTCGCCGTGACCGGCTCCCTTCTCTTGGCTCTGGCCGGCGTGTACGTCCCCCTGCTGCAAGACCTCCTGGGCACCTCGGCCCTTCCAGCAGCCGACCTTGCCCTAGCGGTCGGGACCGGGGTCTTCGGGTGGCTCTTTGCCCGGATCGCTGTTCGACACGGCCGCACATCTGGACCGCAGACATCGAGTTCGGGGCCATGACGCGCGCCCTGGAGACGCGCGACCTGAGTCGGTTCGCCTACCTCTCGATCGTCGCTGCGATCCTCACGATCACGCTGAAGGTCCTCGCGTGGCGCATCACCGGCTCGGTCGGCCTTCTCTCCGACGCGGCCGAGTCAGTCGTCAACCTCGTTGCCGCGATCGCGATGCTCGTGGCGCTCAAGGTGGCGGCGATGCCGGCCGACAAGAACCACCACTACGGCCACACCAAGGCCGAGTACTTTTCTGCGGCGATCGAGGGGACGATGATCTTCGTCGCCGCCCTCGTGATCTTGTACACCTCGGTCGAGCGCTTCCTCAGCCCCCAGGCGATCGAGAACGTCGGTATCGGCCTCGCCGTCTCCGTGTTTGCCTCGCTCGTCAACGGCGGGGTGGCCATCGTGCTGCTGCGTGCCGGTCGCCGCTACCGCTCGCTGACGCTGACCGCCGACGGCAAGCACCTCATGACTGATGTCTGGACCTCCGTCGGCGTCGTCGTGGGCGTGCTTGTCGTCGCGCTGACCGGCATCGAGCGGCTCGACCCCGTGGTCGCCTTCCTCGTGGGCATCAACATCGTGTGGACGGGCTGGAAGCTCATCAGCGAGTCGACCGCGGGACTCATGGACAGCTCGTTGTCCAAGGAGGAGAACCGTGCGATCGCCGACATCCTCGCCGGCTTCGTCACGCGCGATGTGCACTTCCACGCCCTGCTCACCCGCGAGTCAGGTCATCACCGCTTCGCCTCGGTGCACGTGCTCGTGCCCGGTGCCTGGACCGTGCAGCAGGGGCATGACCTCGTCGAGGAGGTCGAGACGGCAGTCCATGAGGGCATTGGCGAGATCACGCTGGCCTGCCACCTTGAGCCGTCGGAGGACCCCCGCGCCTACGGCGCCTACGTGACAGAGTTCCCGGTGCAGAGGTACGAGGACATCGTGGCCGCAAAGGAGACGACGTCACAGGCAGAATCCGAGCGACCTTGAGCCGCTCGCACGTCGGGTGATCGGTGGCCGAGGCTCTAGA
Source organism: Nocardioides sp. (assembly GCF_044226305.1). Lineage (GTDB taxonomy): Bacteria > Actinomycetota > Actinomycetes > Propionibacteriales > Nocardioidaceae > Nocardioides. Next base: position 266 of record NZ_JBGAHF010000023.1, on the reverse strand, counting down.
AGCCACTCATTGCCAACCATCCGCATCTGCCGCGACCCGCGACTCCGCTCATGCCGATGAGCGGCTGATTAGGAGGGCGCTGCGATTACCGCATCATCAGACCCTGTTCGGCGCAGGCAGTCGGAGTGAAGCGTCACGGGTTTGATGCCGCTCCTGTTTGAGTCACAGGAGAATGTGCGCATGCCGAAGAGAGTCGATCCCGCGGTCAAGGAGCGGGCCCTGCGGATGATGGCCGAGCACCGCTCGGACTACCCATCGGACACGGC
>NZ_JBGAHF010000038.1:0-6998 GCF_044226305.1 Nocardioides sp. | reverse complement strand
GGGGGGCCCGTCGCGCCATTTCGGAGCGGCGGGGTCAGCGCGCGGCGACCGCGTCCACCCGGACCGGCCGGCCGTGGGAGGCGACCCGGACCTCGAGCACCCCGGCGAGCAGGCCGCTGAGGTTGCTCCGGGCCTCGTAGACCTTGAGCCGCTGCGGCTGCCGGCTGCGCAGGTCGACCGGGAACCACTGGCCGCGTCCGACCCGGATCTCGACCCGGCCGAGGTTCGGCCCGGCCGGGGCCAGCAGCCGGATCTCGCGGACGTTGCGGACCGGGAAGGTCAGCGTGGCGCCGTACCGCGACGACTCGAGGTAGTCGCCACCGAAGGTGCCGGCGTCGCGGTAGCGCTTCCAGGCCCCGCGCGAGGACGCGGGCGCGTCGCCGAGCGCGAGGTTGCGCGGCACGAAGAACTCCTGGACGTACGGCGTGGGGTCGACGTTCCCTGCCTCGTCGACCGCCGCCGCGGTGAAGCGTCGGGCGCCCGGCGCGAGGTCGCGCAGCGTGGTGAGGTCGTCGTTGCACGGCACCGCCCGGCCGTCGAGCCGGCAGCGGTACCGGTCGCCCTGGGTGCTCTGCAGCCGGATCTGCGCGCTCGGCTCGACCAGCATCGGGCGCTCGGAGGAGGTCTCGTCGGCGTAGCTGGTGCGCAGGAAGCCGTAGGTGTTGGGCGCGGTGGCGTCGGCCCGGAAGACCAGCTCGGCCGGGGTCTGGTCCACGTCGGGGGCATCGGTGGCCGCCGGGAAGAAGAAGTCCGTGGTGAGGTCGTGCGCGGCGTCGGGGGTGTCGATCGCGCGGACCCGGAACGTGTAGGGCGTCGCGGTGTTCTCCTTCAGCCCGTCCCGGGTGAACGGCGAGGTGCAGGACTGCCAGGTGCTCGGGGCGCTGGGGGTGTCGAAGAACTGGCACTCGTAGGAGATCGGGTCCGTGTCGGCGTCGGTGTGCGCGCCGTGGAAGGTGATCGAGATGCTGGTCTGCCGGATCCAGCCGCCGCTGAGGTCCGGCCCGTCCACGGTGGTCTCGGGCGGCACCGTGTCGTCGCAGCCCGATCCGGTCGGCACGCCGAGCGGGCCGGCCGGCTGGGCCTCGCTCACGCAGGTCGCGGCCGGGTCGGCGGCCGTGGCCGGCGGCGGGGTCGCGGCCAGCGAGGCGGCGACGGCGAGGACGGTGGCGCCGAGGACGGCGGCACGGCGGTACGAGCGCATGGGTCCCTCCCGGGGTCGTGCGGTGGTGCTCCCGGCGGGACCAACGGGGCCCGGGCCGACGGGGTACGCCGGGCGGCCGGCTCAGGAGGGGGTGGTCTGGTCCAGCGGCTCGGCGGCCCACGGGCGCGCGGAGTAGGCGAAGAGCAGCACGATCACCAAGACGATGGTGACCAGCCCGAGCAGCAGCATCGCCCCGACCGCGCCGGACCGGAGCGAGAGCACGACGACGGGCACGAGCGCGACCGCCACGAGCAGCGTGCACGCCGTCCGCAGCCAGGTCCGGGCGCGCCGGTCGCCGGCCTCCTCGGCCAACCGGGCCAGGCCGAAGCAGAGCGCGCCGACCGCCGCGATCTCCGGCAGCGAGGCCGCCCACTCCAGGGAGGGGTCCGCGTCGGCAAGGGCGGAGGGGACGGCCGGGAACCACAGCAGCACGGACACGGCGAGCGCCACCACGCAGAGGAACGGCACGGTCGACCCCCACGGGAGCCGGGGCAGCCTCCTGACGCCGTACAGGACGAGCAGCCAGCCCAGCGGGTCGGCCAGGAGGTCGTAGCCGTTCACCTTCGCCCCGAGGGCGACGATGACGAGGCCCATCCCGACGGCCTGCAGCGGCTTCACGGCGTCACCCTAGGCGCGGCGGTCACGACCCCGGTGACCAGCCAGGCGTCGCCGCGCTCGCGGTGCAGGAGCACGAGCAGCCGGGCGCCCATGAAGACGGCGCAGAACGCGACCCAGATGGCGACCAGGCCCGCCGAGCGCGCGGCGCAGGCGAGCACGACCGGCACGTAGGCGACCAGGGTGACCACGCCGGCCTTCGCGAGGTAGCGGCCGTCGCCCGCGCCGATGAGCACGCCGTCGAGCACGAACACGACGCCGGCCACCGGCTGGGCGAGCGCGGCCACCAGCAGGACGGGGACGAGCAGGTCCTGCACGGCGGCGTCGTCGGTGAACAGGCCGCCCAGCACCGGGCTGGTGACCGCGAGCAGGGCGCCGGTGACCACGCCGCTCACGACGCCCCACCGGATCATCCGGGCGGTCAGCTCCCGGGTGCCGGCGACGTCCCCGGCGCCGAGCGATCGACCGGTGATCGCCTGCGCGGCGATGGCGATCGCGTCCAGGACGAAGGCCAGGAAGGTCCACAGCGACATCGCGAGCTGGTGGGTGGCCAGGTCGACGGCCTGCTGGCGCGGCCCGGTCGCGGCGAGCGTGACGGCGTACGTCGTGACGAGCAGCCCGGCACGCAGGGTCAGCGTGCGCACGACCAGGGGTACGCCGGCCCGCCCGGCCGCGCGCACGCCGGGGACGTCCGGCCGCAGCGGTGCGCCGTGGCGGCGCGCGGCGCGGACGACGACGAGGACGAAGACCGCGGCGCTGACCAGCTGGGCGAGCACGGACCCCAGCGCCGAGCCGGCGATCCCGAGGCCGACCGGGTAGACGAGGACCAGGTTGAGGCCGACGTTGACGACGTTGCCGCCCACGGCGACGGCGAGCGGGGTGCGGGTGTCCTGGAGCCCGCGCAGCACGCCGGTCGCGGCGAGCATGACGAGCAGCGGGACGGTCCCGAGGAAGGCGATCCGCAGGTAGGTCGTCGCCGGGTCGGTGACCTCCGGCGACGCGCCGAAGAGGTGGGTCAGCGGGCCGGCGAGGACGACACCCAGCACGGTGACGACGCTCCCGATGGCGACCGCGAGCCAGATCCCGTCGACGCCCTGGGCGATCGCGCCGCGCAGGTCGCCGGCGCCGAGGTGCCGGGCCACGCTGGCGGTGGTCCCGTAGGCGAGGAACACGCACAGCCCGACGGCGGTCTGGAGGACGACGGCGGCGATGCCGAGCCCGGCGAGCTGTGCGACGCCGAGGTGGCCGACGATCGCGGCGTCGGCGAGCAGGAACAGCGGCTCGGCGACCAGCGCCAGGAAGGCCGGGACGGCCAGGCGCACGATCTCGCGGTCGCGCGCGTCGGTCATGGGCCGAGCCTAGTCACGGTAAGCGGCACCCCCGGCCCCTGTGTCGTACAGGACTAGTTATCAACACTTGTGGAGAAGCTTGGGAAAACCCGTCCGGCACCGGTAAGTCGACAAACCGCCAGGTGGCCGGGAGATGACCGGCAGCCGAACTCCAGATCGGGCCGACTAATTTCTCGTGCACACCTGTGGGAACACATCCTCGCAGGTCAGCGGCCTGTTTCGGGGGCGGGGACGGCCGTCGTCCACAGGCTGGTCTACAGGCTGTGCACACCTGTCGGCGTGTCGTCCACGGCAGGCACATCGGTTATCCCCAGGCGTCGCCGGGGGGTGTGGATACGGGGCTGTCGCCGACCCCGCCCCCACGCGTACGGTCCCCGGTTGTCGGTGGGCGTCTCTAGCCTCGACAGCGCAGGGCGGGGTCGATGTGGGTGCGACGAGGAGGATCTGGTGAGCGTCACCGACCAGGACACGCGGGGAGTCCCGGAGCCGCCGTTCGACGACTGGGGCGACGGCCCCGCGGCGTACGCGCCGGGGGAGCGGCCGACCTCCCCGAACGACCGCACCCCGCCGCAGGACATGGCCGCCGAGCAGTCGGTGCTCGGCGCGATGCTGATCTCCAAGGACGCGATCGCCGACGTCACCGAGTCGATCCGCGGGGCCGACTTCTACCGGCCGGCGCACGAGACGATCTACGACGCGGTGGTCGACCTCTACGGCCGCGGCGAGCCGGTCGACATGGTGACCGTCGCCGCCGAGCTCCAGCGGCGCGGGGAGCTGCAGCGCATCGGCGGGGCGCCGTACCTCCACACGCTCTCGGCGAACGTCCCGATCGCGGCCAACGCCGGCTACTACGCCGAGATCGTCCGTGAGAAGGCGATCCTGCGGCGGCTGGTCGGCGCCGGCACCAAGATCGTGCAGATCGGCTACGCCGGCGAGGGCCAGGTCGACGACATCGTCGACGAGGCGCAGGCCGAGGTCTACAAGATCACCGACAAGCGCTCGTCGGAGGACTACGCCCCGCTGAGCGACATCATGGACGGCGTCCTCGACGAGATCGAGGCGATCTCCAACCGCGAGGCCGGCCTCTACGGCGTCCCGACCGGCTTCGCCGACCTCGACGACCTCACCAACGGCCTCCACGCCGGCCAGATGATCATCGTCGCGGCGCGTCCTGCGATGGGGAAGTCGACGCTGGCGCTCGACCTGTGCCGCGCGGCGTCGATCCACAACAACCTGACCAGCGCGTTCTTCAGCCTGGAGATGACGCGCTCCGAGATCACCATGCGGCTGCTCTCGGCCGAGGCGAAGGTGCCGCTCAACCACATCCGCAACGGCAACATGAACGACGACGACTGGGCGAAGCTCGCCCGCAAGATGGGCGAGGTCTCGTCGGCGCCGATGTTCATCGACGACTCGCCGAACATGACGATGATGGAGATCCGGTCCAAGGCGCGCCGGCTCAAGCAGCGCCACGACCTCAAGGTCATGATCATCGACTATCTCCAGCTGATGACGTCCGGCAAGAAGGTCGAGTCACGCCAGCTCGAGGTCTCGGAGTTCTCCCGACAGATCAAGCTGCTGGCCAAGGAGCTCGAGATCCCGATCATCGCGCTCTCCCAGCTCAACCGTGGTCCCGAGCAGCGCGGCGACAAGCGCCCGATGATGGCGGACCTGCGTGAGTCGGGCTCGATCGAGCAGGACGCCGACATGGTGATCCTGCTGCACCGCGACGACGTCTACGAGAAGGAGTCGACCCGCCCCGGCGAGGCCGACCTGATCGTCGCCAAGCACCGCAACGGCCCGACCCGCGACATCACGGTGGCCTTCCAGGGCCACTACTCGCGGTTCGTCGACATGGCCCACTGAGGCCGCTGAGCGACCGGTGACGTGCCGGGCCGAGGCGTGGACGCGGTGATGGCGTCGGCCCGTTTCACGCCGCGCGCCTACCTGCTACGCGCCTACCTCCTGCGCGGCGACAGCGCCGCGATCGCCCTGGATGAGCGCGCACGCCAGTTCGACGCGTTCGCGGACGGTCACGTCGCGACCGCCATCGTCGGAGTCGGGAACGCGCGCACCGCCGACGTACGCACCCGACTGACTGCGGCCAGCGTCACCTGAGGACGTGGGAGTAGGCGCCGGCCGCAGCCTTTCTCGGACGGTAGACCGGCCGACGGGCCGCCTGCACGCTGGACTCGACCGGCCAGAGCCCTGGAACGTGCAGACCCATCTGTCCGCGCGAACGTGTCGCCGGACCGCGCCACGCGACCACCACGATGGGCGTCGACGGCCCGTCGAGGACCCCAGATCATCGGCGAGCCATGACTCCCACCTCGGCTCGGTCGCTGTCTGACTGCCGCGCTGCCTCGGCGAACGGGTCAGGTGCCGGCGCGGGTCGGCACGACCGGAGCGACGACCGCGAGCTTCTCCGTGACACCGTCGGCGAACCGGACCCACAGGTCGACGTCCTCCAGGCCGGCGGCCTCGGTCTGGAGGTGCGGCAGCGCCTCGTCGAAACACAGGTGCTCGTCGTACCCGCAGCCGGCCACCATGCACAGCCAGGAGCCCGTTGTACGTTCAGCGATCTGCAGCTGTAACCCCATGGCTCGACGCTCCCCCCAGGACACCGGTGGGGACGAGGGACCAACGTCCCGACCCGCCCGGGAACCATGGTCGACCCCGTGGCGGTGAGGGAAGCCGCGATCGAGCCACCCGGGCCGATGGTGGGCATCCTGGCCCCCGGGGGGCCGGGGTCCGCCTACCGGGTCCGGACGGTCCGAGCCGCGGAAGCAGACCCGGCTCCGTGGTTGGAGGGCAGCGTGATGGCGCGGATCGTGAGGGGTCGACGGACGTTCCAGCGGAGGCGGGTCACGGACCTGCCGTGACGGTCGGTGCGCGCCTTGGCGGCCTTCACGTTGGTCCACCGGTGCTGGGCGCGGAGCTCGAGGCCGACCGGGGCGTAGATCGCCGGGGCATAGCCGCCGGATCGCTCCTCCCTGCTGGTGGTGACCAGCCGGACCACCTCGTTGAACCTGGGCCTGAGGGGCTTGATGACGAGGGTGGTCCGGGTGCGTGCCTCGCGCATCCTGAACCGGGCGGATGGCAGCGTGATGGTGTCGCAGTTGTAGCTCTCGTCGCAGGCTTCGACCTCTGCTTCGAGGAGGTAACGGCCTGCCTTCTCGTCGCCGCAGAACAGCATCGAGGCGGTGCCGCTCGTGGAGGTGATGTAGCGGAAGTCGTCCTCGGCGACGTACCCGGCTGGGCCGATCGCCTTGGCGTCGATGGTCATCTCGTAGTCGTAGCCGTCGGGGACGGTGACCGAGTACCGGTAGGGGTGCTTCACGCACTCCTGATAGAGGACGCCGTCGGGGGACGAGAGCCCGTCGGTGGCCGCCGAGGCCGGTGCCGCAGACGTCGTGACGAGCGTGACGCTAGCGGCGATGGCCGCCGCGCAGGCCGTCGCGACGACGAGTCGCCGCAGCCGGGGGAGGGTCCGGGACAAGGCTCGCTTGGTCGGCTGTCGGTCAGGCACGGCGAGAGCGTACGTGCGGGCGGGGCCTGACCCTCATTCGTCGTACCGGGCGCGCAGCCGGGCCGGGCCGGGACTGGCGAGCATCCAGTGCACGGTGCGGGCCACGACTTCCTGACGGTGACTCGACAAGCGCCTACGTGCGTGGGTGGTAGCCGGGCTTGTTCGGCTGGTGGCGGTGGTGGAGGTGGTGGTGGCGGGGGCAGAGGAGTCGTCCGTTGGCGAGGTCGGTGGGGCCGCCGTTGGACCATTCGAGGTCGTGGTGGGCGTGGCAGCGCCACGGTGGTGCGTCGCAGCCGGGGTGGGT
>NZ_JBGAHF010000022.1:53145-72971 GCF_044226305.1 Nocardioides sp. | reverse complement strand
GGGACCTCCTTGGCCTTGCCGTAGCCGACGCCGACGAGACCGTCACCGTCGCCCACGACCACGAGGGCGGTGAAGCTGAAGCGACGACCACCCTTCACGACCTTGGCGACACGGTTGATCGCAACGACGCGCTCGATGTAGGCGGTCTTCTCCGCACCCTGGCCGCGACGGTCGTCGCGTCCACCACGGCGCTCGCCACCACGCTGTCCGCGCTGGGCTCCGCTCATGAGACTGTTCCTCTTCTCTCTCTTGCGTATCTTGCGATCAGAAGCTGAGGCCGCCCTCGCGGGCGCCGTCGGCCAGGGCCGCGATGCGGCCGTGGTACTTGTTGCCGGCCCGGTCGAAGACGACGCCCTCGACGCCGGCCGACTTGGCACGCTCGGCGACGAGCTCGCCGACCTTCTTGGCCTTGGCCGTCTTGTCGCCCTCGAAGCCGCGCAGGTCCGCCTCCATGGTGGAGGCCGAGGCCAGCGTCTTGCCGGCCAGGTCGTCGACGACCTGGACGGTGATGTGCTTCGACGAACGGGTGACGACCAGGCGCGGACGCTCCGGGGTGCCCGAGAGCTTCTTGCGACCGCGGACCTGGCGACGCAGACGCGACTTCGTCCGTGCCGAGGTGTGCTTGTTGTTCGACAGCGAGATCGCCATGATCACTTACCAGCCTTTCCGACCTTGCGGCGGATGTGCTCACCCGCGTAGCGAACGCCCTTGCCCTTGTAGGGCTCGGGCTTGCGCAGCTTGCGGATGTTCGCGGCAACCTCGCCGACGAGCTGCTTGTCGATGCCCTGCACGCCGAGGCGGGTCGGGCCGTCCACCGTGAAGGTGATCCCCTCGGGGGCGTTGAACGTGATCGGGTGCGAGTACCCGAGCTGGAACTCCAGCTGGGTCGGGCCCTTGGACAGGACGCGGTAGCCGACGCCCACGATCTCGAGCTTCTTCTCGTAGCCGTCGGTCACGCCGACGACCATGTTGTTGACCAGGGTGCGGGTCAGGCCGTGGAGGGCCTTGCTCTGGCGCTCGTCGTCAGGACGCTTGACGTCGAGGACGCCGTCGCTCTGCTCGACGATGATGGGCGCGGCCACGGTGTGGCTCAGGGTCCCCTTCGGGCCCTTGACGGTCACCTTCGGACCTTCGATCGCCACGTCCACGCCAGACGGGACCGCGATCGGAAGCTTGCCAATGCGCGACATGCTCTTCTACTCCTTCGCAGTTCTCGTGGTCACCAGACGTAGGCGAGGACTTCCCCACCCACGCCCTTCTGGTTGGCCTGGCGGTCGGTGAGCAGGCCCTGGCTCGTCGAGATGATCGCGACGCCCAGTCCGCCGAGCACCTTCGGGAGACCCGTGTGCTTGGCGTAGACCCGCAGGCCCGGCTTGCTGATGCGGCGGACGCCCGCGATGGAGCGCTCCCGGTTGCGGCCGTACTTCAGGGTGATGGTGAGCGTCTTGCCCACCTCGCCCTCGGCCGGCTCCTGCACCTCGAAGGAGGTGATGTAGCCCTCCTGCTGGAGGATCTCGGCCACGCCCTGCTTCAGCTTGCTGTACGGCATGGACACGGCGTCGTGGTACGCCTGGTTGGCGTTGCGCAGACGGGTGAGCATGTCTGCGATCGGGTCAGTCATCGTCATGATGCGTTCTTTCTCGTCGTGGTTTCGGTCCGACTCCGCGGGCCGACCTTCAACGTGTGTGAGTGATTACCAGGAGGACTTGGTGACGCCGGGCAGCTCGCCGCGGTGCGCCATCTCCCGCAGGCAGATGCGGCACAGGCCGAACTTGCGGTAGACGGCCTTCGGCCGGCCGCAGCGCTGGCACCGGGTGTAGCCCCGCACCGCGAACTTCGGCTTGCGAGCGGCCTTGACCTTCAGAGCGGTCTTCGCCATGTCAGTTCTCCTTGAACGGGAAGCCGAGCTGCTTCAGCAGCGCGCGACCCTGCTCGTCGTTGGGGGCGGTCGTCACGATCGTGATGTCCATGCCTCGCGACCGGTCGATCCGGTCCTGGTTGATCTCGTGGAACATGACCTGCTCGGTCAGGCCGAAGGTGTAGTTGCCCCGGCCGTCGAACTGGTTCGGGTTCAGCCCGCGGAAGTCGCGGATGCGCGGCAGCGCGAGCGACAGCAGCCGGTCGAGGAACTCCCACATCCGGTCGCCGCGCAGCGTGGTGTGCGCACCGATCGGCATGCCCTCGCGCAGCTTGAACTGCGCGATCGACTTCCGGGCCTTGGTCACCAGCGGCTTCTGGCCGGTGATCGCGGTGAGGTCCTTGACGGCGCCCTCGATCAGCTTCGAGTCGCGGGCCGCCTCGCCGACGCCCATGTTGACCACGATCTTGGTCAGGCCGGGCACCTGCATGACGTTCGCGATGTCGAACTCCGACCGCAGCGCGGGGAGGATCTCCTCGCGGTAGCGGGTCTTCAGACGCGGGGTGACCGCCGCGGAGGCAGTGGTCTGGGTCTCGGTCATCAGATCTCCTTGCCGGTCTTGCGGGAGATGCGCACGGAGCGCTCCGCCTCGTAGGTCGAGCCGTCGGGACGGCGCTTGGTGACCTTGTCGCGACGGAAGCCGATGCGGGTCACGCCGCCACCGTCGACGAGCATCACGTTGGACACGTGGATGGGCGCCTCGGTGGTGATGATCCCGCCGGTGGTGCCGGCGCGGCCGCCCTGGTTGACGACCTTGGTGTGCCGCTTGACGCGGTTCACGCCCTCGACGATCACCCGCTGCTCCTCACGGAGCACCTGGATGACCCGGCCCTCGGCACCCTTGTCCTTGCCGGCGATCACCTTGACGGTGTCGCCCTTCTTGATGTTCACGCTGTTCTTCCCCATGGCTCAGAGCACCTCCGGCGCGAGCGAGATGATCTTCATGAACTTCTTCTCGCGCAGCTCACGGCCCACGGGACCGAAGATGCGGGTGCCTCGCGGCTCGCCGTCGTTCTTGAGGATGACGGCGGCGTTCTCGTCGAAGCGGATGTACGAGCCGTCGGGGCGGCGACGCTCCTTGACGGTGCGCACGATCACGGCCTTGACGACGTCGCCCTTCTTGACGTTGCCACCGGGGATCGCGTCCTTCACGGTGGCGACGATGACGTCGCCGATACCGGCGTAGCGCCGACCCGAGCCACCGAGGACACGGATGCAGAGGATCTCCTTCGCACCGGTGTTGTCGGCGACCTTGAGTCGCGACTCCTGCTGGATCATCAGTTTCTCCTGGTTGTCGAGCTGGTTCTCAGCGCCTCACGGGCGCGGAGCCTTGCCGAACTGGGTGGGGTGCCCGCCCGGGGGCGGACGAGGGTTACTTGGCCTTCTCGAGGATCTCGACGACGCGCCAGCGCTTGGTGGCCGACAGCGGACGGGTCTCCATGAGCAGGACCCGGTCGCCGATGCCGCAGCTGTTCGACTCGTCGTGGGCCTTCAGCTTCGACGTGCGGCGCAGCACCTTGCCGTACAGGGCGTGCTTCACGCGGTCCTCGACGGACACGACGACGGTCTTGTCCATCTTGTCGCTGACGACCAGGCCCTCACGGACCTTGCGGGAGTTCCGCTCAGCAGTCTGCTCGCTCATGCGGCACCGTCCTCGTTGCTCGAGCCCGGCGTGGTCCGGATGCCGAGCTCGCGCTCACGCACCACGGTGTAGATCCGGGCGATGTCCTTCTTGACCGTGCGGAGCCGGCCGTGGCTCTCCAGCTGGCCGGTGGCCGACTGGAAGCGGAGGTTGAACAGCTCCTCCTTCGCCTCGCGGAGACGGGCCTCGAGGTCGACGGCATTGAGCTCGTCGAGCTCGTGCGCCTTCGTGGCCATCAGAACTCACCTGCCTCACGGGAGACGAACCGGCACTTCATGGGGAGCTTGTGCATCGCGCGGCGCATCGCCTCGCGGGCGACGTCCTCGGTGACACCGGAGAGCTCGAACATGACGCGGCCGGGCTTGACGTTCGCGACCCACCACTCGGGCGAGCCCTTGCCGGAACCCATGCGGGTCTCAGCCGGCTTCTTGGTCAGCGGGCGGTCGGGGTAGATGTTGATCCACACCTTGCCGCCGCGCTTGATGTGACGGGTCATCGCGATACGCGCGGACTCGATCTGGCGGTTGGTCACGTAGTGACCCTCGATCGCCTGGATCCCGAAGTCGCCGAACGCGAGGCGGGTACCGCCCTTGGCCGCACCGGTCCGCTTGGGGTGGTGCTGCTTGCGGTGCTTGACACGACGGGGCATCAACATGGCTCAGGCCTCCTTCGGGGTCTCGGCGGCGGGAGCCGCAGCCTCGGCCGGGGCGTCCGCCGCGGGAGCGGCGTCGGTGCGGTCCGCACGCGTCGGGCGGTCGCCGCGGGAGCCGCGGCTCGGGCGGTCGCCACCACGCTGCGGGCGGCCACCGCGACCGGGGACACCGGCGCGCGCAGCGGCCTGGGCCTGGCGCTCGGCACGGGTGCCGGCGACCTCGCCCTTGTAGATCCACACCTTGACGCCGATGCGACCGAACGTCGTCCGGGCCTCGTAGAAGCCGTAGTCGATGTCGGCACGCAGGGTGTGCAGCGGGACGCGACCCTCGCGGTAGAACTCGGTGCGCGACATCTCGGCGCCGTTGAGGCGGCCCGAGCACTGGATCCGGATGCCCTTGGCACCGGACCGCATCGCGGTCTGCATGGCCTTGCGCATCGCACGGCGGAACTGCACGCGGCCCGAGAGCTGCTCGGCCACGCCCTGCGCAACGAGCTGGGCGTCGATCTCGGGGTTCTTGACCTCGAGGATGTTCAGCTGGACCTGCTTGCCGGTGAGTTTCTCGAGCTCGCCACGGATCCGGTCGGCCTCGGCGCCACGGCGACCGATGACGATGCCCGGGCGTGCGGTGTGGATGTCCACCCGCACCCGGTCACGGGTCCGCTCGATCTCGACCTTGGCGATGCCGGCCCGCTCCATGCCCTTGGAGAGCAGCTTGCGGATGGCGACGTCCTCGCCGACGTACGACTTGTAGAGCTTGTCGGCGTACCAACGGCTCTTGTGGTCGGTCGAGATGCCGAGGCGGAAGCCGTTCGGGTTGATCTTCTGACCCATTACTTCTTTCCACCCTTCTTGGCAGCCGCGGCGATCTCGGCCGGCTGCACGACCAGCGTGATGTGGCTGGTCCGCTTGTTGATCCGGGTCGCACGGCCCTGGGCGCGCGGGCGCCAGCGCTTCATCGTCGGGCCCTCGTCCACCTGGGCGACGGAGACGACCAGGTCACCGCGGTCGAGACCCTCGTTGGTCTCGGCGTTGGCGACGGCGCTCTCCAGCACCTTGTAGACGGTCTCGGACGCGGCCTGCGGTGCGAACTGCAGCAGCGACAGGGCGTCGTCGACGGGCAGGCCGCGGACCATGTCGACGACACGGCGGGCCTTCATCGGGGTGATCCGCGTGTAGCGGGCGCTGGCGAACGCACCCGGCTGGTCGCCGAGCAGCGACGCACGGCGCGCGCTGACGCGCTGGCGGTCGGTGGTGCTCATCGACGGCGCCCCTTCCGGTCTTCCTTGACGTGCCCGCGGTAGGTGCGGGTGGGAGCGAACTCCCCGAGCTTGTGACCGACCATCGCGTCGGTGACGAAGACCGGCACGTGCTTGCGGCCGTCGTGGACGGCGATGGTGTGACCGATCATGTCCGGCACGATCATCGAGCGGCGCGACCAGGTCTTGATGACGTTGTGCGTGCCCTTCTCGTTCTCGGCGTCCACCTTCTTCTGCAGGTGGTCGTCGACGAAGGGGCCCTTCTTCAGGCTGCGAGGCATTGTCTGTTACTTCCTACCCTTGCCGGACTTGCGACGGCGGATGATCTGGGAGTCGGAGGCCTTGCGCTTGCGCGTGCGGCCCTCGGGCTTGCCCCACGGCGAGACCGGGTGGCGACCACCGGAGGTCTTGCCCTCGCCACCACCGTGCGGGTGGTCGACCGGGTTCATGACCACACCGCGGACGGTCGGGCGCTTGCCCTTCCACCGCATGCGGCCGGCCTTGCCCCAGTTGATGTTCGACTGCTCGGCGTTGCCGACCTCGCCGACGGTGGCGCGGCAGCGCACGTCGACGAAGCGCATCTCGCCGGAGGGCATGCGCAGCGTCGCGCGGCTGCCCTCACGGGCGACCAGCTGGGCGCTGTTGCCGGCCGAACGGGCGATCTTCGCACCGCCGCCGGGCCGCAGCTCGACGCAGTGGATGGTCGTACCGACGGGGATGTTGCGCAGCGGCAGGTTGTTGCCGGGCTTGATGTCGGCGTTCGGGCCGGACTCGACCCGGGTGCCCTGCGTGAGGTCCTTCGGCGCGATGATGTAGCGCTTCTCGCCGTCGACGTAGTGCAGGAGCGCGATCCGGGCGGTGCGGTTCGGGTCGTACTCGATGTGCGCGACCTTGGCCGGCACGCCGTCCTTGTCGTAGCGACGGAAGTCGATGATCCGGTAGGCACGCTTGTGACCGCCGCCCTGGTGCCGGGTGGTGATCCGGCCCTGGTTGTTGCGGCCGCCCTTCTTGGGCAGCGGACGCGTCAGCGACTTCTCCGGGGTGGTCCGGGTGATCTCGACGAAGTCGGCGACCGACGAGCCGCGACGGCCCGGGGTAGTCGGCTTGTACTTGCGGATTGCCATGTCTTCTCAGTCCTCTTCCACGCGCCCGGTCAGGAGACCGGACCCCCGAAGATGTCGATGCGGTCGCCCTCGGCGAGGCTGACGATCGCGCGCTTGGTGTCCTTGCGCTTGCCGATGCCGTTGCGGGTGCGGCGCGTCTTGCCGGGGCGGTTGATCGTGTTGACCGACGTCACCTTGACGTTGAACACCTTCTCGACCGCGATCTTGATCTCGGTCTTGTTCGCGTCGGGGTGCACCAGGAAGGTGTACTTGTTCGCGTCGAGCAGGCCGTAGCTCTTCTCGGACACGACCGGGGCGAGCAGGATGTCGCGGTGGTCCTTGTGCAGGGTGCTCACTTCGCCGCCTCCTCGGTGGCCTTGCCGGCGCCGCTCACGAAGGCGTCGTAGGCGCCCTGCGTGAAGACGACGTCGTCGGAGGCCAGCACGTCGTAGGTGTTCAGCTGGTCGACCGCCACGATGTGCACCTCGGGCGCGTTGCGCAGCGAGAGCCAGGTGACGGTGTCGGTCCGCTCGAGCACCACGAGGAAGTTGTGACGCTCCGAGATGGTCGCCAGCGCCGCGATCGCGGTGCGGGTCGACGGCGCCTCGGTGCTGATCAGCGACTCCACCACGTGGATGCGGTCGTTGCGGGCCCGGTCCGAGAGGGCACCGCGGAGGGCGGCGGCCTTCATCTTCTTGGGCGTGCGCTGGTCGTACTTGCGCGGCTGCGGGCCGTGGACGGTGCCACCGCCGGCGAACTGCGGCGCGCGGGTCGAGCCCTGACGGGCGCGGCCGGTGCCCTTCTGCTTGTAGGGCTTGCGGCCACCGCCGCGGACCTCGCCGCGGGTCTTGGTGGCGTGCGTGCCCTGGCGCGCAGCGGCCTGCTGGGCCACGACGACCTGGTGGATCAGGGGGACGTTGACCTCGACGTCGAAGATCTCCGCGGGCAGGTCGACCTTCGCCTTCTTGGGGGCGCTGGTCTTCTTCGCGGCAGTCTTCTTCGCGGGAGCCTTGTCGGTGGTCGCCATGCTCAGACCTCCTGCGTCTTCTTGGCGGCCGAGCGGAGGACCACGAGGCCGCCCTTGGGGCCGGGAACGGCGCCCTTGAGCAGGATGAGGCCCTTCTCGGTGTCGACGGCGTGGACGGTGACGTTCTGGGTGGTGACCGTGTCCGAACCCATGCGGCCGGCCATCCGGACACCCTTGAACACGCGACCGGGGGTCGCGCAGGCGCCGATCGAGCCCGGCTTGCGGTGGTTGCGGTGGGCACCGTGGGACGCGGAGACACCGGCGAAGCCGTGCCGCTTCATGACACCGGCGAAGCCCTTGCCCTTGCTGGTCCCTGTCACGTCGATCTCCTCACCGGCGGCGAAGGTGTCGACCGACAGCTCCTGGCCGACGGTGTAGTCCGTAGCGAGCGCGGTGCGGATCTCGACCACGTGGCGGCGCGGGGTGACCCCGGCCTTCACGAAGTGGCCCGCCTGCGGCTTGGTGACCTTGCGGCCGTCGATCTCGCCGAACCCGACCTGGATGGCGTTGTAGCCGTCGGTCTCGGGGGTGCGGACCTGGGTCACGATGTTCGTGCCCGCGGCGACGACGGTCACCGGGACGACGCGGTTGTTCTCGTCCCAGACCTGGGTCATGCCGAGCTTGGTGCCCAGCAGCCCCTTCACGTTGCGTTCGAATGTGCTCATGTCAGACCTCAGAGCTTGATCTCGATGTCGACGCCGGCAGGCAGGTCGAGCCGCATCAGCGAGTCGACGGTCTTCGGCGTGGGGTCGATGATGTCGATGAGGCGCTTGTGGGTGCGCATCTCGAAGTGCTCGCGGGAGTCCTTGTACTTGTGGGGCGAGCGGATGACGCAGTACACGTTCTTCTCGGTCGGCAGCGGCACCGGGCCGGCGACCTTGGCGCCCGTGCGGGTCACCGTGTCCACGATCTTGCGCGCCGAGGTGTCGATCACCTCGTGGTCATAGGCCTTGAGCCTGATGCGGATCTTCTGTCCCGCCATAGGTCTCTCTCGTCCTCACTCGTTCAGTACCGCGTGCGTTGTCCGGGACGTCCTCCGGCTTGAGTCGGTCCCCGTCACTCCCCCGCTCCCTCGCCGACCCCCGCGGTCGGGCGTGTCGGGCCTGGTGGCACAACACGAACCGCTGGGGATCTCGTGGTGTCGGTGGCGCCCGGATCCCCCGTCAAGGGGCCGGGCTCATCGGGTCTCCAGGTTCGGTGCGGCCGCACGCCGGACCACTGAACCCTCGGGAAACGCCGATTCAACAGTCAAGGTGTGGCGCACCCCGGCAACCCGCCGGAGCAACCGGACTATCTTGGCAGAGAACGCCCGGCAGGCCAAATCCGGCTGGACGAGCACGTCGAGTCGCCGGGACGGGGCCCTGCGGGACCGGTTACGGTTCCGCATGATCATCGACCTGCCCGAGGGCGTCGACCCCATCATGCACGTGTGGGGGGAGATGGTCCCGCACATCGGCGTGGCCGCCTCCCGGTTCTCCATGAGTGTCTACGAGCACTCCACGCTGGGCCTGCGCGAGTTCGAGGCGGCCCGGCTGCGGATCGCCCAGGTCAACGGCTGCCTGTTCTGCCAGGACTGGCGCACCGAGCGCGACGGCGTCACCGTCGAGGACTCCTTCCCGGAGTCCGTCACGGCGTGGCGCACGACCTCGGCCTTCGACGAGCGGACCCGCCTCGCGGCCGAGTACGCCGAGCGCTACGCCCTCGACCACGAGGGTCTCGACCCGGGGTTCTGGACCCGGATGAAGGCCGAGTACACCGACCAGGAGATCGTCGAGCTGACGATGTGCCTCGGCTCGTGGCTCGCCTTCGGCCGGCTCAACCACGTCCTCGGGCTGGACGCCGAGTGCGTGCTCCCGAGCGGGTTCGCGCAGCGCTGAGCGCGACCGTGACGGGCTAGGGTCTCCCCGTGCCCGGGGACACCGCCTACCCGCCGCCGGGAGGTCCGCCGTCCGGCAGCCCGCCCCCGCCCGGGTGGCAGCCGCCGCCACCCCCGCCGCGGCCCGGCTGGGGTCCCGCGCCGCAGACCGGGGCACCCGGCGTACCGCCGGGGATGCCGCCGGGGATGCCGCCCGGCACGTGGCCGGGGATGCCGCCCGGGATGCCGCCCGGGATGCTCGGCGCCGCGCACAAGCCCGGGGCGATCCCGCTGCGGCCCCTGGGCCTGGGGGACATGTACGACGCCGCCTTCCGCATCATCCGGTTCAACCCCCGGGCGACCGTGGGCTCCGCCGTCCTCGTCGCGGCCGTCTCGATGTCGCTCCCGGTGCTGCTCACGGCGGTGCTCACCTTCGCCGTCGACCTCACCTCCGACGGCACCTCGGGTGTCTCCACCGGCGAGGCGCTCGCGGTCGTGGGCACCAGCGGCTCGCTCCTGGTCGGCACCCTGCTGCAGGGCATCGGCCTGCTCCTCGTGACCGGCATGGTCGCCCGTGTCGTCGCCGCGGCGGCGATCGGCCGCCGCCTCTCGCTCGGCGAGGCCTGGGCCGAGACCCGCGGCTCGCGGTGGCGCCTGGTCGGCCTGGCCGTCGTGCTCGGGCTGATGGCCTTCGGTGCCCTCGTCGTCTACGTCGGCCTCTGGGTCGCCGTCGCCCTCCTGATGCCGACCTGGTTCGTGGTGGTCTTCGGGCTGGTGACCGTGCCCGCGTTCCTCGCGCTGGCGGTGTGGTGGTGGGTGCGGGTCTACTACCTGCCGGTGCCGGCCCTGATGATCGAGCGGACCGGCATCCTCGCGGCGATCGGCCGCGGGTTCCGGCTGACCCGGAAGCAGTTCTGGCGCACCCTCGGCATCGGCCTGCTGACCGCGATCATCACCGGCATCGCCGGCAGCTTCCTGTCGCTGCCGTTCTCGATCGCCGCGCAGGTGGTCGGCGTCGTCGTCCCCGACAGCCAGTACCTCGCGCTGACGACGGTGGTCCTCACCGCGCTCGGCTCCGTCGTCCAGACCGCGTTCGTCACCCCGTTCAGCGCCGCGGTCAGCTCGCTGCAGTACCTCGACCAGCGGATGCGCAAGGAGGCGTACGACGTCGAGCTGATGGCGCAGGCCGGGATCTCGTGAGCCAGCCGCCCCTCGACCCCTCCCCCGACGAGGCGCGTCGCCTGCTCGAGCAGGAGCTGGTCCGGCCCGAGTACCACCGCCACGACGTCGTCCAGCAGCTGCTCGACTGGCTGGACCGGTTCGTCAACGGCACCGTCGACGCCGCGTCGGGCGCACCGCCGCTCTCGACGTTCGCGGCGATGGTGGCGTTCCTGCTGCTGGCGCTCGGGCTGGGCTGGCTGCTCAGCCGCGCCCGCCGGACCGCCCGGGCGGGACGGGACCGGGCGGTGGTCGGCGAGCACGAGGTGCTGACGGCGGCGGAGCTGCGCCGGCGTGCCGAGCAGGCGCTGGCCGAGGGACGCAACGCCGACGCGGTGGTCGACGGCTTCCGGGCGCTCGCCGTGCGCCAGGTCGAGCGCGGCCGGCTCGACGACCTCCCGGGCGCCACCGCCCACGAGGTCGCGCGCGCCGTGGGCGCCGCGCACCCCGACGCCCGCGGCCGGGTCGACCGCACCGCCACCCTCTTCGACGAGGTCCGGTACGGCGACCGGCCGGCCACGCCGCAGCAGGCGGCCGAGGTCCTCGGGCTCGACGACGCCCTGGCCGGGCGCACGTGAGCGCCTGGCTGCGCCGGCACCGGGCGACGGTCGTCGTCCTCGCCGGCCTGGTGGTGGCGGTGGCGGTCGTGGCGCTGACCGGCCGGGGTGCGAGCACGGGCGCCCGCCTGGACCCCGACAACCCGGCCCCCGCGGGCGCCCAGGCCGTGGCCCGGGTCCTGGCCGACCAGGGCGTCGACGTCACCGTCGTCCGCGACGCGGACGGGCTCGACCGCGCCGGGGTGGACGCGGACACGACCGTCGTCGTCACGTCGAGCGAGCTGCTCGGGCGCAGCACGATCAGCCGGCTGCGCGACGACACGGCCGAGGGCCGCCTCGTGGTCGTGGAGCCGGGACCGGGCACCACCCGGGCGCTGGGGGTCTCGGCGCCGCCGTACCGCGTGGCCCTGGACGACCCCCGGCCCGCGGACTGCGCGGAGCCGACGCTCGACGGGCTCGACCTCGTGGTCGACACGGCCCTGGAGTACCCCGTCGACGACGGCTGCTTCACCGGTCAGCACGGGTCGCTCGTCGCCGAGCCACGGCCGGGGCTGGTGCTGCTGGGCGCGGGCGACGTGCTCTCCAACGACCAGGTGCTGCGCGCCGACGACGCCGCGGTCGCGCTGCGCCTGCTGGGCGGTACCGACCGCCTCGTCTGGTACGTCCCCACCCTCGACGACCTGGTCGCCGGCGACGGCGTGAGCCTCAGCACCCTGCTGCCGGACTGGCTCCGGCCCAGCCTGGTCCTCGGCGCGGTCGCGGTGCTCGCCCTGATGCTGTGGCGGGCCCGGCGCCTCGGGCCGCTCGCCGTCGAGCCGCTGCCCGTGGTCGTCAAGGCCGTCGAGACGACCCGCAGCCGCGGGCGCCTCTACCGGCGCGCCGGTGACCGGGCGCACGCCGCCGGGGTGCTGCGCGCCGCCGCCCGGCAGCGGGCTGCCGACCGGCTCGGCCTCGGCGCGCGCGTGGACCCCGACGCCCTGGTGCGCGAGCTCGCCCGCCACACCGGACGCCCTGCGGCCGAGGTCGACGCCCTGCTCGGCCCCCGCGCCCCGGACCCTGCGTCCGACCAGGACCTGATCACCCTGGCCAGCAGCCTGGCCGAGCTCGACAGAGAGGTACGCCGACCATGACCGAGATCTCCCCCGACGCGGCACGCGAACGGCTCGCCGCCGTCCGCACCGAGGTCGCCAAGGCCGTCGTCGGCCAGGACGCCGCCGTCTCCGGCCTGCTCGTCGCCCTGCTGTGCGGGGGCCACGTGCTGATGGAGGGCGTGCCCGGCGTCGCCAAGACGCTGCTGGTCCGGACCCTGGCCGGCGCGCTGTCGGTCGACACCCGGCGGGTGCAGTTCACCCCCGACCTGATGCCGGGCGACATCACCGGCTCGATGGTGATCGACAGCCACCGGGGCGAGCTGAGCTTCCGGGAGGGGCCGATCTTCACCAACCTGCTGCTCGCCGACGAGATCAACCGGACCCCGCCGAAGACGCAGTCGGCGCTGCTCGAGGCGATGGAGGAGGGCCAGGTGTCGGTCGACGGCGTCTCGCGCCCGCTCCCCCGGCCGTTCCTCGTCGCCGCGACGCAGAACCCGGTCGAGTACGAGGGCACCTACCCGCTCCCGGAGGCCCAGCTCGACCGGTTCCTGCTCAAGGTGGTGCTGCCGATCCCGGACCGCGCCGCCGAGCTCGAGATCGTCCGCCGGCACGCCGACGGCTTCGACCCGCGCGACGTCGCGGCCGCCGGCGTACGTCCGGTCGCGGGGGCCGAGGACATCGCCGCGGGCCGGGCGGCGGTGGGCCGGGTCCAGGTCAGTCCCGAGGTCGCCGGGTACGTCGTCGACATCGCGCGGGCGACCCGGGAGTCGCCGTCGCTGAGCCTCGGGGTCAGCCCGCGCGGGGCGACCGCGCTGCTGCGCTCGGCCCGCGCCTGGGCCTGGCTGACCGGTCGCGACTTCGTGACGCCCGACGACGTCAAGGCGCTGGCCCACGCGACCCTCGTGCACCGGCTGGGGCTGCGACCCGAGGCCGAGCTCGAGGGGGTCGACGTGGCGCAGGTCCTGGTCTCCGCGCTCGGCTCGGTCGCGGTGCCGCGATGACGGGTCCGCGACGACCATGACGATCTCCGGCCGGGTCCCGCTGCTGCTCCTCCTGGGGGTGGTGCCGGTCGTGCTGCGCCCGTCCACCGGGACGGTGTGGCTGTGGGTGCTGGCCGTGGCGCTCCTGGTCGGCGTGGACCTGCTGCTCGCGCCGGCGCCCTCGACCCTGCAGGTCGAGCGGCCCGAGGTCGGGGCGGTGCGCCTCGGGCACCCCACGGAGACCCGGCTCGTCGTCACCAGCTCGGGCAGCCGGCGGGCCCGCGGAGTGCTCCGGGACGCGTGGCAGCCGACCGCCGGCGCCTCCGGCAACCGGCACCGGCTGGCCCTGGGCGCCGGCGACCGCGTGGTGCTGCGCACCCCGCTGCTGCCCCGCCGCCGCGGCGACCTGCGCGCGACGGGGGTCACCGTGCGGCTGCGCGGGCCGCTCGGCCTCGCCGCCCGCCAGCGCACCCGCGACGTCCCCGGTGCGGTGCGGTCGCTGCCGCCGTTCGACTCCCGCAAGCACCTGCCCAGCCGCCTGGCCCGGCTGCGCGAGCTCGACGGCCGGGCGGCCGTGCGGGTCCGCGGGCAGGGCACCGAGTTCGACTCGCTGCGGGAGTACGTGCGCGGCGACGACGTCCGGTCCATCGACTGGCGCGCGAGCGCACGCAGCCGGACCGTCGTGGTGCGCACCTGGCAGCCGGAGCGGGACCGGCGCGTCGTGCTGGTGCTCGACACCTCCCGCACCTCGGCCGGCCGGGTCGGCGACGTACCGCGCCTGGACTCCGCGATGGACGCCGCGCTGCTGCTCGCGGCGCTCGCGGCCCGGGCCGGCGACCGGGTCGACCTCGTGGCCGGCGACCGCCGCGTGCGGGCCCGGCTGCGGGCGGCCGGAGCGCGCGACGTCGCCGCCCACCTGCAGGAGGTGATGGCGGACCTGCAGCCCGTGATCGCCGAGGCGGACTGGAGCACGCTCGCCGGGGCGGTCACCGCGCTCGGGCGCCAGCGAGCGCTCGTGGTGCTGCTGACCCCGCTCGAGCCGGCCGCGGTCGAGGAGGGGCTGCTCCCCGTGCTGCCCTCGCTCACCCGCCACCACCGGGTCGTGCTCGCCTCGGTGCGCGACCCCGCGCTGGAGGAGCTGGCGTCGAGCCACGCCACGCTGGACGAGGTGTACGACGCCGCAGCCGCCGCGCAGGCCATCGGTCGTCGGGCCTACACCGCCGGCCTGCTGCGGGCCCTGGGCGTGGACGTCGTCGACGCCGACGCCGACCAGCTGCCGCCCGCGCTGGCCGACCACTACCTGGCGCTCAAGGCGCGCGGGCTGCTGTGACGGGCGGCGCCCTCAGGCCTGGGTCGCGACCCGGTCCTCGAGAAGCGCGTCGTCGATGTCCCCGGTGAGCCCCCGGTGGTGGGCGGCACGACCCAGGACGAAGACGTAGGCGAGGAAGGTCGCCTCCGCCAGCACGCCGATCCCGATGCGGGCCCAGGTCGGCAGCGGCGAGGGCGTCACGAAGGCCTCGATGCAGCCGCTGACGAACAGCACCGCCACGAGCCCGAGGGCGACGGTGCCGGCGGTGCGGCCCTCGTGGGCGAGCGACTGTGCGCGGGTCAGCGCCCCGGGCTCGATCCACGACCAGAACAGCCGCAGCCCCACGCCACCGGCGACGAAGACCGCGGTCAGCTCCAGCATCCCGTGCGGGAGGATCAGGCCCCAGAAGTGCCCCGCGTGACCGTGCCGGATCATGATCGAGCCGATGATCGCCAGGTTCTCGATGTTCGAGAAGAGCAGGTAGACCACCGGCAGGCCCAGCACCCCGAGCGCCAGGCAGAGGGCGGTCACCCAGGCGTTGTTGACCCAGACCTGGGCGGCGAAGTGGCTGGCGGCGTACTCGCTGTAGTAGTCCTCGAAGTCGTGCTGCACCAGCTGGTCGACCTCCCGGGGCGACAGCAGGCTCTGCTCGACGTTCGGGTGCTGCAGCAGCCACAGCATCATCACCGCGGTCACCACGACGCAGGCCGCCATGGTGCCCAGCCACCACCAGCGCAGCCGGTAGAGCGCGGCGGGGAACCGCTCGACGAAGAACAAGCGAACACCGCGCCACGTGCCCGTCCGCGTGCCGACGGCGCGGTTGCGGGCCCGCGAGAGCAGTGAGGACAGGTGGGCGACGAGGGACGGGTCGGGCGCCGAGGTGCGCACGACCGACAGGTGGGTCGCGACCTGCTGGTACCGCTCGACCAGCTCGTCGGACTCCGCGCCGCTGAGCCGGCGCTTGCGCGTCAGCACCTCGAGCCGGCGCCACTCGGACCCGTGCGCGGCGACGTACGCGTCGAGGTCCATGCCCGGAGCCTAGGGTCAGGTCGTGCGCGAGGTCATCACGCTCCCGGACGGGCGGGCAGCGCAGTACTGGGACAACGGCCTCGACGGCCCCGCGGTCGTCTTCTTCCACGGCTGCCCGGACACGCGGCACGCGGCGATGACCGGCGCTCCTGCGGCCGCCGCGCTCGGCGTGCGCCTGGTCGCGGTGAACCGGCCCGGCTACGGGCTCTCCACGCGGCACGCCTCGACGCAGTCCTCGGTCGCCGACGACACCGTCCGGGTCGCGGACCTCCTCGGCATCGACCGGTTCGCCGCGCTCGGCATGTCCGTCGGTACGGCGTACGCGCTGGTGTGCGCGGCGCGGCACCCCGATCGCGTGCGTGCCCTCGGGCTCGCCGCCGGCCCGGACGGCCGCCGGCAGGAGCGCGGGACGGTCGAGGAGGTCGTCGCACGGTTCCGGCCCGAGCTCGAGGAGTGGGTCGCCCGGGTCCGGCCCGACGACCCCGACGACCACGCGCTCAGCGACCGGTTCCTCGCCGACCTGCCGCCCGCCGACGCCACCCTGCTCAGGGCGACGAGGACACCGGCTGAGGTCGCGGCCTCGGTCCGCGAGGCCCTCGCCGACCACGACGGTTACCTCCGCGACGCCGCCCTGACCTTCCGACCCTGGGACGCCGGCCTCGACGACGTCCGCTGCCCGGTGCGCACCTGGCCGGACGACCGGGAGCGCCACTTCTCGATCCTGCTCGCGGGCTGGCCGGAGATCCTGGCCGCCCTCCGGTGAGCCCGGCTCCTACACTGGCCGCACCATGGCGGCCCACGAGTTCGCGACGCTCACGACCGACGACCTGGTCACCGGAGAGGCGGTCGCCCTCGACCTGCCGCCGGCGAGCATCGGGTCGCGGATCGCGTCCGGCCTGATCGACGTCTCGCTCACCTTCGCCCTCCTCATCGCCCTGGTCATCGGCCTGGTCGTCGCCGCGCTGCCGACCGACGAGGCGCTGATCGAGGTCGCGATGCTCGCCGCGATCATCGTGTCGTTCCTCGTCTACCCCACCGCCATCGAGACGCTCACGCGGGGCAAGTCGGTCGGCAAGCTCTGCTTCGGGCTGCGCACGGTCCGCGACGACGCGGGGCCCATCTCCTTCCAGCACGCGTTCGTCCGGGCGCTCATCGGCGTCGTCGAGATCTACGTCTTCCTCGGCAGCCCCGCGTTCTTCGCGGCGCTGCTCAGCCCGCGGAGCAAGCGGCTCGGGGACTACGCCGCCGGCACCTACGTCGTGCGGGAGCGGGTCCGGCTGCAGCTGGCACCGCCGGTGCCGATGCCGCGGCAGCTCGCGCACTGGGCCGCCGGCGCGGACATGTCGTCCCTCCCCACCGGGCTCGCCCTGGCGGTGCGCCAGTACCTCGGCCGGCTCCCGCAGATCGACCCGGTGTCGCGCGCCGAGGTCGGTGGCCGGCTCGCGGACGCGGTGAGCGCCCACGTCGCCCCGCCGCCTCCGCCCGGCACCCCTCCGGAGGCGTTCCTCGCGGCGGTGGTCGCCGCCCGGCGCGACCGGGACGCCGCCCGGCTGGCCCGCGAGGCCGACCTGCGCCGACGGCTGACCGCGCGGCGCTGACCGGCGCTGACCGGCCCGGACAGGCTCGCTCCGCGGCGCGTGGATTGCGACGATGTGGCCATGACCGACCTGCGGGCCCTGTGGGACTTCGAGGACCCGGTGGGGTCCGAGCAGCGGTTCCGGGCGGCCGCGGACCTCGCCGCAGGTGCCGAGCGGGCTGTGCTGCTGACCCAGGTCGCGCGGGCGCTCGGGCTCCAGGAGCGCTACGACGACGGCCACGCGCTCCTCGACGGCGTGCCGGTCGGGGACGACCGGGTGGCGGCCCACGTGGCGCTGGAGCGCGGCCGGCTGCTGCGCTCGAGCGGCCGTCCCGACGAGGCGCGAGCGCACTTCGAGGCCGCGGAACGGGCCGCGACGTCGGCCGCCGACGACGCGCTCGTCGTCGACGCCGTCCACATGGTCGCGCTCGTGGCGGAGCCGGCCGAGCGGCTCCGGACCACCGAGCGCGCGCTGGAGCTCGCCCGGCGCAGCAGCGACCCGGCGGCCCGCGACTGGGACGCCTCCCTGCTGACCAACATCGGGATGGTGCACGCCGACGCCGGCGACTGGCCCTCGGCCCTGACGGCCTTCGAGCAGGCGCTCGCCGCCCGCGAACGGATCGGCCGCGCCGAGGACGTCCGGGTCTCCCGGTGGATGGTCGCCTGGGCGCTGCGCCACCTCGGCCGTACCGACGAGGCGCTCGCGACGCAGCGGGCCCTGCGGGCCGAGCTCGACGCGGCCGGCCTGGACGACCCGTACGTCGACGAGGAGCTCGCCCTGCTCGGCGGCTGAGCCGCGCCCCGGCGCGGGCCGGGCACATCGGCCGCCCAGCAGCGGGCGAAGGTCCCTGCCGGTGACGAGACGGCGGCCGGAGGATGGGCGGCGTCGGGCACGGCCGTGGCCGGCGAGGCACCACGATGTTCGACGCAGGCCCGCCGGGCGATCGGCGAACCGTGCGATGGGAGCGTTCCCACCGAAATGTGACGTGCGTTACGAAAACGTTATCGGTCCGCCTTGACGAGCCGTTGCGTAAACGTTTGCATCGTCCTCGACGGAGAGCGGGTTCCGGGCACATGCGGTCCCACGGAACGGACCTGCTGAGAAACGCAGAAGGGAAGTACGCATGCGATCACGCAACACGCGCCGGGGGGCGGCTGCGGCTGCCGCTCTGGTGACCGCCGGGCTCGTCCTGGCTGGCTGCGCGAGCAGCGACAGCGGGGGCAGCAGCTCCGCCAGCGGAACCTGGCCGGGTGACGGCAAGTCCGAGTGCAAGGGCCTCGAGCAGCTCGCCGACTTCGGTGACCTGACCGGCAAGGAGGTCACGGTCTACACCTCGATCCTGGCGCCCGAGCAGCAGGCCCAGGAGGACTCCTACAAGCTGTTCACGACCTGCACCGGCGCCACGGTGAAGTACGAGGGCTCCGACCAGTTCGAGACGCAGCTCGTCGTCCGGGTCAAGGCGGGCAACGCGCCCGACATCGCCTACATCCCGCAGCCCGGCCTGCTCAACACGGTCGTCTCCTCCGGCTCTGCCGTCGAGGCCCCCTCGCAGGTCGTCGACAACGTCGACAAGTGGTTCGGCGAGGACTGGAAGGGCTACGGCACCGTCGACGGCAAGTTCTACGCCGCCCCGCTGGGCGCGAGCGTGAAGTCGTTCGTCTGGTACTCGCCCAAGATGTTCGAGGACAACGGCTGGAAGGTCCCCGAGACCTGGGACGACATGCTGAAGCTGTCCGACCAGATCGAGGCCAGCGGCGTCAAGCCCTGGTGCGCGGGCTTCGAGTCCGGCGACGCCACCGGCTGGCCGGGCACCGACTGGCTCGAGGACGCGCTGCTCCGGTCCGCCGGTCCCGACGTCTACGACCAGTGGGTCAACCACGACATCCCGTTCAACGACCCGAAGGTCGAGGAGGCGCTGGACGACGTCGGCACCATCCTCAAGGACGACAAGTACGTCAACGGTGGATTCGGCGACGTGAACTCGATCGCGACCACCGCGTTCCAGGACGGCGGCCTGCCGATCCTCAAGGGCGACTGCGCCATGTACCGGATGGCCAGCTTCTACGCCGCCCAGTGGCCCGAGGGCACCAAGGTGGCGCCCGACGGTGACGTCTTCGCGTTCTACCTGCCGACCATGAGCGAGGAGTTCGGCAAGCCGGTCCTCGGCGGCGGCGAGTTCGTCACCGCGTTCTCGGACCGCCAGGAGGTCCAGGCGTTCCAGACCTACCTGTCGACCGACGTGTGGGCCAACGAGAAGGCCAAGGCCACCCCGGGTGGCGGCTGGGT
The DNA here is from genome assembly GCF_044226305.1 of Nocardioides sp. Taxonomy (GTDB): domain Bacteria; phylum Actinomycetota; class Actinomycetes; order Propionibacteriales; family Nocardioidaceae; genus Nocardioides. Next base: position 53,468 of record NZ_JBGAHF010000022.1, on the reverse strand, counting down.
CAGCGCCAACAAGGGTCTCGACATCGACAACCTGACGAGCCCGATCGACATCCTGTCGGCCGAGACGTTCCAGGACCCCGAGGCCGTGTTCCGCTTCGACGGTTCCGACCAGATGCCCAGCGCCGTCGGCGCCGGCACCTTCTGGAAGGAGATGACCGCCTGGATCACCGGTGAGAGCACCGACCAGGCCCTCACCAACGTCGAGAACTCCTGGCCGAGTTCCTGATCGCCTGACGGCGCCGGGGGGGGGGCCCCCCCCCCCCCCCCCCCCCGGGGGGGTGTGTGGGGGGCCCCCCCCCCCCCCCCCCCCCCCCCCCCCCCCC
>NZ_JBGAHF010000022.1:0-53139 GCF_044226305.1 Nocardioides sp. | reverse complement strand
CCCGCCCGCCCCGGCGCCGTTCTCGTTTGTTGCGGACCCCAGACGGGAGAATGCGTTGAGCACGACTGACAAGTTCGTCCAGATGGTCATCGCCATCGTGCTGTTCTACGCCGTGATGGCGACCATCTTGCTGGTCACCCAACGGTTGCGGTCCCGGTCCGGCGAGCGGGTCCAGGCCGCGGCCTTCCTCGGCCCCTCGCTGCTGCTGATCGGCATCGGCCTGCTCTACCCCGCGATCGTGACCATGTGGCAGTCGCTGCACGGCGCCGCGCTCTTCGACCCGCCGTTCGTCGGGCTCGACAACTACAAGAACCTCTTCACCGACCCGACCCAGGTGAAGGTCCTGCGCAACACCCTGCTCTGGGTGATCCTCACCCCGCTCTTCTCCACCGGCTTCGGCCTCATCTACGCGGTCATCATCGACCGCGCCCGGTTCGAGAAGTTCGCCAAGGCACTGATCTTCATGCCGGTGGCGATCTCGCTGGTCGCGGCCTCGATCATCTGGAAGTTCGTCTACGACTACAAGGGCGGCACCGGCCCCAACACCCAGCAGATCGGCCTGCTCAACCAGATCCTGGTCTGGCTGCACCTCGAGCCCTACAACTTCCTGCTGTCGCCGCCGTGGAACACGCTCTTCCTCATCGTGATCCTGATCTGGATCCAGACCGGCTTCGCGATGACGATCCTCTCGGCCTCCATCAAGGCCATCCCCGACGACATCGTCGAGGCGGCGCGGCTCGACGGCGTCGGTGGCTGGAAGATGTTCCGCTACATCACCGTGCCGAGCATCCGCCCGTCCCTGATCGTCGTGCTCACGACGATCACGATCGCCACCCTCAAGGTCTTCGACATCGTCCAGACCGCCACGGGCGGCAACTTCGACACCAGTGTCCTGGCCTACGAGTTCTACCGGCAGAACTTCGTCGCCGGTGACCAGGGCCTGGCCACCGCGATCGCCGTCGTCATCTTCCTGCTGGTGACGCCGGTCGTGATCTACAACATCCGCCAGATGCGAAGGATTGAGGGCCGATGAGCAACTTCCTCACCGACGTCACGCTCACGGATCCCCCGCCGGAGCCGGAGCCGGACCAGTCCACGAAGCCGCAGCGCACCGCCTCCCAGGCGGCGGCCGCCGGCCTGTCCAGCCGGTGGGCCTCCCTCGCCGCGGTCGTCATCGCCGTGGTCTGGACGATCCCCACCGTCGGCCTGCTGATCTCGTCCTTCCGACCCGAGGAGGACGTGAAGAGCAGCGGCTGGTGGACGGTCTTCACCGACCCCGCGTTCACGCTGCAGAACTACCAGGACGTGCTCAACGGCGGGTCCTCCGGCGACGGGCTGTCGACCAACCTGGTCAACTCCATCGTCATCACGATCCCGGCGGTGCTGATCCCGATCAGCCTCGCGACCCTGGCGGCCTACGCGTTCGCCTGGATGGACTTCCGCGGCAAGTACGTCCTGTTCATCGCGGTCTTCGCACTCCAGATCGTGCCGATCCAGGTCACCCTGGTCCCGCTCCTCAAGCTGTACGTCGACCCGCCGTTCAACCTGATGCCGCTGGCCGGACGGGACGCGCCGGCGGGCGGGCTCTACGAGCTGTGGCTCTCCCACACGATCTTCGCGCTGCCACTGGCGATCTTCCTGCTCCACAACTTCATGCGGGAGATCCCCGGCGAGCTGATCGAGTCCGCCCGGGTGGACGGGGCCGGACACGTGCAGATCTTCTCGCGGATCATGCTGCCCCTGATGATGCCGGCGATCGCGGCGTTCGCGATCTTCCAGTTCCTCTGGGTCTGGAACGACCTGCTGGTCGCGCTGGTGTTCAGCTCGCCGGAGGTCTCGCCGATGACGGTGAAGCTGGTCAGCCTCGTGGGTGAGCGTGGTCAGGACTGGCAGCTGCTGGCCTCCGGCGCGTTCATCTCGCTGGTCATCCCGCTGATCGTGTTCCTGTCGCTGCAGCGCTACTTCGTGCGCGGCCTGCTGGCCGGCAGCGTCAAGGGCTAGGCGGGGAGTCGACCGTGGGCCGGGACCCGGACGTCAGCTGGGAGGCGAGCCAGTGGTAGGACGCCTTCGGCGTCCGGGTCCGGTCCTTCGGGTCGACGTGGACGATCCCGAAGGTCTTGGTGTAGCCCTCGGCCCACTCGAAGTTGTCGAGCAGCGTCCACACGATGTAGGCCCGCACGTCCGCGCCCGCGGCGCGCGCCCGCTCGGTGGCGGCGACGTGGTCGCGCAGGTAGCCGATCCGGTCCTGGTCGTCGACGACGCCGTCCGTCACGGGGTCGGGGTACGCCGCACCGTTCTCCGTGACCAGCAGCGGCAGCCCGGTCCGTCGGTGCGTCTCGACGAGCAGCTCCTCGAGGCCCGAGGCGTCGACCTCCCAGCCGATGTCGGTGCGCGGCTCGCGCACGACGAAGGAGACCGGGGTGGCGCCCGGGTAGGCCTCGACCTCGGGGTGCCGGGCCACGGTCGGGTCGGCGAGGGTCGGACGGAACGGCGTGTAGTAGTTGATCCCGATCCAGTCGGCCGAGCCCCGGACGAGCGCCAGGTCACCGTCGCGCACCAGCCCCGGGTCGGCCAGCTCCGGAGCCACCCGCACCAGGCCCTCGTCGTACGCGCCGTCGACGAGGGGGCCGAGCCACACCCGGTTGCGGACGGCGTCGAGCTCGTCGGCGGCACCGGCCGCCTCCGGGGTCTCCGGCCAGTACGGCGCCAGGTTGAGCACCACGCCGAGGTCGGTCACGCCGGCCTCGTGCAGGCGTGCGGCGGCCAGGCCGTGCGCCAGGTTGAGGTGGTGGGCGGCGCGGTGGCCGGCACCGCCCTCCCGGCGGCCGGGTGCGTGCACGCCGGCCGCGTAGCCGAGGTACGCCGCGCACCAGGGCTCGTTGTGGGTCGCCCAGACGTGCACGCGGTCGCCGAGGCGCTCGTGGACCACCGCCGCGTAGTCGGCGAACGCCTCGGCCGTCGAGCGCTCCGGCCAGCCGCCGCGGTCCTCGAGGGCCTGGGGCAGGTCCCAGTGGTAGAGCGTGGCGGTCGGCTGCACCCCCCGCGCGAGCGCGGCGTCGACGAGCCGGTCGTAGTAGTCCAGGCCGCGCTGCTCGACCCGGCCGGTGCCCTCGGGCAGTACCCGCGGCCAGGCGACCGAGAACCGGTACCACCCGACGCCGAGGTCCCGCACCAGGTCGAGGTCCTCGGCGTACCGGTGGTAGGAGTCGCAGGCGACCGCGCCGTCCCGGCCGTCGCGGACCGCTCCGGGGCGGGCCGCGAAGGTGTCCCAGATCGAGGCGCCGCGCCCGTCCTCGGTGGTGGCGCCCTCGATCTGGTAGGCCGCGGTGGCGACGCCGAAGTCGAGCGTGGATCCGTCGGGGAGGTGCTGGGTCATGGGCACCAACCTAACCTCCGGCCGGTCGGAGTGGGAGCGTTCCCACGATGACCGGGATCAAGGACGTCGCCCGCGAGGTCGAGACGTCCACCGCCACCGTGTCGCGGGCCCTGCGCGGCCTGCCCGGGGTCTCCGACGACACCCGCGCGAAGGTCATGGAGACCGCGCGCCGGCTGGGCTACGTGCCCTCTCCCGGCGCCGCCGCGCTGGCCAGCGGCAAGACGCGGACCGTCGCCGTGGTCGTGCCCTGGGTGACCCGCTGGTTCTTCGCCGCCGTGGTCGAGGGCGCCGAGGAGGTCCTGCGCCAGCGCGGCTACGACCTGCTGCTCTACAACCTCGCCGGCGACGAGGCGGCCCGGCACCGGGTCTTCGAGACCAGCCTGCTCACCAAGCGGGTCGACGCGGTGCTGGTCCTCAGCCTCAAGCCCAGCAGCGACGAGCTGGCCCGCCTGGAGAAGCTCGGCCGCCCGGTCACGGTGGTCGGCGCCGACGTGCCCGGGTGGGCGACCGTGCGCATCGACGACGAGGCGGCCGCGCGCTGCGCCACGCAGCACCTGCTCGACCTCGGCCACCGCCGGATCGGGTACGTCGGCGGTGCGATCGACGGCGTGCTGGACTTCACCGCCCCGGCGGCCCGGGTGGCGGGGTTCCGCGACACGCTCGCCGAGGCCGGCATCGAGCCGGACGTGGGGCTCGAGACCGAGGGCGAGTTCACGGTCGCCGGCGGGATGCGAGCCGGCGTCGAGCTGCTGGCCCGGCCGGACCGGCCGACGGCGATCTTCGCCGCCTCCGACGAGATGGCGTTCGGCGTGCTGCGGGCCGCCCGCGAACGCGGGCTGCGGGTCCCCGAGGACGTGTCGGTCATCGGGATCGACGACCACGAGATGTCGGAGATCTTCGAGCTGACGACCGTCGCGCAGCCGGTGCGCGAGCAGGGCCGGGTGGCCGCCCAGCAGGTGCTGGCCGCCCTCACCGCCCAGCACTGGCTGCCCGAGCAGGTCGTGCTGCCGACCCGGCTGGTCGTGCGGCACACGACCGCACCGCCGTGCGACCGGGCGCCCCTCAGCGAGGACGCCGGACGTACCTGAGGTCGGTGATCTCCCGGCCAGCTTCGAGGCCCTTGCGCTCGAACCGGGTGACCGGCCGCTCGTCCCAGCGCGCCGTCGGTCCACCCTCGAGCAGCGGCTCAACGTCGAGCGCCTCCACCATCTGCGTGGCGTAGTCGGCCCAGTCGGTCGCCAGCCGCCATTCCGCACCGGGACGGAGCCGGGTCGCCGCGAGGTGCGCGAACGTCCGGGTCACCAACCGGCGCTTGTGGTGCCGGGTCTTCGGCCAGGGGTCCGGGAAGAATGTCCAGAGCGCGGCGAGGCTGTCCGGGCCGAGGAGGTGCTCCATCGACCAGATCGCGTCGACGCTGAGCAGCCGGACGTTGGTGAGACCGGCCTCGCCCAGCCGCCCGAGCGTGTCCGCGACGCCGGGTCGCCAGACCTCGAACGCGACCACGTCGTGGTCGGGACGGGCCGCCGCGAGGGCCACCGTCGACTCCCCGATCCCAGAGCCGATCTCGACCGCGAGCGGCGCCTCGCGCCCGAACAGGTCCGCCAGCGAGAAGCCCGGGTCGTCGACCGCCTCGTCGGGGACCCACCACCGCTCGGCGTACGTCGCCCAGGCCTCGGCCTGGCGCGGGGTGAACCGGCTGCCCCGCCGGGAGTAGGTGAGGACCTCCCGCATCCGGCGGCCGTCCTCGGTGAGGCGGTGGTGCGGGCGCGCCGGTCTGACGGTCTCCTCGGGCATGGCTCTATCTTCCCAACATGACCGATCGAACTCGACTCGCCGCCCTCCGCGCCGCCGAGGAGGCCCGCTTCGCCGACCAGCACCCTCGGTCGGCCGCCCTGGCCGGGCAGGCGCGCGAGCACCTGCTGGCCGGGGTGCCCATGCCGTGGATGACCCGCTGGCCGGGTCGGTTCCCGGTCTTCTTCGACACGGCCGCGGGTGCGCGGCTCACCGACGTCGACGGCGTCGAGTACGTCGACCTCTGCCTCGGCGACACCGGCGCGATGACCGGCCACGCGCTGCCGCAGGTGACCGAGGCGCTCACGGCGCGGGCCGCGCGCGGCATCACGACGATGCTGCCGTCGGCCGACGCCGTCTGGGTCGGCGAGGAGCTCGCCCGGCGCTTCGGGCTGCCGGCCTGGCAGCTCGCGATGTCGGCGACCGACGCCAACCGGTTCGTGCTGCGCTTCGCGCGGTACCTCACCGGACGGCCCCGGGTGGCGGTGATGGACTGGTGCTACCACGGCACGGTCGACGAGACCCTCGCCGTGCTCGACGGCGACCAGGTCGTGCCGCGTCCGGGCGCGCTCGGGCCGCAGGTGGCGGTCTCGGAGACCACCGCCGTGGTGCCGTTCAACGACGCCGACGCGCTGGACCGACGGCTGGCCGAGGGCGACGTCGCCTGCCTGCTGATGGAGCCGGCGCTCACCAACATCGGCATCGTGCTGCCCGAGCCGGGCTACCTCGACGCGGTCCGCGAGATCACCCGTCGCCACGACGTGCTGCTCGTCATCGACGAGACGCACACGCTCTGCGCCGGGCCCGGCGGCGCCACGGTCGCCTGGGGCCTCGAGCCCGACCTGCTCGTGGTGGGCAAGCCGATCGGCGGCGGCATCCCCTGCGCGGCGTACGGCATGACCGCCGAGGTGGCCGAGCGTCTCTCCGCGCCGATGCTGGGCCACGAGATCGACGTCGCCGGCGTCGGCGGCACCCTCACCGGGAACGCCCTCGCCCTGGCCGCGATCCGGGCCACGCTGTCGAGCTGCCTGCGCGAGGAGGACTTCGCGGTCGCCGTTCCCCTGGCCGAGCGGTTCACCGACGGCGTCGCCGGCGTGATCGCCGAGCACGACCTGCCTTGGCACGTGCAGCGGCTCGGCTGCCGGGCGGAGTACTGGTTCTGCCCGCCCCCGCGCGACGGCGCCGCCGCCGCGGCGGCGGTCGACGAGGAGCTCGAGGGCTTCTTCCACCTGTGGTGCCTCAACCGGGGCGTGCTGCTGACGCCGTTCCACAACATGGCGCTCTTCAGCCCCCACCACACCGAGGCCGACGTCGACCGGCACACCGAGGTCTTCGCCGAGGCGGTCGCGGCGCTGGTGTCCTGACCGCGAGTCGGCGCCCCGGGGACGGCGAAGGGCCCCGCCGGCCGCTTTCGCGGCCGACGGGGCCCTCACGATGAGTCAGGCGATCACTTGGTGATCTTGGTGACCCGGCCGGCGCCGACGGTGCGGCCGCCCTCGCGGATGGCGAAGCGCAGGCCCTCCTCCATGGCGATCGGCTGGATCAGCTCGACCGACATCTCGGTGTTGTCGCCGGGCATGACCATCTCGGTGCCCTCGGGCAGGGTCACGACACCGGTCACGTCCGTGGTCCGGAAGTAGAACTGCGGACGGTAGTTGTTGAAGAACGGCGTGTGACGGCCGCCCTCCTCCTTCGAGAGGATGTAGACCGAGGCCTCGAAGTTGGTGTGCGGGGTCGTGGTGCCCGGCTTCGCCAGGACCATGCCGCGCTCGACGTCCTCGCGCTTGGTGCCGCGGAGGAGCAGACCGACGTTCTCGCCGGCCTGGCCCTCGTCGAGCAGCTTGCGGAACATCTCGACACCGGTGACCGTGGTCTTGGCCGAGGTGTCGCGGATGCCGAGGATCTCGATCTCCTCGTTCACCTTGACGATGCCGCGCTCGATGCGGCCGGTGACGACGGTGCCACGACCGGTGATCGTGAAGACGTCCTCGACGGGCATCAGGAACGGCTTCTCGGTGTCGCGCTCCGGGGTCGGGATGTACTCGTCGACCGCGGTCATCAGCTCGAAGACCGACTCGCCCCACTTCTCGTCGCCGTTCAGCGCCGGGAAGGCGGCCACGCGCACGACCGGGATGTCGTCGCCCGGGAACTCGTACTCGGAGAGGAGCTCGCGCACCTCCATCTCGACGAGCTCGATGAGCTCCTCGTCGTCGACCATGTCGCACTTGTTGAGCGCGACGACCAGCGCCGGCACGCCGACCTGGCGGGCGAGCAGCACGTGCTCACGCGTCTGCGGCATCGGGCCGTCGGTCGCGGCGACCACCAGGATCGCGCCGTCCATCTGCGCGGCACCGGTGATCATGTTCTTGATGTAGTCCGCGTGACCCGGGCAGTCGACGTGCGCGTAGTGACGCGCCTCGGTCTGGTACTCGACGTGCGCGATGGAGATGGTGATACCGCGCTGACGCTCCTCGGGAGCCTTGTCGATCTCGTCGAACGGCGTGAACGGGTTCAGGTCCGGGTACTTGTCGTGCAGGACCTTGGTGATCGCGGCAGTCAGGGTCGTCTTGCCGTGGTCGATGTGACCGATCGTGCCGATGTTGACGTGCGGCTTGGTCCGCTCGAACTTCGCCTTAGCCACTGTGGGCTCCTCCTGGTTGATGTGTTACTTGACTCGTACTGGCTGGTTGTACTGCCGAGGGTCCGGGCTGGTTACTCGCCGCGAACCTTCTTGATGATCTCGTCGGCGATGTTCGTGGGAACCTCGGCGTACGAGTCGAACTCCATCGAGTACGAAGCCTGGCCGGAGGTCTTGGACCTCAGGTCGCCAACGTACCCGAACATCTCGGACAGCGGCACGAGGGCGTTGACGACCATGTCGCCGTGACGCTCCTCCTGTGCCTGGATCTGGCCGCGACGGCTGTTGATGTCGCCGATGACGGTGCCGAGGAACGACTCGGGGGTCGTCACCTCCACCGCGAACATCGGCTCCAGCAGCACCGGCTTGGCCATCCGGGCGGCCTCCTTGAAGGCCTGGTTTCCGGCGATCTTGAACGCGAGCTCCGAGGAGTCCACGTCGTGGTAGGCGCCGTCCTCGAGGGTGAACTTCACGTCGACCATCGGGTAGCCGGCGAGCACGCCGAACTCCATGGCGTCCTGGCCGCCCTGGTCGACCGACGGGATGTACTCGCGCGGCACGCGACCACCCGACACGTTGTTCACGAACTCGTAGCCCGCACCGGTGCCCGTCTCGGGGTCGATGTTGGGCGCGAGCGAGACGACGACCTTCGCGAACTGACCCGAACCACCGGTCTGCTTCTTGTGGGTGTAGCTGTGGTTCGTGACCTCCTTGCGGACGGTCTCGCGGTAGGCGACCTGCGGCTTGCCGACGGTGGCCTCGACGCGGAACTCGCGCTTCATCCGGTCGACGAGGATCTCCAGGTGGAGCTCGCCCATGCCGGCGATGATCGTCTGGCCGGTCTCCTCGTCGGACTTGACCGTGAAGGTCGGGTCCTCGTCGGAGAGGCGCTGGATCGCCATGCCCAGCTTCTCCTGGTCGCTCTTCGTCTTGGGCTCGATCGCGACCTCGATCACCGGGGCCGGGAACGTCATCGACTCGAGGACGACCTGGTGCTGCGGGTCGCACAGGGTGTGACCGGTCTTGGTGTCCTTCAGGCCCATCACGGCGACGATCTGGCCGGCGCCGACCGACGCGATCTCCTCACGCTTGTTCGCGTGCATCTGGTAGACCTTGCCGATCCGCTCCTTGCGGCCGTTGACCGAGTTGACCACGGTCGAGCCGGCCTCGAGCTTGCCGGAGTAGACCCGGACGTAGATCAGCTTGCCGAGGTGCGGGTCCGAGGCGATCTTGTAGGCCAGGCCGGAGAACGGCTCCGCGTCGGACGGCTTGCGGGAGATCTGCTCCTCCTCGTCCTTGACGGAGTGGCCGATGATCTCGCCGATGTCGAGCGGCGACGGGAGGTACTTGACGACCGCGTCGAGCAGGGGCTGGACGCCCTTGTTCTTGAACGCGGTGCCGCACAGGACCGGGTTGAGCTTGTCGGCCAGGGTGGCGCGACGGATCGCGGCCTCGAGCTCCTCGACGCTGAAGTCGCCCTCGTCGAGGAACTTCTCCATGATCGCGTCGTCGGCGTCGGCCAGCGTCTCGAGCAGCTTCTCGCGGTACTCGGCGGCCTGCTCGGCCAGCTCCGCGGGGATCTCCTCGACGGTGTAGTCCTCACCCATGGTGGTCTCGCCGCGCCAGGTGAGCGCGCGCATGCCGACCAGGTCGACGACCCCGAGGAAGTCGGACTCGGCGCCGATCGGCAGCTGGAGGACCAGCGGGGTGGAGTTGAGGCGCTCGACCATCATGTCGACGCAGCGGAAGAAGTCCGCGCCGGTGCGGTCCAGCTTGTTGACGAAGCACATCCGGGGCACGGAGTACTTGTTCGCCTGGCGCCACACCGTCATCGTCTGCGGCTCGACGCCGGCCACCCCGTCGAACACGGCGACGGCACCGTCGAGGACGCGCAGCGAGCGCTCGACCTCGGCGGTGAAGTCCACGTGACCGGGGGTGTCGATGATGTTGATCTGGTGGTCCTTCCACCAGCAGGTCGTCGCGGCGGACGTGATCGTGATGCCGCGCTCCTGCTCCTGCTCCATCCAGTCCATCGTGGCTGCGCCCTCGTGGACCTCACCGATCTTGTAGGTGATGCCGGTGTAGAACAGGATGCGCTCGGTGGTGGTGGTCTTGCCGGCGTCGATGTGCGCCATGATGCCGATGTTGCGGACCTTGTTGAGGTCCGTCGTGATGTCGACAGCCACTGTTGTCAGCGTTCCTTAGAAAGTCGGGGTTGCCGGTGGGACGCCGGCGACCTGGTGGGGCCGCCGGCGCCGGTGGTCACCAGCGGTAGTGGGCGAAGGCCTTGTTCGACTCGGCCATCTTGTGGGTGTCCTCGCGCTTCTTCACCGCGGCACCGAGGCCGTTCGAGGCGTCGAGGATCTCGTTCATGAGGCGCTCGTGCATGGTCTTCTCACGACGGTCGGCCGCGTAGCCGACGAGCCAGCGCAGCGCGAGCGTGGTGCCGCGCGTGCCCTTGACCTCGATCGGGACCTGGTAGGTCGCACCGCCGACGCGGCGGGACTTGACCTCGATGGCCGGCTTCACGTTGTCGAGCGCACGCTTCAGCGTGACGACCGGGTCGGTGCCGGTCTTCTCGCGGCAGCCCTCGAGCGCGGTGTAGACGATGCGCTGCGCGACCTGCTTCTTGCCGTCCTGCAGCACCTTGGAGACGAGCTGGGAGACCAGCTGCGACCCGTAGACCGGGTCGATGTCGATCGGCCGCTTGGGAGCGGGACCCTTGCGCGGCATATCAGCTCTTCTCCTTCTTGGCGCCGTAGCGGCTGCGAGCCTGCTTGCGGTTCTTCACGCCCTGGGTGTCGAGCGTGCCGCGGATGATCTTGTAGCGGACACCGGGAAGGTCCTTCACCCGGCCGCCGCGGACGAGCACGATCGAGTGCTCCTGGAGGTTGTGGCCGACCCCGGGGATGTAGGCGGTGACCTCGACGCCGCTGGACAGGCGCACACGGGCGACCTTGCGCAGGGCGGAGTTCGGCTTCTTCGGGGTGGTCGTGTAGACGCGGGTGCAGACGCCTCGGCGCTGCGGCGAACCCTTCAGGGCGGGCGTCTTGTTCTTCGACACCTTGTCCTGGCGGCCCTTGCGGACCAGCTGGTTGATGGTGGGCACCGGGTGGTTCCCCTTCTTCACTGCTCTCAGTACGAGCGCTCTGCCCGCACGGTGTCGTGCTCCGTGCCTGGATGGTGCTCTCAACTCCCGTTGCTACCCCCGAGGTCGGGCGTGTCGCCCTCTCTCTCCTACGTCAGCGGGAACCGATCGCGGCTTCGTCGACGGGGATCTGCGCGCCGGAGTCGGGGGCCTGATCCCCTGACTGCGTCCGGGCACGCGCAACGGCCTGGTTGTCCCAGACACGAGGAAAAAGACTACCCGGGGCATCTACCGCATGCAAAACGCTGCGGGCGCCACCGCGGAGCCGTCCGTACACGGCGAGCGCCAACCCTACCCCGGCGATCGTCAGCACCCCGCCGATCACCAGGCTCCAGCGCGCCCCGAGGTGCTGCCCGACCCAGCCGATGATCGGCGAGCCCAGCGGCGTCCCGCCCATCACGATCGTCATGTAGAGCGCCATCACCCGGCCGCGCAGGGCGGGGTCGGACTCCAGCTGGATGGTCGCGTTCGCGGAGTTGAGCAGCGTCAGCGTGCAGAAGCCGATGACCGGGCAGAACAGTGCGAAGGCAAGGTACGTCGGCAGCAGCCCGGCCACGATCTCGGCCACCCCGAAGCCGATGGCCGCCCCGACGAGCAGCCGCAGCCGGATCCGGACCCGGCGGGCCGCCATCAGGGCGCCTGTCAGCGAGCCGACGGCCATCGCCGACCCGAGGATGCCGAACTCCCCCGCCCCCTTGCCGAACACCTCGGTGGCCATCAGCGCGGAGGTGATCTGGAAGTTCATGCCGAAGGTGCCCGCGAAGAACACCATGACCAGGATCATCACCATCTTGGGCTGGCTGCGGACGTAGCGGACCCCCTCGAGCAGCGCCCCGGGCACCCGGTCACGGGGCTCGGGCGTGCGCAGGAGCGCGGTGTCCATCCGCTGCAGCTGCGCGATGACCGCGCCGTACGACGCCGCGTTGATGAGGATGACCCAGCCGGTCGCCACCACGCCCCCGCCGAGCGCGCCGATCATCAGGCCGGCGAGCGCGGGGCCGAGGATGCGCGCGGCGTTGAAGCTGGCCGAGTTGAGGCCGACGGCGTTGGTGAGGTCGTCCTGGCCGACCATCTCCGAGACGAACGACTGCCGGGCCGGTCCGTCGAACGCCGCACCGACGCCGAACAGCAGGGCGATGACGTAGACCTGCCAGGTCTGGGCGACCCCGAGCACCGCGATCACCCCCAGCACCAGGGAGGCGAGCGCCATCGTCAGCTGCGTCACCTGGAGGAGGCGACGCTTCGGGAACCGGTCGGCCACCACGCCGGCGTACGGGCTCAGCAACAGCACCGGCAGGAACTGCAGTCCGGTGGTGATGCCGAGCTCGGTGCCGCTGTTCCCGGGCAGCTGGAGGACCAGCCAGTCCTGGGCGACGCGCTGCATCCAGGTGCCGGTGTTCGAGACGACGCTGCCGGCCAGGTACTGCCGGTAGTTGGGGTTGCGGAGGGCGCGGAAGGTGGGGCTCGTGAGGTATCAGTCCTTGGTCAGTCGAGGTGCGAGAGGTTCTCGAGGATGGGGGCCGCCCTGCGGAGGATCGCGCGCTCGTCGGGCGTGAGCTCGCGCAGCCGCTGCGCGAGCCAGGCGTCGCGGCGGGCACGGTCGGCCAGCAGCCGCGACCGGCCCAGGTCGGACAGCTCGACGACCACCTGGCGCCCGTCGGTCTCGTGCGGACGCCGCACGACCTCGCCGCTCTGCTCGAGGCAGTTGACGGTGCGGGTCATCGACGGCGGCTGCACCCGCTCGGCGGCGGCGAGCTCACCGATCGTGAGCGCCCCGCCGTGGCGGTACAGGCACCCGAGCACGGCCATCTGGTTGAGGCTGAGCTCGTTGTCGGGGTGGCGCTCGTTGGCGAGCCGCCGACGCAGGCGCATCACGCTGAGCCGCAGCTCGGACGCGAGGCCCGCGTCGGTGCGGGCGACCTTCTCCACGGTAGGCATACCCTTAGCCTAACTCATTACCTGTGCTAAGCATTCCCGACGAAAGAGGACGGCCGGTCGGGACCGGCCGCCCTCGCTCGCCGTCCGGATCAGGTCAGCCAGTCGGTGATCGGGCTGATGCAGAAGAACACCAGGAACGCCGCCGCGACGCCCCACAGCAGCGGGTGGACCTGGCCGGCCTTGCCGCGAGCGACCTTGATGAGGACGTACGCGATGAAGCCGGCGCCGATGCCGACCGAGATCGAGTACGTGAACGGCATCAGGACGATCGTGAGGAAGGCCGGGATGGCGACCTCGAGGTCGTCCCAGTCGATGCCCTTCACCTGCTGCATCATCAGGAAGCCGACCAGGACGAGCGCCGGGACCGCGGCCTCGGACGGGATGATCGCGACCAGCGGGGCCAGGAAGATCGCGAACAGGAACAGCACGCCGGTCACCACCGACGCCAGGCCCGTGCGCGCACCTTCCCCGACGCCCGAGGCGGACTCGATGTAGGACGTGTTGGACGAGACGCCGGCCGCACCGCCGGCGGAGGCCGCCAGCGAGTCGACGATCAGGATCCGCTTGGTGTTCGGCGGGGTGCCGTCCTCCTGGAGCAGGTTCGCCTCGGCCCCGATGGCCGTCATCGTGCCCATGGTGTCGAAGAAGTCGGCGAGCATGAGCGTGAAGATCAGCAGGAGCGAGGTCACCACGCCGACGCTCTCGAACGACCCGAGCAGGTTGAACTCGCCGAGCGTCCCGAAGTCGGGCGTGGAGACGATGTCGTCGGGCCAGGCCGGGACGTTGAGGCTCCACCCCGTCGGGCTGTCGACGCTCGAGCCCGCGCCGACGATCGACTCGATGATGATCGCCAGCACGGTCGTCGCCGCGATCGAGATCAGGATCGCGCCCTTCACGTGGCGCACCCAGAGCACGATGACCAGCGCCAGCCCGACGGCGAACACGAGCACCGGCCACCCGGCCAGCTGGCCGGTCTGGCCGAGCTGCACCGGCACCGTGGTGTTCGCGGCGTCGGGGATGCGGCGCACGAACCCGGCGTCGACGAAGCCGATGAGCGCGATGAACAGGCCGATGCCGACGGAGATCGCCACCTTGAGCTCGGCCGGCACCGCGTGGAAGACCGCCTCGCGGAAGCCGGTGAGGACCAGGACCAGGATGACCAGACCCTCGATGACCACCAGGCCCATCGCATCGGCCCAGGTCATCTGGCTGGCGATCGAGTACGCGACGAACGCGTTGAGCCCGAGACCGGTGGCCAGCGCGAGCGGGTAGTTCGCCACGACGCCCATGAGGATCGTCATCACCCCGGCCACGAGCGCCGTACCGGCCGCGATCATCGCCAGGTTGGGCACCTCGCCGCCGCCGAGGAGCTGGCCGTCGGAGTCCGGGGCGAAGCCGAGGATCAGCGGGTTCAGCACGATGATGTAGGCCATCGTGAAGAAGGTGACGAATCCGCCTCGGACCTCGCGTCCCACGGTCGAGCCGCGCTCGGTGATCCGGAAGTAACGGTCGATACCGCCGCGCGGGGCGGCTGACGTCAGGTTGCTCACGGCGCGCAAGCATCCCAGACGAACGGCCCCTCGACTAGCGTGTCCGTCGTGGAACCGTCCGACGAGCAGCCGAAGGCCCATGAGATCGGCAACCGCACGTTGCTGATCGCCGACGTCGCGCCCCTGGACGTCGACGGGGTCCGCACCGTCGAGGTCGGGACGGCGGCCTGGCTGGTGGCCTTCGTCGCGCTGCTGCCCTTCTACGGACGGCTCGAGGACTCGGGCAACGAGTGGTGGCTCTGGACCTGCCTGGCGGGCTTCGGCCTCGGCCTGCTCGGCCTGGAGTACTGCCGGCGTCGGCGCAAGGCGCACCGCGAGGCGGGCGACGACTAGTGCTCCTCGCTGACTAGCCGGGTCTCGACACGCCGGTCGCTCGCTCGACCAGCATCAGCGGATCCGCTTGCGGGTCTCCGCTACCAGGTCTCGAACTCGCGCCGCGAGAGCGTGTCGACGACCGGGTCCGGCAGCGGCTGCGGCTCGTGCTTCTTGGCCAGCCGCACCTCGCTGTGGGCGCCGCAGCCGTGGTCGAGCGACACGACCCGGCCGTCGTCGTTCGCATTGCCGTTCGCGCAGACGCCGAACGTCTCCGCCAGCGGCCCGGCGATCCGCATCAGGAAGCCGCAGGTGGTGCAGGAGTCCGGTGCCGAGCGGGCCAGCGGGGCGTCCGGACCGCCGTCGCCGTCGTACCACCGCTGGGCGGCGAGGTCGCGGCCCTCCGGCGACAGGGTCCGCACCCGGCCGAGGCCGAGCTCGTGGGCGACGGCGCGGACCTGCGCCTTGTCGTCGGCGTCGAGCGGGTCGTCGCCGAAGGAGTACGTCGGGACCAGGCGCGGGTCGTCGTCGTCGACCGGCAGCAGGTCGCCGGGCGAGAGGTCGCCCGGCTGGATCCGCTCGCGGTAGGGCACCCACGGCGGCGCGACGATGGCCTCGTCACCGGGGACCAGCAAGATCTCGTCGACCGTGACATGCTTCTGCCGCGAGGCGCGGGCGACGGTGACCGACCAGCGCCACCCGACGTACCCAGGGCGCTCGCAGGCGAAGAAGTGGGTGACGACCCGGTCGTCCTCGACCACGTGGCCGAGGTGCTCACCGACGTCGGCAGCACCGACGTCGTCGACCAGGACGGCGCGCGCGACGTCGACCGCCGCGACCGCGGCGGAGTCGGGCTTGGGGCGCAGGGTCGTGGTCACGGACGAAATCATCGCGCATGGGCCCTGTGGCTGTCAGGTCGGGTGGCCTCGGACCGGGCAGGATGGGGCCATGGACCCGTCCCGCCAGGACTCGTCGACCGACGAGCAGCGCTGGCGCGACCCGCACCCGGACGCCGCCGAGGCCCGCGGGTCCGTCGTGGGCCGGGCCCTGGGGGCGGCGGGCCGGGCCGCGAGCCGGGCCGGCCGGTTCACGATGCGGACGGCCCGCCGTGCGGCGGACGCCGAGGGGGCGGGCGAGTCCGGGCTCGCGCGGCTGATCCACATGCACTTCTTCAACACCGCCGGCGACGCGGCGGTGGCGATCGCGCTGGCCGGCACCCTCTTCTTCACGGTGCCGTCGGGCGAGGCCCGCGGGCAGGTCGCGCTGTTCCTCGGCCTGACGATGCTGCCGTTCGCGGTCGTGGCCCCGCTGATCGGACCGTTCCTCGACCGCTTCGCCCACGGCCGACGCTGGGCGATCGGCGCGACGATGGCGATCCGCGCGTTCCTGTGCTGGGTGCTGGCGGGCGCGGTCGTGACCGACTCCGTGTGGCTGTTCCCGGCGGCGCTCGGCGTGCTCGTCGCGTCCAAGGCGTACGGCGTCACCCGGGCCGCCGCCGTGCCGCGGCTGCTTCCCGCCGACTTCACGCTGGTCAAGGCCAACGGCCGGGTCTCGATGTCCGGCATGGTCGGCGTCGCCGTCTCGGCCCCGCTCGCGGGGCTGGCGTCGCTGGCCGGCCCCGAGTGGGTGCTGCGCTACGCGTTCCTGCTGTTCGTGGCCGCGACGATCAGCGCGGTGCGGCTCCCCCCGCGCGTGGACTCCAGCGAGGGCGAGGGCGACCTGGTCCTGCGCGGCGACGCCGAGAAGGGCCGCACCGGCAGCGTCCGGATCCCCCCGGCGGTCGCCTACGCGCTGCGCGCCAACTGCGGCCCGCGCTGGATGTCGGGCTTCCTGATCATGTTCATGGCCTTCCAGCTGCGGCAGAACCCGATCGAGGGCTGGAGCACCGAGCTGCTCACCGCGCTCGTCGTCGGCGGCGCCGCGACCGGCAACTTCCTCGGCGTCGTCGCCGCGTCGGTGCTCAAGCGGATCAACCCCGCCGTCACCGTCTCCGCCGTGCTGGTCGTCGACGTCGCCGTGGTGGTGTTCGGGTTCCTGTTCTACGGCGTGCTCGCGCTGGCCCTGCTCGGCCTGGTGGCCGGGCTCGGCCAGGCGCTGGCGAAGTTCTCGCTGGACGCGACCATCCAGCGCGACGTACCCCACCGGGTGCAGGCGAGCGCCTTCGCGCGCAGCGACACCACGCTCCAGCTGGCCTGGGTGATCGGCGGGTTCGTCGGGATCGCCATGCCCATCGACCCGCCGCGGCTCGGCCTCGGGGTCGCCACCGTCGTGCTGGCGGCGTGGGGCGCGTTCGTGCTCCTCCGGCACCCGAGCCGGATGCGCCGGCAGCAGGTGCCGACCGGGAACTGAGGCCGCTCGACGGTCAGAACCCTCGACTCGACCGGCTACAGCTCGAGCTCGTCGGCGAGGGCGCGCAGCAGCTTGGCGACCGGCTTGGCGGTCTTCGCCTCGGGGTACCGGCCGTGCCGGTAGGCCTCGCCGACCCCGTCGAGCAGGCCGATGAGGTCCTCGACGATGGTGGCCATCTCGTCGGGCTTCTTGCGGCGCGCGTGCTGCTGGCTGCGGGCGACCGAGACCGGCCGGTCGAGGACCCGGACCTGGAGCGCCTGGTCGCCGCGCCGGCCCTGGGCGATGCCGAACTCGACGCGCGTGCCGGCCTTGAGCGTGGTGGTGCCCTCGGGCAGCGCGTCGGCGTGGACGTAGACGTCCGGGCCGTCCTCCTGCGAGAGGAAGCCGAAGCCCTTGTCGGCGTCGAACCACTTCACCTTGCCAGTGGGCACGGTCTGTCCTCTTCCTGCATACGGGGGATGCTGCGGCGCAGAGTCTAGAGGGCCTCGTTCATCGAGCCCGACCGGAACCCGCGGGGGTCGACCGCCGCCGCCTCGAACCCGGCCCCGCGCACGCCCGCCAGCAGCCCCGCCTCGACCTCCGGCGCGAGCGGGAGCAGGCCGGCGTCGACCTCCACCGAGGCCAGGTCGCCGAGGTCGCGCACCCGCAGGTCCACCAGCCCGAGGCCGTCCAGGGCGGACCGGGCGGCGGCCTCGGCCCGCTCCACGCGGCCGAGCCGGTACGGCGTCACCTCGACGCCGTACGCCACCCGGGACGACAGACACGCGGCTGCCGGCTTGTCCCAGGTCGGCAGACCCCAGCGGCGCGAGGCCGCCCGGACCTGCGCCTTGGTGAGCCCGGCGTCGCGCAGCGGCGTGATCGCGCCGCGCTCCGCCGCCGCCCGGATCCCCGGACGGAAGCCGGCGACCGCGTCGTCGGCGTTGGTGCCGGTGGCGACGTGGGCCAGCCCGCGCTCGGCCGCGAGCGGCCCGAGCACCTCGAGCAGCTCGGCCTTGCAGAAGTAGCAGCGGTCCGCGCCGTTGGCGCTATAGCCCTCGCGCTCCATCTCGCGGGTCTCCGGGGTCAGCACGTCGACCCCCAGGGACTCCGCGAAGGCGCGGGCGGGGTCGCGCTCGACCTGCGGGAGCGAGTGGGAGTAGCCGGTCGCGGCGGCGACGTGGTCCGGCCCGAGGGCGCGCACCGCGGCGGCCAGCAGCAGGGCGCTGTCGGCCCCGCCGCTGTAGGCGACGAGCACCGAGCCGCGGCTGCGGAGGTCGGCCTCCAGGGCGTCCAGGCGCAGGTCCAGCAGGTGCTCCTCGAGCCAGGCGGGGAACTCGCCGAGGCTCTCCAGCACGACGTGGGTGCCGGCGCCGAGCAGCTCCTCGCGCGTGCACCCGCCGGTCAGCACCGACACGCTCAGCGCTCCCGCGGCGAGGGCACCCTCGACGTCGTGCACGTGGTCGCCGACGTACACCGTCGCGCCCTCGCGGCGCAGCGCGTCGGCCTTGCCGACGCCCCACACCCAGCCCTCGAGGTGGTCGACGTCGAAGCCGAGGTGGTCGAGGTGGCGCCGGGCGTTGTCGGGGTACTTGCCGGTCACGACGACGACGCGCCCCCCGTGGCGGCGCACGGCGGCGATCGCCTCGTGGGCGCCGGTCAGCGCCGGGACGGTGGCGATCGCGTGGTCGGGGTAGAGCTCGCGGAACCGGTCGCCGGCGGCGGGGATGGCGGCCTCGTCGAGGTACGGCGCGAGCAGCAGGTCGAGCGGCGGACCCAGCCGGGCGGTCATCTCCTCGACCGGGAAGTCGACGTCCAGCTCCGCGCCGAGCGCCCGGAGGACGTCGGCGAACCCCGGGACGGTGTCGATCAGCGTCATGTCGAGGTCGAACCCGACGACCAGTGGCGCTGCGTGCATGGGGCCACCCTAAGGAGCGGGCGCAACCGTGCAACTCCTGTCACAATGAGTGGTTCCTGTGACTGCTGTTCCTGGCCTGACGGGGGTGAACCGGTGAAGCACGTCGCTGCGGTCCTCGCCGCCGCGCTCGCGGCCACCGCCGGCGCGCTCGCCCCGCCGGCACCCGCCTCCGGGCAGGTGGGTGCCCTGGCCGAGGAGGGGCGCCTCTACCTCGTCACCCTCGAGGCGCCGGCCGCGGACGGCCTGCTCGGCGCCCTCCGGGCGCGCGGCGACCAGGACGCGGTGCTCGCCGCCGTGGGCGGACCCACCCCGGTCTACCGCTGGACCACGGCCCTCAACGGCGTCGCGGTCCGGCTGACCGCGGACCAGGCCGCCGAGCTGCGCTCCGACCCGGGTGTCGCGCTCGTGGAGCGCGACACCGTACGCCGGCTCGCCGGCCGCGCGGCGCGCTCGGAGCCGCCGCTCGCCGCGATCCCGGGGGTCGTGCGCCGCGACCGGGGCGGCGCCGGCGTCGTGGTCGGCGTGGTCGACACCGGCATCGCCCCCGACCACCCGGCCTTCGCGGCCACCTCGGGCCTGGGCCGGGCGCCGAGCGGGTTCCGCGGCAGCTGCTCGGCGGGCGAGGGCTGGCCGGCGGACTCCTGCACCCGCAAGCTCGTCGGGGCGCGGTGGTTCGTCGACGGGTTCGGCGCGGACCGGGTGCGCTCCTCGGAGTCGCTCTCGCCGCTCGACGAGGACGGCCACGGCACCCAGGTGGCCTCGGTGGCCGCCGGCGACGCGGGGGTCACCGCGCGGGTGCGCGGCCAGCGCCTCGGCACGTACTCCGGCGTGGCGCCCCAGGCCCGGATCGCGGTCTACAAGGCCTGCTGGACCGCACCGGACCCCGCCGACGACGGCTGCTCGACCGCCGACCTGGTCAGCGCCGTCGACGCCGCCACGGCGGACGGCGTCGACGTCCTCAACCTGTCCGTCGGCGGCCCGGCCGGCTTCGACACCCTGGAGCGCGCGCTCCTCGGCGCCGCCGAGCAGGGCACGGTCGTGGTCGCGGCCGCGGGGAACGCGCCGACCCGGGCCGCGGCGCACCCGAGCCCGTGGGTGACCACCGTCGGCGCGACCCTCGGGCCGGTGCGCGAGGGTCGGGTCCGGACCGCTGGCGGCCCCGCGCTCACCGGGGCGATGGCCTCGTCCCGGCAGGTCGGGCCGGCGCGCCTGGTCGTCGGCGCCCGGGTCCCCGCCGCCGGCGCACGCAGCAGCGACGCCCGCGTCTGCCGCCCCGGGAGCCTGGACGCCGCCCGGGTCGAGGGCCGCGTGGTGCTGTGCGCACGGGGCGAGGTCGCCCGGGTCGACAAGTCCGCGGCCGTCGCGCTCGCCGACGGCGTGGGCATGGTGCTCGTCAACAACGGCCCGGGCAGCCTGGTCGCCGACTTCCACGACGTACCGACCGTGCACCTCCGCGAGGCGGCGGGCCGCGTGCTGCGCCACTGGCTCCACGGGCACCCCGCGGGCCGGGTGCGGCTGACGCCGCTCGGTGCCGCCCGGTCGGCGCCCCGGGTGGCCCCGTGGTCGAGCAGCGGCGACCCCGGCGGCGCGGTGCTCAAGCCGGACCTCGTGGCGACCGGCACCGGGATCCTGGGCGCGGTGCCCGGCGACCCCGCCTGGGACCTGGCCGCGGGCACGTCGGTCGCGACCGCCGCGACCAGCGGCGCGGCCGCCCTCCTCGTCTCCCGGCACCCCGACTGGTCCGCGGCGGTGGTCCGGTCGGTCCTGGCGACCACGGCCCGCCCGCTGCGTGACGCACCCGCCCTGCGGGCCGGCGCGGGGCACCTGCTGTCCGACCTCCGGGTGCGACCCGGGCTGGCCTACGACGTGGCGCCGGGTGACTACCGGCCCTGGCTGGCCGGCACCCTGGACGGCGACCTGAACACGCCGTCGGTCCTGCTCGCCGGCGACGCCGACACCGCGACCCGGACGATCACCAACGTCACCGGCCGGCGGCTCTACTTCTCCTCGCACGCCACCGGGTTCGAGCGGCACCAGGTCCGCGTCGTACCGGCCGCGGTCCGGCTCGGCCCCGGCGAGAGCGCGTCGTTCACGATCCTGGTCGGCCGGACCTCGGTCCCCCAGCCCGACGACGACGGCTGGGTGACCTGGCGGGGCGCGACCGGCACGGTGACCCGGATCCCGGTACTGGTCACCCACTGAGCCTCAGCGGCGCTGCATCTCCCAGGCGAGGTCGATCGCCGCCCGGACGGCCGCGGCGGGCGCCCGGTCGAGGTAGGCCTCGACCTTGTGGTGCGACTCCATCCGGGGCGGGACGCCGAACCCGTCCGGGCAGTCCTCGAGGAACGGCTCACGCCGGTCCAGCGGCACCCGGACCACCAGGGTGGTCGGGTCCTCCAGCCGGGCGACGAGCCGGTCGTGGACGTACCAGGCCGGGCGGGCCGCGGTGCCCTTGCGCTTGACCTGCGGCAGCGACTCGACGTAGCCCGCCACCTCGTCCGGGGTCACGTCGGTCGCCTAGGAGCGGCGCCCGGCCAGGCCGTCCAGGGTGGCCATGTCCTCGGCTGTCAGCGCGAACCCGCCGACGTCGGCGTTCGACCTGATCCGCTCCGGGTCCACCGACTTCGGGATCACCACGACCTGGTGCTGCAGGTGCCAGCGGATGATCACCTGGGCCGGCGTCCGGCCGGTCCGCTCGGCGATCGCGACGATCGCCGGGTGGTCGAGGGTGCCGCCGCGCAGCGCGCTGTAGCCCTCGAGGACGATGCCGCGCTCCTGGTGGGCGGCGACGACCTCGGGGTCCCAGAGCAGCGGGCTCCACTCGATCTGGTTGACCGCGGGGGTGACGCCGGTGGCACTGCTGACCTCGTCGACCAGCCGGGCGTCGAAGTTGCTGACGCCGATCTCGCGGGCCAGCCCGGACTCCTGGGCCTCGACCATGGCGCGCCAGATGTCGGTGGCGCCGTCCGTGGGCCAGTGGACCAGCCAGAGGTCGACGTGGTCGGTGCGGAGCAGGTCGAGGCTCTCGCGCAGCGTCTCGAGCTCGCGGCCGGCGCGGTCGCCGGGGCACTTCGTGGTGAGGAAGACGTCCTCGCGCGGCACGCCGCTCTCGGCCAGGGCCCGCCCGACCTCGCTCTCGTTGCGGTAGACGGTCGCGGTGTCGAGGTGCCGGTAGCCCGCCTCGAGGGCCGCCGAGGTCGCGCGGACCGCGTCGTCGCCGGTGATCTGCCAGGTGCCGAAGCCGAGCAGGGGCATCAGCGACCCGTGCGGCAGGACGGCGCTGTCGAGGGGGACGGCAGGGGTGGTGGTCATGTCCCCGAGCCTAGGCAGGCGGGGTCAAGCCGATCTGCCGTCGTCAGCCCAGGCCCAGGGCGCGAGCGGACTCCTCGCGCATCTGCACCTTGCGGATCTTGCCGGTGACGGTCATCGGGAACGCGTCGACGACCATCACGTAGCGCGGGATCTTGTAGTGGGCGAGCTTGCCGGTGCAGTAGGCGCGCACGGCGTCGGCGTCCAGCGGGTCGGCGCCGTCGCGCAGCTTGATCCAGGCGGCCAGCTCCTCGCCGTACTTCTCGTCGGGCACGCCGATCACCTGCACGTCCTCGATGTCGGGGTGGGCGTAGAGGAACTCCTCGATCTCGCGCGGGTAGATGTTCTCCCCGCCGCGGATCACCATGTCCTTGATCCGGCCGACGATGTTGCAGTAGCCGTCCTCGCGCATCTCGGCGAGGTCGCCGGTGTGCATCCAGCCGTCGGCGTCGACGGCCTCGGCGGTCTTCTCGGGGTCCTCCCAGTAGCCGAGCATCACCGAGTAGCCCCGCGTGCAGAACTCCCCCGGCTGCCCGCGCTCGACGGTCTCGCCGGTGACCGGGTCGACGACCTTGATCTCGACGTGCGGGTGGACCCGACCGATGGTGGCGGTACGCCGCTCGAGGTCGTCGTCGGCGCGGGTCTGGCAGGACACGGGGCTGGTCTCGGTCATGCCGTAGGCGATCGACACCCCGGCCATGTGCATGTCGTTGACGCAGCGCTTCATCACCTCGACCGGGCAGATCGAGCCGGCCATGATCCCGGTGCGCAGCGACGACAGGTCGTGCTCGGCGAAGGTCGGGTGGTGCTGCATCGCGATGAACATCGTCGGGACGCCGTACACCGCGGTGCACCGCTCCGCCTCGATCGTGCGCAGCGTGACCTCGGGGTCGAAGCCGGGCGCCGGGATCACCATCGTCGCGCCGTGGCTGGTGCACCCGAGGTTGCCCATCACCATCCCGAAGCAGTGGTAGAAGGGCACCGGGATGCAGAGCCGGTCCTCCTCGGTGAAGCCGATCGTCTCGGTCGTGAAGTAGCCGTTGTTGAGGATGTTGCGGTGGCTGAGCGTCGCGCCCTTGGGGTAGCCGGTGGTGCCCGACGTGTACTGGATGTTGATCGGGTCGTCGGGGTCCAGGGACCAGGCCATCACGTCGAGCAGGGTCACGCCGGGGTCGTGCACGTTGTGGTCGGTCCACTCGGGGCTGCCGAGGTACCAGACCTGCTCGAGCCCGACCTCGTCGCGGACCTCCTCGACCATCGCCCGGTAGTCGCTCGTCTTGAACTCGGGCGCCGAGATCAGCAGCCGGGTCCCGGAGTGGCGCAGGGCGTAGGCGAGCTCGTGGGTCCGGTACGCCGGGTTGACGTTGACCAGGATCGCGCCGATCTTCGCCGTGGCGTACTGCGTGATCGTCCACTCCGCGCAGTTGGGTGACCAGATGCCGACCCGGTCACCCTTGCCGATCCCGGCCCGCACGAGACCGATCGCCAGCGCGTCGACGTCGCGGTCCAGCTCGGCCCAGGTCCAGCGCCGGCCGCTCGCGACCTCGACCAGCGCCTCCCGGTCCGGGTACGCCGCGACGGTCCGCTCGAAGTTGGCGCCGATCGTCTCCTCGAGGAGCGGCGGCTCCGTCTCGCCCTGCGCGTAGGCGCTGCTCATGGACTCCATGGCGGGACGCTACGCCCGGACACGTTGGCCTGTCGTTGGCTCAGCGCTGGACGCGCAGGACCTGGTACTGCACCCCGTTGGCGTACGTCGTGCTGTCGACGAGGGTGAGCCTCACCTTGTCCTCGGCGTCGGTCGGGAACGGGCCGCGCCCCGAGCCCAGGACCACGGGGAAGACCATCAGGCGCATCTCGTCGACCAGGCCGGCCTTGAGCAGGTTCTGGGTGAGGAGCATGCTGCCCTGCACGAAGATCGGGCCGCCGTCGGTCTCCTTGAGCGCGGCCACGTCGTCGAGCGACGCGAGCACGCTGGTGTTGTTCCACTGCGGGTCGGTGACGGTGCCGGAGACGACGTACTTGGGCATGGCGTTCCAGCCGGCGAAGTAGTCCATCGTCGGCCACACCTCGGCGAAGGCGTCGTAGGAGCGGCCGCCCATGAGGAAGGCGGTGGCCTCCTCCTGCTCGCGGCCCTTGCGCTCGTACTGCGCCGGGTCGGGCTCGATGTCCATCGTCCAGCCCGAGTGCCGGTAGCCCGGCTCGCCGCCGGGCGCCTCGGCGACGCCGTCGAGGCTGACGAAGTGGGTGGTGACCAGGGTGCGCATCGCGCGCTCCTCTCGTGGGGTGGGTGTTCACCCTCTCCACGAACGGCCGACCCTGTCCACGACAGGTGGCGTCAGGCTGGGCTCAGCTCTTGTCCTCGGCCATCCGCACCAGCGCCTCCAGGGCCTTCGGGGTGTCGGCGGCGACCAGCGGCCCGACGTCCTCGGCACCCGGGCCGTGGACCGAGGTCCGCACCGTCACCTCGGACCCCTCGGCGGTGGCCTTGACGTGGTGGTCGATGGAGACGGTCAGGTCGCCCATCGTGATCCGGTCGACGAAGCGGGCGCCGTGCTCGACGATCTCCAGCACGAACGGGGCGTGGACGTTGCCGGTCAACGTCAGCGTCCCTCCTGCCCCCTCGCCGAAGTGACCCTCGATCGCCACGCCCTGGACGGCCGGGTCCCAGCAGTGCCAGCTGCCGACGTCCGACCAGAGTCGCCAGACGTCGGCGGGAGTCGCGCTGGTGGAGACCGTGCCCTCGTACTCGTAGCTCATAACGGCAACCTAGGCCCCTCGGTCGGGCCGCGGGAAGGCCTCTGGTCCCCCCTCCCCGGGGCAGTTGTCCCTCCCGGCACGACCGAGCCGAGGTACGCCGCCACCTGCTGCTCGTCCCAGCCCCGGGACTCGCGCAGGCCGGTGGCCATCGCCGCGAGGTAGGCCGGCGCCGGCGCCGCGTGCTCGACGTGCGCGGCGCCGTGCGGTGCGGTGAAGGTGAGCAGCGGCAGGCCGTCGTACCGGCCGACCTCGACGAGGGTCTCGTAGCGGCCGGGCCCGAGCTCGTGGCGCAGGTCCGCGCCGCCCCCGACCTGGGCCAGCGCGATCTGCTCGACCGGGTCGCCCGGGGCCGGCGCCCGGTACATCTCCTGGGCCGCGACGTCCGCGAGCTGGCCCGCGGTCAGCAGGTAGCCGCGAGCGGCGGTGTACCCCGGCGTCTCGTGGTCGTAGAACGCGACCCCGCCGCCCCACTGCGGCGACTCGCCGGCGAAGTACGTCGTCCCGGGGAGGTCCACCGGCACCGAGCGTCGCGGCGGGGTGCGGTCACGGGCACCGGGGTTGTGCCGCGTGCCACCGGGCGGGCAGCCGCCCTCGAGGTAGCAGCCCAGCCGGGCGGCGGACATGTTGGACCCGTAGGAGACGTACCAGACGTGGGACATGACCCCACCACTGTGCCAAAGGCGCCCGCGGCCGGGCGAGGGCCGGGCCCCGCCACCACGAGGGTGACGGGGCCCGGGTCGAGCGTGCGTCCCGGTCAGCCGGCGCTGCCGACCTTGACGGTCATCACGCCCGACTTCGAGACCTTCACGACCTTGATGGTCGTGCCGGTGTTCGGCACGTCCACCGAGTACCACTCCGGCTCGTAGAAGCCCGGGTGGTCGCCCGAGCCGTGCTCGTCACCGCCGAACCACCAGTCGAGGGTGTCGTCGAAGACCGGCTGGGCCGGCTTGCCCTTCAGCGTGTACTTCTTGCCCTGGTAGTGGAGCCGCTGCGAGGGGGTCGCCTTCCGCGAGAACGCCGAGTCGGCCGTGAGGACCTTGGTCCGCAGGATCGAGCCGTCGGACGCGTGCTGGAACTCCGGGTGCGCGTCGACCACCAGGATCTCGCCCTCACCAGGGTGGTCGCCCACGTTGTTGTCCGTGTGCGAGGTGTCCCAGTAGCTGATCAGCGCGCCCGGGGCGTACTTGAAGTGGTCGACCCAGTCCGGCCGCTTCGGGTCACCCGCGAAGTTGTAGACGTGGGCGAGGGTCTTGTCCCGGCCGACGTACTGACGGTTGTCCACGAAGTAGGCGTTGAGGAACTGCTTGGTCTCCTCGGCGTGGACGGCCTCGAAGCCGTCGAGCGCCCACCCCTGGTCGTCGGTCTCCGCGTCCCCGATGGTCTCGCCGTCGAGGGTGATGTTGTCGACCTGGAAGCCGGGGTACGTCGCCGCGCCGTCGGTCAGGTAGTGGAACCGGATCGCGTCCGTGTCCGGCGGGATCGTGGCGGTCAGGTCGACCCACTCCCCGTCGGTCGTGCCCGAGATGCCGGTGCCGCTGCCGTTGAACGTGCCCTGGTCCTCACCCGGGTAGCTCTGGCTGTTCTCGACCTCGGTCCAGGTCTCGCCGCCGTCGCTCGACGCCTCGAGGAACGCGTAGTCCCAACCCTCCTCGATGTCGTAGCGGACCTTCGCGGTGAGCTCGCCACCGCCGTCGACCTCGCGCGTCATCGCGTGGTCGAGGTCGTCGCCCTTGCCGGAGTAGTAGAACCGCTCGCCGCAGGTGGCGCAGGGGTCGCCGTACTGGAAGGTGACGTCCTTGTCCGGCAGCAGCACGACCAGGCCGTTGGACTGGGAGCCGGACGTGGACTGGCCGGGACGCAGGTGGTACGTGCCGGGTCGGCCGGCGCGCGCGACGTCGTAGTCGAGCCAGCCCATCTGGAACTTGTCCCAGGCGCCGAACGGCTGCGGCTGCTCGCCGATGCCCCCGTCGCCGGGGAGGCTGCCGCGTGACTGGGCCATCAGCGACCAGTGCTCGACGGTGTTGCTCGCCCCGCCGGTGTTGCCGGAGGTGTCGTACTCGTCGGGCAGGCCCAGGTCGTGGGCGTACTCGTGCGCGAAGACGCTGAGGCCGCCGTTCTCGGGCTGCATCGTGTAGTCGCTGACCCAGACGCCGGTCGGGTTGTCCGGGATCTGCACGTTGGCGCCGCTCGCGTCGGACACACCGCCCTCGCCCACCTCGACGCCGCCGATGGCGGGGCCGGGGCCGGTGCCGTTGGAGTGGATGCCCACGTTGCCGCGGTGGCTCCAGATGGCGTCCTTGCCGTAGATCGGGTCGCCGTCGGCCTGGTCGCCACCGGCGTGCACGATCTGGAAGTGGTCGATGTAGCCGTCCGGCTCGGCGAAGTCGCCGTCACCGTCGAAGTCGTAGCGGTCCTGCTTGTCGAAGGTCTTCAGGTAGGCCTGGATCCGGGCCATCGTCCAGCCCGCGTCGATGCGGCCCTGGGTCCATTCGGCCAGCGCGTCGCGGACCAGGAACCAGACGTTGCTGCAGACGATCGAGCCGCAGTAGTCGCTGCCGTAGCGGCGCTCGTTGAACGGCACCTTCACCCAGGCGGTCACGTCCCCGTCGATGGAGTAGGTCCCGCTGGACTGCTGCTCGTAGAACTTCTTCATCCGGTCGAAGTACAGGCCGTCGTAGTGGGACCGGTCGTAGTTCTTCTGCCACACCGTCGAGTTGTCGATCGACCGGTCCGGCTTGGGGATCTGGTTGTGCAGCGGGCCGTCGGTGCGCTGGGCGCCGGCGTCGGGGTCGACCGGGTACGCCGAGTGGGCGGTGTCGCCGAACTCGGCGAGCACGACGAAGATGCGGTCCTTGCCGGTCTGCGCGACCTTGCCGTACTCGCCGCGCCCGACCTTCTCGACGGCCCCCCGTCCGCCGGTGCGCAGGCGCTTCTCGAGCGCCTGCTGACGGATCTGGTCGTACTGGGTGCGCCAGCCCGGGGTGATGTCGTCGGACGGGGTGGCCGACTGCTGCTTGCCCGAGGCGGGCGCACCGGGCGGCTCCGCGCCGGCCGGGGTGGTGGAGAGCGACAGCGCGGTGGCGGTCGCGATCAGTGAAGCGGTCGCCGCTGCGGCGACCCGTGTCCTGCGCAAGAGATGCCTCCCTGGGATGTCGGGGCGGGATGCGCCCGAGATTTCCTGGCAGGACACGACGGCCGGATCTCAGTGCCGAGTCACTGGTCAGGAGGGGTCGAGTCGACACGTCGCCGCCCCCTCAGGGGAAGGGGCTCCGCCGTTCGTTACCGGACCGTGACCTGGCCGCGGGGCGGTCCGGGACGGTCAGGGCTCGCGGGAGACGGTCATCATCCGGTCGCCGAAGCGCACGTGGTCGCCGTCGAGCAGCGTGGTCGGCCGTCCGGCGGCCAGGTCACGGGCCACGCCCCGGCGGAGCAGCACCGACCCGTTCGTGGACCCGCGGTCCATGGCGACGAGGACCCCGTCGGCGACCACCTGGAACTGGGCGTGGGTCTTCGACAGCGACATGTCCTCCGAGCGGAGCGCGAGGAGCTGGCGCGGGGTCTCCCCCGGGCGCGGCTCGGGGCGCCGGCCGACGAGGGTCAGCCCCTCGACCACGAAGGACTCGCCGGAGTCGAAGCTGACCCGCCACCGGGCGGTCGGCCCGGTCGGCTCGGGGACCAGCGGGTAGCCGAGCTGACGCCGCGGCGGCTCCGTCAGGGCCGCCGGGGCCGGCTCGCCCGGGCCGGGGGCGGCGCGGTGCTGGGGGGTGCGCAGCGGCTCGGACGAGGGCGGAGGCGCGGCCGGGGGCGGCGGTGGCGGCGCGGACGGGCGGGGCGGGGCCGCGATGGTGGGTGGCGCGGAGGGTGGCGGCGTGCTCGGCGGCGGCGGGGCCGGGACGAGCCGCAGCGCGGTGAGGTTGACGACGCTCCGCGGTGCCTCGACCACCGGCTCCGGGTCGGCCGGCACCGGCCGCACGTCGACGACCTCCGACCCGGCCAGCCGGTCGTGCCACCCGTGGCGGCGCCCACTGGGGTCCATCGCCGCGGTCCACGCGAGGGTGGCGGTCCCGAGCCCGAAGGTCGGCAGCGTCGCGAGCCCGAGGACGGCCTGGCGGCGCAGCGCCGGCCCGACACCGATCGGCGCCCCGGTCGCGGCGCCCACGACCCGCAGGTCCAGGGCGGCGTTGCCCGGGGACGTACCGGTGCGGCCGAGGACGACGGCGAGCGCGGCGTAGACGAGGACCACGACCGCGACGACGACGGCGACGCCCGCCAGGACGGCGCCGTCCTCGACGAGGAGGCGCCAGGCGAGGTACCCCGCGACGCCGTCGACGGTCCACGCGAGGAGCCGGTCGACGGCGAAGGCGTAGAACCGCCGATCCAGGTCGGCGGCGGGGAACGGGGTCACGGCGTGACGACCTCGATCGTCAGGCCGTCGCCCAGGTCGACCAGCGAACCCGGGAGGAGCTGCACGCCGACCCCGGCCCGCAGGTCCTCGGGCGGGAGGCCCGGCAGGACCAGCACCGTGCCGTTGGTGGAGCCGAGGTCGGTCACCACCGCCGACCCGTGGTCGGCACCGGTGCCGGGCCGGATCTCGAGGTGGGTCCCGGAGATCTCCTGCTGCGGGCTGGGCACGGTGACCAGCCGGTGCTCGTCGCCGCCGCCGCGGACCTCGGGGGCCCGGCCGACGACGACCGGGCGGTCGACGTCCACGACCTCGCCGGTGGAGAACCGGAGCCGGGCGACCGGATGTGCGGTGACCGGCGGTGCCGGCGGCTGCCCCGGGATCCCCGGCGGGGGCGTCGGCGGGTGCGGGTCGCCGGTCCGGGTCTGGCCGTCGTGGTCCGTGGGCAGCACCATCGCCTCGGTGGCCGGCGGCTCCTCGACCGGCTCCTCGACCGGCTCATCGACCGGCTCCTCGACCGGCTCGTCGACCGACGGCTCGGTGTCGACGGGCTCGTCGGCCGAGGGCTCGGTGTCCGGCGGCTCGGCCGGCGGGTCACCCCACCGGGCGCTGCCGATGCGCACCAGCCCGGCGTCGAGGCGCAGCTCGTCGCCGGCCTCGTCCTGCGCCACCCGCAGGTGGATGTGGGTGACTCCGGTCAGGGTGCGCTCGACCCAGGTCGTGGCGGTCTCCCCGTCGACGTCGACCGGGCCGTCGGAGGTCGCGAAGTGCGCGTGCGCCTCCCCCCGGAGCACGACCCGCGTCTCCTCGCCCTCGCTGCTGACGAGGACGAAGCCCGGCAGGTCGCGCAGCCCGGAGGAGATCAGTGCGTCGAGCGTCTCGTCGAAGCCGGCGCCGTCGTCGACGATCTCCCAGACCGCGGCGACCCGCGCCTTCTCCGAGGGCGGGAGCAGCACGACGGCGTGGTCGCCGAGGACCGCGAACCAGGCGCCGGCGCGGCACGACCAGGTCACGGTCGGCCTCCGAGCTTGGCCTCGAGGCTGGCCCGCTGCTGCTCGGCGTCGTACCCCTCGACCTCGCGGACGCCCACGACGTCGACCACGACGGCGGTCGCGTTGTCCTCGCCGCCGGCCGCGACCGCAGCGGCGACCAGCCGGTCGGCGGCGTCGCGCGGGTCGGCGGCCGCGGTGAGGACGGCCGCGATGGCGGTGTCGTCGAGCATCCCGTTGACGCCGTCGGTGCAGAGCACGATCCGCTCGGCCTGCGCCAGCGGGACGACGAAGTAGTCGGCGTCGACGCCGATCGCGTCGCCGAGCGCCCGGGTGATGACGTTGCGCTCGGGGTGCGTCGCCACGTCCTCGGGCGCGAGCCGGCCGGCGTCCACCAGCTCCTGGACGAGGCTGTGGTCGGTGCTCACCTGGTCGAGGACGCCGTCGACGAGACGGTACGCGCGGGAGTCGCCGAGGTTCGCCAGGAGCCACGCCGGGGTGCCGGCCTCCTCGACGAGCAGGGCCGCGACCACGGTGGTGCCGGCGCTGCGCCGCCGCTCGACGCCGCGCCGCGCCTGCTGCTCGCCGAACTCGAGGATCCGGCGCTGGCAGTCCGCCAGCGTCGCGCGCACCTCGTCCACGGCCCGCACGGGGTCGTAGCCGCGCTCGGCGAGCCGCCCGAACTCCTCCACGACGATCGCGCTGGCGACGTCGCCACCCTCGTGCCCGCCCATCCCGTCGGCGACGACGAAGACCGGCGGTACGGCGAGGTGGGCGTCCTCGTTGACCTCGCGGACCCGGCCGACGTCGGTCGCCGCGCCGTGGTGCAGCTCGACCTGCCTCATCGTCCGCGCCCTGCTGCCCGACGCCCTGCTGCCGGGAGTGCCGGTAGCGTTGGGGGGATGTCCGCCGGGTACCGCTCGCTCGCCGACCAGCTGCGCAGCTGGCCGGACGACCGGCTCACCCGGTTGCTCCTCGCCCGTCCCGATCTCGCCACCCCGGCCCCTCACGACTCAGGCCAGCTGGCGTCACGTGCCGCCACCCGGTCATCGTTGCTGCGTGCGCTCGACCAGCTGACGCACGCCGAGCTCAGTGTCCTAGATGCCCTCGTGGTCGCCGGCCAAACCACGGCCGACCGGCTGGCCGACATGGTCCACGCGGACCCGACGAGCGTAGCGGCGGCACTGACCCGGTTGCTGGACCTCGCGCTGGCGTGGGAGTCCACGCAGGGCCTGCGGGCCCTGAGCGGGGTCGCGGACGCCCTGTCGACCAGCGGGCTGCAGCCGTTCTCCACCGGCCCACCCACCCCCGAGGAGGTCCGGGCTCGCCTCGACGAGATCTCGCCGGAGGCCCGGACCCTGCTCGACCACGTGCTGGAGTCCGGCGGTCAGGCCACCACGGGGACCTCGCGCCACACCGTGCTCCCCGAGGACGCGCGGACACCCGCCGAGGAGCTGCTCTCCCGACGGCTGCTGGTGCCGCGCAGCGGCGGTGTCGTCGTGCTGCCCGGCGAGGTCGGCGTCGCGCTGCGGGGCGGTCGGACGACGGTCGAGCCGGTCGACGCCGTACCGGAGCTCGCGACGTCGGAGCGACCGGAGGCGCTGGTCGACCGCACCGGGGCGGGCACCGCCTTCGAGACGGTGCGGCGCGTGGAGCTGCTGCTGGACCACTGGGGGACGGCGCCGCCGTCCTCCCTGCGCAGCGGCGGGCTCGGGGTCCGCGACCTCAAGGCCACCGCGACCGACCTGCAGGTCGACCCGCCGACCGCGGCGCTGCTGGTCGAGACGGCGTACGCCGCCGGGCTGCTCGCCACCGCGGCGGACCGGGACGGCAACCCGGTGTGGATCCCCACCGACCTCTTCGACCAGTGGACCCAGCTGGCCATGGCCGAGCGCTGGACGGCGCTCGTCGCGGCCTGGCTGGACACCCCGCGCGTCCCCGGGCAGGTCGGGCGCCGCGACCCGGCCGGCAAGGTGTGGAACGCGCTGGCCCCCGAGCTGGTGGGCGGCCACCAGGTCGAGAGCCGGCGGATGGCGCTCGACGTGCTGGCCTCGCTGCCACCCGGCGAGGTGCTGGCCGCCGGGACCGGCCTGCCGACCCTGGTCGGCCGGGTCGCCTGGCTGCGGCCCCGCCGACCCCGGACCCGCGCCGACCAGGTCGCGTGGGCCGTCGACGAGGCGGCGGCACTCGGGGTGGTCGCCCTGGGCGGGCTGACGTCGTACGCCCGGGCGCTGCTCGGCGACGACCGCACCGGGGCGGAGCAGGTCCTGGCGACGCTGCTGCCCGAGCCGGTCGACCACGTGCTGCTCCAGGCCGACCTGACCGCGGTCGCCCCGGGGCCGCTGGAGTCGCAGCTGGCGCGCCGGCTCCAGGTGGTCGCGGACGTGGAGTCGCGGGGTGGCGCCACGGTCTACCGGTTCACCCCGGGCTCGGTGCGACGCGCGCTCGACCTCGGGTGGACGGCGGCCGAGGTGCACGAGCTGGTCGGCTCGGCCTCGAGGACCCCGGTGCCGCAGCCGCTGACCTACCTCGTCGACGACATCGCCCGCACCTACGGGACCGTGCGGGTCGGGCACGCCGAGGCGTTCCTGCGCTCCGACGACGAGGCCGCCCTGACCGAGCTGCTCCACCACCCGCGCGCCGGCACCCTGGGGCTCCGGCGGATCGCCCCGACGGTGATCGTGTCCTCGACGCCGGTCGACGTGCTGCTGCCGCGGCTGCGCGACCTCGGCGCCGCACCGGTGGTCGAGGCCACCGACGGCAGCGTCCACGTCGCCCGGCCCGACCTGCTGCGCGCCCGGACGCCACGCGAGCACCGCGGCCACGCGGCGCGCACGGCGCGCGACGCCGCGCACACGGTCCACGTCGTCACCGCGATCCGCGCCGGCGACCGCGCCGAGGCGTCGCGGCCGGCGGCGCCCGCGGAGGCCCTGACGCCGAGCGGCTCGATGGCGGCGCTGCGCGAGGCCGTCGAGGCCGGCGACACGGTGCTCATCGGGTACGTCGACAACCAGGGCACCACCTCCGAGCGGCTGGTCGACCCGATCCGCGTCGAGGGCGGCTCGCTCACCGCGCACGACCACCGCAGCGACGACGTCCGGACCTTCGCGGTGCACCGGATCACCACGGTCCGCACGGCCACGCCGTAGCGTGGAGACGTGGACTTCCTCCAGTACGCCGAGGCGTCGGCCGCCCTCCTCAACGCCGACCTGTCGGACGTGGCCGGCCTGACGGCGTACCTCGAGGGGCACGACCGGGTCCGCTCCCGGGCGACCGACCGCGACTGCATGCTGCTGCGGAAGTTCCAGCGCGAGCTCCGCCCGGTCTTCGAGGCCGGCCGGGACGACCGGGTCGCCGACGTGGTGGGTGGTCTCAACGGGCTGATGGCACGGCACCCGCTGACCCCGCGGATCTCCGACCACGACCCGAGCCACCTGCACCTCCACGTCGCCACCGACCACGCCAGCGTCGCCGAGCAGCTGGTCGGCGAGTCGCTGCTCGGCCTGGCCACCCTCGTCTGCGACCTCGGTCCGGACCGGCTCGGCGTGTGCGCGGCCGTGCCCTGCACCCAGGCCTTCGTCGACACCTCCCCGAACCGCTCGCGCCGCTACTGCTCCGAGCGCTGCTCCTCCCGCGCCAACGTCGCCGCCTTCCGGGCCCGCCAGAAGGCGGTCGCCGGCGCCTGAGGCGGGCGTCGGGGGGTGGTGAGTTTCATCGGCCGGCCGATGAAACTCACGCTTGGACGATGAAGCTTCGTCGTCCCGACGCGGGTTCTGTCGGCCGGCCGACGAAGCTCCTCCAGGCACCGCGACCTAGGATCACGAGGTGAACGACGGCCCGCTCATCGTCCAGTCGGACAAGACCCTCCTGCTCGAGGTCGACCACGAGCGCGCCGCTGACTGCCGCAAGGCGATCGCGCCGTTCGCGGAGCTCGAGCGCTCGCCCGAGCACGTGCACACCTACCGGCTGACCCCGCTCGGCCTCTGGAACGCACGCGCCGCGGGCCACGACGCCGAGCAGGTGGTCGACACGCTGCTCGAGTACAGCCGCTACGCCGTGCCGCACGCGCTGCTGGTCGACGTGGCCGAGACGATGGCCCGCTACGGGCGGCTCCGGCTGGAGAAGAACCCGATCCACGGCCTGGTGCTGGTCAGCAACGACCGGCCGGTGCTCGAGGAGGTGCTCCGCGCCAAGAAGGTCGCCGGGATGATCGGCGACCGGATCGACGAGGACACCGTCGTCGTGCACGCTTCCGAGCGCGGCAACCTCAAGCAGGTGCTGCTCAAGCTCGGCTGGCCGGCCGAGGACTTCGCCGGGTACGTCGACGGCGAGGCGCACCCGATCTTCCTCGACCAGTCCGAGTGGCACCTGCGTCCCTACCAGCGCGAGGCCGCCGAGTCCTTCTGGCACGGCGGCTCCGGCGTCGTCGTCCTCCCCTGCGGCGCCGGCAAGACCCTGGTCGGGGCGGCCGCGATGGCCGAGGCCAAGGCGACCACGCTGATCCTCGTCACCAACACCGTGTCCGCGCGCCAGTGGAAGGACGAGCTGGTCCGGCGGACGTCGCTGACGGCGGAGGAGATCGGCGAGTACTCCGGGGCCGTCAAGGAGATCCGTCCGGTCACCATCGCGACGTACCAGGTCCTGACGACCAAGCGGAAGGGCGCCTACACCCACCTCGAGCTCCTCGATGCGCGTGACTGGGGCCTGGTCGTGTACGACGAGGTGCACCTGCTCCCCGCCCCGATCTTCCGGATGACCGCCAACCTGCAGGCGCGGCGCCGGCTCGGACTGACCGCGACCTTGGTGCGCGAGGACGGTCGCGAGGGCGACGTGTTCTCGCTGATCGGCCCGAAGCGGTACGACGCGCCGTGGAAGGACATCGAGGCGCAGGGCTGGATCGCCCCGGCCGACTGCGTCGAGGTGCGGGTCACGCTGCCGTCGTCCGAGCGGCTGGTCTACGCGACCGCCGAGCCGGAGGAGCGCTACCGCCTCGCGTCGTGCACCCACCACAAGATCGACGTCGTGCAGCAGCTGATCGCCGCGCACCCCAGCCAGCCGACGCTGGTGATCGGGCAGTACATCGACCAGCTCGACGAGATCGCCGCCGCCCTCGACGCCCCGGTGATCAAGGGCGAGACGACGGTCAAGGAGCGGCAACGGCTCTTCGAGGCGTTCCGCTCCGGCGAGCTGGACCTGCTCGTCGTGTCGAAGGTCGCCAACTTCTCGATCGACCTGCCCTCCGCCGAGGTGGCGATCCAGGTCTCCGGGTCGTTCGGCTCGCGGCAGGAGGAGGCGCAGCGCCTCGGCCGGCTGCTCCGCCCCAAGACCGAGGGGCGGACCGCGCACTTCTACACGATCGTGTCCCGCGACACCGTCGACGCCGAGTTCGCCCAGAACCGGCAGCGCTTCCTCGCCGAGCAGGGCTACGCCTACCGGATCATGGACGCCGAGGACCTGGAGACGCGGTAGCGACCGTCGCGGCCCCGGACCGGGGACGTCATCCGAGGTGGCTACCCCGACGACCAGCTCGCATGACGCGAGCCCGGACGTCATCCGAGGTGGCTGCCCCGACGACCGGCTCGCATGACGCGAGCCCGGACGTCATCCGAGGTGGCCGCCCCGGCGACCGGCTCGTATGACGCGGCCCCGGGGCACGCGCAGGCGCCTACGCTGCGGTCATGTCCGCGCAACCCGGCCCACCACCCCCGGCGCCGACCGGCTGGATCCGGCTCACCGTGCAGGGCAACGCCCTGACGAGCAACATGATCCACCCGAGCGTCCGGCTCAACGGCTACCCCGTGCCGACGCCGTACGGCGTCTCGGTGCACCCGGTCCCGCCGGGCCCCTGGCGGGTCGACGTCCACTGCCAGTGGTTGCGGCAGTACGGCCAGGCCGACCTCACGGTGGACGTCGCGGAGGGCCGGACCGTCGACGTCTTCTACGCCCCGCCGTGGCACCAGTTCGCGGGTGGCCGGATCGGGCTGGAGCGTCAGCCCCGGTCCGGCTTCGGGCTGTTCCTGGTGATGATGCTGGTCGCGCTGGCGGTCGTCGTCGGCGCGATCGTGCTCAGCGTCACCTGACCCGTCACCTGACCCGTCACCGGACCCGTCACCTGACCCAGACCGTGCGCTTGACGTGCTTGCGGTCCACCGAGACCTTCAGCGTCACCGACTCCCGACCCTCGGTGCGGTCGTCGTGCCGGGTCGGCACCGTCAGCACCAGGCGGGTCGCACCGGAGCTCAGCTCGCCGTAGACCGACGGGTGGTAGGTCCACAGCGGCTTGAGCGGCTTCGGCGTGGTGCCGACCGTGCTCATCAGCCACTCCGGCGGCACGTCACCGGCCGCCAGCGTGGGCCGCGGGCCGCGCACGACGATGCCCGACACCCACATGTCGTAGCCGACCGGTCCGGCCAGTCGCACCTCCCACCGGGCGGGCGCGCCCTCGCGCACGGTCCGCGCCAGCGGCCGGACCGAGATCGCCGGGGTCGGGTCGTCGTCGAGGATCGTGAGACCCCCGGTCCAGGAGTCGGTCATCACGTTGCGCAGCGCCTGCATCGAGACCTGGGTGACCACCCGCGGGTAGTCGTCGAGCTTGTCGGCGTCGTAGGTCACCGGGATCGAGCCGCTGGTCTGCCCCGGCGCGAGGTCGATCGTGAAGTGCTGCACCTCGCCGCGGGACTGCCCGACGGTCGTGACCGCCAGCCGGGCCGGAGCGGTGACGTCGCCGTGCACCTCGAACGGCATCCGCGCGGTCACCCGCCCCGGACCGTCGCCCTCGGGCATCGTGATCCGGCCGACGTCGACGGTCGGCAGCCGGCGCTCGGGCACCGGCACCAGCGCGTCCGGCGCCGCCACGAGGTCGGCGACCCAGACCCGGCCGTGGTCGCTCTCGCTGACCAGGTCGACGCGGGTGATGTCGCCGAGGTCCACGCCGGACGCGCCGGCCGGGTCGACCGTGAGCGTCTGGGCCCAGTACTTCTCGGTGGCCTCGCTCTCCCCGAGCAGCGGCAGCGTGCCGCCCCCGACCGGCGTGAGGACGGCGCTGCCGCCGGAGCCGTCGGTGATCCGCACCCGCAGGTCGACCGGGCCGTCGCGCGGGTCGGTGACCGTGCGCAGGTCGAGCCGGCCCGTGCTGAGGTCGAGGGGTCGGCGCAGCAGCAGCCCGCCGGACTGGTCGGCCGCGGTCCAGCTCATCTCGAAGAAGCGCCGGGCCGGCAGGTTCTCGTAGGTCGACGGCCAGTGCGGGTGCACCGAGACCCAGTCCAGGCCGTAGGTGCACGACGCCACCTTCGACCCGTCGTCGATCCCCGTGCACATCCGGGTGGTGGCCCCGTCGGGGAGGTCGAGGGAGGCGGTCCGGCCGGGCGCGCGGAGGTCGCGGCCGCCACCGATCGCGTGGCTGAGCACCTGCGCGTCACCGGTCGAGGCGACCCGGGCGCGCGACCCGTCGAAGAGCGGCAGCACGTCCTGCTCGTCGTCGGCGAACAGGTGCACCGCGCCGGCG
Organism: Nocardioides sp.; assembly: GCF_044226305.1. Classification (GTDB taxonomy): domain Bacteria; phylum Actinomycetota; class Actinomycetes; order Propionibacteriales; family Nocardioidaceae; genus Nocardioides. The sequence goes on along the minus strand of NZ_JBGAHF010000022.1, from coordinate 15,182 downwards.
ACGTACGCCGTCCCGACCGACTGCTGCTCCTCCGGCGTGAGCCGCTGGGGGTTCCGCACGCCGCACTCGGTCCGCTTCGGTCCGCCCCAGTCGTCCCACGCGGGCGCGGCCGCCAGGCCCGGCGTCCACTCGGTGTTGAAGAAGTTGTGGTTGGCGCCCATCACCAGGACCGAGCTCTTCAGCGAGGTGTCCCCGGTCGTCAGGTCCCGCGCCACGTCGGTGAACCGCTGGCCCTCGAGGTCGCTCACGTCGCCGTCGCAGAACGGCAGCAGCGTCACGGTCGGCACGAACGGCGCGGTCTGGTTGCCGAAGTCGGTCGGCGCGATCAGCACCTGCCCGACGATGCGGTACGGCGCGCTCAGCGGGATCTCGATCGACGCCCGGTCGACGCCCTCGCCGCCGCGGCTGTGCCCGACGAGGACGACCCGGTCCAGGTCGACCTGGTGCGCGGCCGCGATGTCGGCCCAGTGGTCGAGGTGCTGCTCGACGATGGCGGCCCGGGCGTCCGCGCCGCCGTCGGGCAGGCGGTAGTCCTGCGCGTTGATGCCGTTGACGCGGATCGAGACGGTCGCGTAGCCCTGGGAGGCCAGCACCTGCTGGATGTAGTCGTAGCCGAGCTGGCTCGGGATCTCCTGGAGCGGCGGCTGGCACGGCCAGGACCCGTCGGCGGTCTCGTCGTCGGGGTCGTAGCAGACGCTGTGCCGCCCGTGCAGGAACAGCACCAGGGGCCGCGGTCCGGTCGGCGCACCGGCGGCCGGCTCCACGACGTGGCCGACCATCTCGATCGGGTCGCGCATCCCGGGCAGCGCGACCGGGTCCAGCTGGTAGTCGCTCGTCGCGACGTCGTACGGACCCGGCGTCGCGGGGTCGACGGGGAGCGTCACCGTGCCGGGCAGGTCGAGCGGGGCGCGGGGTGCCGAGCCCGCGCGCTGCCGGTCCTGGCCACGCTCGTCGAGACGGTCCCCGGAGAGCAGCACGTCGAGGTCGGCGACGTCCGGTCGGGTGGCGGCCGCGACCACCGCGGAGACGGTGCGCCCGTCCTCGGCCACGGTCGGGGTGCCGATGTCGAGGGACGCCGGTCCGACGATCGTCGGACGGTCCGAGGTCAGCGGGAACCGGTTCGGCGACCGCCAGGAGACCTGGTACCGGCCGCCGCCGAGGTCCTCGACCTGCCAGACGCCCCGGTCGTCCCCGGGCGGCGCATGGGCCGCCGAGGGTGCCGCCGAGGGTGCCGCCGCCCGGACGGTGGCCGCCGCGGGCGTGCCGCTGGCCGGCGCGCCCGCTGCCGCAGCTGCGGCGGTGGCCGCGACCAGCGCGACCAGGACGGCGCCGACGCGCCCGCGTGCTCCCATGCCCAGCATCATGCCGGTTCTCCCCTCGCGCGTCCCACTGACGTCCCTCCTGTGACGCACGACGTAGCCCCGCGGTTGCGTCCGTCTCGCGGTCCCTCGCCGCACCGTCCCAGCGTTCGGCGCCGTTTCGCCGCCCCGGCGGCCCCCGACCTAGGCTGGTCGACCGTGAAGGCGCTGTTGCTGGAGAACATCCACCCGGTCGCGGTCGAGATCCTCGAGTCGCGCGGCTTCGACGTGGAGCTGCGGTCGCGGTCCCTCTCCGAGGACGAGCTGGTCGAGACCCTCTCCCCCGGGGACGGACCGGGCGTGCACCTGCTCGGCATCCGGTCCAACACCCACATCACCCCGCGCGTGCTGGACGCGGCGAGCGACCTGCTGACGATCGGCTGCTTCTGCATCGGCACCAACCAGGTGGACCTCACCGCGGCCGCCCAGCACGGCATCGCGGTGTTCAACGCGCCGTACTCCAACACGCGCAGCGTCGTGGAGCTGGTGATCGGCGAGATCATCTCCCTGGGCCGCCGGCTCACCGAGAAGACCGAGCGGATGCACGCCGGGATCTGGGACAAGTCCGCGGCGGGCAGCCACGAGGTACGCGGCCGGACGCTCGGCATCGTGGGCTACGGCAACATCGGGACCCAGCTGTCGAACCTCGCCGAGGCGATGGGCATGCGGGTGATCTTCTTCGACACCGCCGACCGGCTCGCGCACGGCAACGCCCAGCGGATGAAGACCCTCGGCGAGCTGCTCGCCAAGGCCGACGTGGTCAGCCTCCACGTCGACGGGCGGCCGGGCAACGCCGGGCTGTTCGGCGCCGAGCAGTTCGCCCAGATGAAGCCGCGCAGCCTGTTCATCAACGCCTCGCGCGGCATGGTCGTCGACGAGGCGGCGCTGCGCGAGCACATCCTGTCCGGCCACATCGCCGGCGCCGCGATCGACGTCTTCCCGGTCGAGCCCAAGGCCCAGGGCGACCCCTTCGAGTCGGCGCTGCGCGGCCTCGACAACGTCATCCTCACCCCGCACGTGGGCGGCTCGACCCAGGAGGCACAGGAGGAGATCGGGTTCTTCGTGGCCAACAAGCTGGGCGGGTTCGCGCTCGAGGGCCGCACCGAGCTGTCGGTGAACCTGCCGACCGTCCAGGCGCCCGAGCTGGTCGCGGGGCACCGGATCGGCTTCCTGCACGCCAACGTGCCCGGGGTGCTCGCGAGCGTCAACGGCGTGCTGGCCGACTCCGGCGCGAACGTCACCGGCCAGTACCTCTCGACCCGCGCGGAGCTCGGCTACGTCGTGACCGACACCCTCGACCCGCTCCCGGCCGACGCGCTGGAGAAGCTCGCCGAGTCCGAGCACACCATCTGGCTGCGCACCTGGGACGAGCGCGGCGCCGGGCGACGCCCGGCCTGAGCGCCCCCCGCCCCCGTAGGCTCGGGAGCATGGCAGGGGTGCGCGAGCGACTGGGTCACGAGCTGTTCCTCCGCGTCGCGGGTCCGGACGGGCCGAAGCAGGCCGCGCGCATCCACGGCCGCCCGGGTCCACGCTGGTTCGACGCCGACAGCCCGATCGCCCGGGTCCACGGCGACGCGTCGATGTTCGTCGGCGGCATCCGGGCGCTGCTGCTGCAGGCGCTCCACCCGGCCGCGATGCGCGGCGTCGCCGAGCACTCCGGCTACCGCGGCGACATGTGGGGACGGCTGGCGCGCACCAGTACCTTCCTGGCCGTCACCACCTTCGGCCACGCCGACGACGCCGAGCAGGCGGTCCAGGCGGTCCGCCGCATCCACGAGCGGGTCACCGGGACAATGGACGACGGCACGACGTACGCCGCCAGCGACCCCCACCTGCTCCTGTGGGTCCACGTCGCCGAGGTCGACAGCTTCCTGCGGGCCCACACCGTCTACGGCGCCGAGCCGCTGGCCGGCGCCGACCGCGACACCTACGTCGCGCAGGCCGGTGAGGTCGCCCGGCGACTCGGCGTGCTCGACCCGCCGCAGACCGAGGCCGAGCTGGCCGAGGTGCTGGCGTCGTACCGGCCCGAGCTGCGCGGCACCGTCGAGGCGCGGGAGGCCGTCGGCTACCTGCTGCTGCGCCCGCCGCTGCCGCTGCTGGCGCGCGCACCGTACGGCGTCCTGGTCGCCGCCGCGGTCGGCCTGATGCCGCGGTGGACCCGCCGGCCGCTCCGGCTGCCCTACCTGCCGATCTCCGAGCGGACCGTCGTCCGCGCCCTCGGCGGGGCGGCCACCGGCACCATCCGGTGGGCGATGTCGCCGGGCCGGGAGCAGCGCAGCCGCGCGTCTTGAGCAAAGCCTGAACTTTCCTTGCAGGGTGGTCCAGATGGGTTGCCTACCATGGAGGCATGCGTCCCCCCCGCTCGCTCCGTGCCGTCCTGGTGCTCGTCGTCGCGCTGCTCGCGACGCTCGTCGTCGCGGTCGGACCGCAGCCGGCGGCGGATGCCGCGACCAGCGGCAAGGTCCGCGGCGCGATCTACGCCGGCAAGCAGCTCGCGCAGAACATCCAGGTCGGGATCTTCGACGGGGACTGGCACTACCTGGGCAAGAAGAAGCTGTCGCGCGGGGTGTTCTCGCTCCGGCTCCGCACCGGGACCTACTGGCTCCAGTTCACCGACCGCCGCCCGACCTACGACGTCAACAAGTACGCCCCCACGAACGTCCACGTCACCGTGAGCTCTGGGCGCACCGCCACCAAGAACGTCCACATGCACCGCGGCGCTGCCATCACCGGTCTGGTCAAGGCGGGTGGACGACCGGCGGGGGGTGCCCGGATCGTGGCCGCGAACACCGCCGAGCAGTCGTTCACCGTCAACGCCAACTCCAAGGGCCAGTTCGCCGTGGGCGGACTGCCAGCAGGGAGCTACTCGGTCTTCGCCTACGACCGGTCGAAGAAGTGGGTCGGGAAGAGCCTGTGGGTCCCGAAGATGAAGCTGGGCCAGCAGAAGTACGTGACCTCCACGATGAACGTGCGCGCCGGGACACTCCTCGTCGACCTCTACAACGGCAACGGTGACCCGCTCGGTGGCAAGGCCTACGTCACGGCGGTCAGCCGGAGCTCCGGGCAGTTCTGGACGGCGAAGATGTCGGGAGGCTCGGCCACGTTCGCCGGCCTGTACCCCGGCCGCTACAAGCTCGTGGTCCCCGACGTCGGATCGTGGTTCGGGCGGACCGGCCCGGTGACCAACGGCAAGGTCCGGTCGGGTCGGCCGGCCTTCGGCAGCTTCAAGCTGACGAGACAGGGAGGATGGATCGTGGGCACGGTGGTCGACGCGTCGGCTCCCGGCCGGGTGCTCGAAGGAGCCGTCGTCCAGGCATGGTCGTCCACCGGGACCAAGCTGGGCGAGGCGACCAGTGACGCCGACGGGTTGTTCACGATCAGTGGCCCGATCCACACGCAGCCTGGCGTCACCCTGGTCGTCGACCACGGCCGGTACAGCGACTACCTGGGCGAGGAGCCGTTGCGGTGTCAGTACGTCCGGACCGAGCACCCCGGCTACACGGTCGTCGAGAACCAGGAGAACTTCGTCGACACCGTCACCATCGAGCGGCTGTCGCCGCAGACCAAGCCCAACTGTGAGGCGCGACCCGCTGCTCACTCCACCCGCATGTCCGCCTCGGCCCAGTAGGCCCGCATCGAGGTGATCCGACCGTCGTCGTCGAAGGTCATCACGTCGATCGGGGCGAGGGTGTAGCTGACCCCGTCGGCGCGGGTGACCACCTCGAAGTGGAAGACGGCCTCGCCACCGGCCACCCGCAACGCGAGCAGCCGGGTCTCCTGGTCCAGCCCGTCGAGGCCGGCGTAGAAGGCCCGGATGGCGTCGTGACCGGTCAGCACGGCCGACCCGACCGGGTCCTCGACGGTCGCGCCCTCGGCGTACAGCGCGACGATCTCCTCGGCCGGACCGGTCGCGACCAGCCGCACGTAGGCGTCCACGACCTCGCGGATCCGCTCGTTGCTCGCCGTCATCACCGGACCCCTCTCCTAGAACGTGTTCTCGTCTCGGGGCACCGTAGCGGCCGCGACGGCGGGCTGGTTCGATGTGCGCGTGGACCTCCTGCTGGCCTGGCCGCTCCCGGGCGCCCGCGACCTCGGCGCCCAGCTCGTCGCCTCCTACACCCACCCCGAGCGGGGCTACCACGACAGTCGTCACATCGCCGAGGTCCTCGAGCGGGTGCACGAGCTCTCGGCCCACCAGGAGCGCTTCGACCGGATGCCGGTCGTGCTCGCCGCGTGGTTCCACGACGCGGTCTACGACGCCCAGCCGGACGCCGAGAAGCGCTCCGCGGCGTGGGCCGCCGAGGCGCTGCCCGGCCTCGTGGAGCCGTCGGTGGTCGACGAGGTCGTCCGGCTCGTGCTCGTCACCGAGCACCACCGGCCCGCCGACGACGACGCCAACGGCTGCGCGCTCTCCGACGCCGACCTCGCGATCCTCGCCGCCTCCGCCGAGCGGTACGCCGAGTACGTCGCCGCCGTGCGTCGCGAGTGGTCGCACCTCGGCGACGCCGAGTTCACCGCCGGCCGGGCCGCGATCCTGCGGGACCTGCTCGCCAAGCCGCACCTCTTCCAGACCCGCTACGCGCAGGAGCACTGGGAGGCGGCCGCCCGCGCGAACGTCGAGGCGGAGCTGGAGCAGCTGGCGGCGCTGGCCCGGTAGTCGTGCGCCGGGCGCGAGTAGGTTGAGGTGGTGAAGACCGCCCTCGACCGCCCCGTCCGGATCGCCATCGTGGACGACTACGACATCGTCGTCCAGGGTCTGGCGCGCATGTTCGACGAGCTGCGGGACCGCATCGAGGTGGTCGAGGTGTCCACCAACGAGCCCGGCGTGGCCAAGGTGGACATCGCGCTCATCGACTCCTTCGCCCAGACCCGCGACGTGAACGAGGTGCTGTCGGAGACCAACGCGGAGCGGTACGTCTTCTACAGCTGGAGCCTCGAGCCCGACCTCATCGAGACGTGGGCCGGCTTCGGTGTCGTCGACTTCCTCGACAAGCGGCTGACGGCGAACGAGCTCGCGGACGCGCTCGAGCGGATCCACCAGGGCGAGACCGGGGTCACCAGCACCGACTACCCGCCGTCGGCCGACGTCGACCTCGGCGACTGGCCCGGCCGCGAGCACGGGCTCAGCGCCCGCGAGGCGGAGGTCGTCGCCCTGGTCACCCAGGGCCTGGCGAACAACGAGATCGCCGCCCGGACCTACGTGACGATCAACACCGTCAAGTCCTACCTCCGCTCGGCCTACCGGAAGATGGGCGTCGACAGCCGGACCCGGGCCGTCCTGTGGGGCATCGACCACGGGTTCCGCCCGGACCACGTCAAGGCCGCGGCGCCCGACTCGGCCCACTGAGCCCCGGCGGGCCGCCCGCCCGGGGAGGCCTCAGGGACCGCCGTGCTTGCGGCGCCGCAGGCCCGCCGCGACCAGGCGGCTGACCAGCTCGCGCGAGGAGACCGGGGTGGCGCCGGCGGCGACCACGTCGGCGTACCGCTCGGCCGGGACGTCGTAGTGGTCGCGGTCGAAGCCGCGGGCGGGGATCCCGATCGCCCGGGCGAAGGCGTGCAGCTCGTCGTAGGACACGTCGCTGGCCAGGTGCGACCAGAGCCGGCCGTGGCCGGCGGCGTTGGGCGGGTCGATGAGGACCGTCACCCGACACCGCGCTGGGCACGCTCCAGCGCGTGGTCGAGCAGCAGCCGCCAGGAGCGGACCAGGCCCGCGTCGACGTAGGCCTTGCGCGAGCCGCCGGGCCGGGCCTGCCGGCCCAGGTGCAGCTGCCGGACGCCGGCGCGCACCAGCCAGGGCACCTGCTCGGCGACCAGGCCGCCACCCGGCATCAGGGTGCGGGCGACGACGGGGTCGCCGGCGACCAGGTCGAGGAGCTCGTCGTACCCCACCTCGAGGCCGCGGGGCGAGCCCGCCGAGCAGACCGCCACCAGGCCCGGCAGGTCGGCCAGCCGCCGCCAGGAACGGCGCAGGTCGAGGGTGTCGTCGACCGCGCGCCCGAAGGTCCACGGCACGCCCGGGAGCTGCCCGGCGAGGTAGGCGCACACCTCGGTGTCGACCTCCAGGTCGCCGTCGAGGAAGCCGAAGGAGACGCCGGCCGCCCCCGACCCCAGGTAGGACTCCGCCAGCCCGACCAGCCGGGTCATCTCGCCGCCGGTCGTGCTCCACGTGTCGTTGAGCCGCAGGGTGACGAACACCGGCAGCTCGGTCTCCCGGCACACCGCGGAGACCGTCGCCGGCTCGGGCGACATCCGGTCGGCGGTGGCGAGGTGCAGTCGGTCCGCACCGCCCTCCTCCGCGCCGAGCACGTCGCGCGGGTCGAGGACGGCGACCTCGAGGAGCCCCGGTCCCATGACCGCATGCTAGGCCCGCCGGGGGCGCAGGTCGGGGAGCCGCGCGGGGCCGGGCCCTGGGGTGCGGCAGGCATGATGGAGGCATGGACCACGGCCTCCTCTTCGATGCGCGCGCCCGCGTCCTGGCCGACCTCCAGGCCCGCCACCAGGCGACCGCCGCCGCGGTCTCGGTGCTCGAGGACGCCGTCTCCCAGCGCCAGTGGTGGGCCGAGCAGTGGCCCGAGGGCGAGCAGTACGTCGCCGGGCTGGTCGCCCAGGACGTCCAGGACGCCCTGTTCGAGACCGTCGGGCGGTGGCCGCTGTGCGTCAGCTGCGGCGACCGGGCGCCGCAGCACGCCCTCTACATCCAGCCCGACCTCGGCGGACCGGACCCGGTGTGGATCTGCGAGGAGAGCGGCGACGTCATCGCGCCGCTGGGCGGGCTCTAGGAGAGCGCGACCTCAGAGGCTCTGCCCCGCTACCCCTCGCTGCCCACCTGGATCCACATCGTGTACCGGTCGGCGCGGTAGACGGTGCGCGACACCTCGACCACCTTCTCCCCCGACAGCGCCCGGCGCGAGTGCCGCAACACGGCGTTGCCCGGCTCGATCTCGAGGAGCTGGGCCTCCTCCTCGCTGGCGATGTCGGCGTTCACCGAGTCCTCCGCCCAGGTCGGGCGCATGCCGCGGGACTCCAGGGCGTCGTACAGGCTGGTGGGCATCCCGCTCTGCAGGAACCCGGGGATCAGCACCTCGTTGAGGTAGGCGTCCTCGACGCACATCGGCAGCCCGTCGGCCCGGCGCAGCCGGCGCCAGTGGATGACCGCGTCGCCCTCGGTGACGCTGAGGGCCCGGGCGACGCCCGGACCGGCCTGCTCCCGCCGCGCGAGCAGCGTCTGCGACTCGGCCAGCAGGCCGCGGCGGGCCATCTCCTCGGTGTAGCTGGTCAGCCGGCTCGCGACGCGGCGCGGGCGCGCCACGAAGGTGCCCCGGCCGGGGATCCGCTCGAGCAGCCCCTCGACGACCAGGGCGTCCATCGCCTGGCGGACCGTCATCCGCGCGACCCCGAAACGGTGCACCAGCTCGCGCTCGCTGGGAGCCGGCGAGCCCGGTGCGGCACCGGTCACGAGGGAGCGGACGTACTCGCGCACCTGGACGTGCTTGAGAGCGCGCCCTTCGGTGACCAGCAACTCGTCCACGGTCGAAATGTAGGTTGACAGGACCGCTCTCGTCCCCTTTTCGGCGAAACCTCCCGCCCTGCGCTCACTCCGTGGCGATGGCCTGGAGGACGTCGAGACGGGCCGCCCGACGGGCCGGGAAGAGCGCCGCGAGCACCCCGATCACGACCGCCAGGCCGAGGAAGACGGCCAGCTGGCCGAACGGCACGCTGATCACCTCGAGGCCCTGGTCACGCAGGGCGTACATCAGCGCGATGCCGAACCCGATGCCCAGCACCACCCCGAGGACCGCCCCGAGCACGGCGATCACGATCGACTCCAGCGTGATCATCCAGCGCAGCTGGCGGCGGCTCACCCCGATCGCCCGGAGCAGCCCCACCTCCCGGGTGCGCTCGATGACCGACAGCGCCAGGGTGTTGACGATGCCGAGGACCGCGATGACCAGCGCCAGGCCGAGCAGGGCGAAGATCATCAGCACCAGCTGGTCGATCGGCGCGCGCTGCTCGTGGGCGAACTCGCCCTGGTCCTTGACCGTGACGACGGGGAGGTCGGCGACCACCGCGTCCAGGCGGTCCTTGACGCCGGCCGAGTGGTCGGTGAAGAGGATCAGCAGGTTGTCGCTGGGGGTGAAGCCCGCCGCGGTCAGGTCGTCGAGCGTCATCAGCACCGGGGCGACCACGATCGGGTTGTCCTCGACGACCCCGACGACGCGGTAGGTCCGCTCGCCGGCCGGCATGTCGAAGGTGAGGTCGTCCCCGACCCCGACGCCCTCGTCGTCGGCCCAGCCCTGCTGGACGACCACCTGCCCGGCCGCCAGCGCGGAGAGCTCGCCGTCGACCGTCTGCAGCTCGAACCGGTCGACGTCCTGCGGGTCGATCGCGGCCACCGCCATGGTGTCGCCGTCGCGCTCGGTGCGCTGGAACCGCTCGCGCACGACCCGCTCGACGCCGTCGACCTGCGCCATCTGGTCGCCGATCGCCGGGGAGAAGCCCGAGGCGACGACGTTGCTGACGATGTAGTCGCCGACGAAGTTCTCGGCGATCGTCTGGTCGACGCTGGCCTTGGCGGAGCTGCCGACGATCGCCATCGTGCAGGCCAGGGCCAGGCCGATCATCAGCGCCGAGGCGGTGGCCGTCGTCCGGCGCGGGTTGCGCAGGGCGTTCTGACCGGCCAGCCGGCCGATGGTCCCGAACAGCCGGGCGTAGACCGCGCCCACGGCCACCAGGAACGGCCGGGACAGGACCGGGCTCGCCCCGGCGACGCCGAGCAGCGTCGCCAGCACGCCGGCGCCGGTCAGCCAGCCGCCGTGCGGCAGGTCGGAGAAGAGCCCGAGCCCCAGCAGGACCAGGCCGAGCGCGACCAGGCCGAGGCCGGCCGCGAACCGCCGGTGGATCGAGGACTCCGGCAGGGCCACGTCGTCGCGCAGCGCCTGGACCGGTGCGATCCGGCCGGTACGCCGGGCGGGCGGCCAGGCCGCGGCCATCGTGACGAGCACGCCGACGGCGTACGAGGCGATGAAGGTGCGCGGCGCGAAGATCAGCGACTGGCCCGAGAGGTCGAGCCCGAAGCTCGCGAACAGCGCCCGGATCCCCATCGCCAGCAGGACGCCGAGGCCGAGGCCGACGGTCGCGCCGATGACGCCGAGCACGAACGCCTCCAGCTGCACCGACCAGACGACCTGCCGCTTCGAGGCACCCAGCGCGCGCAGCAGCGCGAGCTCGCGGCTGCGCTGCGCGACCAGGATCGAGAAGGTGTTGACGATGAGGAAGGCGCCGACCACCAGGGAGATCCCGGCGAAGATCAGCAGGAAGGTCGTGAGGAACGAGACCGCCTGGAGCAGGTCGGAGGCCGCCTCGTCCGCGGCGTCGTCACCGGTGACGACCTCCACGCCGTCCGGCAGCACCCGGGCCACGTCGTCGCGCAGCTGCTCCTGGGAGACCCCGTCCGACGCGGTGACCCAGGCGTCGCTGTAGACGTCCTGCCCGCCGACGAAGAGGTCCTGGGCGGTGGGGGTGTCGAACGCCGCGAACGTGGCCCCGTTGAGCGAGCCACCGCTCGGGAAGCCGATGATGCCCACCAGCGTCGGCCGGAGCAGGGACGGCGGCTCCTGCGGCCGTCCGCCCGCCGCCGGCGGGCCGGCGGTGGAGGGGATGACCTGCACCCGGTCGCCCACCTCGTAGCCGGCGCGCTCGGCCGTCCGCTCGTCGAGCGCGACCTCGTCGGGGCCGTGCGGCGCGTGTCCCTCGACGATCGCCATGCCCTCGAGGCCGTGGCCGGCGGGGGCGCCGGTCCAGTTGCCGCCGATCGCGGGCGGACCGAACCCGCTCACGACCTTGCCGTCCGCGCCGACGACGAAGACGCCGACCGCGTTGACGTTGCCGTCGACGCGGGCTGCTCCGGGGACGTCACGCAGCTTCTCGAGGAGGCTGGCAGGAAGGGTCACGCTGGAGGGGGCTCCGTCCGCGGTCGTGCCGCCCTCGGGACGGACGACGACGTCGCCGACGGTCGAGGCGAACAGCGCGGTGAAGCTGCGGTTGAGGGTGTCGGAGAAGATCAGCGTGCCGGCGACGAACGCGACGCCGAGCACGATCGCGAAGGTGCTCATCAGCAGGCGCACCTTGCGCCCGAGCAGGCTCTTGAGTGCGGCGCGGATCATCCGGGGTCCCCGCTCAGGTGGGGGCTGGAGGAGCGCAGCGGGGGAAGCACGCAGCTGAGTGGGGTGGGGATCACGGCGTGACCCCGGCCGGGCGTGACGTGGTCATGGGGTCGGCTCGGCCATCCGGTTCATGACCTCGAGCACGTGCTCGCGGGTCGGCGAGCGCAGCTCCCCGACCACCGTGCCGTCTCCGAGGAAGACGACGCGGTCGGTGTGGGCCGCGGCGACCGGGTCGTGGGTGACCATCACGATGGTCTGGCCGTGCTCGTCGACGCTGCGGCGCAGCAGCTCGAGCACCTCCGCGCCCGACCGCGAGTCGAGGTTGCCCGTCGGCTCGTCGGCGAACACGATCCGCGGCCGGCTCGCGAGCGCCCGCGCGACCGCGACCCGCTGCTGCTGGCCGCCGGAGAGCTCGTTCGGGCGGTGCGAGAGCCGGTCGCCGAGACCGACCGTGGCGATCACGGTGTCGTACCACTCCTCGTCGGCCCCGCGGCCCGCGATCGCCAGGGGCAGCTTGATGTTCTCCTCGGCGGTGAGCGTCGGCACCAGGTTGAAGGACTGGAACACGAAGCCGATCTCGTCGCGCCGCAGCCGGGTCAGCGCCTTGTCCTTGAGCCGGCTGATCTCCTGGTCGCCGATGAAGACCTGGCCGGAGTCGGCGGTGTCGAGCGCGGCACAGCAGTGCATCAGGGTCGACTTGCCCGAGCCGCTCGGTCCCATCACGGCGGTGAACTCCCCCGCGGCGAGGTCGAGGGTCACGTCGTCGAGCGCGGTCACCAGCGCGGCGCCGGAGCCGTAGGTCTTGACGAGGTTGCGGACGCGGGCAGCCGGAGCCGGCATGGCCTCGGGGTGGGGCGCGGTCATGCCCCCAGCCTTCCGGGTCCGGGGCCGCGGCGCCATGGACGAAGGGCCTGACCCGACCCTGGTATCACCCTGAGAGGTGTCGAACACCTGTTCGATCGAGGCGTATGCTCGGCGCATGGACTTCCAGGGCTCGCTGTTCGGGGCGCCGACCGCCGAGGCGCCGGACTTCGCCGGGACGGAGCGCCGGGTGCTCACCCGGGGCGCCTGGGTCGACGTGTGCCGCGCCTGGCTCCCCGAGGCCGACGAGGTCTTCGAGGTGCTGCTGCGCGACGTCCCGTGGCGCGCGGAGCGCCGGCAGATGTACGACCGGGAGGTCGACGTACCCCGGCTCCTGCACACGTACGGCGCGGGCGAGCCGCTCCCCCACCCGGCCCTGGCGCGGGCCCGGGGGGCGCTGTCGGCCCACTACCGCCCCGAGCTCGGCGAGCCGTTCGTGACCGCCGGGTGCTGCTACTACCGCGACGGCCGCGACAGCGTCGCCTGGCACGGCGACACCATCGGCCGCGGGCGGACCCAGGACACGATGGTCGCGATCGTCTCGCTCGGCGACCCGCGCCGGCTGATGCTGCGCCCCCGCCTCGGCGGCGCCTCGATCTCGGTCGAGATGGCGCACGGCGACCTCGTCGTGATGGGTGGCTCCTGCCAGCGGACCTGGGAGCACGCCGTGCCCAAGGTCGCCCACGCCGGTCCCCGCGTCTCGGTCCAGTTCCGGCCGCTGAACGTCTTCTAGGTGGTTGAGGTGCGAGCGCAGCGAGCCTCGAGACCACCGGCGTACCCGTCCCACCGGCGGGGTACCACCCGGCCATGACGACGACGTCCGCCGCGGAGACGATGGGCTTCGGCCCGCTCCGCATCACCTTCGACGACCGGGTGCTGCGGCCCCGGCCCTGGACCGCGGCCCAGTCCACGTGGGCGGCCGAGGTGCTCACGTCGGCCCCGGCCGGCCCGGTGCTTGAGCTGTGCGCGGGGGCCGGCCAGATCGGGCTGCTCGCGGTGCTCGGCTCGACCCGACCGCTGGTGTGCGTCGACCTGGACCCGGTGGCCTGCGCGTTCGCTCGCCACAACGCCGAGCAGGCCGGGATCGCCGACCGCGTCCAGGTCCGCGAGGGCCCGATGGACGACGTGCTGCGTGACAGCGAGCGGTTCGCCGTGGTGGTGGCCGACCCCCCGTGGGTGCGACGCGCCGAGGTCGGGCGCTACCCCGAGGACCCGGTGCTCGCCATCGACGGCGGCGCCGACGGCATGGAAGTCGCCTGGACCTGCGTCGACGTCGCCCGCCGCCACCTGACCCCCGGCGGCACCGTGGTCCTGCAGCTGGGCACCGTCGAGCAGGTGGACGCGCTGCGCGACCGGCTGGGCGAGGACGACCTGGCCGTCACCGAGGTCCGCCGGTGCGAGCGCGGGGTGCTCATCCGGCTCGACCTCACGTAGGCCGGAGCTTCTCCGGCAGCACCTTGTGGGTGCCGTCGCACCACGGGAACGACTGCGAGCGGTCACACCGGCACACCGCCGTCACCGGCCGGGTCGTCTCGTGGACCCCGCCGTCGGCGTCCTCGACGACGTGCCGGCCGCGCAGCAGCATCGGCCCGCCGGGGCAGAGCACGACGTCGGGGTGGTCGAAGGACGGCGTCCTCGTCATGCGACCTGCTCCTCGTCGACGCCCCACCGGGCCAGCATCGTGCGCGCGAACCGGTCCTCGAGGTCGAGGCAGGTGAACGCGCCGAACCAGACGTCGTCCTCCAGCCCGGGCTCCTCCGCGAGCAGCGCCGCGACGATCGTGCGCACCGCGAGCTGCTCGTGGACGGCGTCGGCCTCCACGTGCTCGGCGTAGTAGTCGACCATCTCGGCCGGGAACCCGAGCCGCTCCAGGCCCTGCGCCATCCGGCGCGAGGGCAGCGAGCTGGTCGCCTCGAACGCCGCGAGGTGGCCGAGCGCAGCGCCCCGCAGCCGGCGGTGCAGGCCGAGGAGCGACAGGGCGTTGTTCTGCTCGAGGGCCTCCGCCGGGACCACACCGAGGTGGGCGTCGTACGACGCCGCCAGGCCGCTCGCCTCCAGGCCGCGGGCGAAGAGGTGGTGGTGCAGCCGGTTGGGGTCCCCGCCGCCGTACTCGTCGTACTGGAGCTCCATCAGTGCAGCCTTGGCGCGCACCCCGAGCCGCGGCACCAGCCAGGCGACGGGGTCGGACTCCTTGAGGTGGTAGACCGAGCGCACCCGGAGGAGCTCCTCGACCTGGCTCCGGTCGGCGACGCGGTGCACGTGCCGGGCCAGCGAGGGACCCTCCTGCTCGTCGACCCAGTCGAAGAAGTCCTCGACGAACGACAGCCCCGCGGGGCGGGTGAACCGCGAGCGCAGCCGGGTCTCGAGGTCACGCTCCAGCACCGAGCGGACCCGGATCAGCTGTGGGTCCCACTCGAGGTCCTCGTCGACGTCGTCGAAGCCGCGGTAGTGGAGCTCGTGCAGCGCCCAGAGCGCGAGGGCGGCGTCCTCACCGGTCGCCGTCGGCGTCACCGGGAGGACGGAGTAGAAGTCCTCCGAGCCGGAGCGCAGGGCGCTGAACAGCTCTTCGGTCAACGGACCGCGTGGGTCGGGAACGCGCATGCCTCCCGGGTACCCCTCGGCGCGAGCGGGCACGCCCGCCCGTCCGGGCGAGGCCTAGATGTGATGCCCAGCCAGGTTGTCCAACCGGGTGATGGGTGAGCGCTTACCGATGGCCGAGTGGGGCCGGTGGTGGTTGTACTGGTGGATCCATCCTGGCAGGGCGGCGAGTCGGGCGGTTTCGGAGGTGTAGAACTTCTTG
>NZ_JBGAHF010000021.1:0-72778 GCF_044226305.1 Nocardioides sp. | reverse complement strand
ACTCTCCGTTGAAAACAACACCCAGGCACACCCCGAAGAGCACACCCAGAAAAAGAGATGCCTGACAGGAGACACTGACTAAATTGTCAGAATCATTGTCAAAGAAACCATCAACCAGCCACCTGACAAAGCAGGCAACCAGCCAACGGGGCATTACAAACTAATTCGTCGACTATGACACACTGTTGAGTTCTCAAGAATCAGACGCTCACCGTGGCCCGAATTCCTTCGGCCCTGCAGGGCGACTCGGTAAAACTTAGCGGTTTGAATTCTCCGGTGCAAATCCGGGTCTTTCTCCCCCACCCCGGCGCACGCCACGAATCTCGCGACTTCTCGAGGCCCACTGGTGCGGACACTCGTCCATCGCGGAGATGGCGTCGAGGGGGTAGTCGCTTCGGGGCCGGAGGCCCGACCGACCGGTCTTGCCTCCCGCCGCTCCCTGGCGACCCGGAGAACATTAGGCCACCACGCGACCGAGTTCAAATCGGTTCCGCGTGAGCCGGGCCACAACGACGTCTGCCCAGGTCAGCGGGGGTGCGCGGGGTCAGCGGACCTCGACGCCGGCGAAGTTCTTCTTGCCCCGACGCAGGACGAGGAGCCGGTCCTCGACCAGGTCGTCGTCCCCCGGCACGTAGTCGGGGTCCTCGACCCGGTGGTTGTTCAGGTAGGCCCCGCCCTCCGCCACCGCCCGACGCGCCTCGCCCTTGGACTTCACGAGCCCGGTCGCGACGAGCAGGTCGACGATGGTCGGCACGTCGTCGGCGGGCACGACGACCAGCGGGCGTGCGGTCGCCAGCGCCGCGTGCAGCGTCGACCACCCCACCGAGCGCAGGTCGCCGGTCCCGAACAGCGCCGCGGACGCCGCCGTGATCCGGGCGGTCTCCTCGGCCCCGTGGACCAGGGTCGTCACGTGCTCGGCCAGCGCGCGCTGGCCGGCCCGGAGGAACGGCTTCTCGGCCTGCTCGGCCTCCAGCGCCTCGATCTCCTCGCGGGAGAGGAAGGTGAAGATCCGCAACAGCTCCCCCACCTTCTCGTCCTCGACGTTGAGCCAGAACTGGTAGAAGGCGTAGGGCGCCAGCATCTGCGGGTCGAGCCACAGAGCCCCGCCCTCGGTCTTGCCGTACTTGGTCCCGTCCGCCTTCGTGACGAGCGGCGTCGCGAACGCGTGCGCCCGACCGCCGTCCGCGCGGCGGATCAGCTCGACGCCTCCCGTGAGGTTGCCCCACTGGTCGGACCCTCCGAACTGGAGCGTCACCCCGTGGTCGCGGTACAGGTTGAGGAAGTCCATCGACTGGAGCAGCACGTAGCTGAACTCGGTGTAGCTGATCCCGGCTTCGAGCCGGCTGCGCACGACGTCACGGGCGAGCATCCGGTTGACCGGGAAGTGCTTGCCGACGTCGCGCAGGAAGTCGATCGTCGACAGGCTCGCCGTCCAGTCGTAGTTGTTGACCATGGTCGCGGCGTTCTCGCCCTCGAAGGAGAGGTAGGGCTCGATCTGCGCGCGCACCCGCTCGACCCACTCCTTGACGGTGTCGAGCGAGTTGAGCTGCCGCTCTCCGGACTCCCTCGGGTCGCCGATCATGCCGGTGGCGCCCCCGACCAGGGCGTACGGCGTGTGGCCGGCCTGCTGGAGCCGGCCGGCCGTGACGATCTGCACCAGGTTGCCCAGGTGCAGGCTCGGAGCGGTGGGGTCGAAGCCGACGTAGAACTTGACGCTCCCGGACGTGAGGGCCTCGCGGAGGGCGTCGAGGTCCGTCGAGTGGGCGATCAGGCCGCGCCACTCGAGGTCGTCGAGAAGAGTCGGGTCGACGGTCACGGGGAACCTTTCGGGTCGAGATGTGCGGATCAAGCGTGCCACGTGGTGGGCTGGCTACGCTCTCCGGAGTCGGGAAGGGACCGAGGTTGATCGCAGGCAGGTACACGCTCGACCGCGAGATCGGACGTGGGGGGATGGGCGCCGTGTGGCTGGGACGCGACACGGTGCTCGGACGCGACGTCGCACTCAAGCGGATCGGGGTCGCGCCCGGAGGCGGCACGCCGGACCTCGCCCGGGCGGAGCGGGAGGCCCGGCTCGCCGCCCGGCTCAACCACCCGCACGTCGTGGCGATCTACGACCTCGTGACCGAGGGCGACGACCAGTGGCTGGTGATGGAGCACGTCGAGGGGCTCACCCTGGCCGCGCTCGTCGCTCGCGACGGGGCGCTCCCGCCCGATCGGGCGGCACCGCTGGTGCGCCAGGCGGCCGACGCGCTCGCGGCCGCCCACGCGGCCGGCATCGTGCACCGCGACGTCAAGCCCTCCAACATCCTGGTCACCCCCGGCGGCCAGGTGAAGCTCTCGGACTTCGGCATCGCCCGGGCCGAGGCCGACGCCTCGCTCACCCAGACCGGGTTCGTGACCGGCTCGCCGGCGTACCTCTCCCCCGAGGTCGCCTCGGGCCAGCAGGCCACCCCCGCCAGCGACGTCTGGTCGCTCGGCGCCACGCTCTACCACGCGCTGTCCGGCCACCCGCCGTACGACGTCGGCGAGAACGTCCTGGGTGCGCTGTACCGGATCGTGCACGAGGACCCGCCCCGGCTCGCGGACGCCGGCTGGCTCTCGCCGCTGCTGCTGGCCACCATGACCACCGAGCCCGGTGATCGCTGGTCGATGGGCGAGGTGCGCGACTTCCTGGCGGCCGGGGCGTCCGCACCACCGCCCTCTTCCGGCGCCGAGCGCACCCAGGTCCTCTCGCAACCGGTGCTCCCGGTCCCCCCTCCACCGTCGACGCCGCCACCGTCGACGCCGCCACCGATGCCGGCACCGGTCCCAGTGGACGACGGACGCGGCGGACGGGCGGTCGCGGTGACGCTGGCGGTCGTCGCGATCGTGGCCCTGGCCGTGGTCGCGTGGCTGCTCGGCTCGCGTGCCGCCGACGACGGCTCGGGCACCGCGGGGCAGCCGTCCGGCGGCCGGTCGGGCGCGTCGTCGCCCGCGACCTCGCCCACCTCGCCCGACACCTCCTCCAGCAGCACCGGTGACGTGACGGCCGACGGCATGGAGAACTTCGTGGAGGGCTATCTCGCGGCAGTCACGAGCGACCCGAAGTCGGCCTGGGCACAGCTGACGCCGCAGTTCCAGGCCGAGAGCGGCGGCTACGGCCAGTACAAGAAGTTCTGGTCGACCATCGAGACCGCCGACCTCATCTCGGCCCAGGCCGACCCGGAGAGCCGGCAGATCACCTACACCGTCGAGTACGTCCGGGCGGACGGGTCCAAGGAGCGTGACGAGGTCACCCTGGTCCTCGACGGCACCGACGACGCCTTCCTGATTGCGGGCGAGACCTGACCGGTCCCCCTATCGTGGGGGCAGGAGGGCCCATGGAGCTGGCGACGCTGTACCGGGACATCGTCGAGAGGTCGCCGGACGCGATCTGGGTGTTCGACCTCGACGGTCGCGTGCTCTACGCGAACCCGGCGCTGCGCGAGCTGTTCGGCGCCGACGAGGCCGCCATGGTCGGTCTCACCGTGTTCGACACCCTCGACGAGGTCGGCAGGGGCCAGTTCGCCGAGCACCTCGAGCAGCTGCGGTCCGGCCGGTCGAACGACGGCGAGGTCGAGACCCGCTTCGTCCGGTGCGACGGCACCACGGTCTGGGTCACCATCACCGAGAGCTTCCTGCGGGACCCGGACGGCTCGGTCAGCGGCGTCCTCCACCGGATGAGCGACGCGAGCGACCGCCGTCGCACCGTCGACGCCCTCGGACTCAACTGGCGCCGGCTCGCGGAGGCCCAGCGGATCGCCCGCATCGGCAGCTGGGAGTGGGACGTCGAGGCGGACCAGATCTGGGGCTCCGAGGAGCTCCTCGCGCTCTACGACCTCGACCCCACGTCGTTCCCGGCGACCTACGACGCCTTCCTCGACATCGTCCACGAGGACGACCGCGACCAGGTCGACGCGGCGGTGCAGGGCGCGCTCCGCGACGGCGGGAGCTTCGTCTTCGTGGCCCGGGTCCAGCGCGCCGACGACACCTGGCTGTGGACCCGTGGCCGCGGCGTCGCGCAGGCCGACGCGTCGGGCCGGGTGGCCCACATGTACGGCACCCACCAGGACGTCACCGAGACCAAGCTGGCCGAGCTGGCGCTGGAGGACCAGGTCCGCCAGAACACGCTCATGCAGGCGGTGGCCAGCGCGGCCAACGAGGCCGCGACCCTGGCCGAGGTGCTCGGCCACGCCCGGCACCTGGTGCTGCTGCACGACGACTGGGAGCGGGGGCGGGCGTTCCTGCCGAACGCCGAACGGACCGAGGTGGAGCCGCTCCTCATCACCGACGAGGACCGTCTCGAGGACGAGGCCACCCCCGAGATCTCCGCGGCCGAGCTCGCGCTGGCCAACCGGGCCTTCCACGAGAAGCGGTCGGTCTGGGACGAGGAGACCCACCTGACGATCGCGTTCACCGTCTCCTACGGCGAGGAGGTGGTGGCGGTCGCCACGATCACCTCCGCTCCCCCGCTGTACCGCTTCGAGATGATCGAGACGATGGTCGAGCAGGTGGCGGTCCAGCTCGGCCGGGTCGCCGAGCGGGAGCGTGCGCAGCGCGAGCTCGCCGACGCCCGGGACGGGGCGCTGGCGGCGTCGCGCCAGAAGTCGGAGTTCCTCGCGACGATGAGCCACGAGATCCGCACGCCGCTCAACGGCGTGATCGGCCTCAACGACCTGCTGCTGCGCAGTCGTCTCGACCCCGACCAGCTCCGGCTCGCCTCGGGCGTCCAGGTCGCCAGCCGGGCGCTGCTGAGCGTCATCAACGACATCCTCGACTTCTCCAAGATCGAGGCCGGCAAGCTCGAGCTGGAGCGCCTCGACTTCGAGGTGCGCCCGGTGTTCGACCAGGTCGTCAGCGTGCTCGCCGAGACCGCCCGCGCCAAGGGCCTCGAGCTGATGGTGTCCTGCCACCCCGACGTGCCGGAGGTGCTCGCCGGCGACCCGACCCGGCTCGCCCAGGTGCTGACGAACCTCGGCTCCAACGCGGTCAAGTTCACCGACGAGGGCGAGGTGACCATCCGGGCGACCGCCGAGCCCACCGAGGACGGGCGGACGCTGCTGCGCGTCACGGTGGCCGACACCGGCGTCGGGGTGCCGGAGCAGAACGTCGACACCCTCTTCGACGCGTTCACCCAGGCGGACGCGTCCACGACGCGCAAGTACGGCGGCACCGGCCTCGGGCTGGCCATCTCGAAGGAGATCGTCGAGGCCCTCGGCGGCGAGATCGGTCTCGAGCCGAACCTCGACGGCGGCAGCGTCTTCTGGTTCACCGCCGTGCTGGACGCCGCCACGGGGACCTCGGTCGATCCCGACGACGAGTACGCCCGGAGCTGGCTCGCGGGACGCCGGGTGCTGGTCGTCGACGACAACGACAGCAACCGGCTGATCCTCGAGGAGCAGCTGGCCTGGTGGCGCGTGCGCGCGGCGTCCGCGGACGGCGCCGACCGGGCCGAGGCGATGATGGCCGAGGCGCGGGCCGCCG
The DNA here is from genome assembly GCF_044226305.1 of Nocardioides sp. Lineage (GTDB taxonomy): Bacteria > Actinomycetota > Actinomycetes > Propionibacteriales > Nocardioidaceae > Nocardioides. The sequence continues at coordinate 67,276 of NZ_JBGAHF010000021.1, read as the reverse complement.
GCGACCCGTTCGAGGGCGTGCTTCTGGACATGTCGATGCCCGGTCGCGACGGCCTCGACCTCGCCCGCGCGCTCCGGCGGGTGCCGGCGTACGACGCGGTGGTGCGACTGATGCTCACCTCGGCCACCGCCCCCGCGGCCGACGAGCTGCGCGACGGCGGGATCACCGAGTGCCTCACCAAGCCGGTGCTGGCGGCCGAGCTCAGGCGCGCGCTCCTGCGCCACCTCGCCGGGGTCGAGCCGCGGCCACTGGCCGACGCCTTCGCGACCGGGCAGGACGGCGCCGCCCGGCGGGTCCTGGTCGTGGAGGACAACCCGGTCAACCAGCTGGTCGCCGTCGGGCTGCTCGAGGCGCTCGGCTACGTCGCGCAGACGGCGGACGACGGCGTCTCCGCGCTCGAGGTGCTGGCCCTCGACGAGTTCGACCTGGTGCTGATGGACGTGCAGATGCCGCGGATGGACGGGTACGACGCCACCCGGGCGATCCGCGAGCGCGAGCCTGCCGGCTCCCGGGTCCCGGTGATCGCGATGACCGCGGCCGCGGTCGAGGGCGAGCGGGAGCGCTGCCTGGCGGCCGGGATGGACGACTTCCTGACCAAGCCCGTCGACCCCGGCGCGCTGGCGGCCGTCCTCGAGCTCTGGATCGGTGAACCGGCCGCCCGCGAGCGCGGTAGCGTGCGCACCGTGACCGAGAACTCGGACGAGGCGCCGGCCGACGACGCGCTGAACGGCCTCGAGCTCTTCCGGCTCGACGAGCTCCGCGACCTCGACCCCGGGAACACGACCTACCTCGACCGCGCCATCGGCAACTTCGTCACCAACACCCCCGGCACCTTCGCCACCATCCGCGAGGCGGTGGCGGCCGGTGACGCGCCCACCCTCAAGCAGGTCTCCCACAAGCTGGCCGGCGGCGCGCTCAACCTCGGCGTGACCGAGGCCGGACGGACCGCGCAGCAGATCGAGCTGGTCGCCGACTCCGGGTCGACCGACGGCGCGGCCGACCTGCTGCCGGTGCTCGAGCAGGCGCTCGAGCGGGGTCGAGCAGCACTGCTGGCCTACCAGGCGGCGTACACCGGGTCCTGACGGGGTAGTACCCCGTCATGAAGAGCATCATCGGGATCGTCATCGTCGTCTGGCTGCTCATCGGCGTCGCCGCCGCCTGGCAGCGGGGCTACTTCGGCGACGACCGCGAGGTCAGCTGCAAGAGCACCGGCGACACGGTCCTGACCATCGTCGCCGGGCCGCTCAACTACGTGGGCGCCAACCCGAAGGTCGACTGCAAGGTCGACCTCCCCCAGCCCTCCGAGTAGCGGCGGTCACGCCGGGCGCGCCCGGCGGCCGCGGATCCGCAGCACCACGCCCACGACGAGCGTGACGAACCCGGCGGTCCCGAGGAGCATCCCGCCGAGCACCGTCAGGAAGACCACCCAGATCAGGGTCTCACCGGTCGGGTAGTGGCCGAGCACGACGGGCGTCCCGGCGGTGGCATCGGCGATGTCCACCTCGTACGAGCCGTCGGTCGGGACGGTGAGCCGCGCGAAGACGACGTACGTCGTCCCGTCGACCTCGATGCTGGTGTCGTCGCTGAAGAAGCCGAAGGTGCTCTCGACGCCCACGTCGCCCGGACCCGTCACGGAGATGTCGTCGGCCTGGGCGACGTGCTGCGTCCCGGCGATCTCCTGGCTGTAGAGCGCCCACTCGCCCTCGGACAGCTCGGCCGTCGTCGAGCCCGGCATCTCGAAGACCACCGCGTCGTCGTTGTCCGTCCCTCCCAGGACCAGCCACGCGACCACCGCGGCACAGATGGCGGCCGCGGCGACGACCATCGCGACGATCCCCGCCAGGATGGTCCGCCGCCCCGGTCGGGGGTCGACCGTCGTCGAGCTCATGGACACCGACGCTAGAGGGCCGTGCCGCCGGGAGCATGACCCGTGCGGGCCATCACGTCCCCTCCCGAGGGCCATCGCCCGGTACCGGGTCGGAGGATCACCAGGTCGGTGCGAACCTGGGGTCATGCGCTACGCGAAGCTCGGACAGACCGGACTCGACGTCTCCGTGGTCACCCTCGGCTGCATGAGCTGGGGCGACCCGGGACGCGGTGGTCACCCGTGGGTGCTCGACGAGGAGGCCGCCCGCCGGATCGTCGCGGACGCCCTCGAGGCCGGCATCACCACGTTCGACACCGCCAACGTCTACTCGGGCGGGAGCAGCGAGGAGATCACCGGGCGCGCGCTGCGCGACCTGGCCCGCCGCGAGGACGTCGTCATCGCCACCAAGGTGCACGGCCGGATGCGGCCGGGGCCGTACGGCGCCGGCTTGTCCCGGAAGGCGATCCTGCACGAGATCGACGAGTCGTTGCGCCGGCTCGGCACCGACTACGTCGACCTGTACCAGATCCACCGCTGGGACCCCACGGTGCCGATCGAGGAGACGATGGAGGCGTTGCACGACGTCGTGCGGGCGGGGAAGGCGCGACACCTGGGCGCGTCGTCGATGTGGGCCTGGCAGCTGGCGAAGGCCCAGCACGTGGCCCGGACGAACGGCTGGACGCCGTTCGTCTCGATGCAGGACCACTACAACCTGCTGTACCGCGAGGAGGAGCGCGAGATGCTCCCGCTCTGCGCCGACCAGGGCCTCGGCGTGCTGCCCTGGAGCCCGCTGGCACGCGGACGCCTGACCCGGCCGTGGGAGGAGCAGACCACACGCTCGGAGACCGACCGGTTCGGGCGCACGCTCTACCAGGACCAGGACCGTGCGGTCGTCGACTCCGTGGCGCGGGTGGCCGAGCGGCACGGCGTCCCCCGAGCGCAGGTGGCGCTGGCCTGGCTGCTCCACCAGCCGGTCGTCACGTCCCCGATCGTGGGCGTGACCCGGCCCGAGCACCTCGCCGACGCCGTGGCGGCCGTCGACGTCACCCTGTCGGCCGACGACCTCGAGGAGCTCGGGGCCGACTACGTCCCCCACCCGGTGGCCGGGCACGCCTGAGCAACGGTTGACGACGACTTACCGTTAGTGTCTACTTACGGTTAGCCATGACGAACGCACCAGCGATGCTGACCGCCCTCGGGGACCCCACCCGCCAGGCGATCCTCGACCAGCTCGTGGACGGCCCCCGCGCCGTCGGCGAGCTGGCCCTCGAGCTGCCGGTGAGCCGGCCGGCCGTCTCCCAGCACCTCAAGGTGCTCAAGGAGGTCGGCCTGGTGCTCGACGAGCAGCAGGGCACGCGCCGGATCTACCGGGTCGACCCCGACGGTCTCGCCGTGCTCCGCCGTCACCTCGACGACTTCTGGGCGAGGTCGCTCGGCGCGTTCGAACGACGGACCCGAGGAGACAACCATGACTGACCAGCTGGCCCCGATCACCCAGGGCGTCACGGTCGCGGTCCCGCAGGAGCGGGCGTTCGACATCTTCACCAGCGACATGACGTCGTGGTGGCCGGCCGACCACCACATCGGCTCCGCGCCGATCGCCGAGATCGTGATCGAGCCCCGCGCCGGTGGCCGCTGGTTCACCCGCCACGAGGACGGCACCGAGACCTCGACCGGCTACGTCGTCGTCCACGACCGCCCGCACCGGGTGGTCCTGACGTGGCAGATCGGCGCCGACTGGGCCTACCACGAGGACCTGGTCACCACCGTCGAGGTGCGTTTCGAGGCCGAGGGCCCCGACCGCACCCGGGTCGAGCTCGAGCACCGCGACCTCGCGGCGTACGGCGAGGACGCCGAGACCATGCACGAGACCTTCGGCGCGCCGGACGCGTGGGCCAGCACCCTGGAGCACTACGCCGCGGCCGCCGGAGGTCGCTGAGCCGGCCGGCTTCAGGACCGGGCGAGGTCGGCGCGGTCCGGGAAGAAGCGGCGGACCGACAGGCTGACGTAGACCAGCGCGACCAGGGCGGGCACCTCGATGAGCGGGCCGACCACACCGGCGAGCGCCTGGCCCGAGGCCACGCCGAAGACGCCGATGGCGACGGCGATCGCGAGCTCGAAGTTGTTGCCAGCCGCCGTGAAGGAGACGGCCGTCGCCCGCTGGTAGTCGAAGCCGAGCGCCTTGGTCAGCAGCATCGACCCGCCCCACATGACGGCGAAGTACCCGAGCAGGGGCACGGCGATCCGCGCGACGTCCAGCGGCTGGTTGGTGATGGTGTCGCCCTGGAGCGCGAAGAGGACGACGATCGTGAACAGCAGGCCGTAGAGCGCGGCCGGCCCGATCCGCGGCAGCAGCGTCGACTCGTACCACTCGCGGCCGCGGGCGCGCTCGCCGAGGGTGCGGGTGAGGTAGCCCGCCAGCAGCGGGATGCCGAGGAACACCAGCACGGACCGGGCGATCCCCCACACCGACACGTCGAGCGCGTCCTGCGCGAGGCCGAGCCACCCCGGCAGCACCTGGAGGTAGAAGTAGCCGAGCAGGGCGAACGCCAGGATCTGGAAGATCGCGTTGATGGCGACCAGGATCGCGGCGGCCTCCCGGTCGCCGCAGGCCAGGTCGTTCCAGATCAGCACCATCGCGATGCAGCGGGCCAGGCCCACGATGATCAGCCCGGTGCGGTACTCCGGCAGGTCCGGCAGCAGCAGCCAGGCGAGCGCGAACATCAGCGCGGGGCCGACGACCCAGTTCAGCAGGATCGACGTGGTCAGCAGCCGCTTGTCACGGGTGACGTGGCCGAGCTCGTCGTACCGGACCTTGGCCAGCACGGGGTACATCATGACCAGCAGGCCGATCGCGATCGGCAGCGAGACCGACCCGACCTCGACCGCCGCCAGGGCGTCGTCGAGCCCGGGGACCGTCCGGCCCAGCAGCAGCCCGAGCACCATCGCCGCGACGATCCAGACGGGCAGGAACCGGTCGAGGGTCGAGAGCTTGCGGAGGACGGCGTCCTCGTGGGCGCCGGGCTCCCCCACCACGTCGCTCATGCACGCGCCGCGGCGCCGAGCTCGCCGGGGACGAACAGGCACGCCTCGCCGCCCTGGTGCTCACGCAGCGACGCACCGGCGGGGGACTTCGACATGCATCGATGTTGACACATGTCGATGTCCCCCGTGCGCCGGGCCGCCGGTCAGGTGCCGGGCCACTCCGCGTAGGTGACCTCGCCGCCGCGGACGTCGACCACGAGGCGCACGTCGCCCGTGCCCTTCTCGGCCAGGGCGTAGCGACCGGCGGCGAGCTCGCCGAACACCAGTGCCGGCACCTCGCCGCCCTGGACCGGCCGCCGGACCACCGCGACGTGGGCCAGGTGGTCGTGACCGTGATCGTGGCTGTGCTCGTGGTGATGGCCGTGGTCGTGCCCGCGGTGCTGACCGAAGACCGCGCCGTCCGGCGCGATCTCGACCTCGACCCCCACCATCGACGCCGGTGTCGTGACGACCACCGCACCGATGTCCCCGCCGATGTCGAGCAGGACGCAGCCCTGCCCGGCGTGCGGGTTCTCGGGCGAGTCCGGCGGCCGGTGCCCGACCGTGGTCCCGGCTGTCATGACGCCTGCGTGGTGCCGGGCTCGGTCTGGTAGCCGCCACCGGGCAGACCGAGGTACGGGAATGCCTCCAGCAGCGGGGCGTTCGTGTCGGTCGTCCCGTCGGTCACGGCACTGGCTGCGCCGTCGGGGGTGAACGACGGGTCGACGAGCGGGATCGTCAGGCCCGCGACCGCGCGGATCTCGATCGTGACGACGTCGTCCCCGATCCGGCGCCCGTTGGGGAAGCCGGCCGCGTCGCCGCCCACCAGGCCGAGGCTGTTCTCGCTCTCGCTCGGCGGGATCGCCACGTTGAGCCGGAGCATGTCCGACTGCACCGGGCCCGTGTAGTTCTGGAAGCCCTCCACGACTCCCGACGGGATGCCGGTCATCAAGATGGCGTTGAGGTCGGCGCGAGGCTTGGTGTACGCCGCGAGGTTCGGGAAGACGCCCGGGTAGAGCACCGGCAGCAGGCCCGCGAGCTCCGGCTTGTTGACGTACTTCGTGTACTTCGCGTCGTTCGCGGGGGGCGCCGAGTTCCACGCGTCCTTCTCGGCCATCGGCACGATGACCTCGTTGAAGAGCGGGTTGCCGAGCCGGGACACCTGCACCCACGGTCCGTTGCCGACGAACTTGCCGCGCTTGGCGTCGTACACCCGGCCCTTGCGCCGGCTCGCGGTCGCCCACACGCCGATCACCGCACGCTTGCTCATCGGGTCGGTCGGGACGCCGTCACCGGCGGTGACCTCGTAGATCGGCACCTGGATCGCGATCGTGTGGACGTTGTAGGACTGCACGGCGTTCTTGCCGTTCATGTTCGGCATCGAGATCAGGTGTGCCTCGTTGAACGGGCGGAGTGCTCCGAGGTCGAAGATGCTGCCGAGGTCGACGTGGAACGCGTCGGCGCGCTGGCCGGCGAAGACCCGGCGCCGGCCGAGCTGGTGCACCGCCTGTGCCCCGAGCGAGGCGTAGTCCGGCGTGCTGCGCTTGCCGACGTTGACCGGCGGGGTGGCCAGCCCCTGGCCGAGCACCTTCGACTTCCCGTCCTTGACGCGCGTGACCGTGTAGAACTGCGGCCGGTTCCAGGTGGTGTCACCGATGTCCGAGATCGGCCCGGTGTTGTAGAGGAACGTCTTCGGGTTGCGGATCTCGGTCCGGAACTTGAACTGGTAGGTCACGTCGGGCTTGCCCTTGCCCGAGTTCGCGACATGGATCTCGTAGAGCACGTCGTCCCCGAACTCGTAGAAGTTCGGGCCGCCGTCCGGCTTCTGCAGCGGGATGAAGTTCGCGATCAGGGTGACCGTTTCGGGTCGGTCCGGACTCACGAACGCGTAGACGTCGGTGCCGTCGGCGACCGGGTCCTTGGAGATCTCGGGGGCTTCGCGGTGGGAGGACATCAGTGACCTCCCGCCGCGTTCAGGATGCGGGTCACGAGGTCGCGGTCGTGGACGACCACCTCGCGCTCGCCGACGAGGAGCCGCAGCTCGCTCGACGTGTGGTCGACGATGGCCAGCACCGGCTCCTGCGCACTGTGCGGCTGGCGTCGCGCCTCGGCGGCGCCAGCAGCTCCCACGACCCCGGTGGCCAGGGCGACGGTGCTCGCCGTCGCGCCCACGCCGGCCGCGGCCAGGAACTTCCTTCTGCTCGTCTCGCTCATCAGGTCCTCCATCTCGCGCGCGAGCCCGTGTGATCCGCGCCACAGAGCGGTTCGTCACCGACGCGCGAACGGATTGGTCCGATGGAGGTCGGACCAGGAAGGTCCACCACCGGGTGGTCCCGAGCAGCTCTCCGCGGTGCGGGACGCGCTGGCGTTCGGCTCCTAGTTGTGATGTCCAGCCAGGTTGTCCAGCCGGGTGATGGGTGGAAGCCCACCGAGCGCTGAGTGGGACCGGTGGTGGTTGTACTGGTGGAGCCAGCCTGCCAGTGCTGCACGTCGGGCGTCTTCGGATGAGTAGAGCTTCTTGTGTGATGTCCAGCCAGGTTGTCCAGCCGGGTGATGGGTGGAAGCCCACCGAGCGCTGAGTGGGACCGGTGGTGGTTGTACTGGTGGAGCCAGCCTGCCAGTGCTGCACGTCGGGCGTCTTCGGATGAGTAGAGCTTCTTGTAGGCCCAGCCGTCGGCCAGGGTGCGGTGGAAGCGCTCGATCTTGCCGTTGGTCTGGGGTCGGCGGGGCCGGGTCTTCTTCATCGTGATCCCCAGGTCGGCGCAGCTGTCGCGCCACAGGAACGACTTGTAGGCCGACCCGTTGTCGGACAGGACGCGTTCGACGGTGACGCCTCGTTCGGCGAACCAAGCCACGGCCCGGTAGAGCACGGCGGTGGCGGTGACGGCCTTCTCGTCGTCGTGGATCTCCGCGTAGGCCACCCGGGAGTAGTCGTCGATGACGGTGTGCACGAAGCAGATTCCGACCCGCGGCTTGTAATGCGCGGCCGTCGCGCCGGTGCGGTCCCGGGTTGCCCGCCGGTTCCCATCGCCCTGTGACTTGCCGACGAAGCGCCAGCCGCCACCGTCGGGGATGTTGCCGAACTTCGTGACGTCGACGTGGATCAGCTCCCCGGGCCGGGAGCGTTCGTAGCGTCGAGCTGGCTCCCCGGTGACCCGGTCGATATGGGTGAGCCGATTGAGCCGGCACCGGGTCAACACGGCGTGCACGGTCGAGGCCGGCATCCCGATCTTGGCGGCGATGGGGACCGGCCCCAGCCGCTGCTTCCACCGCAAGTGCACGATCTTGCGCACGATCGGTGCCGGGGTCCTGGCGTGCTGAGTGTGGCGAGCCGAGGACCGGTCGCCCATCCCCGCCGGCCCTTCCTCGCGGTAGCGCTGGGCCCACTTGGCCGCGGTGCGCCAGGAGACGTTGAAGAACTCAGCCGCGCGAGACGGTGGCCAACCGTCTTCGACGATCAGCCGCGCCAGCCGCAGTCGGTGTCTTGGGGTCAGAGCCGCGTTAGCGTGAGCCATGAAGGCCTCCCTGTGGGTGAAGTCCTAGACAGCTCCACTCCACATCCGGGAGGCCTTCACCTACCTACGGCTCGCCGTACCCAATCGCACAACGTGCCTGGGCATCACAGCTAGCAGCGCACTTGACACGCGTCAGGTGACGGCCGAAGTTACCGACAGGTAATGTCTGCCGGCATGACCCAGGTGCTCTCCCTCTGGACGACGGCCGCGCGGCTCCCGCTCGGCGACCGGGCGTTCTCGGTGCTCTTCGCGCAGAAGGCGCCCTACTTCGCCTCCGTGCGGCCGCGATTCACCGTCATCGAGCCCAACCGGGCCGAGCTCGTGGTCCGCGACCGGCGGCGGGTGCACAACCACCTCGGGACCGTGCACGCGATCGCGCTGTGCAACGGTCTCGAGGCGGCGATGGGGGCGCTGGCGGAGGCGAGCATCCCGGCCGATCGGCGGTGGATCCCGAAGGGCATGGAGGTCGCCTACACCGCGAAGGCCACGGGCGACGTCACCTGCATCGCCGAGACCGACCCCGCGCAGTGGACGGGCCCGGTGCCGGAGGCGGGGCAGGACCTGCCGGTCCGGGTCCGCGGCGAGCTCGCCGACGGCACGGTCGTGGTCGAGGGCGTGATCCGGCTGTGGGTCACGCCGCGTCGGCCGTCGGGGCGCCGGCGCTGAGCCGGTCCTCGCGCAGCCACTGCCAGGCCAGCGCGCCCACCCAGATCTCGTAGGCCAGCGAGCCGAGGGCGAGCGCGGGGAACGCGACGGCGGTCAGGGAGGTCGCCGTACCGACCGCGCTGAGCACGACGACGCCGACGCCGACACGCTGCATCCAGCGCGAGCCGCCGGTCAGCCGCAGCGCGAGGACGATCGCGAGCACGAAGAAGATCCGGGGGAGCGCGGAGAACGCCAGCGAGTACGGCGCGATCGCGTCCCAGCCCGCCAGCAGCCGGAGGTCGGTCCCCTTCTCGGCCGAGTCGAGCGCGACGTCGTGCAGCACGGCGGCGTAGGGCCAGACGAACGCCAGCAGGGTGCCGGCCGCGACGGCGACGGTGGCGAGCGTGCCGGTGGCGTCGGCTCGGCGCAGCCGGAACGAGACGGCGCCGAGGAAGCCGAGGAGCAGGACGCCGGCGACCATGAACAGGTAGTTGCCGACCCGGTAGGCGTCGGCGGCGTCGAGGACGCGCTGCCCCCACACGAGGGGCTCGTCGCCGGGGCGTCCGCCCTGCGGCAGGACGAGCAGGGTCATGCCCACCATGACGGCGAGCTGGCTGACGGTGAACGCCAGCCCGCACCAGGTGCTGAGCCGGAGGACGTCGGGGGCGGTGCGGCGACCCGTCGTGCGGGTCCCGGTGGTGTCGAGGAGAGTCATGGCGAGGACCGTACGAACGGTGGACCGGTGCCCACATCGACCGCGGGGCTGGTCCGCGATCAGCCCGTGGGCTGACGCCACAGCGGGCCGCTCCGTCCTACGCTGCCGGCGTGACCCCACCCGCCGGCCGCCTGGGCGCGAACCGCACGGACGCCGTGCTGGCCCTCGTGATCGGCGTCGCCGGGCTGGTGCAGGTCACCGTCTGGCCGATCGCGGACTCGGTCGTCGGCCAGGTCTACGTCGTCCTGACGACCGCGCCGCTGGCCTGGCGCCGGACCCGGCCGGTGCCGGCGGCGCTGCTCTCCACGCTGCCGTGGCTGGTCCCGACCGACGGCTACCCGCTGCTCGGGTTCGTCGTGGTGGTGCTGCAGTTCTTCGCCCTCGGCAGCTGGGGCCGGCCGCGGTGGACCGTCGCGGCGACCACGGGGTGGGCGGTCGCCGCGACCGTGGCCGGCACGCTGCTCGGGCCCGAGGCGCCGTACGCCGCGATCGGGGCGGCGATCGCGGTCGCCGGACCGGTGCTCGCCGGCCAGCTCGTCGCCCACCTGCGCGCGCAGAACGCCGAGCTCGACCGGCTGACCACCCGGCTCCGCGAGGAGCGCCGGCGGGCGGAGGAGACCGCGGTCGAGCTGGAGCGGGCGCGGATCGCCCAGGAGCTGCACGACGTGGTCGGCCACGAGGTCACGCTGATCGCGGTCCAGGCCGAGGCCGCCGCGGCGGCGCTGCGGGTGGCGCCGGAGCGGGCCGCCGAGCCGGTCGAGGCGATCCGGTCGACCGCGCACCGGACCCTCGCGGAGATGCGCGGCGTGGTCGACGTCCTGGCCCCCGAGGACGGGGTGCGCGGCGCGACCGACGACCTCGGGGAGGTCGCCCGCCGTGCCGAGGGCGCCGGCATCCCCACCACGCTGCGCGTCGTCGGCGCGCCCGGCGAGGCCGACGAGCGGGCCCGGCTCGCCGTCAACCGGGTCGTGCGCGAGTGCCTGACCAACGCCGGCCGGCACGCACCGGGCGAGCCGGTCGCGATCGACGTCGCCTGGGAGCCGACCCGGGTGAGCGTGGTCGCGAGCAACGCCACGACGCTCGCGGACGTCCCGGCCGCCGGGCGCGGCCTCACCGGCATGCGGCACCGGGCGCAGCTGCTCGGGGGCGGGTTCGAGGCCGTCGTGCGCGACGGCCGGTTCACGGTCAGCATGTGGCTGCCGCTGGCCGGGTCCGAGGCCGCGCGATGACCCGGGTGCTGCTCGTCGACGACCAGGACCTGGTCCGCCAGGGCCTGCGGCTGATCCTCGAGCTGGCGGGGCTCGAGGTGGTCGGCGAGGCGCGGGACGGGGCCGAGGCGGTCGCCGCCGTCGCCGAGCACGCCCCCGACGTCGTGCTGATGGACCTGCGGATGCCCGGGATGGACGGGATCGAGGCGACCCGGCGGATCACCGCGTCGTACGACGGCACCCGGGTGCTCGCCCTGACCACGTTCGACCTCGACGAGCACGTCGTCGACGCGCTACGCGCGGGCGCGGTCGGGTTCCTGCTCAAGGACGTCACCGCCGACGGCTTGGTCGAGGCGGTGCGCCGGGCCGCCGCGGGGGAGCCGGTCGTCGCGCCGGCGGTGCTCGCGCGGATGATGGCCAGCTTCGCCTCGCGGGCGCCCGCGGCGACCCCGCCGCCGGGGCTGGCCGACCTGAGCGAGCGGGAGCGCGAGGTGCTGGCACTGATCGGCGCCGGACGGTCGAACAGCGAGATCGCGGCCGAGCTCGTGATCAGCATGGCGACCGTCAAGACCCACGTCCGGCACGTCTTCGCCAAGCTCGACTTGCGCGACCGGGCGCAGGCGGTCGTCGCCGCCCGGGACGCCGGGCTGGTCTGACCCGCGGGGGTGATCGTTTTCGTTCAATTGCTGGGAAAGGTCCCGGTTACTGGCGCGTAGGTAGGGCCGGACCGCGCAATTGAACGGAAAGACGCGCGACCCAGGGCGGCCTCAGGTCAGGAAGATCGGGTTCGTCAGCGCGACCATCGGGTCGAGCTTGGTGCCGCGCCGCACCTCGGCGCGGACGAAGGCGGTGCCACCGGGGACCACCCGGTCGAGAGTGATCGTGCCGTCCTCACCGGCCGCGGCGCTGCCGAACGACTTCGTGCCGGGGCCGTAGAGGAACGCGGTGCACCCGGGCACGCCGGTGACCTCGAGGTGGACGGCGACCTCGTCGCCCTCGCTGCTCGGCACGTGGTCGCCGCACTCGCCGGACACGTCGTCCAGGCTGGCGGTGAACACCAGGTCGACCGCGGAGGACTCCGCGACCCACGCGTGGCCGGCCCGGTAGCCGGCGATGACCGCGGCGGTCGAGAGCCCGTCGGCCCGCACGACCGTCTGGGCCAGGCCGATCTGCTGGCCGTGGTTGTGGGAGTCGGAGTTGCCGACCGCCGGCTTGAAGGTGCCGGCGCTGAGCAGCTGGTGCCAGCGGGTGACGGCCAGGCCGTCGAAGGAGTCCCACGGGCCGTTCCAGACCTCGACCGCGTCCATCTCGGCGAACGTGTCGCCGAAGTCCCACCGGATCGACGGCACCGGGATGTTCGGGTGGGCCGCGATCGCGATCCCCCCGAGGTCGCGGACCTGCTGCGTGAAGGTGGCGAGCTCGCCGTCCTCGGGCCGGTAGCGCCAGTCGATCCAGGTACCCGCAGGCAGGCCGGTGGCGACCCAGTGCCCGGCGCGCGTGGTGACCTCCTCGCCGGCGATGACGAGGAAGTCGTCCTCGACGTACCGGCCCCAGGTGAGCTGGGCGGAGTCGGTGTTGTGGTCGGAGCTGCCGATGAAGTCCAGACCGGCTGCGCGAGCATCCACCAGCACCTGGGGCTGGGTCTGCGAGCCGTCGGAGTGCACGGTGTGGACGTGCAGGTCGCCGCGCCACCAGGTCTTCTGCTCGGTCGGGGTCGCCGTCGTCGGCGCGGGGTCCGGCACGAACGGGGCGCCCGGCTTGCCGAAGACGAGGGTGACCTTCACCTCGTACTTGATGCGGGACACGATCTGGTACGGCCCGAGCGCGACCTTCCAGCGCCCCGGCGAGATGGGTCCGGCCAGGTAGCCGGGCGTCGCCGCTGTGCGGCTGATCCGGAACGCCTTCCGGGCGCCGCCCGACCAGCCGCGGAAGCCCGCAGCGTTGCCCAGCCCGTTGCCGGAGGAGTCGAAGATGCCGATGTCGATGACGTTCGAGCTGTAGCCGGGGCCGGGGATGGGATCGGGGTAGGTGTAGCTGACCCGGACCTCCTTCACGCCCTTCGGCACGACGAAGGGGAGGTAGACCCAGTCCTCCTTGTTCGCCGGCGTGAAGGTGCCCGTGAACTTCTTGGTCACCGTGGTGCCGGCCTCGGCGGGTGCGAACGTGAGCACGGCGGCGGTCGAGGCGACGCCGGCGCCGGCCAGCAGCAGCGCCCGGCGGTCGAGGTGCCGGCCGCTCATCGGCGGGCGCCGTTCGTGCGGCGGGCCACTGTGGCCCGGTTGCTCTGGCTGGAGAGCACCGAGCGGTTGCTCTGGTGGCTCATGATCGACCGGTTGCTCTGGGAGGAGAGCAGTGACCCAGTCGACATCCAGGAGCCGATCGAGAAGGCCGACATCGCCGACCCGATGCTGCCGATCGAGGCGAACGAGCCGATGCTGCCGACGGACAGCACGGAGCCGGTCGAGCAGATGGACAGGATCGAGTTCTGCGAGCGCCAGGAGAGCACGTCGGCAGCCTAGGCGGGAATGGCGCCGCAGTCCGGTGTTCACCCGGACCCACGTGCCTGTTCATCGCGGCGATGAGCGCTCGTCGTACGGGACCCCGAGGCTCGCCCGCGTGAACACCTCATTCCTCGCAAAGACCAGCATCCTGGCACTCGTGGTGGGCGGCATCGCGGGCGCCGCAGCCATGAGCGCCGACGCGAAGGCGACCGTCTCCGTGGCGGACGTCCCCTCGGCCAACACCCGCGCCGGTGTCGCCGACAACGTGCTCACCGCGTCGGCGACCGAGACCGCCGTTGCGTGGGGCAACCTGCCCCTGGCCAACCCCGACACCGCCAACGGCGTCACGCACTACGGCTACAACACCGCTGTCGCCGGGCCCCTGACCCAGGCGACGGACGAGGCCCGCAAGACCGAGCCGGACAAGAACGTCTACCTCGTCATGGGCGGCCACCACTACCTCTACCAGGGCCACGAGCTCGGCCCGCGGGGCTACGTGACCCGCATCGACCTCGACCAGACCGACCCGGCCAAGCGCGTCAGCCTGGTGTCCGACGTCGACAGCTCCGGCAACCCCTACCCGACGATCGACGGCATCACCTGGGACCCGTTCACCCACCAGCTGCTCCTGACCGCGGAGTCCAAGTCGCCGAGCGGCGGGGTGTTCGGGGTCTCGCTCGACGCGAACGGCGACCCGGTCGACGGCAAGGCGACCCGCCTGGACGCCCTCGGCTCCGGCGGCTACGAGGGGGTCCAGAACGACAAGGACGGCAACGTCTGGCTCGTCGAGGACATCGGTGGCGCGTCGGCCAGCGGGGGCAAGGTCCCCAACAGCTACGTCTACCGGTTCCGTCCCACCGACAAGACCGACCTGACCAAGGGCGGCACGCTCGAGGCCCTCCAGGTGCTGCGCGCGGACAACACGCCGGCGACGGCGGCGCAGCTCCAGGCCAACCCGTCGGACCCGTTCATCACCGACCTCCACCAGTACGGACGGACGTTCAAGACGACCTGGGTGACGGTCCACAGCAGCGCGCCCGGTGCGTACGACGCCACCGCCGCCGCCAAGGCCGCGGGCGCCACGCCGTTCAAGCGTCCCGAGAACGGCGTCTTCCGGCCGGGCACCGACTTCAAGGACTTCTACTTCACCGAGACCGGTGACACCACGACCGCGAGCACGCTCCCGGGCGCGTACGGCGGCGTCTTCCGTCTCAGCCAGTCCGGGGGTCCCAGCGCCGCGACCGGCACGATCACCATCGCCGTGGCAGGAGACCGGGCGCACACCGGTCTCGACAACATCGCCTTCCTGACGGCCGACGACCTGCTCGTCGTCGAGGACGCCGGCGACACGCTGCACCAGCAGCGCAACGCGCTGGACTCCGGATTCCTCTACCGCGTGGACCGCTCGGCGGAGAAGTCCTCGGCGGTGCGATGGCTCGCCGAGGGTCGCGACGCGTCGGCGACCTTCGACGCCCTGTCCGGCCCGGCCTACAACGACAAGGACAACGAGGTCACCGGCATCCACGTCTCCGACGGCGACCCCGGCGCGGCCGGTCTCCTCGGTGCCAAGGTGCCGAACCCGGCCGGGGCGACCTGGCGGACGTTCTGGACCCAGCAGCACGGTGACAACGTCACCTGGGAGATCCGCTGGCAGTTCGGGCGCTGAGCCGACGCGGGCCGGGGCGGGGGACACCCGCCGCGGCCCGTTCGTTTTCCGGACGACCGGGTGCCGCCGTACCCTTGTCGACTGTCATGTCTGCTTCCTCCGCCGCGCGCACGTACGAGGTCCGCACCTACGGGTGCCAGATGAACGTCCACGACTCCGAGCGGCTCTCCGGCCTGCTCGAGGACGCGGGCTACGCACCCTTCGACCGGGAGGCCGCTCCGGCGGGCGAGCAGGCCGACGTCGTCGTCTTCAACACCTGCGCGGTGCGCGAGAACGCCGACAACAAGCTCTACGGCAACCTCGGCCACCTCGCGCCCGTCAAGGCGGCCCGGCCCGGCATGCAGATCGCGGTCGGCGGCTGCCTCGCGCAGAAGGACCGCGACACGATCACGACCCGCGCGCCCTGGGTCGACGTCGTCTTCGGCACCCACAACATCGGGTCCCTGCCGGCGCTGCTGGAGCGGGCCCGGGTGCAGGAGGAGGCCCAGGTCGAGATCCTCGAGTCCCTCGAGGTCTTCCCGTCCACGCTGCCGACCCGGCGCGAGTCGGCGTACGCCGCGTGGGTGTCGGTGTCGGTGGGCTGCAACAACACCTGCACCTTCTGCATCGTCCCGGCCCTGCGTGGCAAGGAGAAGGACCGCCGGCCCGGCGAGATCCTCGCCGAGGTCGAGGCCCTCGTCGCCGAGGGCGTCTCCGAGATCACCCTGCTCGGGCAGAACGTGAACGCCTACGGCGTGGAGTTCGGCGACCGGCAGGCGTTCTCGAAGCTGCTGCGTGCCTGTGGGGAGGTCGCGGGCCTGGAGCGGGTCCGGTTCACCTCGCCGCACCCGGCGGAGTTCACCGACGACGTCATCGAGGCGATGGCCGAGACCCCGAACGTGATGCCGCAGCTGCACATGCCGCTCCAGTCCGGCTCCGACAAGGTGCTGCGCGACATGCGCCGGTCCTACCGGCAGCGGAAGTTCCTCGGCATCATCGAGCGCGTGCGCGCCGCGATGCCGGACGCGGCGATCACCACCGACATCATCGTCGGCTTCCCGGGCGAGACCGAGGAGGACTTCGCCGAGACGCTGCACGTGGTGCGCGAGGCGCGCTTCTCGGGGGCCTACACCTTCCAGTACTCCAAGCGTCCCGGCACGCCGGCGGCGACGCTGCCCGACCAGGTCCCGCCGCACCTCGTGAAGGACCGCTACGAGCGGCTGGTCGCGCTCGTCGACGAGATCGCCTGGGAGGAGAACAAGCGGCTCGTCGGTCGCCGGGTCGAGCTGATGGTCGCCGAGGGCGAGGGCCGCAAGGACGCGGCCACCCACCGGCTCTCGGGCCGCGGTCGCGACAACCGGCTCGTGCACTTCGCACCCCCCGAGGGCGTCGAGGTGCGGCCCGGTGACCTGGTCACCGTCGAGGTCACGTACGCCGCCCCGCACCACCTGGTCGCGGACGGGTTCGTCGAGGCCCGCCGGACCCGCTCCGGCGACGCCTGGGCGGCCCGGCACGCGAGCCCGCAGCCCACCGGGGTGACCCTGGGCATGCCGACCCTCGGCGTACCCGCACCCCTCCCCGACGCTCCGGTGTGCGGCTGACATGGCTGCCGACGCCCCGACCATCCTGGCGACCTCTGGCGGCTGGGCGCTGGACGACCGGCTGCGCTGGCGCGTCGGCGCACTGACCGACCTCGCGGTCGAGCTGTCCGGTGTCACCGGACGGGCGCCCCGGGTGACCTTCCTGGGGACGGCGTGCGGCGACAACCCCGCCCTCTACCACGAGTTCTACGGCGCCGCGCAGCGCCGGGGCATCGCCGGCTCGCACCTGCAGCTCTTCCCGATGCCGAACGTCGACGACATCACGGCACACCTCCTGGAGCAGGACGTGGTGTGGGTCTGGGGCGGCAGCGTCGCGGGCCTGCTCGCGATGTGGCGGCTGCACGGCGTGGACCGGGCGATGCGCACGGCGTGGGAGGCCGGCGTCGTGCTGACCGGCGTCTCCGCCGGGTCGATCTGCTGGCACGTCGGCGGCACCACCGACTCCTTCGGCCCCGAGCTGCGCCCGATCGACGACGGGCTCGCCCTGCTCCCGTGGTCCAACGGCGTGCACTACGACTCCGAGGAGCAGCGTCGGCCGCTGTTCCACTCGCTGATCGCCGACGGCACGCTGCCTGCGGGGTACGCGACCGACGACGGCGCCGGCATCCTCTACCGCGGCACCGAGATGGTGGGGGCCTACGCCGAGCGCGACGGCGCCGGCGCCTACTTCGTCGAGCGCGGGGCGGACGGGACGGCCGTCGAGACCGAGCTCCCGGTCACGCGCCTGGGCTGAGCCACCACATCCAGACGGGCTCCTGCAGGTCAGACCTCGTCGTCGGCCCGGGGGTCCGTGCTGGAGTAGCCCGCCTTGGGCGGGATGCCGGACGGGTTGTCCTCGGGGTTGCCGGTCGACTGCTCGGGGGCGACGTCCTCCGCGGGCGTCCGCTCGTGCGGGGAGACGTCGCGCAGCCCGTCGGTCGCCTCCTGGCCGGGGCCGGTGGGGCCGACCCGCTCGCTGCTGACCCCCATCTCGCCGGCCGCGCGCTGCGGGCCGGTCGAGCCGGGCGTCGAGGACTGGATCTCCTCGTCGCTGTCGTCGAGGTGCCCGTCCCGGCTCTCGTCGGCCGTCACGCCGGGGACTCCTTCTCCTGCTCGCCGGCGCGGCTGTCCTCGTCGCGGGTCGCCGTCGTGGAGGTGTCCTCGCCCTCCGTGACCGAGTCCATCACCTCGTCGGTGGCCTTCTCGTCGATCGCCGGGTTCTCGTCGGGCGAGAGGTCCGGGATCGAGAGGTCGCCGTTCTCCGGCAGCGCGTCCACGCCACCGGGGTTGGGCTCTCCCGGTTCGATCGTGGGCTCGGGCCGAGGTCCGAGGTCCGCCATGTGTCCCTCCCAGGTCAGAAGCCGAACGTCGAGTACGCCGTCGTCGTACCCGTTCGCACCGCGTCCAACACGGCCCGCTCGTGCGGGACCACCGGGTCGGGCAGGTCGTCGAGGCGGCACCAGCGCAGCTCGGCCGCCTTGGTCTCCTCGAGGATCCGCGGCTCGCCGGACCAGGCCCGGGCGGTGAAGAAGAAGTCGATCCGCTCGTCGATCGGCTCGCCGCCGCGGGTGCGCTGCATCGACGTCACGAACTCCAGCGCGATGTCGGTGACACCGATCTCCTCGAGCGCCTCACGGCGCGCGGCGTCGTACGCCGTCTCGCCCCGCTCGACGTGGCCGGCGGCCGCGGCGGCCCAGTGGTCGTCCATGTAGCCGGTGTTCTGCCGGTACTGCAGCAGCACCTCGGTGTGGGCCTCCGCACCTCGCAGGAGGAAGACGTAGGCCGCGGGGACGACGACGAAACGACCGTGCGCCGCCCCCGTCACTCCTCGCCCTCGGTGTCGACCGGCTCGAGGTCCTGCGGCGTGGCCTCCGGCTCGCCGTGCAGGTCGTAGTGCGTGCCGGTCTCGGGTGAGACCGCCTCGCCGTCCGCCGCCTCGAACTCCTCCTCGTCGGGCCGCTCCTCGGGCTCGACGTCCTCGGTCAGGTCGAACTCGCTCATGATCACTGCCCTCCCGCGTCGTCCGACGGCTCGTCGAGCGACGTCTCTGCATTCTCCTCCTGCGCGGCGCCGTGCGTACCCCCATCCGCGGCATCCGGCAGCTCGCTGCCGTGCTCCCCGGGCGGGGTCTCGTCGGTGGTCGGCGGCTGGTCCTGCTCCTCGGGGACGGGTGCGGTCATGGCTGCCACACTAACCACGTGCCGCCCAGCCCCGACCGCACCCTGCACGCGATCGTGGCCGTGGTCGGCGCGACCGCCTCGGGCAAGACCAGCCTTTCCCTCGACCTCGCCGAGCGGCTCGGTGGCGAGGTCGTCAACACCGACGCGATGCAGGTCTACCGCGGCATGGACATCGGTACGGCGAAGCTGCCGGTCGTCGAGCGCCGGGGCATCGCGCACCACCTGCTGGACACGCTCACGGTCCGCGACCCGGCCACGGTCGCCGAGTTCCAGGGCTGGGCGCGGGCGGCGGTCGCCGACATCCGGTCCCGGGGGCGGACCCCGGTGCTGGTCGGCGGCTCCGCGCTCTACACGCGGGCGATCCTGGACCGGTTCGAGTTCCCCGGGACCGACGACGCCGTACGCCGCCGCCTGGAGCAGGAGCTCGCCGAGCTCGGACCGGCGGCGATGCACGACCGGCTGCGCGCCGTCGACCCCGAGGCCGCCGACCGGATCCTCGTCGAGAACGGCCGGCGGACCGTTCGCGCGCTGGAGGTCGTCGAGATCACCGGCCGACCGTTCTCGGCGTCCCTGCCGACGCTGGAGTACCTCGACCCGCACACCGTGCAGATCGGGGTCGACATCGACCGGCCCACGCTCGACGCGCGGATCGAGCGGCGCGTGCAGGAGATGTTCGAGGCCGGGTTCGTCGCCGAGGTCGAGCGGCTGCTCTCCGAGGGGCTCGCCGAGGGCCGGACGGCGAGCCGCGCGATCGGGTACCGCGAGGTCGCGGCGTACCTCGCCGGCGAGCTGACCCTCGACGAGGCCCGGGAGCGGACGGTCGTCGCCACCCGGCGGTTCTCCCGGCGCCAGGACTCGTGGTTCCGCAAGGATCCCCGCGTCGTCTGGATCCGGTACGACGACCCGGAGCTGGTGGGGACGGCGCTCGCGGCCGTCAGGGCGAGCAAGATCGGTCAAGCGCCGCAGGGCGGGTCACCGCCAGACTGGGCCCATGGCGACGACGGGACGCGACCGGCTCCGTGAGCTGCTCGACGCGGTGCTGGACGACCAGCACCGCACCCTCGACGACATGGCCGGGGGCGCCTACGCCTCGACGTACCACTTCTCCCGGCAGCTGTCTGCGGCCGCCGGTGAGCCGCCGGTCGCGATGCGCCGCCGGGTGATGCTCGAGCGGGCCGCCTGGCGGTTGCGCGGGGGAGCGCCGGTGACCGACGTGGCGTTCGAGGCTGGGTACGAGTCGGTGGAGGGGTTCAGCCGGGCCTTCTCCCGCGCCTACGGGCACCCGCCCTCCCAGCCGGTCGCGGGCTCGCACTGGCTGCCCGCGCCCAACGGCATCCACTTCCACTCACCCACGTCGCTGTGGGTCCACTCCGGGGAGCAAGAGATGTCCCACTCTCTGATGACTCTGCCGCTGAAGCTGATGGTCCACCACGACCTCGACGACACCCGCGCGCTGCTCGACCTCGCCAAGCAGGTCCCGGCGGCGGACTACCGGCGCGAGGTGCGTCCGGTGCGCACCTGGGAGGGCGAGGAGTCGACCCTCGCGCAGGTGCTCGAGCGGCAGGTCTACACCCTGGAGGTCTGGCTGGCGGCGATCCGGGGCGAGGGCTTCCCCGAGGACCGCTCCGACGACCCGGCGGCGCTGGTCCGGCGGCACGACGAGGTCGCGCCGCGGTGGCTGGACCTGGTCCGCGACGTCGACCGGCGCGGCGCCTGGGACGACCGGATCGTCGACGCGCTCTGCGACCCGCCCGAGAGCTTCGTGCTGGGCAGCATCCTGGCCCACGTGCTGACCTACTCCGCCCACCGCCGCCTCGGCGCCCGCGCGATGCTCGCCGAGCTCGGGGTCGAGGTCGACGAGGGCGACCCCATCAACTGGCTCCGACGACGCTCAGGAGACGACGCGTGAAGACGCTCTACTACACCGCCAGCTCCGTCGACGGCTTCATCGCCGACGCGGACCACTCGTTGTCGTGGCTGCTGAGCCGCGACATCGACCAGGAGGGGCCGATGGCCTACCCCGCCTTCCGGGCGACGATCGGCGCCGCCGCCGTCGGGGCCAACACCTACCAGTGGGTCCTGGACCACGACCCGGACGGCTGGGACTTCACCATGCCCACCTGGGTCCTCACCCACCGCGACTTCGCGCCGCAGGACGGCGTCACGTTCACGACCGACGACGTGCGGACCGTGCACGCCGCGATGACCGAGGCGGCCGGGGGCAAGGACATCTGGCTGATGGGCGGCGGTGACCTGGTCGGCCAGTTCGCCGACGCGGGACTACTGGACGAGGTGTGGGTGCAGTACGCACCCGTCACGCTCGGTGGCGGCGCACCGCTGCTGCCGCGCCGGATCGAGCTGCGGCTGGAGGAGCAGGACCGCAACCGGGAGTTCCTGGTCGCGCGCTACACCGTCGTGTGACCCGACCGTTTCGGGGCCGTTCCGAGCGGGCACCGCAAGACATGCGTCGTCTCGGGATCGCCGTACCCCTCGCCCTGCTCTCCGCCGGGCTGCTCACCTCCGCGCTCGTCGCACCCGGTGCGCAGGCCGCGCCCGCCGCGCACGGCCTCGGTGCGCACGGCCCCGGCGGGCCGCCCAAGCACGCGACCGCCGTCGGGACCGGCGGGGCCGTCACCTCGGTCGACGCCGACGCCTCGCGGATCGGCCTGCAGGTCCTGAAGGACGGAGGCAACGCCGTCGACGCGGCGGTCGCGACCGCCGCAGCGCTCGGGGTCACCGAGCCGTTCAGCTCCGGCATCGGGGGCGGCGGCTACTTCGTCTACTACGACGCGGACATGGGCGAGGTGCACACCATCGACGGCCGCGAGACCGCGCCGGCCGCGATGCCGCACGACGCGTTCATCAACCCCGAGACGGGCAAGCCCTACGGCTTCTCCCCGGCGCGGGTCACCAGCGGCGTCTCGGTCGGCGTCCCCGGCACGCTCGCGACCTGGCAGCGCGCCCTGGAGCAGTGGGGGACGCGGTCGCTCGCCCGGTCGCTCGCCCCGGCAGCACGGCTGGCCCGGCACGGCTTCGTCGTCGACCCGACCTTCCACGGCCAGGTCGTCCAGAACAAGCGGCGGTTCAAGGCGTTCGTCCCCACCCGGGCGCTCTACCTGCCCCACGGGCACGCCCCGGCGGTCGGCAGCACCTTCCGCAACCCCGACCTCGCCGACACCTACCGGCTGCTGATGCGCCGCGGCACGGCTCCGCTCTACCACGGGGCGCTCGCCGACGAGGTGGTCCGCTCGGTCCGCAGGCCGCCGACCACGCGCAGCACCACCCTGCCCGTGCCGCGCGGCTTCCTGGTCCGCCGCGACCTGGCCCGCTACCGCGCCCTCGACCAGCAGCCGACGCACAGCGACTACCGCGGGCTCGACGTCTACGGGATGGCGCCGTCCTCCTCCGGCGGCTCGACGGTCGGGGAGGCGCTGGAGATCCTCGAGCGGCACGACCTGTCGGCGCTGCCGCGGGCCGAGGCCTTGCACTACTACCTCGAGGCCAGCGCGCTCGCGTTCGCGGACCGGTCGGCCTACGTCGGCGACCCGGCGTTCGTCGACGTGCCGCTCGACGACCTGCTCTCCGACGACTACGCCGCCGAGCGCGACTGCACCATCGACCCCGCGCACGCGAGCGAGAAGCCGGTCGCGGCCGGCGACGTGACGTCGTACGACGGCGTGTGCCCGGCCACCCGCGGCGCCGGCCACCGCGCGCCGGACACCGAGAACGTCGAGACCACCAACCTCACCGTGGCCGATCGGTGGGGCAACGTCGTCGAGTACACGCTGACGATCGAGCAGACCGGCGGCTCCGGCATCGTCGTTCCGGGGCGTGGCTTCCTGCTCAACAACGAGCTCACCGACTTCAGCCCGGTCTACGACGAGGACGACCCGAACCGGATCGAGCCGCTCAAGCGCCCGCGCTCGTCGATGTCGCCGACGATCGTGCTCCGCGAGGGGACGCCGTTCCTCGCGGTCGGCTCGCCGGGCGGGTCCACGATCATCACGACCGTGCTCCAGGTCCTCGTCGACCGGATCGACTTCGGGATGACGCTGCCGCAGGCGGTCGCGGCGCCGCGGGCCACCCAGCGCAACACTCCCCAGGACCTCGCCGAGCCGGCGTTCGTCAAGCGGTACGGCGACGCGCTCGGTGCCCTCGGCCACGACGTCGTCACCTACGACGACGTCTTCACCGGCACCCACGAGATCGGGGCGGCCACCGGGATCGAGTTCGGTCCGGACGGGCTGCTGACCGTGGCCGCCGAGCCGAGGCGTCGTGGTGGCGGGTCGGCGACGGTGGTGCACCCGCAGGGCTGAGCCGGGCCACAACCCGTTCGGCGGGACGCGCCCGCGCCGGTACCGTGGAGGGGTGACGACCACCCCTGCGCGGCCGGCCGCGGAGACCGGCTGGACCGAGATCACCGGCGCCGACGAGCTCGTCGGCCTGCTCGGCGAGCCGCACCCGCGCGCCCGGGACAAGGCACGGCCGGCGCTGCTCGAGGTGGACCGCGACTGGCTGGCCGCGACACCGTTCTGCGTGATGGCCACGTCCTCGGCGACCGGAGAGTGCGACGCCTCGCCGAAGGGCGACCCCGCCGGGCAGCTCGTCCACGTCCTCGACGACCACACGATCGCTCTGGCGGAACGACCCGGCAACAAGCGCGCCGACGGCTACAAGAACATCCTCGAGAACCCGCACGTCGGGCTCAACTTCTTCATCCCCGGTCGGGGCGACACGTTGCGGATCAACGGGCGAGCCCGGCTGGTCAGCGATGCGCCGTTCTTCGACGACATGGTGGTCAAGGGGCACCGGCCGCTGCTCGCGGTGGTCGTCGACATCGACGAGCTGTTCTTCCACTGCGCGAAGGCGTTCCTGCGCTCGGGGCTGTGGAAGCCGGAGACCTGGGACCCGGAGGGCAAGGTGCCGCGGCGCGCGGTGATCGCGAAGGAGGTCGAGCCGAGCGGGATGACCATCGAGCAGCTCGACGACTACTACCGGCCGGAGAACTACGCCCAGGGCCTCTACGGGACCGGCAGTGCCTGACTACGAGTTCCTCAAGGGGCACGGCACCGAGAACGACTTCGTGCTGCTGCCCGACCTCGACGGCACGATGCACGGCGACCTGTCGGCCGAGCAGATGGCGGCGCGGGTCCGGGCGCTGTGCGACCGGCGCGCCGGGATCGGCGGCGACGGGGTGCTGCGGGTGGTCCGCGAGGGCGACGGGTGGTTCATGGACTACCGCAACGCCGACGGGTCGGTCGCCGAGATGTGCGGCAACGGCATCCGGGTCTTCGCCCGCTACCTCGTCGAGGCCGGGCTCGCGGACCCGGCCGAGCCGCTGCCGGTCGGCACCCGCGACGGCGTGAAGGTGCTGACCCTCGACGGTGACCTGGTCACCGCCGACATGGGGCGACCGCGGGTGCTGGGCGAGACCAAGGTCGCCGTACCCGGCCACGCCTGGGTGGCGCGGCACGTCGACATGGGCAACCCGCACGCGGTCGCGTTCGTGGACGACCTCGCCGACGCCGGCCCGCTGCTGGAGCCGCCGGACCGGGACACCGCGCTCTACCCCGACGGCGCGAACGTCGAGTTCGTCGTGCGCCGCGGCGAGCGCCACGTCGCGATGCGGGTCCACGAGCGCGGCTCGGGGGAGACCCGCTCGTGCGGCACCGGTGCCTGCGCCGTCATGGTGGCCGCCGCGGTCGCCGACGGCGCCCGCCCCGACGGCGCCGACGTCGCCTACCGGGTCGACGTCCCCGGCGGCACCCTCACCGTCACCTGGACCGCCGGCGACCGGGTGCTCCTCACCGGCCCCGCGGTCCTCGTCGCCCGGGGCACGACCTCGCTCTGAGCCTCTGCGCGCTGCGGGTTTCCGTTCAATTGCTGGGAAGTGGACGGGTTACTCGCTGGTACCAGGTGCTTTTCCGAGCAATTGAACGTTCAGGCGCACCCCCGCGCCCCCTGCCCACCCAGCACCCTGACAGTCCGACTGTGAGCATGACTATGCTCGCCAGCCATGGACATCAACGGAGCAAGTGCCATCGTCACCGGCGGCGCGTCCGGCATCGGTGCCGCGGCCGCGCGCCAGCTCGCCGCTCAGGGCGCCGTGGTGGTCGTCGCCGACCTGCAGGCCGACAAGGGGGAGGCGCTCGCCCAGGAGATCGGCGGCGTGTTCGCCCAGGTCGACGTGACGAACACCGACCAGCTCAAGGCCGCGGTCACCGCCGCCGCCGAGATCGCACCGCTGCGCGCCTGCGTGAACTCGGCCGGCATCGGCTGGGCGCAGCGCACCATCGGCCGCGACGGCGAGTTCGACTCCGCGCACGACCTCGCCGCGTTCAGCCGGGTGATCGCGATCAACCTGATCGGCACCTTCGACATGACCCGCCTCGCCGCGACCGCGATGAGCCGCAACGAGCCCGACGCCGACGGCTGCCGAGGCGCAATCGTCAACCTCGCGAGCGTGGCCGCGTTCGACGGCCAGATCGGCCAGGCGTCGTACTCCGCCTCCAAGGGCGGCGTCGTCGGCATGACCCTCCCGGTCGCCCGCGACCTGTCCGCCTCCGGCATCCGGCTCAACACGATCGCCCCGGGGCTGATCGACACCCCGATCTACGGCGAGGGCGAGGCCTCGGAGGCGTTCAAGGCCAAGCTCGGCGAGAGCGTGCTCTTCCCCAAGCGCCTCGGCGTCCCCGACGAGCTGGCCAGCATGGTCGTCGAGTGCATCACCAACAGCTACATGAACGCCGAGGTGATCCGCGTCGACGGCGGCATCCGGATGCCTCCCAAGTAGGACCGCTCGGCGGCGGGCAGCCGGTATCTGGCCGCCGCCTCCTCGCTCCTGACCGCCAACGGCAGGCCGCTCGGGCCGCCGGGTCAGGAGCGATCCATGAGCAGCGCCCTCAGCGTCGTCGACAGCCCGCCGGCGAGGTACGCCGAGCAGCCCCACCCGGCGTCGCCGTACCTCGAGCTCTCGGTGCCGACCGCGGTCCGGCGGCTCCGTGCGCTCGCCGAGGCCCTGCCCGGGACCGCGATCCACTACGCGGTGAAGGCCAACCCGCAGCCGGAGCTGCTGGCAGCCCTGCACGCCGCGGGCGGCCGGTTCGACGTCGCGAGCCCGGCCGAGGTGACCGCCGCGCTGGCGGCCGGGGCCGCACCCGAGGACCTCGTCTACTCCAACCCGGTCAAGCGCCGCGCCGACGTCGCGTTCGCCGCCGCCCACGGCGTCCGGCTGTTCGTCGTCGACAGCCCCGAGGAGACCGTCAAGGTCGCGGCCGCCGCCCCCGACGCCGCGGTGCTCTGCCGCCTGGTGACCTCGGGCGCGGGCTCGGACTGGCCGCTCTCGCGCAAGTACGGCTGCTCCACCGATGAGGCGATCCGGATCCTGGTCGCCGCCGCGGCGCTCGGCCTCGAGCCCGCCGGCGTGTCCTTCCACGTCGGCTCGCAGCAGCGTGACCCGGAGGCCTGGGCCGCGCCGGTCGCGGCCGCCGCGCGCGTCTTCGCCGCCCTCCGCGCCGAGGGCCTGCAGCCCTGGCTGCTCGACCTCGGCGGCGGCTTCCCCGCCCGCCTGGCCGAGGAGGAGGGTGACGACGACTGCCCGCCCCTGGCGGCGTACGGCGCGGCGATCGACCGCCACCTGCAGCACTCGTTCGGGGCCGACCGCCCACAGACGCTGGTCGAGCCGGGGCGCGCGGTGGTCGCCGAGGCCGGGGTTCTGCACAGCCGGGTGCTCGCCACGCTCACCCGGGGTGGCGTGCGGTGGGTGTTCCTCGACGCCGGCGTCTTCACCGGGCTGGTCGAGACCCTCGACGAGGCGATCCGCTACCCGATCCGCACCTCCCGCGACGGCGGACCGATCGGACCGTGCGTGCTCGCCGGCCCGACCTGCGACAGCGCGGACGTGCTCTACGAGCAGGTCATGGTCCGCCTGCCGCTCGACCTCGCCGAGGGCGACTGGGTGCACCTGGACTCGGCCGGCGCCTACACCAGCTGCTACTCGACCGTCGGCTTCAACGGCTTCCCGCCGCTGCCGACCCTGCTGCGCGACTGAGCCGGCCGTGCGACCCCGGACCGCCGTCGCCGGCCCCCTCACCCGGACGCTGGCCGGGTACGCCGTCGCGTCGGTCGCCACGGCGCTGTGCTGGCCGCTGCTCCTCGTGCTCGCCTGGGACGAGTGGGGCGGCGGGCTGGCCGTCGGGCTCGTCGCCGCCGCCCGGATGGCGCCCTACGTCCTGCTGTCCTGGGCGGTCGGCACCCTCGGCGACCGGGTCCGACGCGACCGGCTGGTGCTCGCGACCCTGCTGCTCCGCCTCGTCCTCCTGGCCGGGGTCGGCGTCGCGGTCGCGGCCGGCTCCCTGCTCGCCGCCGTGCTCCTCGCCGGCCTGGCCGTGGCGAGCGGGCTGCCGGCGTACCCCGCCCTCGGGGCGGCGGTCCCCGGCCTCGCCGGCACCCGCCGCGAGCGCGCCACCGACGCGCTCGTGACGATCGAGGTGTCCGCCTGGGTCGTCGGCCCGGCGCTCGGCGGCCTGCTGCTGCTCCCCGCGACCCGGGCCTGGGTCCCGGCCGTCGCGGTCGCGCTGGTGGCGCTCGCCATCGGCCTGGTCGCGCGCTTGCCGCTGCCGAGCCCGGCCGCGTCCCAGCGGTCGGCCTCCACGGTCGGCGGGATGCTCCGCACGGTGGCCGGCAACCGCCCGGTGCTGCTCGCGCTCGGCACCGCCGGGCTGGTCAACGTGGTCGGCTCGGCGACCGCGCTCGCGCTGCTGCCGCTGACCCGCGAGGCCTGGGGCCAGGGCGACACCGGGTACGGCGTCGCCCTGGCCTGGCTGGGCTTCGGGGCCCTGGCCGCACCGCTGCTGTGGTGGCTCCCGGGTCGCCGCGCCGGCGGCCTGGCCGTGCTGGCCGCGGCGACCGCGGTCGTCGGGGTGGCTCCCGGACCCGCGCCGGCGCTGCCGGTGCTCGCGCTGGCCGGCGCGGTCGCGGTGGTCGTGGAGAGCTCGGTCACCCAGACCATCCAGGTCGCGGTGCCCGACGAGCACCGCGCGGGTGCCCTCGGCCTCGGCGACAGCGTGATGGTGCTCGGGGCGCTGCTCGGCTCGCTGCTCGCGCCGCCGCTGGCGGAGGCCGGCGGCCCGCGGCTCGCCCTCGGGCTCTGCGCAGGTGCCTGCCTGGCGGCGGCGCTGGCGTCTCAGGCGCGCCTGCCCATCCGGGCCAGCAGCCGGACCTGGCGGGAGGCGTCCGCGGGGACGTCGACGGGCGCCTTGAACACGCCGTCGTCGTACGCGTGCTCGCCGAAGCCCTCGAACGCGGCGTCCATCGCGTCCATGTCGGCGTCGGTGAACGTCGTCGGCCGGCCGTTGGCCGAGCCGAGGTCCCAGCCGTGGACGACGAGGTCGAAGCCGTAGAAGTGGTCGAGGGTGGCGCCGACGGTGGTGCGCCCGAAGAAGCCGTCGTACTCCCGGTCGCGCAGCTCGTCGGTGACCTGCGCGCGTACGCCGGACAGGTGGGCCGCCCACACGTCGGCCGGCGATCCGCTGGGCCGGTCGCCCAGCTCGACGCCGTGGCCGGCGAGGAACTGCCGCTCGGTGTCGACGACGTGGTCGACGACCTCGGCCGCGGTCCAGCCCTCGCACGGGCTCGGTGCGGACCAGTCGGTCGTGGCGTCGACGGTGGCGGAGAAGCGGTCTGCCGATTCGAGGAAGAAGGTCATGCCCACCAGCATCGGTGTCCCGTGTCGGCGGCTCTTGAAAGAATCCGACACATGACGGACGAGGCCGGCCCGGGACCCCGGCGGATCGACCCGACCGAGCGGGCGCACCTGCTCGACGCGGCGGGCTACACGCCCCCGATCCACCGCTTCGCGCCGTCCCCGGACCTCGCCCCGGTGGTCCGCCGCTATTGGATGCCGGTCTGGTCGCTGCCGGACGGGCACGTCTCGGTCCAGCGGGTCCTGCAGTACCCCGTCTGCCTGCTCGTGGTGTCCCACGAGTACGCGCTGCTGGTCGGGCCGAGCAGCGGGCTGTCGACCCAGGAGCTCAGCGGCCGCGGCTGGGCGCTCGGCACCATGCTCCAGCCCGCCGCCGGGACCGCCCTCGCCGGCGGGCCGGTCGACCGGCTCACCGACCGCACCGTGCCGCTGCCCGACGCCGAGCTGGCGCGGGGCATCCGCGCGGCGGTCGGCGACGACCCCGACGACCCGGTCCGTCGGGAGGCCGCCGTCGCCGTCGTCGAGCAGGCGCTGCGCCGGCTGCTGCCGGTCGACGAGGAGGGGCTGCTCGTCAACGCGATCGTCGAGCACGTCGAGGGCGACCCCGACGTCCAGCGGGTGAGCCAGGTCTGCGAGAAGTTCGCGATCACGGAGCGCACCCTCCAACGGCTGACCGCACGCCGGATCGGGCTGTCGCCCAAGTGGCTGATCCAGCGCCGCCGCCTGCACGAGGCCGCCGAGCGGCTCGCCGGGGAGGAGCGGCCCGACCTCGCACGGGTCGCCGCCGACCTCGGCTACGCCGACCAGGCCCACTTCGGCCGGGACTTCCGGGCCGTCACCGGGCTCACGCCGGGGGAGTTCGCGGCGGAGCCCAGGCGCTGAGGTCGACGACCAGGTCCGCCCGGTCGCGGCCTGCCTCGACCAGTGCGGCGTTCGCGTCGTCCACTCGGGCGACCCACGCCCGGGCCTCGTCCGGCGACTTGCCGAACTCCACGTGCCGGGCGACCAGCCGCTCCCGGCGTACCTCCTCGTCGGCGACGACGTGCCACACGACGTCCAGCTGCGCCCGGACGGCGCGCCAGCGCGGCTCGTCGAGCAGCAGGTAGTTGCCCTCGGTCACGACGGTGCCGGTGGGCGGCACGAAGATCGCGCCGGCCAGCGGCTGCTCCAGGTCCCGCTCGAAGGCGGGCGCCACGACGTCGTCCTCGCCGGCGCGGACCCGGCGCAGCAGCGCGGCGTACCCCGGCGCGTCGAAGGTCTCCGGCGCCCCCTTGCGGTCCCGCAGCCCGCGGCGCACCAGCTCGACGTCGGCGTAGTGGAAGCCGTCCATCGGCACCACCGGCAGTCCCAGGCTCGCCGCCAGGGTCGACTTCCCGGCGCCGGGAGCCCCGGTGATGCCGAGCAGGCGCGTGCCGGCCGGGACGCGGGGGAGCTGCACGCGGCAACGTTAAGGGTTCGCGCCGCTCAGGCGGGCGAACGTACCCTGGAAGCCGGATGACGAACGCACACGAGATCGACCCCGACTTCACCCTCGAGCACGAGCTGGAGGACACCGACGACTGGGGCGACGAGACGGTCGAGTCGGGCTACGCCGACACCGACCCCGAGGACGACCCGACGACCGGCGCGATGGACCTGGCCGAGCGCCACCAGCTCCGCCGGGTCGCGAGCCTGCGTACCGAGCTCGAGGACATCACCGAGGTCGAGTACCGCCAGCTCCGCCTCGAGCGGGTCGTGCTCGTCGGCGTCTGGACCGACGGCTCGGTCGAGGACGCCGAGAACTCGATGGCCGAGCTCGCGCTGCTCGCCGAGACCGCCGGCTCCGAGGTGCTCGACGCGATCTACCAGCGCCGGCAGTCGCCGGACCCGGCGACGTACGTCGGGCGCGGCAAGGTCGACGGGCTCAAGGAGATCGTGGCGGCGACCGGTGCCGACACCGTCATCTGCGACGGCGAGCTCGCGCCCAGCCAGCTGCGCAACCTCGAGGACCGGCTCGGCGTCAAGGTCGTCGACCGGACCGCGCTGATCCTCGACATCTTCGCCCAGCACGCCAAGTCGCGTGAGGGCCAGGCCCAGGTCGAGCTGGCGCAGCTGAGCTACATGAAGCAGCGACTGCGCGGCTGGGGCGGCAACCTGTCCCGCCAGGCCGGCGGCCGGGTCGCCGCCGGTGCCGGCATCGGCGGCCGCGGTCCCGGTGAGACCAAGATCGAGACCGACCGGCGCCGGATCAACACCAAGATCGCCAAGCTGCGCCGCGACCTGCGCGAGATGAAGGGCACCCGCGACACCAAGCGCCAGGAGCGCCGTCGCCACCACATCCCGAGCGTGTCGATCGCGGGCTACACCAACGCCGGCAAGTCCTCGCTGCTCAACCGCCTGACCGACGCCGGCGTCCTGGTCGAGGACGCCCTGTTCGCGACGCTCGACCCGACCACCCGTCGTACCACCACGGCCGACGGGCGCGTCTACACGATGAGCGACACCGTCGGCTTCGTGCGGCACCTGCCGCACCAGCTGGTCGAGGCGTTCCGCAGCACCCTGGAGGAGGTCGCCGACTCCGACCTGGTCCTGCACGTCGTCGACGGCTCGCACCCCGACCCGGAGGGCCAGATCGCGGCGGTCCGCGAGGTGTTCGCCGAGATCGGCGCCTCTGACGTGCCCGAGCTCGTGGTGATCAACAAGGCCGACGCCGCCGACCCGATGGTGATCGCCCGGCTGCGCCAGCGCGAGCCGCACTCGGTCGTGGTGTCCGCGCGGACCGGCGAGGGCATCGCCGCCGCGCTGCGCGTCATCGAGGGCGAGCTCCCTCGCCCGGGCGTCGAGTTCAAGGCGCTGCTGCCCTACGAGCGCGGCGACCTGATCAACCGGCTCCACCAGCACGGCGAGATCGACTCGATGGAGCACACCAACGACGGCACCATCGTCGTCGGCCGGGCCAACGAGGACCTCGCCGGCGAGCTGGCGTCGTACGCCGTCTGACCGACCCGCCCGGCAGGACGCGTTGGACCCTCGGGCCCGATGACCAAGGCCTCTGGCCCGCCCCGATCCCCGCCGGTGGACTGGGCAACGGGATCGGAGGGAGGTGTCGGCGGTGCTGACGTTGGAGTCCGAGATGACCGTGCCGGGGGTGACCGGGCGCGAGGTCGCCGACTTCATGCTCGACTGCGACGACGACCGGTACCGGGCCTGGTGGCCCGGCACCCACGAGGCCTTCCACGTGGTGGAGCCCGGCTCGCGGTCCGACCACGTGGGCGACCGCGTCTGGATGGACGAGCTGGTGGGGGAGCGGCACCTGCGGATGGCGGCGGTGGTCGTCGCGGTGACACCCGGCGAGCTGATCGTCTGGCGGCTGGTGCCGTGGGGTCTCCGGCTCCCGGTCCGGCTGGCCCTCACGCTGCAGGACCAGCCCGACGGCGTCCGGCTCCGCCACACGCTCACCGCCGGCTGGGCCGGATGGGGACGCATGCTCGACCCGTTGTGGCGGCTCTACTTCACGCGCGCGTTCGCCGCCGCGATGGACCGCCACGCATGCACCGAGTTCCCCCGCCTCGGGAAGCTGCTGCACCCACCGCAGGACCCGGCTCGCTGAGCACGACCCCGGGCGGTGCCACCTGCGCCGACCCGGCGGTCCCGGGCTCGCCGGGAGGTCAGTCGCCGACGGCCTTCTTGCCCCGCTGCACGATGAGCGGGTCCGGCACCCCGACCACGTCGGGGTCCTTGCCGTCGTAGTCGAAGCGGGTGAGGAACGCGCGCATCGCGTTGATCCGGGCCCGCTTCTTGTCGTTGCTCTTGATCGTGGTCCACTGCGCCCACTTGGTGTCGGTGCGCCGGATCATCTCCTCCTTCGCGTCCGTGTAGTCCTCCCACTTGCTCAGGGACTCCAGGTCGATGGGGGAGAGCTTCCACTGCCGCACCGGGTCGACCTGGCGGATGATGAACCGGGTCCGCTGCTCGCCCTGGGTGACGGAGAACCAGAACTTGGTCAGCGAGATGCCGCTGTCGACGATCATCCGCTCGAAGAGCGGGGTCTGGGTCATGAACTGCTCGTACTCCGGCTCGGTGGCGAAGCCCATCACCCGCTCGACGCCGGCGCGGTTGTACCAGGACCGGTCGAAGAGGACCATCTCGCCGGCGGCCGGCAGGTGCCGCACGTAGCGCTGGTAGTACCACTGGCTCTGCTCGCGGTCGCTGGGCTTGGTGAGCGCGACGGTGCGCGCGTAGCGCGGGTTGAGGTGCTCCATGAACCGCTTGATGGTGCCGCCCTTCCCGGCCGCGTCGCGGCCCTCGAAGATCAGCACGTGCCGGGAGCCGTTCTCGTTGGCCCAGTTCTGGAACTTGAGCAGCTCGACCTGCAGCCCGTACTTCAGCTCGTCGTACTCGTGGCGGTCCATCCGTTCGTCGTAGGGGTAGTTCTCCCGCCACGTGTCGACCGCCTTGCCCTGCGGGTCGATGAGGATCGGGTCGTCGTCGTGGTCGTCCCCGATCGTGTGACCCTCGATCTGCAGGTGGTCGATGTACTCGCGCAGGTCCCTCAGCATGTCCCTCACCGTAGGGCTCCGCCGACCCGCGGGAGGGGCGAACGCCGGGGTCAGATGCCGCCCAGGCGCTTGAGGTCGGTGAGGATCGTCTCCAGCCGGTTCACCAGCGAGATGTGGCCCTCGTCGTCGAGGAGGTGCGCCTCGGCCCCGGGGACGGCGGCTGCCAGCCACTCGCCGTGCGCGAAGGGGACCATCGCGTCCTGCCGGCCCTGCCAGATCGCCGCGGGCACCCGGACGTCGGCGAGGTCGAAGCCCCACGGACGCGTCGCGGCCAGCCCGTCGTCGCGGACGCCGACGACGCCCTGGGCGCCGGCGCGGTGGAAGGTGCGCGCCATCCAGTCGACGAGATCGGGGGTCATCGCCTCCCGGTCGACGGGGGTCACCAGCCCGCCCATCGCCTCGGCGAGCTCGCCCGCGGAGACGTGCAGGACCGGCATGAAGCTCTCCTCGAGGTACGCCGTGTAGGCGTCGGCGCCCTGCTCGGCGGCGTGGTACTCGGCGATGTTCTCGTCCGCCATGCCGTCGAACCAGTCCAGCCCGGCGGCGTCGTGCGGCGCCACCCCGGCGACCGAGGTGGTCGCGCGGCACCGGTCGGGGAGCAGCGCGGCGCACGCCAGGGCACGCGGGCCGCCGCCGGACCAGCCGAACGTCAGGAACTCGCCGGCGCCGAGGTGGTCGAGGACCAGCGCCGACTCGGTCACGTCGTCGGCGTAGGTCCCGGCGGCCGGACGCGGCGTCGAGCCGCCGTACCCCGGACGGGAGTAGGTGATCAGCCGCAGCCCGAGGGCGCGGGCGGTGTCGTCCATCGGCTGGTAGGCGGCGACGGCCGAGGGCGACCCGCCGTGGTAGAGCACGGGGTAGCCCTCCGGGTCACCGCCGTCGAGCACCTCGATGGTGCGGTCGTCGGGTCCCGGGACGTGCAGCAGGTCGCTCATCCGGTCAGCAGATCACGATTCGGTAGCGGAGCGGCACTTTCTGCGTCATCCGGGAACATCCGGCCCGTCCCGTCGCTGAACATGGGGCTGGAACGTGTGACCACAGGGTGTGGTCGTGGTGCTCGGGGGGTTCGGACGTGGTGGGTCTGGTGCGTCGACCGGTGGTGTCGGTCGGCCTCGTCGTCGTGCTGCTCGCCACGGTCCTCGTCGTCGCCCTGGGATTCCGTGCCCGGGGCGCCGACGTCGACCGCTGCACCCGCTTCGCCACCGACTCCCACGCCCGGGCCGCGCTCGACAGCGGCACCGGTGAGCGCGTCGTCGTCATCGGCGACTCGTGGTCGGCCGGCCTCGGTCTCGAGCAGGTCGCGGGCTCCTGGCCCTCACGGCTCGGCGGGAGCGTCCACGTGGCCGGCTTCTCCGGCTCCGGGTTCAGCGAGCAGGCGGGGTCCTGCCGCCGGGTCTCGTTCGCGGACCGCGCGCCGGCGGCCCTGCGCGACGGCGCCGGCCTGGTCGTCGTCGAGGGCGGCCTCAACGACGTCGACGTCCCCTCGGCCGACATCCGGTCCGGCTTCGCCCGGCTGATGGGCGAGCTGCACGGGTACGACGTCGTGGTGGTCGGCCCCGCGGCCGCCCCCTCCCGCGCGGACCGGGTGCCGCGGGTCGACGCCCTGCTCGCCCACCTGAGCGCGTCCTACGGTGTCCACTACGTCCGGACCTCGGGCCTGGTGCTGCCCTACCTCGACGACCGGCTGCACCTGACCCCGGCCGGCCACGAGCAGTTCGGCGACTTCGTCGCAGGCCGGATCCTCGCCCTGGCCCCCTAGGATCGGCGCCGTGCGCCATTCCCTCGCGGGCCGCGCGGAGAACGCGATGCAGGCCCGCATCCTCGCCCAGCTGCGCGACGAGGGCCCGCTCTCCAAGGCCCAGCTCGCCGACCTGCTGCAGGTCTCCCGGACGACCATCGCGGCGGAGGTGGGGCGACTCGCCGAGCTCGGCCTGGCCGCCGAGGCGGGACCGGCCGCGTCGCGCGGCGGGCGTCGGTCGACGCTGGTCGACCTGGCGGCGGACATCCGGTTCGTCGGGATCTCGATCGGGGCGACCGGGATGTCGGTCGGTGTCACGGACGGCCGGCTGGCGGTGCTGGCGACCCGGCACCGCGACTGCGACATCCGGCAGGGGCCGGAGCCGGTCCTCGCGACGGCGCTCGAGCTGGTGCGCGAGGTGCTCGACGAGGTCGGTGTCGACAAGCCGATGGGCGCCGGCGTGGGCGTCCCGGGTCCGGTCGACTTCCACCGCGGCGTGTCGGTGTCGCCGCCGATCATGCCCGGCTGGGACGGGTACCCCGTCCGGGACGCCGTCTCGCGCGAGCTGGGCTGTCCGGTGGTGCTCGACAACGACGTCAACGTGCTGGCCGTGGGGGAGCAGCACGCCGGGGTGGCCAAGGGCGCGCGCGACTTCCTCTTCGTCAAGATCGGCACCGGCATCGGCTGCGGCATCGTCATCGACGGCGAGCTCTACCGCGGCGTCAACGGCTGCGCGGGCGACATCGGGCACATCCGCGTCGAGGAGTTCGGGCCGACGTGCGCCTGCGGCAACACCGGCTGCCTCGAGGCGTTCTCCGGCGGTGCGGCGCTGGCGCGCGACGCGACCGCGGCGGCCCGCTCGGGGCGCTCGCCGGCGCTCGCGGCCCTCCTCGAGCAGCACGGCGAGCTCACCGCGGCCGACGTCGGGACGGCGGTGAGCCAGGGCGACGCCCAGGCCGTGCAGCTGATCCGGGACAGCGGCCGGCACGTCGGCCAGGTGCTCGCCGGGCTGGTCTCGTTCTTCAACCCGGGGCTGATCGTCATCGGCGGCCGGGTCACCGGGCTGGGGCACTCGCTCCTCGCCGAGATCCGCGGCGTCACCTACCGGCGGTCCCTGCCGCTGGCCACCGGCAACCTCCCGATCGTGCTCAGTGAGCTCGGCGAGGAGGGCGGGGTGGTCGGAGCCGCCCGGATGATCAGCTCGTCCATCTACGCTCCATGAGGCGCTACTTTCGAAGGTGACTTTCGAAAGTTCGGACAAAACTTTCGCTACTTTCGCTCGAAACGCTTGCCAAAGCGCTTCTATCCTGCCTAGTTTGTGCGGCGTCGCAACAAACGAGTGACGACGATCACGGCGGGAGGTCTCGGGTGCGCAACGCGAACCTCTCCCTGGTGCTCCGGCACCTCCGCGACCACGGCCCGCGCTCGCGGGCCCGGCTCGCCGCCGACCTGGGCCTGACCCGGTCCGCGACCTCCGCGCTCGTGGCCGAGCTCGATGGGCTCGGCCTGGTCCGGTCCGCGGGCGTCGAGCGCGGGAGCGTCGGACGCCCCGGCACCGCCGTCGAGCTGGACGGTGCGTCGGTCTGCGGGATCGGCGCCGAGATCAACGTCAACCACGTCGCGACGATGGCGCTCGACCTCACCGGTGCGGTGGTCTCCGAGCACCGGCTGGCCCTCGACGCCCACCGGCACTCGGTCTCCGAGGTGCTCGACCGGCTCGCCGAGCTCGTCCGCCGCACCGACGCCGACGTCCGGGCCAGCGGTCGGGAGACCGTCGGCTGCGTGGTCGGCGTCGCCGGTCTGCTCGACCGCACCCACGAGGTGCTCACGATCGGCCCCAACCTGCGGTGGAAGGACGTCCCGGTCGGCGCCGAGCTGCGCGGCCGGCTGGGCGCGGCGTACCCGGTCGCGATCGACAACGAGAGCAACCTCGCCGCCGTCGCCGAGGCGACGCCGGGCGACGCCGGGCGCCAGGACATCCTCGTGATCTTCGGCGAGGTCGGCATGGGCGGCGGCATCGTGGTCGGCGGCCGGCCGCTGCGCGGCCACCAGGGGTACGCCGGCGAGTTCGGCCACATGATCGTCGAGCCGGGCGGGCGCCGGTGCGGGTGCGGGCGGGTCGGCTGCTGGGAGACCGTCGCCGGTCTCCGGGCGCTGCTCGACGCGGCCGCCGACCCCGACGACCCGGTGCGCGACCCGGACCTGTCGCTCGAGGAGCGGCTCGCCGAGATCAACCGCCGCGCGGACCTGGGCGACGCCCGCACGCTGGCCGCGCTCGACCAGCTCGGCAGCTGGATCGGCGCCGGGGCCGCGATGCTGGCCAACGCGCTCAACCCCGCGGCGATCGTGCTCAGCGGCTACTACGCCGAGCTCGGCGCGCACCTGCGCCCCACGATCCAGGAGCACCTGCTCGCCGGCGTCCTCGCCCCGCAGGCCGGTGGCACCCGGGTGGAGTTCTCGACGCTCGGCTTCACCGCGGCGGTCCGCGGCGGGGCGACGGTCGCGCTCGAGGCCGTGTTCGACGACCCGACCGTGGTGTCCCCACGGTCCGACGCGCTCATGGGAGGGGCCCGATGACGCTGCTGCAGATGACGGGGATCGTCAAGGAGTTCCCGGGCGTCCGCGCCCTCGACGGCGTCGACCTCGACGTCCGGGCCGGCGAGGTGCACTGCCTGCTCGGCCAGAACGGCGCCGGCAAGTCGACGCTGATCAAGGTGCTCTCGGGGTTCCACCAGCCCGACGCCGGCACCATCGCCTGGGAGGGCGAGACCACCTCGCTGTCGACGCCGGCCAAGGCGATCGAGCGCGGGGTCGCGACGATCTACCAGGAGCTCGACCTGGTGCCGCACCTCGACGTCGCCGAGAACATCTTCCTCGGCCACGAGATCGCACGCGGCGGCTTCAGCCAGCGCGGTCGGGCACATCGCGTGGCCCGGGAGCTGCTCGCCCGGCTTGGGCACCCCGAGATCTCGCCGAGCCGGATCGTCGGCGAGCTCTCGCCCGCCAAGCAGCAGATCGTCAGCATGGCCCGGGCGCTCTCCCGCGACACCCGGCTGCTCGTCCTCGACGAGCCGTCCGCGGTCCTCGACCAGGAGGAGGTCAAGAACCTCTTCCGGGTGATCCACGACCTCACGGCCGAGGGCGTCGCGGTCATCTACATCTCCCACCGGCTGGAGGAGATCCGCGAGATCGGCGACCGGATCACCGTCCTCAAGGACGGGCGGACCGTCGCCACCGGCCTCGCGGTCGCGGACACCCCCACTGCGGAGCTGATCACGCTGATGACCGGCCGCTCGATCGAGTACGTCTTCCCACCCCGGCAGGAGTCGCCCGGTGACGGCGACCCGGTCCTGGAGGTGCGGGGGCTGAGCCTCGCCGGCGTGTTCGCGGACGTCGACCTCACCGTGCGCGCCGGCGAGATCGTCGGCGTCGCCGGCCTGGTCGGCGCCGGGCGCTCCGAGATCATCGAGACGGTGTACGGCGCCCGCCGGTCGTCCTCCGGCACCGTGACCGTGGACGGCAGGACACTGCGCCGCGGCTCGGTGCAGCAGTCGGTGCGAGCCGGCGTCGGGCTCGCACCCGAGGAGCGCAAGAGCCAGGGGCTGCTGCTCGACGAGGCGGTGTTCAAGAACATCACCGTCTCCTCGATGAGGCGCTTCGCCCGCCTCGGCTTCCTCGACCGGGGCGAGGAGCGCCGGCAGGCCACGGAGCTGACCACGAGCCTCGACGTCCGCCCCGAGGGCGTGACGCGAGCGGTGCGCACGCTGTCGGGCGGCAACCAGCAGAAGGTCGTGCTCGCCCGGTGGCTGATGCGCGACTGCCGGGTGCTGCTGCTCGACGAGCCGACCCGCGGCGTCGACGTCGGTGCGCGGTCCGAGATCTACCAGCTCATCCGGTCGCTCGCCGACCGCGGCGTCGCCGTCGTGGTGGTGTCCAGCGAGATCGAGGAGGTGCTCGGCCTGGCGGACCGGGTCCTCGTCGTCCGGGAGGGCGCCATCGTCCACGAGTCCGCCGCTACTGCGATCGACGAGGCCCGCGTCCTCGACCTCGTCATGGAAGGAAAGGTTCCGGCATGAGCCAGGACAGTGCCCGCGTCGAGCGGGCGGCGCTCGAGACCGAGCGAGAGCCGAACCCGGTCCTCGGCCTGCTGCGCACCAGCGTCGGCCGCAACGCCGGCCTGGTCGTCGCGCTGCTGCTGATCTGCGTCGTCGGCGCGTTCACCGCGGGCGACCGCTTCACGTCGAGCGACAACGCGCTCACGATCCTGCGGCTCGCCGCCACGATCGGCGTCGTCAGCATCGGGATGACCTTCGTGATCATCGGTGGCGGCATCGACCTCTCCGTCGGCGCGATCGTCGCGCTGTCGTCGGTGTGGTGCACCACGGTCGCCACCCAGACCATGGCCGAGGACACCCACTGGATCGTGATGGTGGGGGTCGCGCTGATGGTCGGTGCCGGCTGCGGTCTCGTGAACGGGTTGCTGATCGCCTACGGCAACATCGTGCCGTTCATCATGACCCTGGCCATGCTGGCCAGCGCGCGCGGCCTCGCCGAGATCATCAGCGACAAGAAGACGCAGATCATCCCGCGCCAGGGGCTCGCCGAGTTCTTCAACGGCGACTTCCTCGGGGTGAGCGTCCAGATCTGGCTGTTCGCCCTGGTCGCGATCGTCGGCTGGGTCCTGCTCAACCGCACGACGTTCGGCCGGCGCACGGTCGCGGTCGGCGGCAACCTCGAGGCCGCCCGGCTGGCCGGCATCAACGTGAAGCGCCACACCGTCTACCTCTACGTGCTCATCGGCGTCTGCTGCGGCATCGCGGCGCTGATGCTGGTCGCGAAGACCACGACCGGCAGCTCGACGCACGGCACCCTCTACGAGCTCGACGCGATCGCGGCGGTCGTCATTGGCGGCACGCTGCTCACCGGCGGCCGCGGCACCATCGTCGGCACCGTGCTCGGCGTCCTCATCTTCTCGACGCTCACGAACATCTTCATCCTCAACAACCGCTCCTTCTCCGAGCAGTCGCTCTTCAAGGGAGCCATCATCGTCGCCGCCGTGCTCCTCCAGCAGCGGCTGGCGTCTCGGAGCAACACCTAGCACCACCGACGCTGTACCGCTGCACACATCCTCCGCACCACCCGTCTGCACGAACCAAGGAGCACCACCATGTCCCTGCGGTCCACCACCATGAAGTCCAGGAAGCGGTTCGCGACCGTCCTGGTCGCCGGCGTCGCCGTCGTCGGGCTCGCGGCCTGCACGAGCAACGACTCGGGCGGCGGCGACGACGCCAGCGGCGGTACGTCGGCTGCGCCGGCCGGCTCGAACGACGAGAGCGGTGACAAGGTCGTCATCGGGTTCTCCGCCCCCGCGGCCGACCACGGCTGGATGGGCTCGATCACCGAGTCCGCGAAGAACGAGGCCGCGAA
The DNA here is from genome assembly GCF_044226305.1 of Nocardioides sp. GTDB lineage: Bacteria > Actinomycetota > Actinomycetes > Propionibacteriales > Nocardioidaceae > Nocardioides. Next base: position 26,990 of record NZ_JBGAHF010000021.1, on the reverse strand, counting down.
GTACGACGACGTCGAGCTCAAGGTCGCCGAGGGCACCAACGACGTGGCCGTCCAGATCAGCCAGGTCGAGACCTTCATCAACGACAAGGTCGACGCGATCGTGCTGCTGCCGTTCGACGGCGCCGCGATGACCCCCGTCGCCCTGAAGGCGATGGCGGCCGGCATCCCGGTCATCAACGTCGACCGCGAGTTCGACGACCCGAACGCCGCCCGCGTCACGGTCCTCGGTGACAACTACGGCATGGGTGTCTCCGCGGGCGCCTACGTCTGCGAGCAGGCCGACGGTGACAAGGACGCGATCGTCGCCGAGATCGCGGGCATCGACTCGCTGCCGCTGACCCAGGACCGCAGCCAGGGCTTCAAGGACGCGCTCGCCGAGTGCGGTCTCGACGTCGACAACCGCGTGGCCGCCGACTTCACGGTCGAGGGCGGCTCGGACGCCGCCGAGCAGCTGCTCCAGGCCGCTCCGAAGATCGACTACCTCTGGAACCACGACGACGACCAGGGCGTCGGCGTGCTCGCCGCGATCGACAACGCCGGTCGCGACGAGTTCACGATGATCGGTGGCGCCGGCTCGAAGAACGCGATGGAGCTCATCCAGTCCGGTGACAGCGTCCTCAAGGCGACGGTCATCTACCCGTCGACCCAGGCCGCCGACGGTGTCAAGCTGGCCCGCCTGCTGGTCCAGGACAAGTCGATGTCGGACCTCGTCGAGGTCGAGGTCCCGCGTACCGTCCAGCTCTACGCCCCGGTGGTCACCGCCGACAACGTCGACCAGTACATCGGATCCGCGTTCAAGTCCTGACCGACCCGTGCCCGCCCCCACGCCATCGTCGTGGGGGCGGGCACACACCCTCCGGGAGACCGCATGACCAGCTCGTCCCTCCGCGTGGCCATGGTCGGCCACGCGTTCATGGGGAACGCGCACTCGCAGGCGTGGCGCACCGCCCCCCACTTCTTCGACCTGCCGCTCCGGCCCGAGATGGCGGTGGTCGTCGGCCGCGACGCCGGCCGGGCCGCCGAGGCCGCCGCCCGGCTCGGCTGGGCGGACAGCTCCACCGACTGGCGCGAGGCGATCGCCCGCGACGACGTCGACCTGGTCGACATCTGCACGCCCGGTGACACGCACGCGGAGATCGCGATCGCGGCGCTGGGCGCCGGCAAGCACGTGCTCTGCGAGAAGCCGCTGGCCAACACCGTCGCCGAGGCCGAGCAGATGACGGCAGCGGCCGAGGAGGCGCGCGCCCACGGCGTCCGCACCATGGTCGGCTTCACCTACCGTCGGGTCCCGGCGATCGCGCTGGCACGGCGGCTGGTCCAGGAGGGCCGGATCGGCGACGTCCGCCACGTCCGCGCCCAGTACCTGCAGGACTGGATCGCCGACCCCGAGGCCCCGCTCTCCTGGCGGCTCGACAAGACCCGGGCGGGCTCCGGCGCCCTCGGCGACATCGGTGCCCACGTCATCGACCTCGCGCAGCACGTCACCGGCGACCGGATCGCCGAGGTCGCCGGCCGGCTCGAGACCTTCGTCAAGGAGCGGCCCTACCCGGCCGGCGACACCGCCGGGACCCTCGGTGGTGGCGGCGCCTCGAGCGAGCGCGGTCCGGTCACCGTCGACGACGCGGTCTCGTTCCTCGCGACGTTCTCCTCCGGCGCGATGGGCGTCTTCGAGGCGACCCGGTTCGCCACCGGCCGCAAGAACGCGATCCGCCTGGAGATCAACGGCTCGCTGGGCAGCGTGGCCTTCGACTTCGAGGACATGAACGTGCTCGAGTACTTCGACGCCCGTGAGGACCCGGAGGTCGGCGGCTTCCGGCGAATCCTCGTCACCGAGCCCGGGCACCCCTACGTCGCCGCCTGGTGGCCGCCCGGCCACGGACTCGGCTACGAGCACGGCTTCACCCACCAGGTCGTCGACCTGGTGGAGGCGCTGGCCGCCGACCGCGACCCGTCGCCGTCGTTCGCCGACGGCCTCCAGGTCCAGCGTGTCCTGGCCGCCGTCGAGACCAGCTCCGACACCCGAACCTGGCAGGAGATCACCCGATGACGACCCTCACCCCCCGCCCGGAGGACAAGTTCAGCTTCGGCCTCTGGACCGTCGGCTGGCAGGGCGTCGACGTCTTCGGGCCGGCCTCGCGGCCCCTGCTCGACCCCGTCGAGGCGACCTACCGGCTCGCGGAGCTCGGCGCCGCCGCCGTGACCTTCCACGACGACGACCTGCTGCCCGACGACACCACCCGCGACGCCACGCTGGAGCGCTTCCAGAAGGCGCTCGCCGACACCGGCCTGCGCGTCGAGATGGTCACGACGAACACGTTCTCCGACCCGGTGTTCAAGGAGGGCGCGATCACGGCCAACAACCGCGAGGTGCGTCGCTACGCGCTGGCCAAGGTGCTGCGCAACATCGACCTGGCCGCCGAGCTCGGCGCCGAGACCTTCGTGATGTGGGGCGGCCGCGAGGGCGCCGAGCACGGGGGCAGCAAGAACGTCCCGGCGGCGATGGACCGGTTCCGCGACGCGCTCAACACCGTGTGCGGCTACGTCAAGGACCGCGGGTACGACCTCCGGTTCGCCCTGGAGCCGAAGCCCAACGAGCCCCGCGGCGACATCCTGCTGCCGAGCATCGGGCACGCCATCGCGCTCATCTCCGAGCTGGACCACCCCGAGATGGTCGGGCTCAACCCCGAGGTCGGGCACGAGGAGATGGCCGGGCTGAACTTCGCGCACGGCATCAGCCAGGCGCTGTGGCACGGCAAGCTCTTCCACCTCGACCTCAACGGCCAGCACGGCCCGCGGTTCGACCAGGACCTGCGCTTCGGCGCCGGCAACCTGCGCGGCGCGTTCTGGACCGTCGACGCGATGCTCGGCGCCGGCACGGACCTGCGGTACGAGGGCTACGTGCACTTCGACTTCAAGCCGCCGCGGGCGGAGGCCGTCGACGGGGTCTGGGAGTCCGCGCGCGCCTGCATGCGCAACTACCTGATCCTGCGCGAGAAGGTCCAGGCGTTCCGGGCCGACCCGGAGGTCGCGGCGGCACTGGAGGCGGCCGGGGTGGCCGAGCTGGCGGTGCCGACGCTCGCGGCCGGCGAGTCCCTCGACGACGTCCGCAACGCGACGTACGACCTCCCGGCGCTGCGCGAGCGCAGCGTCGCCATGGAGGCCCTCGACCAGCTCGCGATCGAGCACCTGCTCGGCGTGCGCTGAGCCCCCGACGTACCGAGAGGAGACACCTGATGACCCGACCGATCACGCTGTTCACCGGCCAGTGGGCCGACCTGCCGTTCGAGGAGGTGGCCCGGCTCGCAGCCGAGTGGGGGTACGACGGGCTCGAGATCGCCTGCTGGGGCGACCACCTCGACCCCTGGCAGGCCGACGACGACGGCTATGTGCAGGGCAAGCTCGACCTGCTCGAGAAGTACGGGTTGACGGTCTACGCGATCTCCAACCACCTCAAGGGTCAGGCGATCTGCGACGACCCGATCGACGCCCGGCACGAGGCGATCCTGTCCTCGCGGGTGTGGGGCGACGGTGACCCCGAGGGCGTGCGGCAGCGCGCGGCCGAGGAGATGAAGATGACGGCGCGGATGGCGCAGAAGCTCGGCATCAAGACCGTCATCGGGTTCACCGGCTCCTCGATCTGGAAGTACGTGGCGATGTTCCCGCCGGCCACCGAGGAGATGGTCGCCGCGGGCTACCGGGACTTCGCGGACCGGTGGAACCCCATCCTCGACGTCTTCGAGGAGTGCGGCGTGCGGTTCGCCCACGAGGTGCACCCCTCCGAGATCGCCTACGACTACTGGACGACGGTCGCCACGATGGAGGCGATCGGGCACCGCGAGAGCTTCGGGCTGAACTGGGACCCGTCGCACTTCGTGTGGCAGGACCTCGACCCGGTCGGGTTCCTCTGGGACTTCAAGGACCGGATCTACCACGTGGACTGCAAGGACGCGAAGCGGCTGACCGGCAACGGCCGCAACGGCCGGCTGGGGTCGCACTTGCCGTGGGCCGACCCGCGGCGGGGCTGGGACTTCGTGTCCACCGGCCACGGTGACGTGCCGTGGGAGCAGTGCTTCCGGATGCTCAACACGATCGGGTACGACGGGCCGATCTCGGTGGAGTGGGAGGACGCCGGGATGGACCGCCTCGTCGGTGCCCCCGAGGCGCTCGAGTTCGTCCGCCGGCTCGCCTTCGACGCCCCCGAGGCGGCCTTCGACGCGGCGTTCGCGACGGACGACTGACCCGGCCTCGACCCTGACCGGCCCCGGCAGCGAGCGGGGCCGGTCAGGTCTCCAGCCGCAGCGCGAGACGGGGACACATCCGCACCGCGACCCTCGCCTCGGCGAGGAGCTCCTCGGTGACCTCGCCGCGGACGATCGGGTAGCCCCACTCGTCGAGGTCGACGATCTCGGGCAGCAGCTCGTGGCACAGCCCGCGAGCGTGGCAGCCGGGCCAGTCGACCCGCAGCCGCGCGCTCATGACGCGCACCTGCCGGACCCGTGGGCGGCGGTCTCGGCGGGGAAGGCGGTGAGCATCGACCGGACCAGCCGGACCGTGCCGTCCGGGTGGGCGCACGCGCCGCGGCCGGTGACGAGCGCCGCCAGCTCCTCGACCCGGTCGGTGGGACCGGTGCCGCCGGCGACGGCACGGACCGCGGTGGCCAGGGCGGGCAGGCCGTTGAAGCAGGGGCCGCACCGTCCGGCGCTCTGGCTCGCGAGGTAGTCGACGACGCGGGCGGTGAACGCCACCGGGCACTCGGCGGGGCAGACCAGCACCCCGGCCCCGAGCGGGGTCCCGGCCGCCCGCATCGCGTCGACCGAGACGGTCCCGGTCGCCAGGTCCTCCCAGCGCAGCCAGGTGCCGTGGAAGCCGCCGACCAGGACCGGGCGGCCCGCCCAGGTGTCGGGCAGGACGTCGCGCCACGGCGTGCCGAAGGCGACCTCGACCACCGCGGGCGTCGGCGCGGACAGGGTGAGCAGGGTGGTTCCCGGCTCCTCGGGGGTCCCGTGGGCGGCGTACCGCTCCTCGCCGACCAGGACCAGCCGGCCCACCTGGGCCCAGGTCTCGGCGTTCGACAGGAGTGTCGGCCGGCCACGGTGGCCGGAGACCGCCTCGGGTGTCCAGGCGGTGACGGGCAGGTTCGGGCGCCCGCCCATCAGCTCGAGCACCGCGCGTGCCTGACCGGCGACGAAGCGGGCCTCGGCCGTGTGCACGACGATCGTCAGCCGGTCGTCGCGCTCGTCGAGGGCGGCGAGGACCGACGCCGCGACGCGCGGCCGCTCCGCCGGTACGACGACGTGCAGCTCCCGCGCGCCCAGGGCTCGGGCGGTGACGACGGCGCCGTCGAGCACCAGGTGCGGACGGGTGGTCGCGAGCGCGCAGTCCTTGGCGCTCGCCGGCTCACCCTCGCTGAGGTTGACCACGACCACGGGCCGCCGTCCCGCCGCGGCCGTGCGCAGCTTGGTCTCGAACGGGAAGGCGGCACCGCCCCGGCCGCGGACGCGGAGCCGGGCCAGCGACCCCAGGAGGTCGTCGAGCCGCAGGCGGGGCAGGCTGCCGTACTGCGCGCGGTGGGCGGCCAGGTCGGCGCGGCCCCCCACGCCCGACAGCAGGGCCGGGCCGGGGAGGACGCGCGGCGCCCCGGAGACCGGGACCGGCGACGCGGTCACGACCGGCTCCCCAGGGCGACGGGCCGTCGGTCGGAGCGGTCGACGACCAGGCGGCCGAGCCGCAGCGCGACCGCACCGGCGACGGCGCCGACGCTGGCCATGAAGAGCACGGTGGACCAGGTGGTCCCGGCCGCGGCGTCGGTGCCGATGCCCATCCCGTGCACGAGGGCGGCGACCCACCCGGCGTACGCGAGCAGGTGGACCGCTCGCCAGGAGCGGTGCCGCATCCGGGTCCGCAGGAGGCTGGTGAGCGCCACGACGACGAACAGGTCCAGCGAGAGCGTGCCGAGCCCCAGCCACAGGGGCTGGTAGGTCGAGCCGACGAACGGCACCAGCGCCTGCCACCAGCGGATGTCGACGTAGCTGTCGACGACCGCGGTGGCGACGTGCACCCCCAGCATCGTCACCGACAGCAGGGCCAGGTCGCGGTGGACGGACTGGGTGAGGAAGCGCGGCACGCGCCCGCGCCCGGCGCGGCCACCGGTGGCGAGGATCCCGAGGACCGTCGTCAGCGTGAAGAGCGCGAGGATGACGAAACCGGTGCCCCGGTTCATGTACCACAGGAACGGACCGTCGATCATGCGCCTCTCCTCTGCTCCTCGGGTTCGGTCGGCCAGGTCCCGGTGGTGCGGACCTGTCCGTCGGCGGCGACCAGGCGGGCGGTCACGCCACGCTCGGTGAGCCATCGGGGTGCCTCCGCGCCGAGCACGACCGCGGTCGTGGTGGCGGCGTTGGCGGCCGCGCAGGTCGGGCCGGTCGCCGTGACCGTGCGCCACACCTCGGGGCAGGGGCGGCCCGTGCGGGGGTCGATCAGGTGATGCAGGCGTACGCCGCGTCGGGCCCAGCGCCGCACCCGGGTGCTGGAGGTGGCGAGCCCGCCCCGGTCCAGGCCGACGGTGGCCTCGACCGGCCCGGCCGGGTGGGTCGAGATCGCCACCGGCCAGGGGTCGCCGTCGGGGGCCGCGATGGCGAGGTCGCCGCCGAGGCTGACGAGGGCGGAGCCGGACAGCTCCTGGGCGAACGCGGTTGCCACGACGTCGGCCGCCCAGGCCTTGCCGGTCGAGCCGAGGTCGAGGGCGGTGCCGAAGGGGACCTGGATCGCGCCGTCGGGGTCCAGCCCGATCTCGCGCCACTGGCCCAGGTGGGGGGCGTCGGACGGCCACACGACCGTGGGTGTCTCCGCCTCGGCCGGGACCTCGGCGAAGTCGCGGTCGTAGCCGAGCTGCACCAGCGGCCGGCCGAGGAGCGGGTGGACCAGCCCGTCGGTCTGCTCGGCGGCGGCGCAGGCAGCGGTGACCGCGGCCACCAGGAGCGGGTCGACCTCGACCCACTGCCCGGCGCCGGCGTTGGCGCGGGAGAGGTCGGAGTCGGGCTTGAACCTGCTGCAGGTCCGGTCGACGTCGGCGAGCACGGTCTCGGCGAGCCGACGCGCGCCGGCCAGGTCGCCCTCGCGGCGGGTGGCCACGAAGACGTAGGTGCCGAGGGCCGAGAACATCGCGGTCGACATCGGGGTGGACATCGGCTCAGGAGCCCGAGCTCGGTGCGGGCGCGCTGTGCTGGGGTGCCGGCGCGGAGGGGGTGTGCGAGACCGGCTGCGAGACCGGCTGGGAGACCGTGCCGCCGGAGCCGACCGGCGCGGACGGGGCACCCTGCACGTAGCGGGTCGTCACGTGGGTGCGGTGCGGCCGCTGCCGGAGCACGACGTCCTCCTCCTCGCGGTCCGAGCGGGAGGAGTCCTTCCGCTGCGGGTGCGCGCGGTGCGAGGTGCGCCATGCGGCGCGGGCCTGGGCACCCTGCCGGCCCTGGTTCGCCTGGCCGCTCTGGGGTGCCTGGTCGGCCTGGGTGGTGGAGGCGGCGGTGCCGGCCAGCCAGCCGGTGGCGGACATGGCGGCGATCGCGGTGAGCCCGGAGACGGCGGCGACGGCGAGTCGTGAGCGGTCCCGGGCAGTCGGTGTGGAAGCCATGGAGACACCGTGTCGGAGCCGGGCGCAAGGGTGCCTCATCGCTCCGTCAAGTCGAGGTCATGCCTTCCTTGACCCAGCCTTGACGTTCTCGCGAGGTGCCGACAACCCGGCCGGGCGCACGCTCGGCGCATGAAGATCATGTCTGTCCTCGTGCTGATCGCTGTCGTCACTGTCGGCCTCGCCGCCGGCACCTTCGCCTACCAGACCGCCGCCGACGCCGGCGGGTCGAGCCAGGCCGCCGGGGCGAGCGCCGCCGCCGTCCCCGCTGCGCCGGCGGCACACCCGGCGCGCGCCGAGCACCGCGGCCACCAGCGGCCGAAGGTCCGCTGGGCCCCCTGCAAGCCGCCGGCCGTGCTGCAGGGCAAGGTCTGCGTCACCGAGGAGGTGCACACGGTCGTCGTCCCGGCACCTCCGGTCGCGGCGGCCCCGGCCGCCCCCGCTGCCCCTGCCCCCGCGCCGCCCGCCACCTCCGGCGGCGGCGGAGACCACGGCGGTGAGGGCGTCGAGCCCGCCGAGTACGAGCACGGCGACCAGGAGCACGGCGAGGGTGGCGGCGGTGGCGAGCACGAGGGCGGCGGCTCCGGGGACGACTGAGCCCGTGACCAGGCCCGTGCCGTCAGCCCCGCGCCAGCGGCAGCCGCAGCTCCACCCGGGTCCCCCGGGTCGGGCCCGGCCCGACCTCCAGCGCGCCGCCGCAGCCGACCGCGGTCCGGCGGACGATGTCGAGACCGAGCCCGGTGCTGCCGACCCGGTCGCCGGGGGAGCGGTCCGCGATCCCCGGGCCGGCGTCGGAGACCGTGAGCACGGCGGCCCCGTCCACCTCGGCGAGCCGGATCTCGAACGCGGTCCCGTCGGGGGTGTGGGCGAAGACGTTGTCGACGAGCACGTCGACGGCGTCGGCGAGGTCGTCGGGCGCGACCGGGACGACCAGCGGGTGGTCGGGGAGCGAGACCACGAGCGGGCGGTCCTGGTCCTCGGCGAGGGGTGTCCAGAACCGGGCCCGGGCACCCACCACCACGGTCGCGTCGCCGGCCGCGGCGAGGTCGGTCCGCACCGGCCGGCGTGCGTCCTTCACGATGGCGTCGATCGAGCGCTGCAGTGCGGTGATGTGGTCGGCGAGACGGGCCGCCAGCGCCGGGTCCTCGACGGCCTCGGCGTCCAGGCGCAGGGCGGTGACCGGCGTCCGCAGCCGGTGCGAGAGGTCGCCGACCGTGGCCCGCTCCGCGGCGAGCAGGTCGACGGTCCGGTCGGCGAGGCCGTTGAGCGCGCGGGCCAGCTCCTGGGTCTCCTCGGGCCCGGTGACCTCGGCCCGGGCCTGGAGGTCGCCCTCGCGGAGCTGGTGGGCGACGCCGGCCACCTGGCGCACGGGCTCACTGACCCGCTTGCCGAGCCGGGCGGCCACGAGCAGGGCGAGCGCGAGCAGCACCACGCCGAGGCCGATGATGCTGGCCCAGGCGGCGGCGACCCCGCTGCGCAGCTCCTCCGACGTCACGCTGCTGCGCACGACCGCGGTCCCCGACTCGGTGACCACGGGCAGCAGCACCCGCCCGCCCGCGCCGTCGACGACGCGGAACCCCTCACCGGCTGCGGCGCGACGTACCTCGGGGTCCGCCTCCATCGCGACGTCCGCACCGAGCACGGTGCCGTCGGGGGTGAGCACGCTGGTGGTGGGCGTCCCCCGCCGGTCGACGTCGTCGACGAGGTCGGCCAGCTGCGGGTCGTCCTGGAGGGTCGACACGAGGATGGCCACGTTGCGCGCCTCCTGGTCGGTCGCGGACATCGCGCGGTCCTCGGCCAGCGTCCGCACCAGCAGGCACAGGGGGATCACGAATGAGACCACCACCACCGACGTGGTCGCGACGACCAGCCAGGAGATCCGGCGGCGCATCAGTCCTCGTCCGGGTCGACGAGGCGTACGCCGACGCCGCGGACGCTGATCAGGTAGCGCGGCTCGGCGGCGGACTCGCCCAGCTTGCGGCGCAGCCACGACAGGTGCACGTCGACGGTGCGGTCACCGCCGCCGTACGTCTGGTGCCACACCTCGGCGAGGATCTCCCGCTTGCTCATCACCTGGCCACCGCGCTGGGCGAGGGCGAGGAGGAGGTCGAACTCGCGGCGGGCCAGCTCGAGGCGGCGGCCGGCCAGCGTCGCGGTGCGGGTGCCCTCGTCGACGACGAGCTCGCCGATCCGGATCGGCTCGGGCGCCTGGGTCCGGTCGCCGCCGCGCCGCAGCACCGCGCGGATCCGGGCCTCGACCTGGGCGGTGCCGAACGGCTTCACGACGTAGTCGTCCGCGCCGCTGTCGAGGGCCTTGACCATCGTCGGGTCGTCGTCCTGGGCGGTGATGACGATGATCGGGACCTCGCTGGCCGCGCGGATCATGCTGATCAGGGTCAGCCCGCTGACGTCCGGGAGCCCCAGGTCGAGCAGCACCGCCTGCGGTCGCTCGGCGAGGACGTGCTCGAGGCCGGCCAGTCCAGTCGCCGCCGTGGCGACCGCGTGGCCCCGCTCGGCCAGTCCCCGACGTACCGCCTCGCGGATCGCGTCGTCGTCCTCGACGACGAGGATGCTGGCCATGCCTCCGAACCTACGCCGCCGACGGCACCCCGCACTGGGAGACTGGCATGGTGACCTCGCCCCGGACCGTCCTGACGGCGGTGGCCGCCTGGGTGGCCGTCGTGGCCGTCGGCTCGACGGTCGTGTGGCTGGTGATCTCGCGGGCCGGTGACGTGATCACCCCGACGGCCACCCCGGACCTCTCCTCCACGAGCACGCCGCGCACGGCGCCGACCTCGCGCACCCCGCACCCGTCGTCCGGCCCGTCGGGATCGTCGTCGGCGCCGTCCTCGGGTTCGTCGGGTTCGTCGTCGCCGGCGGCCGGGCCCGAGCGCCGCACCTGGCAGGGCCCGGGCGGCCTGGTCACGGTGGAGTGCCAGGGGGCGACCATCACGCTGGTGGCGAGCTCGGCGGACGCGGGCTTCGTCGTCTCCCCCGAGTCCCGAGGCCCCGACGAGGTCGACGTGGCCTTCGAGGGGCAGGGCGAGGAGGGCCGCGAGACCCGGGTCCGGGCCCACTGCGCGCAGGGCGTGCCGACCTTCGAGGTCGACGCCCGCGACGAGTGATGCGGCGACCCCGGGCGTGCGGGATCAGCGGGTCAGGCGACGTCCGGCGATCCCCCAGGCGAACGCGATCGGCAGGACGATGTTGCCCATCGAGGTGACGGTGCCGATGAGGAGCGCGGCGGGGAAGGCGACGGTGAGCAGGGCGGCCGTGGCCCGCGGTCGGTAGCCCGTCACGAGCAGGGTCGTGCCGAGCACGCTGGATCCCACGATGGTCAGCAGCACGAGCGGCAGCGAGACGAGGAAGACCGCGTCGAGCAGGCCGTTCGGATCGGCGGTCCACTGGGTCCAGTACTCGCCGGCGACGCTGAGGCAGGCGCCGACGTACACCCACGGCATCACCCGCCAGGCGAACCGCTCGAACCCGCGCGCCGGCCGGTGCCTGCGGGCGACGAAGGCCATCGCGGTGAACGCCACGAAGACGGGCAGCCAGAGCTTGCCGTACGTCGCGTAGACGACGTCCGGGTCCGCCCAGGTGAGCAGCGGGGAGAGCAGGTCGCCCGCGGGATCGGCCCAGGCGCTGACGATGCCCGAGTCCAGGTCGCCGCGACCGTCCGCGGTGCGGTAGCGGGACAGTGCGTGCAGGAAGCCGAGGACGACACCGAACCAGGGTGCGAGCCAGGCGAGGCGGGCGACCAGCCGCTCGCGGTCGGTGACGGGTGCGGCGGCGGTGGCTGTCGACGTCCGGGTGGTGGTGTCCATGGGGTTCCTCCTCGAGATGGTCCGTCCGACAGCGACGCTAGGAGCCGGGCACCGTCCCGGTCGTCGCCCCGCGGATGGGACCGGTCTCCACCCCTGGTTGGACGAGGACCGGCGCCGAGCGCGCGTACTGTCCAGCCATGGGAACGCAGGTCCGCGCTCGGGACGCCCTGCTGCCGGCGGCGATCGCCGGTGTCGCCGTGCTGGAGCTGGCCTCGATCGACGTCGACGGGCGCGCCGCGGCCGGCGTGCTTGAGGTGCTGGCCTGCGCACTGCTCGTCGTGCGCCGCCGGTGGCCGCTGGTCTCGGGGACCGGCGCCCTGCTCCTCGCGGCGTCGCCGCCGTGGGTCGGGCCGGCGGCCGACGAGGTCTCGTCGGTCCTGCTCATCGTCTTCCTCGCCTGCTTCACGCTGGGCCGGTGGGTCCCCGGGCTCGCCGGCCTCGCCGCCTTCCCGCTCGTCCTGGTGGACGTGCTCGGGGTCTACCTCGTCACCGATGCCCGCGACCACGGCCTCGGGGACGTCGTCTTCGTGGCCGCGCTCCTCGTGCCGCCCTACCTCGTCGGGCGGATCGCCCGCCGGCTCGCCGACCACAACGACCTGCTGCAGCGCCAGCAGGAGCTGGTACGCCGCGAGGCGGTCCGTGCCGAGCGCGACCGCATCGCCCGTGAGCTGCACGACGTCATCGCCCACAGTGTGAGCGCGATGGTCGTCCAGGTCGCCGCGGTCCAGGACCTCGTGCGCAGCGACCCGGCCCGCGCCGAGGAGATGCTGGCCCGGGTGGCGGACACCGGCCGGCGGGCCATCGCGGAGACCGGCCGCCTGTTGCACGTCATCCGGGACGCCGACGACGAGCTGGGGCTCGCGCCGGCGCCCGGCCTGCACGACCTGGACGACCTCGTGCGCGAGTTCGAGCGCGACGGGCTCGAGGTCGAGCTCGTCGTCGACGGGCTGCCGGAGCAGGTCTCGGCGGCGGTCGACGTGTCGGCCTACCGGGTGGTGCGCGAGGCGCTCACCAACGCGCTGCGGTACGCACCCGACCGGCGCGTCCGGGTCGAGGTCGCCGGCACCGATGCCGGGCTGACCATCCGGACCGTCAACCGGGTGGGGGCCTCGTCCGGCGTCGGCTCGGGGCTGGGCCTGGCCGGGCTGACGGAGCGGGTGGAGATGCTCGGCGGGACCGTCCGGCACGGCTCGACGCCCGCCGGCGAGTTCGAGCTGGTCGCGAGCGTGCCGGCGTGACGAGCGTCGTCGTCGCCGACGACCAGGAGCTGGTGCGCAGCGGGCTGGAGCTGGTCCTCGAGGCGCGCGGCTGCCAGGTCGTCGGAACCGCCGCCAACGGGCGCGAGGCCGTCGACGCCGCCCGCCGGCTCACCCCGGAGGTCGTCGTCATGGACGTGCGGATGCCCGTGCTCGACGGGATCGCGGCCACCCGGGAGATCACCGCGGCCGGACTGCCGTCGCGGGTGCTGGTGCTGACGACGTACGACCTCGACGGCTACGTGTACGACGCGCTCCGCGCCGGCGCTGCCGGGTTCCTCCTCAAGGCGACGCCTCCCGACCGGCTCGCCGAGGGCGTCCGGACGGTCGCCGCCGGGGACGCGCTGCTCGCCCCCTCGCTGACGCGGCGGCTGATCGAGGAGCACGTGCGCCGTCCACCACCCACCGGGGGCGTGCCCCGAGCGCTGGGGGCACTCACCGAGCGCGAGCTGGAGGTGTTCGACCTGATCGCCCACGGGCAGAGCAACGCCGAGATCGCGGCGGCACTGGTCGTGGGCGAGGCGACGGTGAAGACGCACGTGAACCGGGTCATCGCCAAGCTCGGCGGCCGCTCGCGGCCCCAGCTGGTCGTCCTCGCCTACGAGTGCGGGTGGGTCCGGCCGGGTGGGACCGCCGGGCACTGAGTCCCCCGATCCGCCCTGGGGACGGCGCCGCGCCGGTGTCGGACGGCGCGGCTAGGGTTTCGGGGTGCCCGAGCCCCCCTCCGCGCCTCCCACGGTGACCGACCTGCTGAGCACCGCGGTCGCGGCGCTCGGCGGTCAGGAGCGGCCGGGCCAGGTCGCGATGGCCGAGGCGGTCACGCGCGCGATGGAGACCGAGGAGCACCTGCTCGTCCAGGCCGGCACCGGCACCGGCAAGTCGCTGGCCTACCTCGTGCCCAGCCTGCTCCACGGCGAGCGGGTCGTGGTCGCCACCGCGACCCTCGCGCTCCAGCACCAGCTGGTCGAGCGCGACATCCCGCGCCTCGTCGAGGCCGTCAAGGACTCTGGCGTCGACACCAGCCACGCCGTCCTCAAGGGCCGTTCCAACTACGCCTGCCTGCACCGGATCCGGGAGGGCGTGCCCGACGACCAGGGCGCGCTGGTCGAGCTGCCCGAGGGCTCGCTGGGCAAGAAGGTGCTCGAGCTGCGCGCCTGGGCCGAGGAGGAGGTCGAGGAGGGCGGCACCGGCGAGCGCGACAACGCGCCTCGCCACACCGACAAGGAGTGGCGCCAGGTCAGCGTCAACCACCGCGAGTGCCTCGGCGCCGCGAAGTGCCCGTTCGGCCAGGAGTGCTTCGCCGAGCTCGCCCGCGAGAAGGCGCACCGCTCCCACCTGGTCGTCACCAACCACAGCCTGCTCGCCATCGACGCGATCGAGGGCGTCCCGATGATCCCCGAGTACGACGTCGTGGTGATCGACGAGGCCCACGAGCTCACCACCCGGGTGACCCAGGCGGCCACCGACGAGCTCTGGGCCGCCGAGGTCGAGCGGGCGGCCCGGCGCAGCCAACGGCACGTCGACGGGAGCGAGGCCGACGACCTCGCCGACGCTGCGGACACGCTGCGCGAGGCGATCAACGACGCGCGACCCGGGCGGTTCGACCGGATCCCGCAGGACGTCGGCGACGCGCTGGTGCTGGTGCGGGACGCGGCCCGAGCCTGCCTGTCGGCGTACCCGAAGGGTGACGACGAGGGCGCCGACGCCGGCCGCCAGCAGGCCAAGGGCGCGGTGCAGGAGGTGTTCGCGACCGCGGAGCGGATGGCGGCCGACCTCGACTCCGACGTGCTCTGGCTCAGCGAGGGCACCGAGCGGATGCCGCCGCGGCTGTGCGTGGCGCCGCTGCAGGTGTGGGGCCCGATGCGCGACAAGCTGCTCGCCGAGAAGACGGTCGTGTTCACCTCGGCCACCCTGATGCTCGGCGGTGACTTCTCGACGGTCGCGACCAGCGTCGGCCTCAAGCCGTCCGAGCGGGTCGTCGGCGACGCGCCGGCCACGCCCGCGAGCGACGCGATGCCGTGGCGCGGCCTCGACGTCGGCAGCCCGTTCGACTACGGCCGGCAGGCCATCCTGTACGTCGCCCGCCACCTGCCGCCGCCGGGCCGCGACGGTCTCGGCGCGTCCCTGCTCGACGAGATCGTCGAGCTCGTCGACGCCGCGGAGGGCCGCACCCTCGGGCTGTTCTCGAGCCGCCGCGCCGCCGAGGCCGCGGCCGAGGTGGTGCGCGAACGGCTGCCGCACCTGACGACGCTCGCCCAGGGCGACGCGCAGCTGCCCGAGCTCGCCGCCCAGTTCGTCGGCGACCCGCACACCTGCCTGTTCGGCACCCTCAGCCTGTGGCAGGGCCTCGACGTGCCAGGCGAGACCTGCCAGCTGGTGCTCATCGACCGGATCCCGTTCCCGCGACCCGACGACCCGCTGCTCTCCGCGCGGCAGAAGGCCGCCGACGAGGCCGGCGGCAACGGCTTCATGCAGGTCGCCGCGACCCACGCCGCGCTGCTGCTGGCCCAGGGCGCCGGCCGGCTGATCCGCACCACCACCGACCGCGGTGTCGTCGCCGTGCTCGACCCGCGGCTGGCGACGGCGCGCTACGGCAGCTTCCTCAAGGCCAGCCTGCCGCCGATGTGGACGACGACCGACCCGGCGGTCGCCCGGCAGGCGCTGACCCGGCTGGCGGCGGCCGCCGCCGGCTGACGCCGACGGCGACCCTCGACCGACGGGCCTAGGTGGTCACCTGGGCCCGCACCTGCAGCTTGCGTCCGTCGTCGAGCGAGCTGCCGTGGCAGGAGTAGTCGCCGCCGTTCCAGCAGTTGTAACGGGCGCCGGCGTTGACCAGCGTCACCTCGACGTAGCGGACGCCGGAGGACCCGAAGGCGACCTTCCTGCTCCCGTTGCCGCTCCCGCTCAGGGGGATGACCACCTGCTGGGGGTCGCCCGACTTCTTCACGACCGTGACGACGGCGGTCGTGTTGGTGTTCTTCGGCGGCAGGTCGACCGACACCTTGAGCTTCCACTTCGCTGCCGACAGGCCGGATCCGGGCACGAACCGAGCGGTCGCGGCGGCGAGGTGGAGGAGCTTGGCGTACTTCCAGCCGCTGTCCTTCTTGCTCGTCGAGAGCTTGAAGATGCCGTCCGGCGGAGCGGTCGGGTAGTCGTTGGCGGCGCCCTCCGAGTAGGAGAGGGCGGGCACGCGGTTGGCGGCCGCGAACGAGGTGAAGGCACCGGTCATGGAGACCCCGCGGTCGGCGAGCGCGTTCTGGACCGCCTGCATGGAGTAGTCGTCGGGACCGCCGGCGGCGCCGTCCGCGCGCTCCCACATGCCGCGGATGATCGTGGGCAGGCCGCCGTCGGACGCCGGCATGTTCTCGGTGAGGAAGCGGAAGTAGATCCACTCGCCGTACTGCGGGCCGGCGCCGCTGCTGAAGGTGTCGAGCGGCTGCCCGGGCTTGGCCAGCGGGCTGTCCACGAGGTACTGCAGGTTGTCGTTGACGTCGTCGAAGAGCTCGTCCTCGGCCCAGGTCGCGGTGGCCTCCATGAACCAGCTGTCCTCGAAGGCGTCGTAGGCGAACTGCACGGCGTGGAAGTACTCGTGCGCGGCCGTCACCTGCAGGTTCTCCAGCGGCGTGTTCGTGGGGAACTGGCTGGCGGAGTAGTCGTTGTCGAGGACGCAGAACGCCCAGGCGTCGTACGCCGGCGGGGGGTTCGGGATCGACTCGTCACTCGTGCAGTAGCCGTAGAGTCCGTCGCTGCCGACGTCGGCGAGGTAGATGTCGGTCTGGCTGTTGCCGCCGACGCTGCCGTCGGGCTTCGGGGCGCGGTAGCCCGCACCGAGGTAGGTGTTGCGGACGCCGTCGACCGTCGCCGCGACCTGCTCGACGTAGTCGGGGATGCCGTCCGCGTCGTTGTCGGTGCTCGGCACGGCGTCGCCACCGGAGCTCGACCAGTGGTAGCAGTTGCTGGCGCTGCACGCGGCGTGGGTCGTGCCCGGGCGCGCCAGGATCCGCGCGGCAGCGGCCCGGTCGGCGCCGGTGAGCGAGCTGCGCAGCTGGGCGAGCCGGAGCAGCGTCATCGTGGCGTCGCGTGACGACGGTCCGTCGGTGACCGGCGCGTGCCCGTCGAGGAGCGCCTGTGCGTCGGCGAGCGCGGCGCGGGCCTCCGCCGCCCGTGGCGGCGCGGACTTGCCGCCGGGGTCCGCGGCCGAGGCCGGACCGGTGGCGGTCAGGCCTGCGGCGATGATCAGGGGGACGGTGATGGCCGCGACCAGGGCGCGGCCTCGACGGGTTCGTGGCGCCATGGGACCAGTCAACCTCAGTCAGCCGCCGTCGTGCATGGCACCTTCGGGCGGTTCCGTGCCGCCCGAGCCGTCACCTGAGCGCGGTCGCCCGGACCCTCAGCGGCAGGTCGTCGTCCTGGGGCTGGCCCTGGCACGACCAGGCGGAGCCGCGGTAGCAGTGCTTGTAGTGGACGCCGGCGTTGGCCAGCGTCACCTCGACCGCCGTCACGTTGCTGCCGAACTCGACGCGCGTCGTGGCATTGCCGTCGGACGAGAGCCGCACCGCCGTGGTCGTGGGGGCGCCCGAGCCGTGCAGGACCGTGACGACCGCGCCCGAGCCCCGACCGGTCGGCGGCAGGTCGAGCCGCAGGGTGAGCTTGCGTGCCTTCATGCCCGCTGCGCGGTCGAAGCGCACCGTGTTCGCGGCCAGGTGGTCGACGCGCTGGGTGAGCCAGCTCGAGTCGCGGTGGCTGCCGGTGAGCGAGACCCGACGGGCGAGGGGAGCGGTCGGGTAGTGGTTGGCCTTGCCCTCGTCGTACGTCGCGCCGGGGCGCCGGTTCGCGGCGGCGAACTGCGCCCACGACGAGGTCAGGCTGCCGCCGCGGGTGCCGAGCACGCGGGCGACCGCCTGGATCGAGTAGTCGTCCGGGCCTCCGGCGGCGCCGTCGGCGCGCTCCCAGATGGACCGCACCAGCGTCGGCAGCCCACCGGCGGCGGTCGGGTCGTGCTCGGTGAGGTAGCGGAAGAACACCCAGTCGCCGTACTGCCGCACGCCGTTCTGCTCGAAGTGGTCCATGGACCGGCCCGGCTGCTTCAGCGGGCTCTCCGAGAGGTACTGCAGGTTGTCGTCGACGTCGTCGTAGAGCTCGTCCTCGGCCCAGGTCGCGGTCGCCTCCATGAACCAGGCGTCCTCGTAGTAGTCGTAGGCGAACTGCACGGCGTGGAAGAGCTCGTGGGCCGCGGTGACCTGGAGGTTCTCCAGCGGGGTGTGGCTGGGGAACTCGGTGTAGTTGTTGTCGAAGGCGCAGTACGCCGGCGCGTCGAACGGGCCCGTGCCGGTCGGCCGGTCGTCGCTGTCGCAGTAGCCGTAGAGGCCCTGCGAGCCGAGGTCCTTGAGGTAGATGTCGAGCAGGTTGTTGCCGCCCGAGGTGCCGTCCGGCTCCGGCGCGCGGTAGCCGGCACCCGCGTAGGTGGTCAGCACCGACTGAGCGACCTGCGCGACCTTGGCGACGTAGGCCTGGGTCGACTTGTCGGGGCCGGTCGAGTTCCAGTGCACGCAGACGGTGTCGTAGCACTGCGACCGGTTCGTGCTCGGCCGCTGCAGCAGCTCGGCCGCGGCCGCGCGGTCGGCGGTGCCGAGCTCGTCGCGGTGCATCCGCAGGTCGCGCAGCGCCAAGGTGGCGTCGCGGGAGCCGGGCCCACCGAGGTCCTGGGCAACGGCCAGCGCCCGGGCCGCGGCCGGGGTGCTCTCGGTCCGGCGGACCGGTGAGGTCGGGTCCGGGTTGGCCGCCTGGGCCGGCACGGCCAGCAGCGGCGCAGCCAGCGCCGCCAGGGCGAACGCGGTGAGCACGGACAGGACCGGAGTACGACGCAGCACGCGCCCACTCAACCCCACCAACCTGAGAAGGTCATAACCGGCCGTGGCCGACCAGCGAGCCGCCGGTGGTCGAGCAGCGAGCGCCAGATCAGCCCAGCGAGTGGTTGCTGCGCTGCTGGGTCGGCTCGGACTCGCGGGCGGCCTGCGCCGACTGCGGTGGGGGACCCGCATGCTCGAACGGGTTCGCGCGCATCGGGAGGATCCTGTCGACCACGCGTCTCATCGGGATCCGGCCGATCGCCTCGGCGAGCGCCCAGCCGACCAGGACGACCATCCAGCCGACGACGGCGTCGATGACCCAGTGGTTGCCGGTGCCGACGATGACGATCGCGGTGCCGAGCGCGTAGAGCCAGCCGAGCACGCGCACCCAGTGGCGGGTGGCGTAGAGCTGCAGGGCCAGCGCGACCCAGAGCGACCAGCCGGCGTGCAGCGAGGGGAAGGCCGCGAGCTCGTTGGTCAACCCGCCGAGGCCGCGCGGTGCGGACGCGTCGCCGCCCCACCAGCCGTCGGCCGAGTGGAGGCTGAGCACGTCGACGTACCCGGACAGGAAGCGCGGGGGAGCGGTGGGCAGCGAGATGTAGGCCAGCAGGCCGAGCATCGTGCCGATCACGAGTGCGCGGCGGGCCGGTCCGTAGCGGTCGGCGCCGAGACGCCAGAGCCACACCAGGACGCCGGCGGTGACGACGTAGTGGAGGGAGGCGTACCAGTAGCTGCCGGCCAGGCCGAGGATCCGGTGGTCGGTGAACAGCTGGTTGAGCGGCACCTCCCAGCGGATGCCGAGCAGCCCCTCCAGGTGGAGCAGCTCCTGGGCGCGGTGCAGCGCCGGCTCCATGTGGGTGTCGGCGAGCAGCCGGGCGAGGCTGTAGAGGACCCAGAGCCCGAAGATCAGGACCACTTCGAGCAGGGCCCGCCGCCACCGGGCGGGACGTTGGCGCGCGTACGCAGGTGCCGAGGTCACAGCACCAGCGTTGTTCATGCACCCTCCCTGAGGCATCCGGGCTCTCCCCCGAAGTAACACCAGGGTCTGCTCAGGTATTTCCCCGACAGCGCCAGCCGTCAGACCCTGCGCAGCACCGTTGTCACTTTACCGAGGATAGTGGCGTTCGTGCCGTCGATGGGATCGTAAGCGGGGTTGTGAGGAAGCAGCCACACATTTCCGCCCTTGCGCGAGAAGGTCTTGACCGTGGCCTCGCCGTCGATCATCGCGGCGACGATCTCGCCGTTCTCGGCGGTGGGCTGCTGACGGATCACGACGTAGTCGCCGTCGCAGATCGCGGCGTCGACCATCGAGTCGCCGCGCACCTCCAGCAGGAACAGCTGCCCGTCGCCGACCAGCTGGCGGGGGAGGGGGAAGACGTCCTCCACCCGCTCCTCGGCCAGGATCGGGCCGCCCGCGGCGATCCGGCCCACGACCGGGACGTACGCCGCCGCCGGCAGCGTGTCGCCGACGCCGGTCTCGTCGAAGCCGCTCTCGTCGGCCGAGGAGACCGCGCGCCGCGCCGCCGCCGACTCGGGCAGGAAGACCTGGAGCGCCCGGGGCCGGTTCGGGTCGCGCTTGAGGTAGCCCTTCTCCTCCAGGACCTTGAGCTGGTGGGCCACGCTCGAGGAGCTGGTCAGCCCGACGGCCTCGCCGATCTCGCGCATCGAGGGCGGGTAGCCGCGCTGCTCGAGGGAGTCCTTGATGTGGGCGAGCACCCGCTGCTGGCGCGGGGTCAGCCCGGTGGCGTCCGCCGGACCGTCGGGGAGCTCGGTGATCTTGGTCGCGGAGGATTTCCGGTCTGCGCCCGCGGGGGCGCCGGGTCGGGTGGCCATGGACAGACGGTAGTCCTCCGGGCGGGTCGGGTTCAAACATCTGTTCGAACGGCGTGTCGGCGGACTCGGGCCGGAGGTGTGACGCAGCAGACGAAAATCCTTCGAACAAATGTTCGTGTCGGTCCTTGTGGCGTTCGAACAGGTGATCTAACGTCGTACACACGTTCGATCGAACACCTGATCGAGAGCAGGTCCAGACCGGCCCCTCGGGGACTGTCGGTGGCCGCCTCTAGAACTGGTGCAGACCGGACACCGGCCACCTACTTCCCCAGGAGCCCGCGATGAGCACGATCACCGCCACCCACCTTCCCTCGCACCGCCCCGTCCGCCGTCCGGCCCAGCCGGGCAGCGTGCGCCTGACCCACCGTGGGCGGGTGGTGGTCGTGGTCC
Source organism: Nocardioides sp. (assembly GCF_044226305.1). GTDB lineage: Bacteria > Actinomycetota > Actinomycetes > Propionibacteriales > Nocardioidaceae > Nocardioides. The sequence continues at coordinate 6,211 of NZ_JBGAHF010000021.1, read as the reverse complement.
TCGCGGTCCTCCTGGTGCTGGCGGTCGGCTTCTTCTTCGCCTCCGGCTCGGTCGCCACCGACGAGCCCGGCACCCCCGAGCCCACCCGCGTGGTGCAGGTCGGGGCGGGCGACACCCTCTGGGACATCGCCGCCGACCTCGCCGACGACGGCGACGTGCGGGCGATGATCGACCGCATCGAGGAGCTCAACGCGCTCGACTCCGGCATGGTCACCGCCGGCCAGAAGCTGGTCGTGCCCGCGAGCTGACGCCGGGCCGCACCACCACAGACGTCGCCGGCCGCTTCGACCCCGGCCGGCGCGACCGGGGAAGACGAGGGGCGAGACCATCGGTCTCGCCCCTCGCGCCATGTCCGGGGCCTGCCTCGGTGCTGCCCTACGGTCGGACCATGGCCGGCTACTCGGGCACCCCGCTGGAGCGCAAGCTCGGGCTCGCCCCCGGGCAGGTGCTGTTCCTCGACCAAGCCCCCGACGACCTGGTGCTCGACACCACCGGCCTGCACGTCGTACGACGGCTGCCGGCCTCGGCCGACGTCACGCTGACTTTCCACACCACGCTGGCCGGGCTCAGCGCCCGGCTGCCCCGGCTCCTCGAGCGCACGAGCACCGCCGGGATGGTGTGGGTCTGCTGGCCCAAGCAGGCCGCCCGCAAGGCCCTCGGCATCCCGGGGGACCTCGGGGAGGCCGGGGTCCGGGCGCTCGGGCTCGAGCTCGGGTTCGTCGACGTCAAGATCGCCGCCGTCGACGACACCTGGTCGGGCCTGAAGCTGGTCCGACGGCTGGCCGACCGCTGACCGGGCGGCGCCGGCCTCAGCGAGCCGCGCGACGGCCGCCGATCGGGCGCGGCTTCTCGGGGTCCTCGGGGGACACGTCCTTCTTCGCCGTCGACGGTGTGCTCGTGATCCCGAGCCGACGCAGCAGCAGCGCGACCAGCATCAGCCCGAAGAAGAGGCACGCCACCGCGCCGACGGAGGCCACCGCGAGGAACCACCACGCCTCGGAGTCGCCGCCCCGCGCGGTCGACCCGAAGTCGACCGCCGCGTACACCAGGTAGCCCCACGCCACCACGCACAGCGTGATGCCGAGCGCGAGCACCAGCAGCACCGGCTGGAAGGTCGCCTTGCGCCGCGGCCCGCGCCGCGACCCGGCATGCGTCCCGCTCGTCCCCGTCCCCGTCCCCACGCGGCCATTCTCGCGGATCGTCGGCTCACTGACCTAACCTGTGGGTGTGGCGGATCCTGCCGACCCGGTCGACGACGTCGAGACCGTCGTCAGCGCCGCGCTCGGGGAGCTCATCGACATCCCGGGCGTGCGGCGCGCCGCCGTCGCGCTCAGCGAGGGTGGCGGTCGCCGGCTGCGGTTCCGCGCCACCGACTCCGACGCCTGGTGCCACATCGACGCCTACGACGACGTGCCGCTCACGGCGGTGGTCCGCACCGGCGAGCCGGTGCTCGGCGACCTCGACGCGATGCCCGACCGGTACGCCGGGGTCGTGGCCCGCCAGCGCTCGGAGGGCACGGCCGCGCTCGCGGTGCTGGCCCTGCCCGGGCGGGACCAGCCGATCGGCGGGCTGATGCTCTGCTACGACGCCGTGCAGCCCTTCGACCACGCCCAGCGCGGCCGGCTCGAGGCGGTCGCGGCCCGGGTCGGCGCCGCCGTACGACGCGCGCGTGCCGGCGCCGCCCGCGCCGATGCGCACGCCGACGAGGCCGCGCAGGCCCACCGCGCGACGCTGCGCCTCGAGGACGACCCGCGCGCCGTGGGCCGGGCCCGGCACTTCCTGCGTGAGCTGCTGTCCGCATGGCGGGTCGGCGGCGACGTCCTCGACGCGGCCGAGCTGTGCCTCTCGGAGATCGTCACCAACGCGGTCGTGCACGCCGGCACGGACTCGCTGCTCACCGTCAGCCTCGAGGAGGCGGTGCTCCGGGTGGAGGTCCGCGACCGCGGCGCCGAGGCCGACGTCGGCGTGGTCGACGACACCGACCCGCTGCGCGTCTTCGGACGCGGGCTCCAGCTCGTCGACGCGATCGCCGACCGATGGGGGGCCGAGCACGACCACCGCGGCACCCGGTCCTGGTTCGACCTCGAGGTCGGCTCGGCCGCCTGAGCGGCGACGGACCCCGCTCCGCTCAGAGGCTGACGACCACGCCGGCGATGGCGGCGTTCGCGAGGTTGGCGAGCGCGCCGGCGAGCAGCGCGCGCAGGCCGAGGTCGGCGATCACCGCGCGGCGCTGGGGGACCAGCGAGCCGAGGGTGCCGATCTGGACCGCGATCGAGGTGAGGTTGGCGAAGCCGGCGAGCGCGAAGGTCACCACGACGACGGTGATGGGGGAGAGCTGGTCGACCTGCGGTCCGAACGAGGCGTAGGCGAAGAACTCGTTGAGGATCGTCTTCTCGCCGATCCAGGCGCCGGCGTCGACCGCCTCCGACCACGGCACGCCGAGCAGCCAGGCGAGCGGGGCCAGCGCCCAGCCGAGCAGCTGCTGGAAGGTGAGGTCGTCGACGCCGAACCAGCCGCCGACCGCGCCGAGGATGCCGTTGGCCATCGCGATCAGCGCGACGAAGGCGATGAGCAGCACACCGACGGTCACGGCGATCCGGCCCCCGGCGAGCGCGCCGCGGCCGATCGCGTCGATGGGGTTCGACGACTCCTCGTCGCGCACGGCCCGGACGTCGATGTCGCCCTCGGGACGGTCGTCGTCGACCCAGTCGTCGGCGGGGTCGTCGGGGGTGCTGTCGGGCCAGATCAGCTTCGCCATCAGCAGCGACGCCGGGGCGTTCATGACCGTGGCGGCGAGCAGGTACTCCAGCGGCGCACCCAGCAGGGAGTAGCCGACCAGCGTGGACCCGGCCGCGGCCGCGAACCCGCACGCCATCACGGTGAAGAGCTGGCCACGCCGCAGCGACCGCAGGTAGGGCCCGATCACGAGGGGCGCCTCGCTCTGGCCCAGGAAGATCACCGTGGCGCCGTACATGGACTCGACCTTGCTCACCCGCAGCAGCCAGGAGAGGGCGCCGCCGATCAGCCAGGTGGCCCACTGCACCACGCGCAGGTAGTAGAGGAGGCCGACGAGGGCGCCGAGGAAGATGATGACCGGCAGCACCTGCAGGGCGAAGATCGTGTCGTTCTCGTCGCCGACCGCGATGACCGGGCCGAAGACGAACGTGGTGCCCTCGTTGGTGTAGCCGACCAGCGACGCCACCCGGTCCGAGACCCACTCCAGCGTGGCCTTGCCGGGTCCCCAGCGCAGGACGAGCACGGCGAACCCGGCCTGGAGCGCGAGCGCGACCCCGACGGTGCGCCAGGAGACGCCGCGCCGGTTCTTGGAGAAGGCGAGGGCGAGAGCAGCAGGAACGCCAGGCCGAGCAGCCCGCGGAGGTCGGACATGGGACTGCTGTGCCCGGCCGACGGGCGCCGTATACGTGGTGCTGCGTGGGGGCTACGCGGCCGTGACGAGCTCCTCGCGCATCCGGTTCACCAGCCGGGAGATCAGCCGGGAGACGTGCATCTGGCTGACGCCGATCTCCTTGCCGATCTCGGCCTGGGTGCAGCCGCGGAAGAAGCGCATCTCGACGATCAGTCGCTCGCGGCGGGAGAGCTTGGCCAGCAGCGGCTGCAGGGTCGCGCGAGCCTCGGCCAGGTCGAAGCCGGCGTCGAGGTCGCCGAGGCGCTGGCCGACGGTCTCGTCGTCCTCGCCGAGGCCGGGGGCGTCGAGCGAGGCCGGCGCGAAGCAGCCGTTGGCGCCGAGGGCGTCGATGACCTGCTCGACGTCGAGGCCGAGGTGGGCGGCGATCTCGCTGGGCCGGGGGGCGCGGCCGAGCTGCTGGTAGAGCTCGCTCTCGCAGCCGCTGATCTTGCCCTGGGTCTCCTGGATCGACCGGGGCGGACGCACGGTCCAGCCGAGGTCGCGGAAGTGGCGGCGGATCTCGCCGCGGATCGTGGGGACCGCGAAGCTCACGAACTCGTGGCCGCGGTCGGCGTGGAAGCCCTTCACGGCCTTGACCAGGCCGACGTAGGCGACCTGCTCGAGGTCGTCGTCGGCGATGCCGCGGCCGCGGAAGCGGCGCGAGAGGTCGCGGGCGAGGGGCATGTTCAGACGGACCAGCTCGTCGTCGATCATCGCCTGCCGGGCAGGCTCGGCGACGTCGCGCTCGTGGAACAGGCGCATAGTCGTCTCGGAGCGGCTCTTGGATGCTTCAGCGAACGTGGGTACAGCCGACGGTGCAGCGGTCAACGGAGGAGCCTCTCTCGATCTTCGGTTGTGCGCCGCCCTCTGCTCGACCGGCTCCCAGTACTTGCCGCTGATGGTCCAGCGTTAAACCACCCGATCGGGTGGGTTATCGGCCGAGGTCGGGGGTCCGGCGGGTCGGGACCGGTCGTGGAGGGGTGTCGCCGAGCAGCCGGCGACACACCGCCCGATCGGGCTATTTCCGGCCGCCGGCGAGCCCCTGACCTGCGGCTTTACCGAACGATGGGATCCAGGTCACAGAAGTTGCCCGGCACCGCTTGCGCGCCCCCGGGTCCGGGCGTAAGGTCACCCCTACATCTAGTAGTTACAACGATGTAGTTATCCACATCTAGTGCACAGGCGAGATGCGGAAGGCTCACAGGTAGCTGCTTGTTGTACACAGTGAGACCCCCGATATCCACAGGCCAGGCACCCTCTCCGAGGGCTTCCCTGGCGTGCCCGGAGGGCGGGGTGAAGGACCGAGACGCACCGTGGAGGGGAGGCCCGGAATGCACTGCCCGTACTGCCGCAACACCGACACCCGGGTCCTCGACTCGCGGGTCGCCGAGGACGGCGGGTCGATCCGCCGTCGGCGTACGTGCTCGGCCTGCGAACGCCGGTTCACGACCGTCGAGATGATGCAGCTGACCGTGCTCAAGCGCTCCGGTGCGACCGAGCCGTTCGTCCGGGAGAAGGCGATCTCGGGCGTCCGGAAGGCGTGCAAGGGCCGACCGGTCACCGAGGACCAGCTGGCCTGCCTGGGCCAGGAGGTCGAGGACGCGCTGCGGCTCGCCGGTCTGGCCGAGATCCCGGCCCACGAGGTGGGCCTGGCGATCCTCGGTCCGCTGCGCCGGCTCGACGAGGTCGCCTACCTCCGCTTCGCCTCCGTGTACCGCTCCTTCGAGTCGGCCGACGACTTCGAGGACGAGATCGCGGTGCTGCGGGCCGAGCGCGACCTCACCGTCTCACCCGCCACCGGGTGACCTAGACCGCCCGGCGTGTGTAGTGGGGAAGCTGCACGCGCCGGGCGCACCAACCCCTTCCTCTCCTTCCTCGCCGGCAGCCGGCGCCCCGGGACGGGGCGACTGTCGGTGGCAGCAGCTTCGATAGATGCAGGACCTGACAACCAACCTCCAGAGACGGGACCAAGCGGGATGACCGAGACGGTGAGCAGTGGGGCCACCGGTGCCGACGCGAAGGCGAGCGCCGGGCTGAGGATCGAGCGCGTCTTCAGCACCGAGGGGGTGCACCCCTACGACGAGATCACGTGGGAGCGCCGGGACGTCGTGCAGCAGAACTGGAAGACCGGCGAGACGGTCTTCGAGCAGCGCGGTGTGGAGTTCCCCGACTTCTGGTCGGTCAACGCCTCGACCATCGTCACCACCAAGTACTTCCGCGGCGCGGTCGGCACCGACCAGCGCGAGTGGAGCCTCAAGCACATCGTCGACCGGGTCGTGAAGACCTACACCAAGGCCGGCCGCGAGCACGGCTACTTCACCTCCGAGGTCGACGCCGAGGTCTTCGAGCACGAGCTCACCTGGCTGCTGGTCCACCAGTACTTCTCGTTCAACTCCCCGGTCTGGTTCAACGTCGGCACCCCGTCGCCGCAGCAGGTCTCGGCCTGCTTCATCCTCTCCGTCGACGACTCGATGGACTCGATCCTGAACTGGTACAAGGAGGAGGGCTTCATCTTCAAGGGCGGCTCCGGCGCCGGCCTGAACCTCTCCCGCATCCGCTCCTCCAAGGAGCTGCTCTCCTCCGGCGGCACCGCGTCGGGCCCGGTCTCCTTCATGCGCGGCGCCGACGCGTCCGCGGGCACCATCAAGTCCGGCGGCGCCACCCGCCGCGCGGCGAAGATGGTCGTCCTCGACGTCGACCACCCCGACATCGTCGAGTTCGTCGAGACCAAGGCGCGCGAGGAGGACAAGATCCGCGCGCTGCGCGACGCCGGGTTCGACATGGACCTCGGCGGCAAGGACATCA
>NZ_JBGAHF010000020.1:0-75375 GCF_044226305.1 Nocardioides sp. | reverse complement strand
GGGCGGCGTCGTACTCCTCGGAGAGGAGCCCGACGTCGTTCACGAGCCCGCACAGCCGGTCGAAGAGCGCGCGCGCGTCGTCGAGCCGACCGGCGCGCGCGTAGGCCGAGACCAGCCAGAACGAGCACGCCAGGAACGGGTGCTCGTCGCCCGAGAGCCCGTCGACGCCGGTCTGGGTGCGGTACCTGAGGACGAGCCCGTCGCGGACCAGGTCCTCCTCCACCGCGGCGATCGTCCCGAGCATCCGGGGGTCGTCGCCGGGGAGGAACCCGATGACCGGGAGCACCAGGAGGGAGGCGTCGACCTCGCGGGTGTCGTAGTGCTGCACGAAGCTCCCGCGGCCCTCGTCGTACCCCTGGTCCAGCACCTGGGCGTGGACGGTGTCCCGCAGCTCGCGCCAGGCCTCGACCGGGCCGGGCAGGTCGAAGTCCTCCACCGCGCGGACCGCACGGTCGAAGGCCGCCCACACCATCGCCTGGGAGTGGGTGAAGTGCCGCTGCGGGCCGCGGATCTCCCACAGTCCGTGGTCCTTCTTGTGCCAGCCGCGGGCCAGGCCCTCGACGAGGGCGCGCTGGAGCGCCCAGGCGTCGTCGTCGGCGTGGCCGGTGACCTGGCGGGCCCGCTCCAGCGCGATCATCACCTCGCCGACGACGTCGAGCTGGCGCTGCAGGGCCGCTCCGTTGCCGATCCGGACCGGGCGGCTGTCGGCGTAGCCGGGCAGGTGGTCGAGGGTCAGCTCGGTGAGCCGGCGGTGGCCGTCGGTGGCGTACACGATCTGGAGGTCCTCGGGGTCACCGGCCACGGTGCGCAGCAGCCAGCGGCGCCACAGCTGCGCCTCCTCGGTGTAGCCGGCCTGCAGCAACGAGTCGAGCGTGAGCGCCGCGTCGCGCAGCCAGCAGTAGCGGTAGTCCCAGTTGCGCTCGCCGCCCGGGTCCTCGGGCAGCGAGGTCGTCGGTGCGGCCACGATGCCGCCGGTGCGCCCGTCGGTGAGCAGCCGCAGCGTGATCAGCGAGCGGCGCACCACCTCGGCGTGCGGCAGGTCGGGCCGGCACTGACCCGACCACTCCTGGCCCTCGCGCACCATCGCCTCGACGGAGTCGACGCTCTCGGCGACGCCGTCGGCATCGTCGACGCCGGTGTCGACGTCGCGTCCGCCGATCGCGGCCAGCGGGACGTGCGAGGGGATCCAGGTGGTCGAGAAGGTCAGGGTCGCGCCCTCCGCCACGTCGAACTCGTCCACGTGCCGGTGATCGTCCGCCCGGGGCAACCGGGGTCCGCGCAGCACCAGCTGGTCGGGCCCGGCGATCGCGGTGATCACGGCCTCGCCGTCCACGGTCTGGCGGCGCACCCACGGGACGATGGCGCCGTAGTCGAACCGGACCCGCCACTCGTGCCGCATCCGCACGGTGCCGCGCACCCCGTGCACCCGGCGTACGACGTCGGCCCGGCCGTTCCCGCGCGGCATCAGGTCGGTGACGGTGACGGTGCCCTCCGTGGTGGTGAAGGTCGTCTCCAGGACGGCCGACCCGTCGAGGTAGCGCCGCGACACCTCGTGCTCGCCGACCGGGCACAGCTGCCAGCGGCCGTGGTCCTCGGTCCCGAGGAGGGCCGCGAAGCACGCCGAGGAGTCGAACTGCGGCAGGCACAGCCAGTCCACGGAACCGTCGCGGCCGACCAGGGCGGCCGTGCGCCGGTCGCCGATCAACGCGTAGTCCTCGATGGGCAGCGCCATGGGGGTGACACTAACCTCGGCGGGGTGACCGACCTGGCCAGACGTGTCCACGTGCTCCTGCGCGCCGCCGGCGCGACCGTCGCGACCGCGGAGTCCCTCACCGGTGGCCGCCTCGCGGTGGCGCTCACCGACACCCCGGGAGCGTCCGAGACCTTCCTCGGCGGCGTCGTCACCTACGCCACCGAGCTGAAGGCGTCCGTGCTCGCGGTGGACGAGCGGATCATCGCCGAGCACGGCGTGGTCTCGCCGGAGTGCGCGCGAGCGATGGCCTCGGGCGTGCGCGCCCTCGCGGGCGCCACGTTCGGGGTCGCCACCACCGGCGTCGCCGGCCCGACCGACCAGGAGGGCAAGCCGCCCGGCACGGTGTTCGTCGGCATCGCCGGCCCGGGCCTGGTCGAGGCGGTCGCGCTCGAGCTCGCCGGCAAGCGGCAGCAGGTGCAGGAGCGCACCGTCCGCGAGGCGCTGGAGGCGCTCGAGTCGGTCCTCCGGCGGGAAGAAACGCCTCTCGGGTAGCGTTGGCCGTACGTACCTGGAAGGGAGACGCGCATGGTGCTGTTCCGCCGGCTTCTCGGCGACGTGCTCCGCGACCTGCGGATGCAGCGTGGCCTGACCCTGCGCGAGGTCTCGGCGGAGGCCCGGGTGAGCCTGGGCTACATCTCCGAGATCGAGCGGGGCCAGAAGGAGGCCTCCTCGGAGCTGCTCGCCTCGCTGTGCGCCGCCCTCGACGTCCCGCTCTCCGACGTGCTCCGCGACGTGTCCGACGCGGTCGCGCTGGAGGAGGCGGCTGCCGAGCTGATCCGCATCCCGGTCGCCACCCGCGCCGGCGAGGTCGTCACCTCCGCCGCCTGAGGGTCGCCCTCTGCCACGAAGGTTCATCGGCCGGCCGAGGTAACTCACGCCAGGACGATGAAGCTTCGTCGTCCCGGCATGAGTTTCATGGCGACGTCGAGCTCCCCGTCGCAGCGCCGCTCGCCGGGTGTCAGCGGGGCGGCTGGCAGGACGGGCACCAGTACGCCACCCGCCGCTGCTCGCCGAGCTCGGCGCGCTCGATCCGGGTGCCGCAGCGCAGGCAGCGCTCCGTGCCGCGGCCGTAGATCCACAGGCTGCGGCCCCGTCGCTTGTCGCCGGTCGTGCAGATCTGCGGGATCTCCCGGTTCTGCTCCAGCAGCCGGTGCGCCAGGCGGACCATGCGCAGCGGGTCGGTGACCACGCCGACCGGTGAGCGCGGGTCGTAGCCGGTGAGGAAGCACAGCTCGGTGCGGTAGATGGTGCCGATGCCCGCGAGGTTGCGCTGGTCCAGCAGCGCCTCACCGAGGGGCCGCTCCGGGTCGGCGGTCAGCCGCCGGACCGCCTCCTCCTCGTCCCAGTCCGGGCCGAGCAGGTCCGGCCCGAGGTGGCCGACCACGTCGGCCTCCCGCTCGCGGGGCAGCAGCTCGACGACCCCCAGCTGGAACCCGACGGCGCTCCGCACGCCGACGTCGAGGACCACCCGGGCGAGGTGTCCCGGCTTCGTCCACCGCTCGCCACGCCGGTAGACGCGCCAGGAGCCCTCCATCTTCAGGTGCGTGTGCAGGGTCCACGCCGGTCCACCCGGGTCGCCCGGCCCGTCGATCCGGGTCAGCAGGTGCTTGCCACGGGAGACGGTCTCGACGACCCGCCCACCGGCGAGGTCCGCGGTGGCGTGCTGGGGGACCCGGAAGTCGGTGCGCTCGAGCAGGTGCCCCGAGAGGGCGCGCTCGAGCCGTCGCGCGGTCCGCCAGACCGCATCGCCCTCAGGCACCGGGGGACCTCAGCCGCAGCCCCTTGGGCGTGGCCACGAACCCGGCCGCCTGGAGCGCCTCCCGCAGCGGGGTCGAGCCCGAGCCGAGCAGCTGCTCGCCATCGGCCTTCTCGACGGTCATCCGGCCGAGCGAGCCGCGGTGCGCGGCGTCCGCGAGCGCCGCGGCGGCCGGCCCGAGGACGTCGGGGTCCTCGGACCAGGTGAGCAGGGTGCGACCGCCGCGCTCGACGTACATCGCGAGGGCGCCCTGCACGAGCACGACGACCGCGCCCGCCTTGCGTCCCGGCCGGTGGCCGGTGCCTCCCGGGTCGGGCCAGGGGAGTGCGGCGCCGAAGGGGTTGGCCGGGTCCGTCGCAGCCAGCGCGACCGCGACCGGCTTGGCCTCGGGCGCGACCTCGGAGAAGGTGCGCAGCCGGTCCACGGCGCCGGCGGTGCCGAACTGGGCGGCGCCGAGGCCGTCGACGAAGTAGCCGCGGCGGCACCGTCCGGACTCCTCGAAGGCGGCGAGCACCTTGTAGACCGCGGCGAACCCGCCGACCACCCGCTCGCTGACCACGGCGCCGCGGGTCACGACGCCGTGCCGGTCGAGCAGGCGCTCGGCGACCGCGTGGGCGCGCCGCGTGGGGTCGGCGTCGACCGTGGGGAGCAGCGCCCACCGTCCGGCGGTCCCGGGAGGGCCGGTCCGCGCCGGCCCGGCACCGGGCCGGCGGCCCAGGCGCGGCGGCGGGCGGCGGGTGCGGTGGGCGGCGGTGCCGCTGCGGGTCAGGGCACGCAGCGGGGTGAGGGTGTCGTTGCTGATGCGCCCGGCCCAGACCAGGTCCCACAGCGCCGCCGAGAGGGCGGTGTCGCCCGTCGCGCCGGCCTGGGCGGAGACCTGGTCGGAGAGCTGGCGGAAGAACCACGCACCGCCGGGCGCGAGTGCGTCGAGGACCGCCTGGTGGAGCTCGCTGTGCTCGAAGGGTGCGGGCTCGGGCAGGGTCAGCGGTGCCTGGTCGGCGAGGTGCAGCGAGACCCATCCGTCGGACCCGGGAAGGGCGGCGTGGCCGGCCCAGAGCACCTCGCCGGAGGCGGTGAGCTCGTCGAGGTACGCCGGCTCGTAGTCGGCCACCCGGCTGCCGAGCACCAGCGGCTCGAGCGCCGAGGCCGGGACCGCGCAGCCGGCGAGCTGGTCGATCACGGTGACGACGCCGTCGATCCCGCGGCGCTTGCCGCCGACGTGCTGCCAGGCGCTGAGGAACCGGCCGAGGGTCTCCGGCTCGACGGGCTCGATCTCGCGGCGGAGCCGGGCCAGCGACCGGCGCCGCAACCGGCGCAGCACCTCGGCGTCGCACCACTCGGTGCCGCTGCCGGAGGGGCGGAACTCGCCGTCCAGCACCCGGCCCTGCGCGGCGAGCCGCTGGAGGGTGTGCCGGACCACGGCGGACCCCAGCCCGAGTCGGGTCGCCACGTCGTCGGCGGTGAACGGGCCGTGGGTGCGGGCGTAACGTCCGACGAGGTCGCCCAGCGGGTCGTCGACCGGGTCGGTGAACGCGTCCGGGGTGCCCGGCGGGACCGGCACGCCCAGGCCGTCGCGCAGCCGACCGACGTCCTCGACCGCGGCCCAGCGCTCCTCGCCGCCCATCCGCACCTCGACCAGCCGGCGGCTCTGGGCCAGCGCGTCGAGCCAGCCCGCGACGTCGGCACCGTCGACGCTGCGGTCGGCGACCTCGGCGGTGGACAGCGGGCCGAGGAGACGGACCAGGTCGGCCACGCCCTCGGCGTCGCGGGCGCGCCGGTCCTGCGCGGTGCGCTGCAGCTCGGCCTCGACCTCGGCGAGCACCGCGGGGTCGAGGAGCTCGCGGAGCTCGGCCCGGCCGAGCAGCTCGGCCAGCAGCCCCTGGTCGAGGGCGAGCGCGGCGGCCCGGCGCTCCGCGATCGGGGAGTCGCCCTCGTACATGAACTGCGCGACGTACCCGAAGAGCAGGCTGCGCGCGAACGGCGACGGCTGGGTCGTGGCGACGTCGACGACCTGGACCTCGCGCCGGTCGACGCCGCGCATCAGCGCGACCAGCGCCGGCAGGTCGTAGACGTCCTGGAGGCACTCCCGGACCGCCTCGAGCACGATCGGGAAGGACGGGTACTTCGAGGCGACCTCCAGCAGCACCGCCGAGCGCTGCCGCTGCTGCCACAGCGGCGAGCGGCGACCGGGGTCGCGGCGGGGGAGCAGCAGCGCACGGGCGGCGCACTCGCGGAACCGACTCGCGAACAGCGCCGACCCGCCGACCTCGTCGGTCACGATCGACTCGATCTCGTCGGGCTCGAAGACGACGACGTCCCCGCCGGGCGGGTCGGCGTCGGTGTCGGGGATCCGGACGACGATGCCGTCGTCGGAGGCGACCGCCTGGCCGTCGACGCCGTAGCGCTCGCGCAGCCGGGCGTTGATCGCGAGCGCCCACGGCGCGTGGACGGGGGTGCCGTAGGGCGAGTGGACCACCAGGCGCCAGTCGCCGAGCTCGTCGCGGAACCGCTCGACGAGCAGGGTCTGGTCGCTGGGCAGCAGGTTGGTCGCCTCGAGCTGCTCGTGCAGGTAGGTCACCAGGTTGGCGGCGGCGTACTCGTCGAGGCCGTCCTCGCGGACCCGGGCCTCCGCGCGCTCGCGGGGCAGCGCGCCGAGCTCGCGGGTGAAGGCGCCGATCGCCGCCCCGAGCTCGGCCGGCCGGCCGAGGGCGTCGCCCTTCCAGAACGGCAGCCGGCCGGGGATGCCGGGAGCAGGGGTGACCAGCACCCGGTCGTGGGTGATGTCCTCGATGCGCCAGCTGGTCGCGCCGAGGGCGAACACGTCGCCGACCCGCGACTCGTAGACCATCTCCTCGTCGAGCTCGCCGACCCGCCGGCCCGGGCCCTCCCCTCCGACGAGGAAGACCCCGAACAGGCCGCGGTCGGGGATGGTGCCGCCACTGGTCACGGCGAGCCGCTGCGCGCCGGGCCGGCCGGTGAGGGTGCCGGTGACCCGGTCCCACACGATCCGCGGCCGGAGCTCGGCGAACTCGTCGGAGGGGTAGCGCCCGCTCAGCAGGTCGAGGGTGGCGTCGTAGGCGCTGCGGGGGAGCTGGGTGAACGGCGCGCTGCGCTTGACCAGCTCGAAGAGGTCGTCGACGGACCAGGCGTCGAGCGCGGTCGCGGCGACCACCTGTTGGGCGAGCACGTCGAGGGGGTTGGTCGGCACCCGCATCGACTCGATCGCGCCGGTGCGCATCCGGGCGACCGCGACCGCGGTCTGGGCCAGGTCGCCGCGGTGCTTGGGGAACAGCACGCCGCGGGAGACCTCGCCGACCTGGTGGCCGGCCCGGCCGACCCGCTGCAGCGCGCTCGCGACGCTGGGTGGGCTCTCGATCTGGACGACGAGGTCGACCGCGCCCATGTCGATGCCGAGCTCGAGGCTGCTGGTGGCGACGACGCAGGGGAGCCGCCCGCGCTTGAGGTCGTCCTCGATGAGGGCGCGCTGCTCCTTCGAGACCGAGCCGTGGTGGGCCTTGGCGATGACCTGCTCGGCGCCCTCGCTGCGGCCGGACTGCGCCATCACCTCCGCAGGGACGCCGTCGCCACCGGTCTCCCCGCCCGCCCGCTCCGTCGCGATCTCGTTGAGCCGGGCCGTCAGCCGCTCGGCGAGCCGGCGGGAGTTGGCGAAGACGATCGTGGAGCGGTGCTGCTCGACGAGGTCGACGACCCGCTCCTCGACGTGCGGCCAGATGCTCTGGGCGCGCTGCGGGTCCTCGGCGTCCTCGTCGTACTCCTCCGGCGCGGTCATGTCCTCGACCGGGACGACGACGCGCAGGTCCCACTCCTTCTCCGAGGCCGGTGCGACGATCTCGACGGGCGCACTGCCGCCGAGGAACCGGGCGACCTCCTCCAGCGGCCGCACCGTCGCCGAGAGCCCGATCCGCTGGGCGGGCCGCTCGAGCAGGGCGTCGAGGCGCTCGAGGCTCACCGCGAGGTGGGCGCCGCGCTTGGTGCCGGCGACGGCGTGCACCTCGTCGATGATCACCGTCTCGACGCCCCGCAGCGACTCGCGGGCCTGGCTGGTCAGCATGAGGAACAGCGACTCGGGGGTGGTGATCAGGATGTCGGGCGGGCTGCTGGTGAGCCGGCGGCGGTCGGCCGCCGGGGTGTCGCCCGAGCGGACGCCGACGGCGAGCTCGGGCACCCGCGTGCCGAGCCGCTCGGCGGTGTGCCGGATGCCGGTCAGCGGGGCGCGCAGGTTGCGCTCCACGTCGACGCCGAGGGCCTTGAGCGGAGAGATGTAGAGGACCCGGCAGCGGTGCTCCTTCTCCTCCGGGCGCGGCTCGGTCAGCAGCCGGTCGATGCTCCAGAGGAAGGCGCTGAGCGTCTTGCCCGACCCGGTGGGCGCCACCACCAGGGCGTGCTTGCCGGCCCCGATCGCCTCCCACGCCCCCAGCTGGGCAGGGGTCGGCTCGGCGAACGCGGCACCGAACCAGGTGCGCGTCGGCTCGCTGAACATCTCGAGCGGGGCAGGCACCCGCACATCCTTGCTCACGGCACCGACAGTGCCCGCCGAGCGGGCGGATCAGGCGCGGTTGCGGCGCTCCCGCACCTTGGCGACGGCGGCCTGGATCCGGGCCTGGTTCTGGGGCTTGCGGGACTCGTCGTACAGCTTCTTCGCCACCCCGCCGATCACGGCCATCCTCATCAGCTTCATGACCGTAGGTACCGCCCGCGGGCCCGGGTCATGCCTGGACGGGAGGTGACCTCCGCGACGTCGGCGCCCGCTGGTGTGGACCACCCCTGCGGGTGAGCGGATTGTCTTCCCTCCCTCGCCGTCGGGTCCCTACGCTCGTGGCGCAGCCCGCAGACGTCCCTCGGTGTCGGCGGGCTGACCAACGTCCGGGCCACCGGCGCCGGCCACCGGCCGTAGTCTCGTGCCATGGACGAGGCCCCGCGCACGACGTACATCCTGGTCGACGGGGAGAACATCGACGCCACGCTCGGCACCTCGATCCTGGGTCGGCGGCCGCGCCCCGACGAGCGCCCGCGGTGGGAGCGGCTCCTCCAGTTCGCGCGCGAGACCTGGGACCAGCCGGCGACGGGGCTGTTCTTCCTCGCCGCCAACAACGAGCTCCCGATGGCGTTCGTGCAGGCGCTGCTGGCGATCGGCTACCGACCGGTGGCCCTGTCCGGCGCCGCCGGCGAGAAGGTCGTCGACATCGCCATCCAGCGGACCCTCGCCGAGATCCGCCGCCGCGATGCGGACGTGCTCCTGGTCAGCAACGACGGGGACTTCGTCGAGCAGGTCGGCGAGCTGCTCGACGGCCGCCGGGTCGGCGTCATCGGGTTCGTCGAGTTCCGCAACCACGGGTTCGTCGAGCTGGTCGACGACGGGCTGGAGATGTTCGACCTCGAGTACGACGTGCGCGCGTTCAACGAGTCACTGCCACGGGTCCGGATCATCCCGATCGAGGAGTTCGACCCGGTCCAGTTCCTCTAGGTGTACGTCGTCGCGCCGGCCTCGTGGCAGCGGCGACTGTTTGGGCGGGAGACCCAGGGGGCACGG
This sequence comes from Nocardioides sp., assembly GCF_044226305.1. GTDB lineage: Bacteria > Actinomycetota > Actinomycetes > Propionibacteriales > Nocardioidaceae > Nocardioides. The sequence continues at coordinate 66,315 of NZ_JBGAHF010000020.1, read as the reverse complement.
TGAGCGAGCACCGCCTGCCGCGCAGCCGCACCCCCGTGCGGACCCGGCCGTCGGTCTCACCCAACGGAACGGAGTCACGCCATGTTGTGGACCATCCTCATCATCCTGGCCATCATCGCGCTCGTGTTGTTCATCCTCAGCCGGGTCCGGGGAGGCCGTGGCGTCTGAGCCGCCGACCCCACGTCCAGCGAGGCACCGTCGCCGTCCGGCGACGGTGCCCCTCGCTGCGTCCGGGACGGTGGCCGGGTCAGGCGGTGAGGCGCCAGACGGCCACGTCGACCACGAAGTGCGACAGCACGAGCGCGCCCAGGTAGAACGTCGACACCGCGAGCGCGGCCCCGACGCGGGCGAGCAGGGACCGGTCGCGGACGAGGGCGAACGCGGTGGCGGCCGCCCAGCCGAGCGCGGCCTCCGCCGGGACGACGTAGACCGCCACGCCCAGCACGCGGTGGGTGTCGCCGACGGGCTCCCACAGGCCCAGCGCAGGCGCGAGCAGCTCGGCGCCGAGGAAGACGAGGCCGGCGAGCAGCGCGGCCCGCCCCGGCCGGCCACCGCTGAGCGCCACCGCGACGAACAGCGGGGCGAGCCACATGGCGGCCATCGCGAGCGGGATCACGTCGTCGACGCGGGGGCCACCGGTGTCGGGGAACCGCAGGGTGCCGACCACGTCGGCGAGCACCCAGTCCGGGAGCACCTGGAAGACCGACACGATCGCGAGGAACCCGGCCAGGGCGAGGAGGTCCGAGCGGCCGGTCGCCCGGCACACCCACAGCAGGGCGACGGTGTACGCCACGACGCACACCAGGACGCCCCAGCCCTGGGCGGGCGGGTCGAGCGACAGCGCGACCGCGCCGCCGGCGAAGAGCCCGACGTGCACGCCGACGACCGGGCCGAGGCCCTGCCGGGAGGTGTGGCCGGTCGTCGGGATGGTGGTGGTCACGGCGACAAGGTAGCGGCCGGGAGGCCGCGCGTCCGGGTGCCGGACCGAGCGCCCCTCACCGGCCCGTCCTAGCCTGGTGGCATGAGCGACGTGCTGGACGAGGGTCCGTTCTTCCACGGCACGAAGGCGGACCTGCGGACGGGGGAGCTCCTGACGGCGGGCTTCCGGTCGAACTACCGGCCCGAGGTCGTGATGAACCACGTCTACTTCACAGCGCTGCGCGACGGCGCCGGTCTCGCGGCCGAGCTCGCCGCAGGCGACGGTGCCCCGCGCGTGTACGTCGTCGAGCCGACCGGGGCCTTCGAGGACGACCCCAACGTCACGGACAAGAAGTTCCCCGGCAACCCCACCCGGTCCTACCGCAGCGCCGAGCCGCTCCGGGTCGTCGGCGAGGTGGACGACTGGACCCGCCTGACGCCCGAGGCGCTCCAGGACCGGCGGGACCGGCTGACCGCGATCCTCGCCGACGAGCGGGGCGAGATCATCAACTGACCGCACCTTTCGTATCAGCGTCGCGTGGCGCGGCTCTTGTGGGGTGGACCGGATCCCCCAGTCCTCCCGTCCGCCGACTCGGCAGGCGGAACCCACAAGGAGGAAGAACCATGGAACGCACCGCCCTGCAGAACGAGGTCGCCCACGCCCTGCTCGAGTCCCAGGCCGTCAACTTCGAGGTGGCCACCAGCATCCTCGCGAAGTTCGCGCCCGCCGCCGCCGAGCGCGGCGAGGCGATCGGGTTCGTCGTCAACTGGCGGCACATCGACCTCTGCATCCCGGTCGACCCGTACCTCGTGCTGGAGCAGTTCGGCGACATCGCCCGCGGCGCCCGCCAGGGCTGACCGGTGGCGACAGGCACGCCGGAGCGGTCCGAGCGGCCGGTGGGACGGCACGACCGCCACCCGGACCTCGTCGGACCGCTCCGGCGTGCCCTGACGCGCAGCACCCGGGTCCTCGACCTCCTCCCGGCGCAGACCCCGCTGCTGCCCAAGGTGCTGGGCGAGTGCGCGATGCTCGTGCACGCGGCCGCACCGCTGCGGGGCGCCATGCCCTGGCTGCGGGACGCGGTCGACGGCCTGGCCGACCGGGTCGCCGCGGGCACCCGCACCCGGGAGACGGCACTCCGGATCCTGCTCGAGCCCGCCCACGCGCTCGACCACGCCAGCGCCCACCTGCTCCTGCGGTCGGCCGGCTACCCGGACCCGGCGTTCGACCAGCACGTCCTGTCGGCGACCGCTCCCGGCCGCCGACGGACCCCGGGACCGGAGCGGCTGCCGCACCGCGAGCTCGAGCAGCGGTGGCTGGGCCGGATCCTCGGGCTCCCCGACGACGACGGCGAGGCCGCACTGCTGGCCGCGAGTGCGCTCGGCCGGCCCCTCGACCCGCTGGCGGCCACCCGGCTCGACGTCTACGCGTTCACGCACTGCGTGATGTACGCCCACGACCTCGGTCGCCGCAGCCCGTCCCTGCCACGCCCACCCGGGGAGGTGCTGGCCGACGCCGAGGCGGGCCTCGCCCTGGCGGTCGACTCCGGCGACCTCGACCTGGCGGTCGAGCTGCTCCTGACCTGGCCCCTGATGGGCGTACCTCTCGGGCCGGCGCCCGGTCACGTGCTGGACCGCGTGCTGCGGACCGAGGCGCGGCTCGGGTTCCTCCCCGGGCTGGGGCACGACCCCGCGCACGACGAGACCACCGCCCTGCTCGCCAACTACCACCCGACGACCGTGATGGGGATGTTCGCCGCCCTGGCGGTCCGGGCCGGCACCGAGGTCGCCGTACCGCTCCCGGCGGACCCCGCCGGCACTGCCGCCGTGGCTGCCGCCTGGCCCGGTCCGGTCCCCTCGTGGGTCGCGGAGGCGCTGACGGCCACGCCCCCGGCGTCCGGGATCGAGCCGCTGGTGCTGACCGCCGCCCTGCGCACCGCCGTCGGCCGCGTCGACCTGGAGGCGGTGCGCGCGCTGCTCACGGTCGCCCTCGAGCACGACCTCGAGCTCGGGCCGGCGGTGCGGGCCGCGACGGGGCTGGTGGCCCGGCTGAGCCGCCCGGGTGCCCCGTGGGAGCGCGCCGAGGTCAGCCCTTCTGCAGCTCCTCGGCCAGCATGACGAGGATGCCGCTGGGGCCCCGGAGGTAGGTGAGCCGGTAGACGTCCTCGTAGGTCGCCACGCCGCGCAACGGGTGGCAGCCGTGCCGCGCGGCGACCTCGAGCGCCGCGTCGAGGTCGTCGACCGAGAACGCCACGCGGTGCATGCCGATCTGGTTCGGCAGCGTGGGCTCGGTCTCGATCGCGTCGGGGTGGAGGTACTCGAAGAGCTCGAGGCGACCGGTGCCGTCCGGCGTCTGGAGCATCGCGATCTTCGCGTGGTTGCCGTCGAGGCCGACGGCGGTGTCGGTCCACTCCCCGCTCACCGTGTCCCGGCCGAGGACCGTGAGTCCGAGGTCGGTGAAGAAGGCGATCGTCGCCTCCAGGTCCCGGACGGCGATCCCGACGTTCTCCAGCTTGATGGGCATCCGGGCACGCTACCCGGAGGGGGACGGCCGTCACTCCGAGCCCACGGCGTCCAGCGCCGCCGCCAGCGGCCCGAGGTCGGCGACCAGCCGGTCGACCTCCGCCGGGCCGAGGCTGGCGTACGCCGGTGCCGCGAGCTCGTCGGTGAGCGTCTCGACCCGTTCCTTGGTCGCGCGCCCGAGGTCGGTGATCCGGCCGGCGTCGTCGACGAGGCCCCGGGAGCGCATCCGCCGGGCCAGCCCGTCCAGCGTGGCCGCCGGGAGGTGGTGGATCCGGCCGAACCTCTCCGCGGGCATGCCCTGGGACACCGCGTGCAGCGCGTGGGCCTCCAGCCCCCCGATGCGCTCCGAGACCAGGGCCGCGACGTGGCCGTCGCCGCGGTGCTCGCGGAGCAGGTTGGCCGCGTGCCAGAGACGGGCGACGGGCTCGTCCGGGACCGGGAGCGTCCGCAGGCCGGCGTACAGGGCGCGGCCCTCGGTCGGTGCGCTCGTGGCCGCCTTCGTGGCCAGGTCGGCCGCGCTGGCCACGGCCGGGGAGTCGGCCAGGTCGCCCAGGATCCTCCGTACGGCGGCGGCGGCACCGCGCTCGCGGGCCGCGAGCACCGCCTCGGGGGTCGCGACGTCCCAGACCCGGGGGATGTGCCGGGCGACCTCGCCGTCGGCGAAGTTGTAGAAGATCGCGTGGACGACCTCGGCCGGGACCCGGCCCAGCGGGGCGGCGCGGCCGGCGAAGTAGGTGTCCCAGTAGGTCCGGTACCCGAGCGCCATGACCTCCTCGGTCGGCTCCGGGGCGGCGTACGGGACCATGCCGATCGGCTCGGTGAGCCCGTAGAGGCGACGGGCCAGCGCCGCCGAGGGGTTGGTCTCGGTCATCTCGGACATCTCCTGTGGTCGTGCCGGCGGCGCTCGGGGGCGCCCTCATCCTCTCCACGGACGGGGACGGCCCGCCACGACACCCGCCGGTGATGAGGCCGGTGATGAGTTGTGGCCGCCGCGCCCGTCATACGTGCGACAGGACGCGAGGAGACGGAAGGATGACGTGATGGGTGTCGACGTGGTGGAGGGGCTGGGCGTGAGCGGTCTGGGCGAGAGCGGTCTGGGCGAGGTCGACGAGGCGAGGTTCACGGGTCTGGCGGCGCGGCACCGGCGCGAGCTGCACGTGCACTGCTACCGGATGCTCGGGTCGTTCGAGGACGCGGAGGACACCGTGCAGGAGACCTTCCTGCGGGCCTGGCGGAGCCGGGAGACCTTCGAGGGGCGGTCGACGTTCCGCGCCTGGCTCTACCGGATCGCCACCAACGCCTGCCTCGACTCGCTCGCGCGGCGCCGGCCGCGGCCGGCGGTCGGCGGCGAGGTGCCGTGGCTCCAGCCCTACCCGGACCGGCTGCTCGACGAGCAGCGTGCGGACGAGGAGGACGAGCCCGAGACCGTCGCCGTCGCCCAGGAGACGATCGAGCTGGCGTACGTCGTCGCCGTCCAGCACCTCGCCCCGCGCCCGCGCGCCGTGCTGATCCTGCGCGACGTGCTCGGCTGGCCGGCGAAGGACGTGGCGGAGCTCCTGGGCGACTCCGTGAACTCGGTGAACAGCGCGCTGCAGCGGGCTCGGGCCGGCATGCGGGAGAACCTGCCCGCCGAGCGCCAGGACTGGGCGGGCGTCGAGGAGGACGCCGCGACCCGGGACCTCGTGCGGCGCTTCACCGACGCCACCGTGGCCACCGACATCCCGGCGCTCGCGGCGATGCTGCGTGACGACGTCCGGTGCTCGATGCCGCCCACCCCCGGCCTGCAGCTCGGCCGGGACGCGGTGGTCGAGGACTGGGTGACGAGCGGGTTCGCGGACCTGCGCGGCCTGCGCGGCGTACCGACCGCGGTGAACCGGCAGCCCGCGGTCGCCTTCTACCTGTGGCAGGAGCGCGAGGGCGCGTACCTGCCGCTGACCCTCGACGCGCTGCGGATCACCGGCGGGGCGGTCGCCGAGGTCACCACCTTCCACGCGGACCGGTTCCCGAGCGTCGGGCTCCCCGAGCGTCTGCCGGCCACCGGGGCGGAGTGATCGGGTGCCGGTGGGCCGGGACGTCGGGTGGCGGGGGTGGTGGCCGGTCGGTGCCGGTTCACCATGGGACCGTGGTGAACCTGCACTTCCCACGCCGGGCCCACCGAGGGGAGTGAGGGTTCGCCTGCATCCCGTGGTGAACCTGCGGCAGCTGCTCGACGTGGTGAACCCCGCCTCAGCTCGCGGCGAGCAGCAGCACGACGTCGGTGAGCGCGATCAGCACCGCGGCGACGAACGGGACCCGGCCGGCACCGCGGAGCACGCCGACGACGAGGACCGCGGCGACGACCAGGCCGGCGACCGAGGCGGGGCTGCCGAGGCCGGCGCCCAGGGCGAGCACCACGGTCGCGGCGACCAGCACGACCGCGGCGACCGGCGGGATCCGGCGCGGGCCGAGGCGGTGCGGGAGGCCGCGGACGCCGGTGGCCGCGTCGTCGTCGAGGTCGGGGAGCACGTTGAGCAGGTGCGCGGCCACCCCGAGCAGGGCGCCGACGGTGGGCAGCCACCACGGCGGCAGCTCCGGCGGCGACGCCGCGAGCGAGACGAAGACGACCAGGCCGCCGAAGGAGACGGCGTACGGCGCCCACGACCACCAGGTCGACTTCAGCCCCAGGTTGTAGGCCCACGCCGAGGCGACGCAGCCCAGGTGCACCACGCCGGCCCACCAGCCGCAGGCAAGCGAGAGCACCACGGTGGCGAGCACGGCGAGGGCGCAGGCGACCAGGACGGTACGACGGGCGACGGCTCCCGAGGCGAGCGGCTTGTCGGCCCGGCCGACCGTCCGGTCCCGGGCCTCGTCGACCAGGTCGTTGGACCACCCGACCGAGAGCTGGCCGGCGAGCACGGCCGCCGCGACCAGCAGGACCCGCCCGGGCGAGAGCCCGTCGGCGACCGCCAGCAGCGTCGCGAGGACCACCACGGCGAGCCCCGGCCCGATGTGCGCGGCGCGGACGAGGTCCTTCATGCCGGCCGGGCCAGCACGTCGACGGCCGCGCCGAACACCCGCGGCAGCCGGACCGCCGCGGGGACCAGGCGGTCGCGGACCGCCACCGACCGGGTCGCCGTGACGAGGCCCTGGGTCAGCAGCTCGTGGCGCCACCCGAGCCGGCGGGCCGCGAGCTCGTAGCGCCCCGGGCGGTCGGCGACCAGGGCGGCGACCGCCGCGCGCGCCTGCGCGAGACCGAGGGCGATGCCCTCGCCGGTCAGCGCGTCGACGTACCCGGCGGCGTCGCCGACGAGCAGCACCCGCCCGGCGGCGCGGCGGCGGGCCCGCTGCCGCAGCGGTCCGGCGCCGCGGAGCTCGGAGACCAGGGGGCCGTCCAGCCGCTCGGCCAGGGCGGGGAAGGCGGCCAGCAGCTCCGCCCAGGTCCGCCGCTCCCGGGTGAGGATGGCGACGCCGACCTCGTCGGGCGCCACCGGCGTCACGTAGGCCTCGCCGACCCGCGACCAGTGCACCTCGACGAACGACGTCCACGGCGCGACCTGGACGTGCCGCCGCTGCCCGAACCGGCGGCGCGTCTGCACCGGCCGGTCCAGGCCGAGCATCCGGCGGACGGGGGAGTGCAGGCCGTCGGCGGCGACGAGGTAGCGCGCCACCTCGCCGTCGACGACCACCCGGTCGCCGACGTCGCGCACCGAGCGCACCGTGCGGTGGACCACGGGGATCCCGGCCGCCGCCACCGCTGCGGACAGCGCGGCGTGCAGCGCCGTGCGTCGTACGCCGAGGCCGCCGCCGTGCCGGAAGGGCGCCTCGGCCACGCGGCCTCCGAGGCGGTCCCCCTCGACGTAGCGGATGCCGGTGATCGGGTGCCCCGGCGGGCGCACCCCCAGGTCGGCGAGCGAGGCCGTGGCGCCGGGCATCAGCCCCTCGCCGCAGGCCTTGTCGATGGTGCCCTCGCGGCGCTCCAGGACCGCGACGTCGAGCCCCGCCCGGGCCGCGTGCAGCGCGGTGGCGAGGCCGACCGGGCCGCCCCCGGCCACGAGCAGGTCACGCATCGACCGGTCCCGCGGGCCGGGCCGCCGGCGCGGCAGGCGGCAGGGTCGCCAGTGCGGCGTCCTCGACCCGGATCCGGACGGTGAGCAGCGCGGCGTTCGCGACGGTGAACACCAGCGCGGTGATCCAGCAGGCGTGCACCATCGGCAGCGCGACACCCTCGACGACCACCGCGACGTAGTTGGGGTGGCTGAGGAAGCGGTAGGGCCCGCCGGTGACCGGCGGCAGCCCCGGCACGACGATCACGCGGGTGTTCCAGCGGCGGCCGAGCGCCGCGATGCACCACCAGCGCAGCGCCTGCGCCGCGAGCACCAGGGCCAGCATCGACCAGGCCAGCGCGCCGGGGACGTCGGGCCGGCGGACCCACGCCTCCACCAGCATCGCGACGAGGAAGCCCGTGTGGAGCACGACCATGACCGGGTAGTGGCCCTGACCGGACTCGCGGCCGCCGTGCTGCATGCTCCACGCGGCGTTGCGCTTGGAGACGACCAGCTCGGCCAGCCGCTCGAGGCCGACCAGCACGACCAGGACGGTGAAGGCGGTCAGGCTGGTCATGCGGCGGCGTCCCCCGGCTCGGCGGCGCGCACCAGGACGAGCTCGGAGCAGAACCCGGGCCCCATCGCCATCACGACGCCCCACGAGCCCGGCCGCGGCGGCCGGTCGCGCAGCGTGTCCTGCAGGACGTGGAGCACCGAGGCGGAGGACAGGTTGCCGATGCGGGCCAGGGAGTCCCAGGTCAGCTGGACGGCCTCGCGGGGCACGTCGAGGGCGCCCTCCAGCGCCTCGATCACCTTCGGTCCGCCGGGGTGGCAGACCCACCACTCGATGTCGGAGCGGAGCAGCCCGTGGTCGGCGAGGAAGCCGTCGACGTCGTCGCGGATGTAGTGGCTGACGACCGTCGGCACCTGGGCGTCGAGCACGATCCGCAGCCCGCCGCTGGTCACGTCGAAGCCCATGGTGCGCTCGGAGTCGGGGTAGAGGCGGCTGCGGGTGTCGACCACGTGGACGCCGCCCTCCGGGGCGGGCCGGTCCCGGCCGAGCCCGACCACGGCGGCGGCCCCGTCGCCGAACAGCCCGCTGGCGACCAGGTTCGGCACCGACATGTCGTCGCGCTGGACCGTCAGCGAGCACAGCTCGACCGTCACGAGAACCGCGACGTCGTCGGGGTGCCCGAGCAGGTAGTCGTGCAGCCGGGCCAGGCCCGCGGCGCCGGCGACGCAGCCGAGCCCGACCAGCGGCATCCGCTTCACGTCGGGCCGCATGCCGATCTGCGAGGCGATCCGTGCCTCCAGGGTCGGCACCGCGAGGCCGGTCACGGTCGCGCACACGACCAGGTCGACGTCGGTGGGCGTCAGGCCGGCCGCCTTGAGCGCGTCGACCACCGCCCGCGAGCCCAGCTCCACGGCGTGCTCGATGAACAGGTCGTTGGCGTGGGTGAAGTCCCGCAGCCCGGCGTAGTCCGCAAGCGGCAGCACCAGGTGGCGCTGGTCGACGCCGGCGTTGCCGTGGAAGCGGCGCAGCACGCGCTCGTCCAGACCGCCGCCCGTCGCGATCACCTCGACGAAGGCGTCGGTGATCTCCTCCTGCGGGTAGCGGTGCGGCGGCAGCGCTCCTCGGACCGATGCGATCTGCACGGGTTCACTCCTCGGTCGGGGTGCGACGGCGGCCGCGGGGTCGGGTGAGCGCGCCGGCGAGGCCGGCGCTCAGGCGGGGGGTGATCCGGCCGTCGCCGAGACCGAGCTCGACGAGGGCGTCGAAGACGTGGCGGTCGCGACCGGCCGCCTCGATGCCGGCGTGCACGACAACCGGGCGGCGGGTCAGCCAGGACGCGGTCCAGGTGTGCTTGAGGTGCCGGCCGAGCTGCCGGCGTACGTCGGCGCGGTACCGCGCCCCGGCCGACCCGGGCGCGCCCGACCCGAGGGCGTGCGCGGCCGCGCGTCCGGCCGCGGCACCGGTGGCGACCGCGTAGTAGATGCCCTCGCCGGTCATCGGGTTGACCAGGCCGGCAGCGTCACCGGCCAGCAGCACCGGCCCGTCCGGCTGGTCCCAGCGCCAGCCCGAGAGCGGCAGGTGGTGGCCGCGCCAGGCGGTGCCGTCGGCGACGTAGCCGGGCAGCAGCTCCTCGAGCTGCTCGAGCATCAGCGCGCGCGTCGGCCGCTCGCCGGTCGTCCTGTCCACGAGCTCCCCGTACCCGACGTTGGACCAGCCATCGCCCCGGTCGAAGGCCCAGGCGTACGCCGGCTGGGTGCGCTCCCCGTAGCGGATCAGCTGGCGACCGGTGCCGCCGGCCGGTGTCGGCGCGTAGCCACGCAGCGCCAGCGCCCGCGCACCGCGACGGCCGGTGCCGAGCCAGGGGCGCACGACCGACTCGGCGCCGTCCGCGCCGACGACGACCCGGGCGCGGATCTCGCCGTCGAGCACGACCTCGTCGCCGTGGCGCTGCAACCGGGACACCCGGTGCCGCCGGAGCACCGCCCCGGCCGCGACCGCCCGCTCGACGAGCCGGGCGTCGAAGACCTCCCGCGGGATGACCCACACCGAGCGGCGCATGGTGCCCTCGACCCGGTGGTCACCGCGGGAGAGCTCCAGCTGGTCGACCGGCTGCCAGCCGTCGGTGACGTCCTCGGCCCCGAGCTCTCGCAGCACGTCGCTGACGTGCGGCGCGATGCCGTCGCCACAGCACTTGTCACGGGGGAAGTCGACGCGGTCCAGCAGCAGGACCCGGGCACCGGGCCGGGCGCGGAGCGTCGCGAGGGCGGCCGTGCTCCCGGCCGGACCGGCGCCGACGACGACGAGGTCCCAGGGAGCGTCGGATGCCTCCGCCGCCGTCATGGCGCCCAACGTAGCCCGGGACCGCAAGCGGGGCACGGTCCGGGAGCGACGGCGGGGAGAGCGGCCCCGGGTCGTGGCGTGACCGGACGTCCGGTCCGCACGCCTCGGTCGGTTCCTCCGGACGAGGATCGCCAGGTCCGGCACGCGCCGCGCCCTCACCCGGACCTGCCGAGGGACCACGGTCAGACCACGACGAGCGCGACCCCGGCGGCGACCAGGCACGCCCCGGCCAGTGATCGGGCGCGCAGCGGCTCCTGCCCGGTGGCGGCGAGGAGCAGCACCGCGATGACCACGTTGGTCTCGCGGACCGCTGCGACGAGCCCGGCGGGCGCGATGCGCAGCGCCACGAGGACCAGCCCGTAGGCGAGGAAGAAGCCCAGTCCGGCCAGCACGGTGCGCCACCACTCCGCCCCGGTGAACGCCGCGCGGACGAGCGGGACCAGGCCGCGGTCACGAGCGGTGATCCCCACCTGGGCGACGGCGGTGGACCCGAGGACCACGAGCAGGTAGGCGGCGACCGAGGCGTGGTCGACGCCGTGCGCGTCGACCAGGGTGTAGCCGGCGATGCAGGCCGCGACGCCGAAGGCCATCAGGACACCCCGGGCGGTGGCCCGGTCCGGCGCCGGACCGCGGACCAGCAGGACGCCGGCGACCACCGCGAGCGCGCCGACGGCCGGCCACCAGCCGACCCGGTCGCCGGCCAGCGCGGCGACGACGAGCACCAGGACCGGGGCAGTGCCGCGGGCGACGGGGTAGACCGTCGTCATCGGGGCGACCCAGTACGCCGCAGCGAGGAGCACGACGTAGGCGAGCTCGAACGCGACCGAGAGGGCGACGTAGGGCCAGGCGGCCGCCTCCCACCGGAACCCGACGACGGCGAACGGTGCCGTCGCGATCGCGCCGACCAGCATCGCCACCCCGACCCGCGCCTGCGGGTCCGGGGAACCGGCCAGCAGCTGGTTCCAGCCGGCGTGGACGGCCGCGGCCAGCAGCGTGACGAGGAGTGCGGTGGTGCTCACCGGTCGGCCGGGCCGGTCAGTCCGCGAGGACGGCGTCCAGCTCGATCTCGACCTTCCACCGCGGGTCCAGCAGACCGGCCACGACGACCATCGTGCTGGCGGGGCGGACGTCCCCGAAGACCTCGCCGTGCACCGCGCCGACCGCGTCGGCGTCGGCCCGGTCGACGAGCAGCTGCCGGGTGCGCACCACGTCGGCCGGCGTGCCCCCGAGCTCCGCGAGCGCCGCGAGCGCGATCTCCCAGCACCGCCGGGCCTGGACGGCCGGGTCGGGGTCCACGCTCCCGTCGGGCCACACCGGCGCGGTCCCGCTGACCGCCACCAGGTCGCCGACCCGGAGGGCCCGGGAGAACCCGATCGAGGCCTCGTACGGCGACCCGCTGCGTGCCTGCTGACGTCCCACGGGCGCAGCGTAGGGGACCCGGCCGATATCCGGGAGGCGGTTGTCGGCGCCGGACCGTAGGGTCGGCGACGTGGACCACGCCGAGCACGAGTCGATGATCTACGCCGCAGGCCTGCGCAAGGCCTTCGGCAGCTTCGAGGCGGTGCGGGGCATCGACGTCGACGTGCGCCGCGGGGAGGCGTTCGGGTTCCTCGGCCCGAACGGCGCCGGCAAGTCGAGCACGATGCGGATGGTGGCGGCGGTGTCGCCGGTCAGCGGCGGGACGCTGCGCATCCTCGGGATGGACCCCGCGACCGACGGCCCGGAGATCCGCGCACGCATCGGGGTCTGTCCGCAGGAGGACACCCTCGACACCGAGATCACCGTCCGCGAGAACCTCTTCGTCTACGGCCGCTACTTCGGGCTGCCGCGCAAGGAGGTGCGCGAGCGGGTCGACGAGCTGCTCGAGTTCGTGCAGCTCACCGAGCGGGCGAACGCGATGGTCGACGACCTGTCGGGCGGCATGAAGCGCCGGCTCACCATCGCCCGCAGCCTGATCAACCGGCCCGAGGTGCTGCTCCTCGACGAGCCGACCACCGGCCTGGACCCGCAGGCCCGGCACGTCGTCTGGGACCGGCTCTTCCGCCTCAAGCAGCAGGGCGTGACGCTCGTGCTGACCACCCACTACATGGACGAGGCCGAGCAGCTCGCCGACCGGCTCGTCGTCATGGACAAGGGCCTGATCGTGGCCGAGGGCTCCCCGCTCGACCTGATCGCCGAGCACTCCACCCGCGAGGTCGCCGAGCTGCGCTTCGGCGTCGGGGAGCACGAGGCGGTGGCGGGCAAGGTCGAGGACCTCGCCGAGCGGGTCGAGGTGCTGCCCGACCGGCTGCTGCTCTACACCGCGAACGGCGAGGAGACGGTCGCCCGGGTCCACGAGCGCGGTCTCGAGCCGGCGGCCACCCTGGTGCGCCGCGCGACCCTGGAGGACGTCTTCCTCCGCCTCACCGGCCGGACCCTGGTGGACTGATGGCCGACGCGCGTCCCGCCCCCACCCCGAGCACCGCCCCGGCCAACGTGGTCGTCGGCGCCGCCCGGCTGGTCGACTACTGGGCGATCGGCTACCGCCGCACCTGGAAGGGCTCGGCGGTCTCCTCGTTCGTCAACCCGCTCTTCTACGTGCTCGCGATGGGCGTCCTGCTCGGCGACTACGTGGCCGACGACCCCGCCAAGCTCGACGGGGCGCCGACGTACCTCGCGTTCGTGGCGCCCGGGCTGCTCGCCGCCCAGGCGATGCAGACCGTCTTCGGCGAGACCACCTACCCCGTCATGGGCATGATCAAGTGGCAGAAGACCTACTTCGGGATGACCGCCTCGCCGCTCTCGGTGCCCGAGGTGATCCTCGGCCAGCTCGGGTTCGTGATGTTCCGCGTGGGGCTGACCTGCGGCGTCTTCACGCTGGTGATGGTGCCCTTCGGGGTCTACGCGACGGCGTGGGGAGCGGTGCTGGCCTTCCTCGTGCAGTTCCTGGTCGGGCTGGCCTTCGCGACCCCGATCTTCGCCTTCTCGGCCGGCCTGAAGAACGAGGCGCCGTTCGCGCTCGTCTTCCGGCTCGGCATGATCCCGTTGTTCCTCTTCTCGGGCGCGTTCTTCCCGATCTCCAACCTCTCGCCCTGGATGGAGGCGCTCGCGAAGGTCACGCCGCTGTGGCACGGCGTCGACCTGACCCGGATGCTGACCCTCGACACCGTCGACGTCGGCACCGCCGTCGTGCACGTCGTCTACCTCACGACGCTGGCGGTCCTCGGCTGGTTCTGGGCGGTCCGGCGCCTCTCCCGGCGGTTGGAGTACTGATGGCGATCACCACGGCCGCCGTCGCCCGTTCCGTCGCCCGCCCGCTGCGCCCGGGGGAGGCCACCGGGCTGCTGGTCTACCGCAACTACCTCGCCTACCGGCGGGCCTGGTACATCTTCGTCTCGGGGTTCCTGGAGCCGGTCTTCTACCTCTTCTCGATCGGGGTCGGCGTCGGCCAGCTGGTCACCGGCTTCGAGTTCAACGGCCAGGAGATCCCGTACGCCGAGTTCGTCGCGCCGGGGATGCTGGCCGCGTCCGCGATGAACGGCTCGCTGCTGGACTCGACGTTCAACTTCTTCTTCAAGCTCAAGTACAACAAGCTCTTCGACCAGCTCCTCGCGACGCCGCTGACGACCATGGACATCGCCCGCGGCGAGCTGAGCTGGTCGCTGCTGCGCGGCGGGATCTACTCCACCGCGTTCCTGCTCGTCATGGTCGCGATGGGCCTGGTGTCCTCGTGGTGGGCGGTGCTCGTCGTGCCGGCGGCCCTGCTCATCGGCCTGGCGTTCGGCGGCGCGTGCATGGCGCTGACGACCTGGATGCGCACCTGGCAGGACTTCGAGTGGGTCAACCTCGCGATCATCCCGATGTTCCTGTTCTCGGCGACCTTCTTCCCGGTCGAGGCCTACCCGACCTGGATCCGGTGGATCGTCGAGGTCACCCCGCTCTACCGCGGGGTCGTGCTGTGCCGCGAGCTGACCACCGGCGCGCTCTCGTGGGAGTCCGCGGTGAGCGTCGTCTACCTCGTGGTGATGGGTCTGGTCGGGCTTGCCGTGGTCCGGCGGCGGCTCGATACCCTCCTGCTGACATGACCCAGCACGACATGCCACGACCGAACCCGGCGATCGGAGCACTGCTCGCCGCCACCGGCGTGCGCCCCTCGGTCGAGGTCACCGACGACGCGCTCGTCGTGGACCTGGGGTGGAGCTTCTCGGTGACCGTGCCGCGGACCTCGGTCGTCGCGGTGACCGACGAGCCGGGCCGCAAGGTCAGCATCGGCGCCCACGGCTGGCGGGGCCGCTGGCTGGTCAACACGACGGGCGGCTCGCTGGTGACGGTCACCGTCGACCCGCCGGCCCGCGGCCGCTGCCTGGGGCTCCCGGTCACGGTGCGCGAGCTGATGCTGAGCATCGAGGACCGGGCGGCGTTCCGTGCCGAGCTCGACCCCGGGCACGGCTGAGCCCCGGCCGGCCTCAGCGCAGCAGCAGCTCCCACAGCTCGGTGTCGATCCACCGGCCGAACTTGTGTCCGACCTGGTGCAGGGTGCCGGCGTGGCTGAACCCGCACGCGCGGTGCAGCCCCTGGCTGCGCGGGTTCGGCACCGCGATGACGGCGACCACGAGCCGGATGCCGTCGGCGCGGAGCATCGGCAGCAGCGCGTCGTACAGCGCCCGCCCGACGCCCGCGCCGCGGGCCTCCGGCGCGAGGTAGATCGAGGTCTCGCGGGTGTGCTGGTAGGCGGTGCGGGGTCGGTAGTCGCCGGAGAACGCGTACCCGACGGTGACGCCGTCGCGCTCGGCGACGAGCAGGTGGTCGCCCGGGCGGGTGAGCTCGAGCCGCGGCAGCCAGTGGTCGATGCCGGGCGGCTCGGTCGCGAAGGTGGAGATCCCGTGGCGCACCTCGTGGTCGTAGATGGCGGCGACGGCGGGGAGGTCGGTCGCGGTCACGGGTCGGACGAGCACCATGGCGCCATCTTCGCGGAGGATGGCGGCCGCGTCGGCGGTGGCCCCACCGGCCGGCTGGAAGGATGGGCGCCGTGAGCGAGACCGTCGTGCCCGACACCAAGGACTGGACCTGGGTCCTCGACCGGCCGTGCCCCGAGTGCGGCTTCGAGGCCGCCACCGTCACCGTCGACCGGCTGGCGGAGGTGGTGCGGGACAACGCGACCACCTGGGAGGCGGTGCTGACCCTGCCCGACGCCGGGGTGCGCCCGGCTCCGGGCACCTGGTCACCACTGGAGTACGCCTGCCACGTGCGCGACGTGCACCGGATCTTCGACCTGCGGCTCGGCCTGATGCTCGAGCAGACCGACCCGCGGTTCCCGAACTGGGACCAGGACGAGACCGCCCTCGAGCAGCGGTACGCCGAGCAGGACCCGGCCGTCGTCTCGACCGACCTGCTCGACGCCGCCGAGGTCGTCGCCGAGCGCTACGAGTCGGTCCCGCCCGACGCGTGGGACCGTCGCGGCTACCGCAGCAACGGCGACGAGTTCACGGTCGCGAGCCTGGGCCGCTACCACCTGCACGACGTCGTGCACCACGCCTGGGACGTGCGCGCCGCCGCGGCTCGGGCCACCGTGGCGGCGTACGACGCCTCGGCGGCCGCCTACCGCGACGGCACCGCGACCGCGTCGGAGGTCGACCGGGAGGCCATCGAGGCGTTCGCCGCCGCGGCCGGTCCCGGCGCGCGGGTGCTGGAGATCGGCTCGGCCGGCGGCCGCGACGCGCTCCTGCTCGAGGAGGTGGGCCTCAGCGTGCGCCGCACCGACATCACGCCCGCGTTCGTGGAGCTGATGCGCTCGGAGGGCCACGACGCCGACGTGGTCGACCCGCTCACCGACGACCTCGACGACCCGACCCGCCCCGGCACGCCGTACGACGGGGTCTGGGCGAGTGCGAGCCTGCTGCACGTCGACCGGGCCGACCTGCCCGTGGTGCTGGCCCGGCTCGCCGCCGCCACGCGCCCCGGCGGGCAGCTGCGGATGTGGGTCAAGGAGGGCGACGGCGCCGCCTGGTCGCGGCACGGGCACGTCGCCGGCGCCCGGCGGTTCACCTACTGGCGGGCCGAGCCGCTGACCGACCTGCTCGAGGCGGCCGGGTGGGAGGTCGAGCACCTCGCCCACGTCACCGGCACCAAGACCGCCGAGCCGTGGCTCGACGTCCAGGCGAGGCGCCGCCCGTGAGGCACACCGAGTTCTGGGCCCGGATGGACGACGCCCTCGGGGACTCCTACGCCCGCTCGTGGGCGGACCTCTACGTCATCAGCGACCTCGGCGGGCGGACCGCCGCGCAGGCGCTGGCCGCGGGGGTCCCGCCGAAGGAGGTGTGGGCCGCGGTATGGCGCGTGCTCGAGCTGCCGGCGACCAAGCGCTGACCGACGTCGCCGCGGTCCAGCGGCGCACCGTCCGCGTGCTCGTCGTCGCCCAGGCGGTCGGCGCGGTCGGCATCACGATCGGCATCGCGACCGCCTCGCTGCTGGCCCGCCAGATCTCGGGGTCCGAGAGCCAGGCCGGCCTCGCGCAGACGTTCCAGGTGCTCGGCGCCGCGGTGGCGTCGTACCTGCTGGCCCGGCTGATGTCGCGCCGCGGCCGTCGGGTCGGCCTGACCACCGGCTACCTGCTCGGAGCGGCGGGCGCCGTGCTCGCGGTGCTGGCCGGCGTCGTCGGGTCGATGGTGCTGCTGCTCGTCGGCGCCGTGCTGCTCGGCGCGACGACCGCCGCCAACTCCGGTTCCCGCTACGCGGCGACCGACCTCGCCGAGGACGCCCACAAGGGCCGGGCGCTGTCGACGGTCGTGTGGGCCACGACGATCGGCGCGGTCGCCGGGCCGAACCTGACCGGCCCGGCCGCGTCCCTCGCGGACGCGCTCGGGATCCCCGAGCTCACCGGGCCGTTCGCGCTCGGCAGCCTCGGCATGCTCGGCGCCGCGCTCGTCGTCACCACCCTGCTGCGGCCGGACCCGCTGCTGCTGGCCCGGGAGGCGGCGGGCGTCCCGGTCACGGAGCCGAGCGGCACCGCGTGGGCGCGGGCGGTGGCCGCGACGCGGGAGCGGCCCGTGCTGGGCTTCGCCGTGCTCGGCATGGCGTGCGCGCACGCCGCGATGGTCGGGGTGATGATCATGTCGCCGCTGCACATGGAGCACGGCCACGCGGAGCTGCGGGTGATCGGGCTGGTGATCAGCGTCCACGTCCTCGGGATGTTCGCGTTCTCGCCGCTGGTCGGCATGCTCGCCGACCGCACGAGCAGGTGGGCGGTCCTGCTCGAGGCGGCCGCGCTGCTCCTGGTCTCGCTGGTGCTCTGCGCCCGCGCGCCGGAGGGCAGCTCGTGGCAGATCTTCGTCGGGCTGTTCCTGCTCGGCCTCGGCTGGTCGTTCGCGACCGTCGCGGCATCCACGCTGATCGCCCAGCACGCACCGCTCGACGCGCGCACCGACGTCCAGGGGGCCGCCGACCTCGTCATGGGACTCACCGCGGCGGCGGCCGGAGCGGTGTCCGGGCTCGTCGTCGGGACCTGGGGCTACCCGGCCCTCGCCGTCGGCGCGATCGGTCTGGTCGTCCTCGTGGCGGTCGCCGGCCTCGGTGCGCGGGCGACCACCCGGCTGGCAGGCTGACGCCATGGTCTCTGCGGACGTCGCCGTCATCGGCGGCACCGGCTTCTACTCCTTCCTCGACGACGCGGAGGAGGTCGCCGTCGACACCCCGTACGGCGCGCCCTCGGCGCCGGTCGCCGTGGGCACCGTGGCCGGGCGGCGGGTGGCCTTCCTCCCGCGCCACGGCCGGGCGCACGAGCACCCACCGCACGGCATCCCGTACCGCGCGAACCTCTGGGCCCTGCGCAGCCTCGGGGTGCGCCAGGTCATCGCCCCGTGCGCCGTGGGCGGGCTGAGCGACGCGGTCGCGCCCGGCGACCTGGTGGTGCCCGACCAGCTGGTCGACCGGACCTGGCGCCGGGTGCCGTCGTACGTCGAGCGCGGCGCGGCGCACCTGCCGTTCGCGGACCCCTACTGCCCGCGGGTCTCGCAGGCGCTGGTCGGCGCGGCTCCGGACGTCCGCGCCGGGGGAGCGATGGTGGTGATCGAGGGTCCACGGTTCTCGACCCGGGCGGAGTCCCGGCTGCACGCCGCGGGCGGGGCGACCCTGATCAACATGACCGCCGCCCCGGAGGCGGCGCTCGCCCGCGAGCTGCAGATGTGCTACGCCTCGATCGCGCTGGTCACCGACATGGACGCCGGCGCCGAGGAGGGCTCCGGGGTCGGCCAGGAGGAGATCTTCGCGCTGTTCAAGGCGAACCTCGCGCGGCTGTCCGGGCTGCTCGCCGCCGCGATCGCCGGGCTGCCGGACCCCGACGGGTGTACCTGCTCGACGTGGGCCGACGGCATCGAGCTGACCTACGAGGTGCCCGGATGAGGGTGCTGCTGACCGGCTCCGCCGGCTTCATCGGGACGGCCGTCGGGTCGGCGCTCGAGGGCGTGGGCCACGAGGTGGTCCGGGTCGACGTGATGTGGCCGCAGGCCCATGGCGCGACCGCGGCGCCACCGGGCACGCACCAGGTCGACGTCCGGGACGCGGAGGCGTGGCCGGCGCTGCTCGACGGTGTCGACGCCGTCTGCCACCAGGCGGCCGTCGTCGGTGCGGGGGTCCGCGTCGGCGACCTCCCCGACTACGCCGGCGTCAACGACCTCGGCACCGCGGTGCTGCTCGCCGCCATGCACGAGGCCGGGGTCGACCGCCTCGTGCTCGCCTCCTCGATGGTCGTCTACGGCGAGGGCCGCTACACCTGCCCGACGCACGGCGACCGGGTGCCACGGCCGCGCAGTCGCGCCGCGCTGGAGTCCGGCGACGTGGAGAACCACTGCCCGGACTGCGGGGCCACGCTCGGCTGGGCGCTCGTCGACGAGGACGCGCGGCTCGACCCGCGGTCGTCGTACGCCGCCAGCAAGGTCGCCCAGGAGCACTACACGGCCGCGTGGGTCCGCCAGGCCGACGCCGCGGCGGTGGCGCTGCGCTACCACAACGTCTACGGGCCGGGGATGCCGCGGGACACGCCGTACTCCGGGGTCGCGGCGATGTTCCGCTCCTCGCTGGAGCGCGGCGAGCGGCCGCAGGTCTACGAGGACGGCGGCCAGGTGCGCGACTTCGTGCACGTGTCCGACGTGGCCCGCGCGAACCTGCTCGCGCTGGAGTCGGTCGTCGCCGCCGACCGCGGTCGCTACGACGCCTTCAACGTCTGCTCCGGTGAGCCGGTCTCGATCCTCGACGTCGCGCGGCTGGTCGGCACCGGCACCGACACCGGCATCGAGCCCGAGGTCACCGGGCGCTACCGCCTCGGCGACGTCCGGCACGTGGTCGCCTCGCCGGCCCGCGCCCGGGAGGTCCTCGGGTTCGCCGCCGCCGTCCCGCCCGGCGTGGGTCTGCCGGCGTTCGCCACCGCCCCGCTGCGGGCCTGATCCCGGCCGCCGCCGGTGCGTCATACGAGCCGGCTGCTCCGACGACCACCTCGGATGACGTCCGCGGGGGAGTCGCCGGTACGTCATCCGACCTGGTTGCCCCGACGACCACCTCGGATGACGTCCGCGGGGGAGTCGCGGATCACCAGGTCGTGTAGAGCAGCTGCTGGACGGCCAGCGCCCAGACCACCTGGAGCAGCAGGCCCCAGCGGCGCCAGCGCTCGGGCAGCAGCGCCGTGGCCAGCAGGAGCCAAGGGACGAAGGGCAGCCAGATCCGCTCCACCTCGGCCTTGCTCATCCCCGACAGGTCCGCGACCAGCACGCAGGCGGCCGCGGCCGCCGCGAGCAGGGTCACCACCCGGTCGGAGCCGCGGCGCAGCACCGCGAGGCCGGAGCCCACGAGCGGGCCGGCGCAGACGACGAGCGCGGCGAGGTCGCCCCAGACCCAGTACGACGCCGGCCGGTCGGCCGCGATGCCGTCCCAGTAGCGCTCCCGGAGGACGGGGAACGCCTCCCACCACGCGAACCCGGCGGCCGCGAACCCCAGCACCACCGCCAGCGCCGAGGCCGCGGCGACCGGCAGCGGCCACCACGAGCGGGCTAGCAGCAGCACGGCGACCGCGATCAGCCCGAGCAGCGGCAGTCCGTAGGACGACATCACGCACCAGCCGAGCAGCAGCCCGGCGAGCACCGACCACGCCACCAGCCGCCGTCCCGACGACCGGGCGCCGAGCGCCAGGCAGGCGAGACCCCAGGCGGCGAGGGCGCCGAAGAGCGCGTCGGCCGACACGGCCATGAACACCGCCGCGGGCGTGAGGACGAGGAACGGTGCGGCGCGCCGGGCCGCCGGCTCGGCGCCGAGGGCGCGGACGGTGACGAGCACCGCGACCGCCGTGGTCGCCGCCAGCACGGTCACGACCAGCCCGGCGGCGAGGTCGCCGCCGAGGTGGGCGCGGACCAGCGCCACGAAGAACAGCAGCGCCCCGGGCGGGTGCCCGGCCGGGTGGGTCGGCCAGGCGTCCGTCGCGTCCAGCGGGATCCGGTCGACGTAGCCCTGGAGCAGGGCGTGCACGTCGGTCACGGCCCGGGCGCTCGGGAGGTACTCGTAGCGGCTGCCGAGGGTCCGGGAGATGCCGTCGGTCCCGTCGACGAGCGCCAGCGCGAGCAGCCACGCCAGGCTGCCGACGTACGACGTCAGCAGGAGTCGTCCCCACGACAGCCGCTCGGCCAGGCGCGGGCCGTACCACCAGCCCAGCAGCCCGATCACGATCGCGGGCACCGTGCCGGGGCCGAGCAGCTTCGGCTCCCACCAGCCGTGCAGCGGGGGCACCTCGTGCGGGACCACGCTGCGCGGCGCGCGGGACCACACCTCCCAGCCCGTCAGCGGCGGCACCGCGAACGCGACCGCCACCAGCACCAGCGCGACCCCGAGGCCGACCCATGGCGCCCGTGCCCGCGTCGTCGCCATGCCTCCGACCCTAGGTGCCCGACCCGGGCGGCGGGGACCGCCGAGCGCGGGTCCCGCCGATCCGTCACCAGGCCGTAAGCCTTCGGCACGCATGCGGGGGGCCGCCGCTGCCTACCGTCAGGACATGGATCCCGACTGCGACCTGGTGCTGCCCTGTCGGGACGAGGCCGCGGCGCTCGAGGCGCTGCTGCCCCGGGTCCCGTGCTCCTTCGCGGTGGTGGTCTCCGACAACGGCTCCCGGGACGGCACCGCGGAGGTCGCGCGCCGGCTCGGCGCGACGGTCGTCACCGAGCCACAGCCGGGGTACGGCGCCGCGGTGCACGCCGGGCTGCTCGCGGCGACCCACGAGCTCGTGGCGTTCATGGACGGCGACGGCTCCTTCGACCCCGACGAGCTGCTGCCGCTGGTCGAGGACGTCCGGTCCGGACGGGCCGACCTCGCGGTCGGCCGCCGGCGTCCGGTCCGGCGGGGGGTCTGGCCGTGGCACGCCCGCGCCGGCAACGGGCTCGTGGTCTGGTGGCTGCGGCGGCGGATCGGGATGGCCGCCCACGACATCGCGCCGGTGCGCGTGTGCCGGCGGGAGGCCCTGCTCGCGCTCGACGTCCGGGACCGGCGGTTCGGCTACCCGGTCGAGCTGCTCCAGCGGGCGACCGACGCCGGCTGGCGGGTCTCCGAGCGGGACGTCTCCTACCACCCGCGCGCGATCGGCACCCGCTCGAAGGTGTCCGGGTCGGTCCGCGGCACCGCCCGTGCCGCACGCGACTTCTGGCGGGTGCTGGCATGAGCACCGCGACGGGCACCCGGGTGCTGGTGGTCGCCAAGGCGCCGGTCGCGGGCCGGGTGAAGACCCGGCTCGGGGCCGAGGTCGGCCACGACGCCGCCGCGCAGCTGGCCGCGGCCGCGCTCCTCGACACGGTCGTGGCCTGCCAGGGGGCGGTCGGCGCGGACCGCTGCCTGCTCGCGCTCGCCGGCGACCTGGCCGACGCCGTGCGCGGTGACGAGATCGCCGACGCCGTCACCGGGTGGGGCGTCGCCCGGCAGCGCGGCGCCACCTTCGCCGAGCGGCTCGTCAACGCGCACGTCGACGTGCCCCCGGGCGGACCGGTGCTCCAGGTCGGCATGGACACGCCGCACCTGACCGCGGACCTGCTGCGGGCCGCCGCCGAGGACCTCGACGACCACGACGCGGTCCTGGGTCCGGCCGAGGACGGCGGCTGGTGGGTGCTCGGGCTCCACGAGCCCCGCGGTGCCGCCGCCCTGCACGACGTGCCGATGTCGACGCCGGACACCTACCGCGACACCCGCCGGGCGCTCGCGGCCGCCGGGCTCGAGGTCGGCGCGACCGCCGTGCTGCGCGACGTCGACACGGTCGCGGACGCGGAGGCGGTCGCCGCCGCCGTGCCGGACGGCGAGTTCGCCCGGGTCTGGCGGGAGGTGCGTCGGTGACCGTCACCGTGCTCGACCTCGCCCGCTGGGACCGGCCCGCCGACAGCGACGACCGGGCGCTCCTCGACCTCTGCGTGGGCCCGACGATCGACGTGGGCTGCGGGCCGGGCCGGCTCGCCGCGGACCTGGCCGCCCGCGGCCACGTGGTGCTCGGCATCGACGTCCTCGGCCACGCGGTCGGCGCCGCCGTACGTCGGGGGGTGACCGCGCTGCGTCGCGACGTCTTCGAGGCGCTGCCGGGCGAAGGGCGGTGGGGCACCGCCCTGCTCGCCGACGGGAACGTCGGCATCGGCGGTGACCCGGTGGCGCTCCTGCGCCGGCTGCGCGAGCTGCTGGCGCACGACGGACGGGTGGTCGCCGAGCTCGCGGCACCCGGCACGGCGCTCACGACCGGGTGGGCCGCCGTGCGGGTGGGGTCCGAGACGGGGGACCCGGTGCGCTGGGCGGTCCTCGGGGTCGACGACGTCGACCAGGTCGCGAGGCAGGCCGACCTCCTCGTGGGGGACGTGGTCCGGCTCGGTGAGCGCTGGTGCGCAGTGATGGAGGCCGCATGAGGATCCCCACCGACAGCGACTTCACGTCGCGGCTGCGCAGCCCGGCCGTCACCGCACGGGTCGGGCTCTGGCTGGGCATCTGCTTCGGGATCTGCTTCGTCACCGGGCTGGTCAGCCACTACGCCCAAGACCCGGCGCACCCGGTGCCGTTCCCCGCCAGCCCCGTGTGGGGCTACCGCGTCACCCAGGGCCTGCACGTCATCACGGGCACCGCCGCCGTACCGCTGCTGCTGGTCAAGCTCTGGACGGTCTACCCGCGGCTGTTCCGGCGGCCCGAGCGTGGCTGGCGCCAGCTGCTCCTCGACGCCACCGAGCGCGGCACTGTGCTGGTCCTGGTCGCGTCGGCCGTCTTCCAGCTGGCCTCCGGGCTCGCGAACTCCGCGCAGTGGTACCCGTGGTCGTTCTCCTTCCGCACCACCCACTACGCGGTCGCGTGGATCGCGATCGGCTCGGTCCTGCTGCACGTCGCGGTCAAGCTGCCGGTCATCCGCGACGCGCTGGGCGCCGACGTCGAGGACACCGCGCACGACCGGCCGACCGCCACGACGCCCGGTGTGCTCAGCCGTCGCGGCCTGCTGCGCACGACCTGGCTGGCGGCCGGGGTCGCGGTGCTGGCGACCGCGGGGAGCACGGTCCCGTTCCTGCGCCGGGTCTCCGTGCTCGGGGTCCGCTCCGGCGACGGCCCGGAGGGGGTGCCCGTCAACAAGTCCGCGGCCGCGGCGAAGGTGACCGCCAGCGCGACCCGCTCCGACTACCGCCTGGTGGTCGCCAACGGTGACCGTCAGGTGTCCCTCAGCCGCGCCGACCTGCTGGCGATGCCGCAGTCGACCCACGACCTCCCGATCGCCTGTGTCGAGGGGTGGAGCGCGAGCGGCACCTGGACGGGCGTGCGGGTCCGGGACCTGCTGGACCTGGTGGGCGTGCCCCGCGGCACCGACGTCCACGTCACCTCCCTCCAGGAGTCCGGTCCCTTCACGACCACGGTCCTGCACGCGAGCTTCGCCGACGACGACCGCACCCTCCTCGCCCTCGCGCTCGGCGGAGAGCCGCTCTCGATCGACCACGGCTACCCGGCCCGGGTGATCGCCCCGGACCGGCCCGGGGTGCTCCAGACGAAGTGGGTCGCGCGGATCGAGGTGCCGGCATGAGGGCCGCGCTCGGCGCCCTCGGCGTGCTCGTCGCCGGGTACGGCGGCTGGTTGCTGTTCACCCGCGAGAGCGACCTCGTCGGGGTGGCGGTCTGGCTGGCCGCCGGCGTCGTCCTGCACGACGCGGTCCTCGCGCTGGTCGTGGTCGCCCTCGGCGCGCTGACCGTCCGGCTGGTGCCGGCCCCGGCCCGGGCGCCGGTCGTGGTGGGCTTCGTCGTGCTCGGCTCGGTCACGCTGCTCGCCGTGCCCGTCCTGGGGCGGTTCGGTGCCCGCGCCGACAACCCGACCCTGCTCGACCGCGACTACACGGCCGGCTGGTTGGTGCTCGCCGGCATCACGGTGGTGGCCGTCGTCACCGTGGCACTCGTACGCTCACGTCGACGCGTGAGCAGGAGGTGACGTGGCCCGGGTCCTGGTGGTGGACGACGACCACACCGTCCGCGAGGTGGTCGTCTCGTACCTGCGCGCCCACGAGCACGAGGTGACCGAGGCGGCCGACGGCGAGACCGCGCTCCGCCTGGTGCGCGACCGGCCCGTCGACCTCGTCGTGCTGGACCTGATGCTCCCCGGCATCGACGGCATCGAGGTCTGCCGGCGGCTGCGCGAGGCCGGCGACGTCCCGGTCGTCATGCTCACCGCGCTCGGTGAGGAGACCGACCGCGTGGTGGGGCTCGAGGTCGGCGCCGACGACTACGTCACCAAGCCGTTCAGCCCGCGCGAGCTGGCGCTGCGGGTCGACTCCGTCCTGCGCCGCACGCACGTCGCCGTCGCACCGCGACGCCTGGTCGACGGCGACCTCGTCGTCGACGAGAGCGCCCACACGGCGTACCGCGGCGGCGCGCCGCTGGCCCTCACTGGCCGCGAGTTCGACCTGCTGCGGTTCCTGCTCGCGCACCCGGGGAAGGCGTACTCCCGCGACGAGCTGCTGCGCCAGGTCTGGGGCTGGTCGATCGGCGACCAGTCGACGGTGACCGTGCACGTGCGCCGGCTCCGCGAGAAGGTGGAGCCCGACCCGCGGCAGCCGGCCCGGCTGGTGACGGTGTGGGGCGTGGGCTACCGCTGGGAGGCGACGCATGTCGGGTGACCAGGTGCAGATCGTGATGGTGGCGGCGGCCTGCGCCGTCGCCGTCGGCGCCGTCGGGCTGGTGGTCGCCTGGCTGGTGCGGCACCGGTCGATCCGGTGGCAGCTCGGCCTGATCGTCGTGGTGTCGATCGGCTCGGTGCTCGCCGGCGTGGTGGCCGTGTCCCGGATGATGTTCCTGTCGCACCACGACTGGGAGGTCGTCAGCCTGGTGGCCGGGGTGGCCGGCCTGGTGGCGCTGCTGGTCGCGCTGGCCCTCGGTGCGGCGATCTCGCACTGGTCCGAGGCGCTGCGCGTCGGCGCCCGTCAGCTCGACACCCACGGCACCTACGTCGCCGACCCACGTGGCCCCAGCGAGCTCCAGGCGCTCTCGGCCGAGCTGGCGCGGACCAGCGAGCGGCTCGAGGAGTCGCGGGAGCGCGAGGTGCGCCTCGAGGAGTCACGGCGCGAGCTGGTCTCGTGGGTGTCCCACGACCTGCGCACGCCGCTGGCCGGGCTGCGGGCGATGACCGAGGCCCTCGAGGACGGGATGGCCCCCGACCCCGAGCGCTACCACCGGCAGATCCGTGCCGAGGTGGACCGGATGGTGCGGATGGTCGACGACCTCTTCGAGCTCTCCCGCATCCATGCGGGCGTGCTGCGGCTCAGCCCGCAGCCGGTCGCGCTCGGCGACCTGGTGAGCGAGGCGATCGCCGGCGCCGACCCGGTCGCCCGGGCGCGCAGCGTGCGGCTCGGGGGCAGCGTGGAGCCCGGGGTGGAGGTCACCGCCGACGCCGCCGGGCTGTCGCGGGTGATGACGAACCTGATCATGAACGCGATCCGGCACACCCCGGCGGACGGCACCGTCGAGATCCGCGGGCGGGCCGTCCCGGAGGGCGTGGAGCTCAGCGTGCTCGACCAGTGCGGGGGCCTGTCGACCGAGGACATGGGGCGGGTCTTCGACCTCGCCTGGCGCGGGGGAGCGGCCCGCACGCCGGTGCCCGAGGGCGCCGAGGGGCAGGGCGCCGGGCTGGGCCTGGCGATCGTCAAGGGCATCGTCGAGGCGCACCGCGGCGTGGTCGAGGTGGAGAACGTCGAGGGCGACCCGCCCGCCGGCTGCCGGTTCCGCGTGCTCCTCCCGGCCTGACCGCCGGGCCGCGCGCCGGGCCGACACGCCCGGTCCTCCTCCCGAACATCTGTTCGATCGTGGGCTAGTTTCTGTCCACAGGCATGACGTGGGACGAGGTTCTCCACAGCAGTCGACGGCGCTGATCAGGCGCTGTCGGTGGCTCGCTCTAGCGTCGCAGACGTGCCTGGACCACGACGAGAGACAAGGAAGCACACCATGGCTGGTGGAGGAGACCGCGAGAAGGCGCTCGACGCCGCGCTCGCGAACATCGAGCGGCAGTTCGGCAAGGGCTCCGTGATGCGCCTCGGCGACGAGACCCGGGCCCCGCTCGAGGTGATCCCGACGGGATCGATCGCCCTCGACGTCGCGCTCGGC
This sequence comes from Nocardioides sp., assembly GCF_044226305.1. Classification (GTDB taxonomy): domain Bacteria; phylum Actinomycetota; class Actinomycetes; order Propionibacteriales; family Nocardioidaceae; genus Nocardioides. Next base: position 39,403 of record NZ_JBGAHF010000020.1, on the reverse strand, counting down.
CTCGGTGGCCTGCCGCGCGGTCGCGTCGTGGAGATCTACGGGCCGGAGTCCTCCGGCAAGACCACGGTGGCGCTGCACGCGGTGGCCAGCGCCCAGCGCGCCGGCGGCATCGTCGCCTTCATCGACGCCGAGCACGCGCTCGACCCGGACTACGCCAAGGCGCTCGGCGTCGACACCGACGCGCTCCTGGTCTCCCAGCCCGACTCCGGTGAGCAGGCGCTCGAGATCGCGGACATGCTGGTGCGCTCCGGTGCGCTCGCCCTGGTCGTCATCGACTCGGTGGCCGCGCTCGTGCCGCGGGCCGAGATCGAGGGCGAGATGGGCGACAGCCACGTCGGCCTCCAGGCCCGCCTGATGAGCCAGGCGCTGCGGAAGATGACCGGTGCCCTCAACAACTCCGGCACGACCGCGATCTTCATCAACCAGCTGCGCGAGAAGATCGGCGTCATGTTCGGCTCGCCCGAGACCACCACCGGTGGCCGGGCGCTGAAGTTCTACTCCTCGGTGCGTCTCGACGTGCGCCGCATCGAGACCCTCAAGGACGGCCAGGACATGGTCGGCAACCGGACCCGGGTCAAGGTCGTGAAGAACAAGGTCGCGCCGCCGTTCAAGCAGGCCGAGTTCGACATCATGTACGGCAAGGGCATCAGCCGCGAGGGTGGCCTGATCGACGTGGGGGTCGAGGCGGGCCTCGTCCGCAAGGCCGGCGCCTGGTACACCTACGAGGGCGACCAGCTCGGCCAGGGCAAGGAGAACGCGCGGACCTTCCTGCGCGACAACCCCGACCTGGCCAACGAGCTGGAGAAGAAGATCCTCGAGAAGCTCGGCGTCGGTCCGACCGTCGACCACGAGGTCGACCTGCCGACCGACCCGATCGGCGTCGACGACTTCTAGGCCCGATGACCCTCGACGAGGACCGGCCGGCACCCGACTGGATCGGCGACGTCTCGGCCGGGGTGGACGCGTGGACCCGACGCGCCGCCCCGGCCGACCGGCCGGCCCCGCCCGACGACCCGGTCGCGCAGGGACCCGATGCCGACCCCGAGTCGGTGGCGCGCACGATCCTGCTCGACCAGCTGACAGGTCGGGCGCGCAGCCGCCGGGAGCTCAGCGACAAGCTGGCGGCCAAGAACGTGCCCGCGGAGGTGGCCACCCGGCTCCTCGACCGGTTCGAGGAGCTCGGGCTGGTCGACGACGACGCGTTCGCCCGGTCCTGGATCGCGGCTCGCGGGTCCGACGGCTCCGGCGGTGGCAAGGGCCTGGCGAAGCGGGCGCTCGCCCAGGAGCTGCGCCGCAAGGGTGTCGACGACGAGGTCGCCCGCGAGGCCCTCGACGACATCGACCCCGGGGACGAGGAGGCCGCTGCCCGCACCCTGGTCCGCAAGAAGCTGCGCACCCTGACCCGGGTCGACGACACCACGGCCACCCGGCGCCTGGTCGGCATGCTGGCCCGCAAGGGCTACGGCTCCGCGATGGCGTTCGCCGTAGTGCGAGACGAGCTGGCCCGCAGTGGACGAGAATGCCCGGGTGACGACTGAGCACGAGGTCCTGACCTGGGAGATGTTCGGCACGGCGGCGCACGAGCTCGCCCAGCAGGTGGTCGACAGCGGGTACCAGCCCGACCTGGTGCTCTCGATCGCCCGCGGTGGGCTCGGCCTCGGGATGGCGCTGGGCTACGCGCTGGACGTCAAGAACCTCTCCGCGGTCAACGTCGAGTTCTACACCGGCATCGACGAGCGGCTCGAGGTCCCGATCATGCTGCCACCGACGCCTGCCGCGGTCGACCTGGCCGGCCTGCGGGTGCTGATCGCCGACGACGTCGCCGACACCGGGAAGACGCTGGAGATCGTCCGCGAGTTCTGCGCCGGCCACGTGGCCGAGGCGCGGACCGCCGTGATCTACCAGAAGCCGCACAGCACCGTGGTGCCCGACTACACCTGGCGCCGTACCAGCCGCTGGATCGACTTCCCGTGGTCGACCGAGCCACCGCTGGTCGAGCGGGGCCGCAGGTGACCCAGGTCCACGTCGTCGTCCACGACCGCGGACGCGACCTGGCCGGTGTGGTGCACGAGGACGAGTCCTGGGCGGCGGCCGCGCGGCGCACGGTCGCGAGCCTGCACGCCGAGCCGGCGCCTGTGGACCTGTCCGGCGCGGTGAAGCAGTTCGTCGTCGACCACGACAACCGGGTGACGGTCCGGGCGATGGGTCGTGGCGACCTCCCCGACGTCACCCGCTGGCGGCAGAGCGAGCACCTGCACCGGTGGTGGGCCTCCGACGGCGAGCCGACCGCCGAGCGGGTCGCGGCCCAGTACGGCCCGAGCATCGACGGCACCACGCCCACCCGGATGTGGGTCGCCGAGGTGAACGGCCGCTCGGTCGGCTTCCTCCAGGACTACCGGATCGGCGACTACCCCGAGTACGCCGTCCTCGGCCCGGACCCCGACGCGATCGGGGTGGACTACGCCCTGTGCGAGGAGTGGAGCGGACGCGGCTTCGGCGCCCGGGTGCTGTGGGAGTGGATGCTGCGCGCCCGGCGCCGCTTCCCGGCGGCGGCGACGTTCTTCGCGGCACCCGACCACCGCAACGCCGCCTCGCTGCGGATGCTCGCCAAGGCCGGGTTCACCGAGGGCCTGTGGTTCGACGAGCCGCAGGAGGACGGATCGGTCGACACGGTGGTCGGCTGCTCGCTCGACGTCGCGCGGGTGCTGGGATGATGGCGCGATGACAGCCCACCCCTTGCGGCTCCCGGCCGGCCCCGTCGACCTCGACGACATCCCCAGCGACGCCACCCCCGGCTTCAAGGGGAACAAGAAGAAGGCCAAGGCGGCCCTGTTCGCGATGGGCGACGAGATCGCCGACCGCCAGGAGCGGCTCTTCGCCGAGGGGCGCACGACCGGGTCGCACCGCCGGGTGCTCCTGGTCCTGCAGGGCATGGACACCTCCGGCAAGGGCGGCGTGCTCAAGCACACGGTGGGTCTCGTCGACCCGCAGGGCGTGCGGATCACCTCGTTCAAGGCGCCGACCGACGAGGAGAAGAAGCACGACTTCCTGTGGCGGGTGCGCCGCGCCGCGCCGCAGCCGGGCTACATCGGCGTGTTCGACCGCTCGCACTACGAGGACGTGCTCATCGGCCGGGTCGACCACCTCGCCGAGCCCGAGGAGATCGAGCGGCGCTACGACGCGATCAACGACTTCGAGCGCGAGCTCGTCGAGGACGGCACCGTCGTGCTCAAGTGCATGCTGCACATCTCCAAGGACACCCAGAAGGAGCGCCTGATCCGCCGGCTCGACCGGCCGGACAAGCACTGGAAGTACAACCCCGGCGACCTGAACGCCCGCTCGAAGTGGGACGCCTACCGCGAGGCGTACAACGTCGCGCTCGAACGCACCCACACCGACCACGCCCCGTGGTTCGTCGTCCCGAGCGACCACAAGTGGTTCCGCAACCTCGCGGTCGGTGAGCTGCTGCTCGCCGCGCTGCGGGGGATGGACCTGCAGTGGCCCCCGGCCGACTTCGACGTCGAGGCCGAGCGGGCCAGGCTGCTCGCGGAGGACGCGAGCGCCTGACCCGCCCGTGGGGTGGGCTCAGCGAGGGCTCAGCTCACGCCGAGTAGGTGTAGAACGTGCCGCTCTGCGTCGTGGCGAACGACTTCGTGCCGGGGAGCTCGATCTTCCAGTAGTACCGGCCCCGGCGCGGCGCGGGCAGCGGGGTCGAGAAGTGGCTCTGGGCGTTGGTCCGCAGCGTCTTGTACCTCGACCACTTCTTGCCGTGCTTGCGGAAGATCGTGACCTTGCCGTGGTACTTCGGGCTCACCGTGCCGCTCAGCACGACCCGGCGGGTGCCGACGTTCTTGATCGCGAGCTTGCGCTGGACGTGGGAGATCGCGCCGGCCGAGGACGGCTCGTACTCGCTGGTGCCGCTGTAGAGGACCCGGTACGTGGCGTTGCCGACGGCCCTGACCGAGTCGTAGAGGTACGCCGACGACGAGGTCTTCACCGTCTTCCAGTGCCTCCCCGGCAGCCGGCGCTGCACGGTGAGGGTCCCGTCGTACACCTGGCTGCCGCCGGCGGAGACCTCGATCGAGAGGCTCAGCGTCTCGCCGTACACGATGGCGCCGGGCTGGCTGGCCGTGGTGCTGCTGCGGTAGATCCAGGGCTTCCCGTCGGTTCCACCGACGATCTGGGTCGCGGTCGCGGCGTGCGCGGGCGCGGTGGTGGTCAGGAGGGCGGTCGGCGCAACCAGCACGGTGGTGAGGGCGGCGGCGACGAAGTGACGAAGGCGCATCGTGGTCCTGTCGTTGGTGTCCGAGTGAGGTGGGTCCCCGAGGTCCCGAGCCCGGACTACCCGACGGCGGCGGCCGGTAAACGGACCTCGGCCGGCCGCTAGGGTGTGCCGGTGATCCCGACGGTGGCCGTGACGCGCTACGTCACCCCGCTGCGCGAGGGCGGCAGCCTGCCGGGCATCGTCGAGGCCGACGACCTGGGCACCTACGTCTGCAAGTTCCGCGGCGCGGGCCAGGGCGTCCGGGTCCTGGTCGCGGAGGTGGTGGTCGGGGAGATCGCCCGCCGGATCGGGCTGCGCACCCCCCAGCTGGTCGCGCTCGACCTGGACCCGGAGATCGCCCGCTACGAGGCCGACGAGGAGGTCCAGGACCTGCTCAACGCCAGCACCGGCCTCAACCTCGGCGTCGACTTCCTGCCCGGCGCCTTCGGGTTCGACGGCACGGTGCCGGCCGACGCGGCGTCCGGGAGCGCCCCGACGGGCGGGGGCGTCGCCGCCCGGATCCTGTGGCTGGACGCCTTCACCGCCAACGTCGACCGCTCGTGGCGCAACCCCAACCTGCTGCTGTGGCACGGCGACCTCTGGGTGATCGACCACGGCGCCGCGCTGTACTTCCACCACGCCTGGCCGGGCGGTTCGCTGCTCACGGACGGTGGTGCCGAGCGGTTCGCCGCCCAGCCGTGGAGCTTGGACGACCACGTGCTGCGCGACCACGTCGCCGGCCTCCCGGCCGTGGACGCCGAGGTGACCGCGCTGCTCGACGAACGGGCGCTGGCCGAGGTCCTCGCCGAGGTCCCGGACGCCTGGCTCGAGGCCGTCCCGGGGGCCGAGACCCCCGACGACCTGCGCGCCGCCTACGTGCGGTTCCTGACCGCGCGCCTGGCGACGCGGCACTGGCTGCCGGAGGTGGCCGTCCGGTGAGCCGCCTGTCCTACCAGTACGTCGTGCTCCGTTGCGTGCCCCGCGTGGACCGCGAGGAGTTCCTCAACGTCGGCGTCATCGTCTACTGCCAGGCCACCGACTTCCTCGAGGTCGCGTGGCGGGTGGACCGCGACCGGCTCCGGGCCCTCGACCCGATGCTCGACCTGGACCAGGTCTGCGAGGCGCTGTCGTTCGTCGAGGGCGTCTGCGCCGGCGACGAGCGGGCGGGTGCGGTGGCCGGCGAGGCGCTCGGGCTGCGCTTCGGCTTCCTCCGCGCCCCGCGCAGCACGGTCATCCAGCCCGGCCCGGTCCACGGGGGAGTGACCCTCGACCCGGCCCGCCAGCTCGACCACCTGGTGCAGACCCTGGTCGGCTGAGGCCCGCGGCGGCCGAGATGCGCGACTCGGCGATCAGGACGGGACCAGCCCGTGCTCGTGGGCGAACACGACGATCTGCACCCGGTCGCGCAGGCCGAGCTTGCGCAGGATCGCGCCGACGTGGGTCTTCACCGTCGACTCGCTGGCGAAGACCAGGCCGGCGATCTCGGTGTTCGACAGGCCGCGGGCGACCGCGGCGAACACCTCGCGCTCCTTGTCGGTGAGCCCGAGGTACGCCGTCGGGGTCGGTGCCGCGGCCCGGAACTGCCCCTCGAGCAGTGCCGACAGGTCGGCGGGCGCGAGCACCGCGTTGCCGGCGTGGACGGTGCGGATCGCGTCGCGCAGCATCGCGGGGGTGGTGCCCTTGAGGAGGAACCCGCTGGCGCCGTACCGGATCGCGGTGGCGGCCCGGTCGTCGAGGTTGAACGTGGTCAGCACCACCACCCGGACCGGCTTCCCGCGCCGGGCGGCCCGGTCGGGGAGGAAGATCTGGCGGGTCGCCTCGACGCCGTCCATCTCGGGCATCCGGACGTCCATCAGCACCACGTCGGGGGCGAGCTCGTCGACGAGCCGGACCGCCTCGGCTCCGTCGGCGGCCGCGCCGACGACCTCCATGCCCTCCTGGGCGTCCACGATGACCCGGACCCCCTCGCGGAACAGCTCCTGGTCGTCGACCAGGAGCACCGAGATCGTCATCGGGCCCGCACCGGCACCCAGGCCGTCGCGGTGAACGTCGGCGGGTCGAGGCGGCGGCGCACGTCGAGCCGCCCGCCGACCGACTCGAGCCGGCGGCGCATGCCGTCCAGGCCCTGGCCCGCGGGGCCCGGCGGCTCGGCGGGGAGGGACAGCGGCTGGGTCTCGTCGGGAGTGGTGTCGATCGCGTTCTGCACCTCGATGCGGAGGTCGCCCTGCCAGTGCCGCTCGACGCGCACCGGCTGGTCACGCGGGCCGTGCTTGATCGCGTTCGTCAGCATCTCCTGGAGCACCCGGAAGGCGACGACCTCGAGCTCCGGCGGCATCGGCTGCGGCGCGCCGACCTCGGTCGACACCACCTCGTGACCGCTGGCGCGGACCCCCTCGACCAGGCTGTCCAGGTCGACCTGGCGCGCCCGTGCCGGGGCGGACCCGGACGTGGAGGCCAGGACGTGGCGGACGTCGTCCAGCGACGTCCTGGCCGTCGTCGCGATGTTCGTCATGGTGCGCTTGAGTCCCTGGGTGTCGACGTCGTCGAGGTACTGGGCCGACTCGGCCTGGGCCAGGATCACCGCCAGGGAGTGGCCGACGACGTCGTGCACGTCGCGGGCCAGCTGGGTCTGCTCGTCGCGCAGGCGGGCGATCTCCTCGGCCTGGTCGCGCTCCGCCTCCGCCGCGACCTGGGACCGGCGCGAGCTGCGGGACCGCGCCGAGAACCGGAGCGCCAGGCCGAGCAGCCACGGCGCGGCGAGGATCGTCGCTGCCATCAGCGCGGCCGGGATCCGCCAGTCGTCGCCGGCCTGGTACCGCTGCTGCGCCAGCTCCATCACCCCGGCGACGTGGAGCGCCTCGTAGAAGACGCTGGCGTCCAGCCAGAGCACGGCGATCGCCGCCCCGAGCGGGATCGACAGCCCGCTGATCCAGACGACGACGGTGCTGCCCCAGCGGGCGCAGCCGAAGGCGACGACGGCCAGCAGCAGCTCGACCACCATCGCGTTCGTCCCGGTCAGCACCTGGACGGCCCCGACCAGCCAGGCCAGGGCGAGCGCGGCACCGGGGGCCGCCCGGGAGAGCCCGACCGCCCCCGCGACCCCCACGACGATCGCCAGCGGGCCCCACGGGTTGACCGAGTAGACGCCCCGGTCCAGCTCGACCAGGCCGACCAGGAGGACCCCGAGCCCGACGGCGGCGTCCGGGACCCACGGTCGCCAGTCGGTCATGCCGCGACCCCCACCCGTCGGCGGGTCAACACACCGGTGAGAGCGGCGATGGCCGGTCCTCCTGCCAGGTCGGTGCGGGCGTGTCGAGGCTAGGGAACCACACCGGGGTCGCCGGGGCGCGGTGCCGGGCACCGCGGACCAGCTCGTCGAGCAGGTCCGGGTAGGAGAGCCCGGCGGCGGTGAACATCCGCGGCACCTGGGAGTGCTCGGTCATCCCCGGGATCGTGTTGACCTCGTTCAGCACCGGGCCCGCGTCGGTCAGGAAGAAGTCGATCCGCGCGACGCCCGCGCAGCCGAGGGCGTCGTACGCCGTCAGCGCGGCCTGCTCGAGCGCCCGGGCATCGGCCTCGTCGAGCCGGGCGGGGACCCGGAGGTCGGCGTGCCCGCCGTACTTCGCGTCGAAGTCGAAGAGCCCGTCGACGACGATCTCGAGCGCCGGCGACGCCACGACGGTCCCGTCGGCGCGACGGAGGACCGCGACGTCGATCTCCCGGCCGGCGACCACGTCCTCGACCAGCGCCCGGCTGTCGAGGGCGAGTGCCACCTCGAGCGCCGGGAGCAGCCCGTCGGGGGCCGTGACCAGCGCGACGCCGTGGCTGGACCCGGCGGCGACCGGCTTGACCACCACGGGGTGGGTCCACCGCTCGCGGGCCGCGGTGGCCGCGGTGACCAGGTGACCGGGCGCGGTGGCGATGCCGACCGCGCCGGCGACGAGCTTGGTCGCCCACTTGTCCATCGCGAGGGCGCCCGGGCCGATGCCGGAGCCGACGTACGGCAGCCCCGCGAGCTCGCAGAGCGCAGCGAGCGCGCCGTCCTCGCCGCGTGGTCCGTGCACGACCGGGAAGACGACGTCGCAGGACCGGAGCACCTGCGCGGCCCCGGCGAGCCCGATCGGCCGCAGCGAGCGGTCCCGCCAGGTGCCGTCCCGGCCGATGGTGAGGGGCACGACCTCGTAGGTCGTCGGGTCGAGCGCCGCGGCCACCGCGGCGGCCGACGCCAGGGAGACGTCGTGCTCGCAGCTCTGCCCGCCACCGATCACGGCGACCCGGGTCCTCACGACAGGCTCCGCAGGTGCGGCACGGCCCGGACCGAGCGCCGGACCCGGGTCCCGATGCCGGTCACGACCTCGTGCTCGATGGTGCCGGCCCAGGCCGCCCACTCGGCGACGCTCGGCTCACCGGCGTCGCCGGGCCCGAAGACCGTGACGGTCTCGCCGGGGTCGACGCCGCGGTCGCCGAGGTCGACGACCAGCTGGTCCATGGACAGGAGCCCGACCACGGGGCGCCGCGCGCCGCGCACCAGCACCTCGGCACGTCCGGAGGCTGCGCGCGGCAGGCCGTCGGCGTACCCCAGCGGGACCAGGCCGAGGTGGGTCGGGCGGCTGGTCCGGTGGGCGTGGCCGTAGCCGACCGGGGTCCCGGCGCGCACCCGGCGCACCGAGACCACCGGCGCGGTGAGCGTGAGCGCCGGGCGCAGCGCGGTCGTGCGCGAGGGGTCGATGCCGACCAGCCCGGCCCCGACCCGGCTCATCGTGTGGTGGCTGCGCGGGTCGGTGAGCGTCGCGGCGGTCGCGGCGAGGTGCCGGTCCCGCGGCCGGAGCCCCACGGACCGGGCCGTCTCGAGCGCCCAGGCGAACCGGGTGCGGCCGAGGGCGTTGCAGTCGTCGGCCGGGTCGGCGGTGCACCCGAGGTGACCCATGACGCCGACCACCTCGACCTCGCCGCGCAGCTCGGCGCGGCGGGCGGTCCGGCACAGCTGCGCCCAGCTCGCCGGGTCGGCACCGTCGCGCGCCATGCCGGCGTCGACGTGCAGGTGCACGCGGGCCCGGCCGGGTGCGGCGGCGACGGCCGCCAGGTGGTCGAGGCTCGGGACCGCGACCTCGACGTCGCGCGCGACCGCGGTCGCGAAGTCGGCGTCGACCGGGTTCAGCCAGCTCAGCAGCGGTACGCCGAGGCCGGCGTCGCGCAGCGGCCACGCCTCGTCGAGCGAGGTGACGCCCAGCCGGGTGGCGCCGTGGGCGAGCGCGGTGCGGGCCACGTCGACGGTGCCGTGGCCGAACCCGTCGGCCTTGACGACCGCCATCAGCTCGCCGGTGGTGCGGGCCGCGAGGAGGCGGGTGTTGCGCGCGATCGCGTCGAGGTCGACGGCGAGCCGGGGTCCGCCGCCGGTCCGCCCGCGAGCCGTGACGAGCGCCTCGGCGCTCACGCCGCGACCGCCGCGGCGACGGGGCCGTACACCGCGTGGTCGGCGCCCGAGACGAGCGCCCAGTACCGGTCACCGTGGCTCCAGTGCCACCACTCGGTCGGGTAGTTCACCAGGCCCGCGCCGTGCAGCACCTGGGAGAGCAGGGTCCGGTGCGCGCGGGCGTCGGCACCGATGCCGTCGGCGGCGAACCAGCACCGCCCGTCGCTCTCCTCCGGAGTGGCGTCGATCGCGGTCCCGAGGTCGAGCTCGTCGTCGCAGGCGTCGACGAGGGTGAGGTCGACCGCGGCGCCGGCCACGTGCGGTGCGACGTCGACGGGGGAGACGAACCGGCTGGTCAGCCGCTCCAGCTCGCCGCGACCGATGCCGGGGTGCAGGGCACGGAGCTCGGCGGCGTACGACCCGATGATCGCCCGCTGCCGCTCGACCGACCGGTGGCCCTCGACCACGCGCAGCCGGATGCCGGGCGGCAGGCACGCGTCGGCGGCCGCCAGGCGGTCGGCCAGGCCGGCGCGCACCAGGGCGCCGGCGGGGGAGAGGTCGGCCGGCAGCCGCACCAGCGGCTCGCCGCACTCGACCACGGGCAGCGCCCGGACGCGCTCGTCGGACAGCAGGATCGTCATGTCCGGAACGCTAGGAACCCGGACCCGGCCAGCGCCTCCACCTCAGGTGCCGATCAGCTGTCCTGGCGGCTGATCCTCCTCAACCGCGAGTCGGCGCATCTTGTGCACGCAGGCGTCCAAGATGCGCCGAGTCGCGGTCAGACCGGGACCAGCTCGACCGCGCCGACGGCGTACCGGGCCAGGATCGCGCGGGCCAGCTCGGGGTGGGCGCCGAGCGGTGCGGACACCGCCACCGCTCCGGCCTCGGTCGCCAGCTCGGCGGCCCGGTCGGGCAGGAACCCGGGCGCCAGGAACAGCGAGGCGACCGCGATGTGCCGACGGCCCTCGGCGCGGAACGCCCGCACCGCCTCACCGGTCGCCGGCGGCGCCGACGACGCGAACGCAGCGGTGACCGGCAGCTTGTGCCGCGAGGCCCAGACCCGGGCCAGCCGGGCCACCGCCTGGTTCGCGAGCGGGTCGCTCGAGCCCGCCGCGGCGAGCACGAGCGCGTCGAGCTCGCGCACGCGGGCCTCGCGCAGGGCTTCACGCATCCGGACGTCGAGCACCTCGAGGAACTGGGCCTCGAGCCCGAGGATGCGGGTCGCCCGGATCGTCACGCCCTCGTGCCGGGCCTGCGCCTCCGCGATCGCGCTCGGGACGTCGACCTTGGCGTGGTAGGCCTCGGTGAGCAGGAGCGGGACGACGACGATCTCGTCGTGGCCGGCCTTCACGAGGCGGTCGACGACCGTCGAGAACGACGGCTTCGACAGCTCGAGGAAGGCCTGCTCGACGCGCAGGTCGGGGCGCATCGCCCGGACCTCGTCGACGAGGGCCTTGATGGTGGCGGCGGACCGGGGGTCACGACTTCCGTGAGCCAGGGCCACCAGAGCAGGAGCAGCCATCACACTGCCTCCTTCGTGGTGCGTGCTGTTGCGGTGGTGCGGACGCCGGCGACGCTGCCGGGTGCGCGGGTGCGGGTGCTCGTCGACCGGGTCATGAGTGGATCCCGCACTCGGTCTTGTTGGTGCCGGCCCAGCGGCCGCTGCGCGGGTCCTCGCCCGGAGCGACGCGGCGGGTGCACGGCCAGCAGCCGATGGAGGGGTAGCCGTCGTAGACGAGCGGGTTGACCAGCACGCCGCTGTCGGCGATGTAGCGCTCGACCTGCTCGTCGGTCCACCGGGCCAGCGGCGACACCTTGACCTTGCCCTTCTTGGCGTCCCAGCCGATCACCGGCGCGATCACCCGGTTGTGGGTCTCCGCGCGGCGCAGGCCGGTCGCCCAGGCGTCGTACTCGGCCAGCCCGTCGGATAGGGGCTGGACCTTGCGCAGCTTGCAGCACAGGTCCGGGTCGGTCTTGTAGAGGTCCTTGCCGTAGGTCGCGTCCTGTTGCGCCACCGTCTGCACCGGGGTGATCGTCAGCAGGTTGACCGGCAGCGTGGCGGCGACGGCGTCGCGGGTCCCGATCGTCTCCACGAAGTGGTAGCCGGTGTCGAGGAACACGACGTCGACGCCGGGCGCGACCTTCGAGGCGATGTCGGCGAGCACCGCGTCGCCCATGGAGGAGGTGACGCAGAACCGCTTGCCGAAGGTGGCGACCGCCCACTCGATGATGTCCTCGGCCGGGGCGAGCTCGAGCTCGGCGCCCCAGTGCGACACCAGCTCGCGCAGCTCCTCGGGGGAGCGGCCCTCGGTCGCGGTGCCGCGGTTGTTGCGCGCGGAGATCGTGGTGGCGGCGGTCATGACTGCGCTCCTGACGGGGCTCCCGAGGGTCGGACGAGGCCGAGCATCTTCAGCGAGAACGCCCGCAGGCAGCCCCGGCAGTCCCAGGTGCCGTGCGGCGAGGTGACCTCGCCGGACTCCGAGACGACCTCGTGCGGCCGCAGGTCCTGCTCGCCGCAGTAGGGGCAGTGGAACGGGATGCCGCGCTCGCTCATGGCGCCACCTCCAGGACCTTGTCGCCGCGGAGCAGCTCCTCGTCGGCCCGGGCGACCCAGGAGGCGAAGCTCTCGTCGGGCTCGCGGCTGGCCAGGAAGTTGGTCACCACGGCCGTCACGTAGTCGTCGAGCCCGGCGCTGGTGACCTTGTGGGCGCGCAGCTTGCGCCCGAAGTTCGCCTCCAGGCCGGTCGCGCCGCCCAGGTGCACCTGGAAGCCCTCGACCTGCGCGCCCTCGTGCATCACCAGCTGGCCCTTGAGGCCGATGTCGGCGACCTGGGTGCGCGCGCAGGCGTTGGGGCAGCCGTTGACGTTGACGGTGATCGGGACGTCGAGGTCGGGGAACCGACGCTCGAGCTCGGCGACCAGGTCGCGCGCCCGGTTCTTGGTGTCGACGATCGCCAGCTTGCAGAACTCGATGCCGGTGCAGGCCATCGTGTTCTGCCGCCAGGCCGACGGCCGGGCCGAGAGCCCGATCGCGTCGAGGTCGTCGAGCAGCGCGTCGACCACGGCCGGCTCGACGCCGATCAGCACGATCTTCTGGTACGGCGTCAGCCGGGCGCCCCGCACGGCGTACTGGTCCATCAGGTCGGCGAGCCGGACCAGGACGGTGCCCGACACGCGGCCCGCGGTCGGGGCGACCCCGACGTAGCGCAGGCCGTCGCGCTGCTCGTGCACACCGACGTGGTCGCGGTGGCCGGTCGGCGAGGGCGGGGAGGGAAGGGAGACCAGCCGTCGGCCGAGGTACTCGTTCTCCACGACCTCGCGGAACTTCTCGATGCCCCAGTCCGCGACGAGGAACTTCAGGCGGGCGCGCGAGCGCAGCCGGCGGTAGCCGTAGTCGCGGAAGACCGACGCGACGGCCTCCCAGGCGTCCGGGACCTCGTCGAGCGGGATCCACACGCCCATCTTCTGGGCGAGCATCGGGTTGGTGGACAGTCCGCCACCGACCCACAGGTCGAAGCCGGGGCCGTGCTCGGGGTGCACGGTGCCGACGAACGAGACGTCGTTGGTCTCGGGGGAGACGTCCTGGGAGGGGTGGCCGGTCAGCGCGGTCTTGAACTTCCGCGGGAAGTTCGAGAAGTCCGGGTTGCCGATGTAGCGGCGGTAGATCTCGTCGAGGGCGCTCGACCCGTCGATGATCTCGTCCTTCGCGACGCCGGCGACCGGCGAGCCGAGGAACGGCCGCGGTGAGTCGCCGCACGCCTCGATGCTGGAGAGACCGGCCGCGTCCAGGCGCTCCCAGATCGCGGGGACGTCCTCGACGCGGATCCAGTGGTACTGGATGTTCTCGCGGTCGGTGACGTCCGCGGTGTCGCGGGCGAAGTCGACCCCGATCGTGCCGAGGGCCCGGACCGTGGCGGGGGAGAGGAGCTTGCCGTCCGAGCGGACCCGCAGCATGAAGTAGCGGTCGTCGAGCTCCTCCTCGTCCAGCACCGCCGTCCTGCCGCCGTCGATGCCGGGCTTGCGCTGGGTGTAGAGGCCCATCCACCGGAACCGCCCGCGCAGGTCGGCGGGGTCGATCGAGTCGAACCCGCGCTTGGAGTAGACGTGCAGGATCCGCTCGCGCACGTGCAGCGGGTCGTCGTCCTTCTTGGACTGCTCGTTCTTGTTCAGGGGCTCGGTGTAGCCGAGCGCCCACTGCCCCTCGCCGCGCTTGGGGCGGGGGATCTCGGTGTGCTCGGCACGCCGGGCGGTGAAGCGGGGGTCAGACATGTGGGTGTGTCCCTCGACGAGAGGGGCGCGTCCGTCGACCGGCGACGTTGCCGGGAGGTCAGCGCCCGGGAGTGGGGCGGACGGTCAGGACGGCCAACACATCATGCTGCGCGTGCGTCCGAGGTCCACGTGGCGCCGGGCCACGAGGTACGCATGGGTCGCAGCGGAGATCATGTCAAGCAGTCTCAGGGAGCGGACGTCGATCCCACAAACCGGAATCTCATGATGTGAGATCTGCAGCCACGATGTGAGACGCACGGCCAGGTCGCCGCCGGGCGGACGGCTCCGGGCGGCGGCGACACTAGGCTGAACCCCATGACGGACCGGATCGATTCCCTCACCAGCAGCGCGTACCAGCAGGCCCTCGAGGTGATCGCCTCGGTCGAGCCGCGGATCGCGGAGGCCACCCGCCAGGAGCTCGCCGACCAGCGCGGCTCGCTCAAGCTCATCGCCAGCGAGAACTACGCCTCGCCGGCGGTGCTGCTGACCATGGGCACCTGGTTCAGCGACAAGTACGCCGAGGGGACGGTCGGCCACCGCTTCTACGCCGGCTGCCAGAACGTCGACACGGTCGAGGCGCTCGCCGCGGAGCACGCCCGCGAGCTGTTCGGAGCGCCCTACGCCTACGCCCAGCCGCACTCGGGCATCGACGCCAACCTGGTCGCCTACTGGGCGATCCTGGCCCACCGGGTCGAGAGCCCCGCACTGGAGAAGCTGGGTGCCAAGAACGTCAACGAGCTCTCCGCCGAGGAGTGGGAGACGCTGCGCGGCGAGCTCGGCAACCAGCGCCTGCTCGGCATGGCGCTGGACGCCGGCGGCCACCTCACGCACGGCTTCCGCCCCAACATCAGCGGCAAGATGTTCCACCAGCAGCAGTACGGCACCGACCCGGAGACCGGGCTGCTCGACTACGACGCGCTGGCCGCCAAGGCCCGCGAGTTCAAGCCGCTGATCCTGGTGGCCGGCTACTCGGCGTACCCGCGACGGGTGAACTTCGCGAAGATGCGGGAGATCGCCGACGAGGTCGGCGCCACGCTGATGGTCGACATGGCGCACTTCGCGGGCCTGGTCGCCGGCAAGGTCTTCACCGGCGACGAGGACCCGGTGCCGCACGCCCACGTCGTCACCACCACGACCCACAAGTCGCTGCGCGGCCCGCGGGGCGGCCTCGTCCTCGCGCAGGAGGAGTACGCCGCCGAGGTGGACCGCGGCTGCCCGATGGTGCTCGGCGGCCCGCTGTCGCACGTGATGGCCGCGAAGGCGGTCGCGCTGGCCGAGGCGCGCCAGCCGTCCTTCCAGGCCTACGCCCAGTCGATCGCCGACAACGCGAAGTCGCTCGCCGACGGCTTCCTCTCCCGCGGCGCGAACCTGGTCACCGGCGGCACCGACAACCACCTGGTGCTGCTCGACGTGACCTCGTTCGGCCTGACCGGCCGCCAGGCCGAGTCGGCCCTGCTCGACGCGGGCGTCGTCACGAACCGCAACTCGGTCCCGCAGGATCCGAACGGCGCCTGGTACACCTCGGGCGTCCGGCTCGGCACCCCCGCGCTGACCACCCGCGGCTTCGGCCACGACGAGTTCGACCGGGTGGCGGAGCTGATCGTCCACGTCCTGCAGAACACCGAGCCCGGCACGACCAAGGCGGGCGGACCGTCCAAGGCGTCGTACCGCCTCGGCGACGGCGTGGCCGCCAAGGTGCGCGACGCCTCGGCGGAGATGCTCGACAAGCACCCGCTCTACCCGGGGATCGACCTCGGCTGAACCTGGTCGACGCGGGCGGGCCCGGCCTCAGCCCCGGATCACCGCACGACGAGGCTTGTCGCGAGGTAGCCGTCCACAAACTGTGCCCCCAGGGTGTACGGGCCCACCGTCGTCGTGATTGTCCCGACCATGATCAGGCGCTCGTCGGGGGAGACCGCCACGTCGAGGCCGGTCGCCGAGCAGCGCAGGGGCACACGGGGGGAGTGTTCTTGTCGAAGGTGAGATCGCATCCCACGCCCGCGACCGGGCGGAAGTCACCCGCGGGAACGCCATGGTCGGAGAACAGGCGCACGTGCATCGTCGCAGGCACATCGACCCAGTCGGAGATGGTGTCCGGGGCGTAGCTGGCCGACAACGACGTGACCGTCCCGGCCCGCGCCAGCACCTGGACCAGCCCGAGGAGCGGACGATCTCCGAATGCCCCGGGAGGGCTGACGACGTCGGCGTCGTCGATGTGGTACGTCCGTGACCCGGCGCCGCTGATCGGGAGGACGGCCGCGAACTCGGGCGAGCCGTCCTGGCGGTTCTGCATCGTGACGACGCTCTGGCCGCTGCTCGCGGTCAGGATCGTGCCGTTCGCGTCGGCGCCCGCCGGCCCCGAGGGCCCCGCTGGACCGGACGGTCCCGGCAACCCGCTGGGTCCGGGCGCTCCGCTGGGGCCGGTCGCGCCCGAGGGCCCTGGGGGGCCGGAGGGTCCTGCCGCGCCCGACGGCCCCGGTGCACCCGACGGTCCGACGGGCCCGGTTGGTCCGACCGGTCCGACGGGTCCGACGGCGCCGCTCGGCCCCGCTGACCCCGGGGCACCGCTCGGTCCTGCCGGTCCGGCAGCGCCGCTCGGTCCGGCAGCGCCGGGCTCGCCCTGCTGGTTCCAGGTCAGCCGCGTCTCACGCAGCCGGCGGGGGCCATCGGTGAGGCAGGGCGCCTGGGCGGTCTCGAGGCGGATCACCCCGGTCCGCACGCTCGCGCAGACGCTGATCATCGTCGACGAGTCCCGGCTGCCGGCGGCGTAGGTGGCAGTGACAGTGCCGCTGAGGACGAGCACCGCGGCGCCGACCGTGGCGGCGCGACGGGAAGGTGTGGTCACGCGCCGACGCTAGGGACCCGCCCTCGCCCGGGCGACCGCGTCTAGACCGCGGCCGGCGCGGCCCTCGATGTGATGCCCAGCCAAGCACCCGCTCTACCCGGGGATCGACCTGTCCTAGGTCGACCGGCCGCGGGAGGTCGCGTCCAGCAGGTCGAGGCTGAACCTGGTCACGGCCGCGCGCTCCGCCGCCACCGGGGCCAGCTGGGGCGGCGGTGTCGTCTCCAGCAGGTCGAACGGGACGGCGGACAGGCCGGTGAACGCGAACAGCAAGATCGCGTGTGCGCGTCGGACGGTGTCCTCGTCGTGCCCGCAGCCGGCCGCGTAGGCCGGGACGACGACGTCCTCGATCGTCCCGAGCGCGGAGGCGGGCAGCTTGCCGATCATCGTCTCGCCCACCAGCAGCTGGGTCAGGTCGAAGCCCACCGGCAGCGGGGTGAACTGCCCGAAGTCGATGAGCGTGAACCCGTCCGGATCGTCGTCGGTGACGAGCAGGTTGCCGGGGCAGGCGTCACCGTGCGCGGCGAGGCGGGGGAGCGCCCCGACCTCGGCGGCCAGCTCCGGCAGCACGTCGAGCGCGGCGAGCAGCCGCTCGCGCAGGGTCGGGTCGAAGACGCTCAGTGCCGGGTGCTCCCAGATGTCGGACCGCAGGATCGGCTCGAGCTGCATCGTGACCCGGGTGGCGCGGTAGGTCTCCGCGCTCATCGCGAACCCGCCGACGTCGGCGACCTCCGCGACCTCCGGGCTGCTGCTGAGACGCCCCAGCAGGTGCGCTGCGCGGGCGAACCGGTCGAGCGACCAGGCCCGCCCGGCCGTCGCCACCACCTCGAGCCACAGGGCGTAGGACTCGTCGTCGACGTCGTGCACGCCGTACGCGCGGGGCATGCGGAGGCCGGCGGGCAGCCGGTCGCGGAGGTCGGAGCGGTAGACCTCGCGCTCGGTGCGCCAGGGGTAGCTCGCCGCAGCCGCCTCCCGGAACTCCTCCGGGACCATGGCGAAGACCGGCGAGCGCGTCCATGCCTGGACCTGCTTGACGAAGAACGCGAACGACCCCGTGCCGGCGTGGCCCCGCACCCACCAGCGGCCGGCCGTGGTCATCGACGGGACGTCGTAGGCCACGGGCTCGACGACCAGGGAGTCGATCCGCTCGACCGGCCCGCCCACCTGGTCGGCGACCATCGCGAGGAGGGTCCGGTCCGGCACGTCCGCGGCGCCGAGCGCGTCGCGCCCACCCATGGGGTGAGGGTACGACGATTCGGGCTCGTCCGGCCCGGGTACGCAACCGGTATGGCTGAGACTCGGGCGCCGAAGAAGAACCGCACGCACTGGCTCTACGCGGCGGTGGTCCTCGCCGTGGCCCTGGGCATCGCGGTCGGGCTGCTGTTCCCGGACTTCGCAGTGCGGCTCAAGCCGCTCGGCGACGCCTTCGTGGGGCTCATCACGATGATGATCCAGCCGGTCATCTTCTGCACGATCGTGCTCGGCGTGGGCTCGGTGGCCAGCGCGGCCCGGGTCGGCAAGGTGGGCCTGCTCGCGATCGGCTACTTCCTGGTGATGTCGACCTTCGCGCTCACCATCGGGCTGGTCGTCGGCAACATGCTGCACCCCGGTTCGGGGCTGGACCTGACCGAGGACGTCACCGCCGCCGGCGCGGCCCAGGCGGAGGAGGGCCACGGCAGCACCACGGAGTTCCTGCTCGGCATCATCCCGGACTCGCTGTTCTCCTCGCTGACCTCCGGTGACGTGCTGGAGACGCTGCTGGTCGCCCTGCTCATCGGCTTCGCGCTCCAGCAGATGGGTGCGTCCGGGCGGCCGATCCTCACCGTCGTCGAGTACGCCCAGCGGCTCGTCTTCCGGGTGCTCGCCATGGTGATGTGGGCAGCGCCCGTCGGTGCCTTCGGGGCGATCTCGGCGGTCGTGGGGGAGACCGGAGCCGACGCGCTGAAGGGCCTCGCGATGCTGATGGCCGCGTTCTACCTGACCTGTGCGCTCTTCGTCTTCGGCGTCCTCGGCGTCCTCCTGCGGGTCGTCGCCGGGATCAACATCCTGTCCCTGTTCCGCTACCTCGGCCGGGAGTTCCTGCTGATCCTCGCCACCTCCTCCTCCGAGTCCGCGCTGCCGCGCCTGATCGCGAAGATGGAGCACGCCGGCGTCGACCGGACGACGGTCGGCATCGTGGTGCCGACCGGCTACTCCTTCAACCTCGACGGCACCGCCATCTACCTGACGATGGCGACGCTGTTCATCGCCGAGGCGATGGGGGACCCGCTCTCCCTCGGCGAGCAGATCTCGCTGCTGGTGTTCATGATCATCGCCTCCAAGGGCGCCGCCGGGGTCACCGGTGCCGGGCTCGCCACGCTCGCCGGCGGCCTCCAGTCCCACCGCCCCGACCTGGTCGGCGGCGTCGGCCTGATCGTCGGCATCGACCGCTTCATGTCCGAGGCGCGGGCGCTCACCAACTTCGCCGGCAACTCGGTCGCCACGGTCCTCATCGGCCGCTGGACCGACGGCCTCGACCGGGACCGGTTCGACCGGGTGCTGGCCGGCGAGCTCCCGTTCGACGAGCAGACCATGATCGACGAGCCCGACGAGGACCGGCAGCCCGACGGGGTGCGCGAGGCCGAGCCCGTGCCCGAACCGGCCGAACGCCGCTGACCGCCTCCGGCCGAGCCGCCTCAGACCACCGGCGTCGCGCGCTCCACGACCGCCCGCAGGTCGCCACCCTCGAGCGCACCGAACGTGCCGTCGTACGACGTCCCGAGCCGTGACGCGCAGAAGAGGTCGGCGACCTCGGGCGGCGCGTAGCGGACCAGGAGCGAGCCCTGGAGGACGGCGGCCATCCGGCCGGCGAGCCGGCGCGCGCTGACCTCGAGCCGGTCCGGCTCACCCATCAGCGAGCCGAGCAGGGCGAGGGTGTCCTCGATCGCCCGGTCGAGGCGGGTGTCGCCGCCGCGGGCCCGGCCGACCTCGGTGATCCACGCGTCGAGGACCTCGGGCTCGCGGCCGAGCGCCCGCAGCACGTCGAGCGCGTTGACGTTGCCCGACCCCTCCCACACCGAGTTGAGCGGCGCCTCGCGGTAGAGCAGGGGCAGGCCGGAGTCCTCGACGTAGCCGTTGCCGCCCAGGCACTCGAGCGCCTCCGCGACGACCGTCGGGGTCCGCTTGCAGACCCAGAACTTCGACAGCGGCAGCGCGATCCGGCGCAGCGCCGCCTCGTGCGGGTCGTCGACGGCGTCGACGGCCGTCGCGAGCCGCATCGCGAGCGCGGTGGCCGCCTCGGTCTCGACCGCGAGGTCGGCGAGCACGTTCTGCATCAGCGGCTTGTCCACCAGCAGCGAGCCGAAGGCCGAGCGGTGCGCGGCGTGCCAGGTCGCCTCGTTGAGGGCCCGCCGCATCAGCGAGGTCGACCCCAGCACGCAGTCGAGGCGGGTCGCGGCGACCATCTCGATGATGGTGCGCACCCCCCGTCCCTCGTCGCCGAGGCGCTGGGCGACGGTGCCGTCGAACTCCAGCTCCGAGGACGCGTTGGAGCGGTTGCCGAGCTTGTCCTTGAGCCGGACCACGTCGAGCTGGTTGCGGCTGCCGTCGGGCAGCACCCGCGTGACGACGAAGCAGGTGAGGCCGGCGTCGGCCTGGGCGAGCACGAGGAACACGTCGTTCATCGGGGCGGAGGTGAACCACTTGTGGCCGTGCAGGGTGTACTCCCCGTCCACGGACGTCGGCCGCGCCTGCGTCACGTTCAGGCGGACGTCGGAGCCGCCCTGCTTCTCGGTCATGCCCATGCCGGCGAGGGCGCCGCGCTTGGTCGAGGCCAGCCGCACGCCGGGGTCGTAGACGGTGGAGGCGAGCAGCGGCGTCCACTCCTTCGCGATCGCCTCGTCGGCACGCAGCGCAGGGACCGCCGCGTAGGTCATCGAGATCGGGCAGCCGTGCCCGGGCTCGGTGTGCGACCAGGCCATGAAGCCGGCCGCGCGCCGCACGTGGGCGTACGGCGACCCGGCCTCCTGCTGCTCCCAGGGCCGGGCCGCGAGCCCGTGGCCCACGGCCCGCTCCATCAGCCAGTGGTAGGAGGGGTGGAAGCGCACCTCGTCGACCCGGTTGCCGAAGCGGTCGACCGGGACGAGCTCGGGGCCGTGGCGGTTCGCGAGCAGGCCGTGCTCGCGCGCCTCGGCGCTCCCGGCCTCGGCGCCGATCGGTGCCAGGTCGTCGACCACCTCGCCCGACGCGTAGCGGGTGACCGCCTCGACGAGCGCCCGGTCGCCCGTGACGGTGTTGTGACCTTCCAGTGGAGGCACCTGGTTCGTGGCTACCCGGATCTCGGAACGCATGTGACTACGTTAGATCCATGACCGGGGCCGAGGGTGTGGAGCGCCGCGACTCCGCCACCTCGCCGCTCGTCGTCTGGCTCCGGCAGGCGCGGGCGACCGTCTGGCGGCTCGTGGTCACCACGGTCGGGACCTGCCTGAGGTACCGGGTCACGGGCCTGGCCGCGGAGGCCGCGTTCTTCGCCGTGCTGTCCGTGCCACCGCTGATCTTCGCGCTCGCGGGCGCGATCGGCTTCGTCACCGACCAGTTCAGCGCCGCCCAGGTGGCCGACGTGCGCTCGGCGATCATCGACCTCTCCGAGCGCGCGCTGACCGAGAACGCGGTCAACCGGATCATCACGCCGACCATCGACGACGTGCTCCAGGGCGGCCGGTTCGACGTCATCTCGCTGGGCTTCGTGCTCGCCCTCTGGTCGGGCTCACGGGCGCTGCACGTCTTCATCGACACCATCACGATCATGCACGGGCTCGGCGGGCACCGGGGCATCGTCAAGACCCGGGCGCTGTCCTTCGCGCTCTACATCCTCGCCATGGTGACCGGCGTGGTCGCGCTGCCGCTGGTGGTCGCCGGGCCGGGCCTGGTCGCGAACTGGCTCCCGGCCCGCGCGGACTTCCTCATCCACTTCTACTGGCCCGTCGTCGTGGTCATCTCGGTCTGCTTCCTGGCGACGCTCTACCACGTCTCGGTCCCGGTGCGGACCAACTGGAGCTTCAACCTCCCAGGCGCGACGTTCTCGCTCTTCTGCTGGGTCGTGGGGTCCTACCTGCTGCGCTGGTTCCTCACCGCCACCGCGGCCGACTCCCGGTCGATCTACGGTCCGCTGGCCGCGCCGATCGCGGTCCTGCTCTGGCTCTACCTGGTCTCGCTCGCGGTGCTGGTCGGTGCTGCCGTGAACGCCGCCTTCGACGAGGTCTTCCCGCAGAAGACGACGATGCGGGCGCGCCTGGAGCTGGTGCAGCGGCTGCGCCGCCGGACGGTGCGCGAGGAGACCCCGCTGGGTGAGGGCGATCCCGAGGGATAGATTGCCGCCCGTGCCGGACGACTCCAGCGACAGCACGCAGGGCCCGAGCCGTGCGAGCGTCTCGCTCCCCGACCCCAACCGGTCGCCGTGGTGGGAGCTGGGCCGGCGGCTGCTGCTGGCCGTGGCGATCCTGGTGTTCACGATCGCGATCGTCTACCTCGACCGGCACGCCTACCGCGACGCCAACGACCCGCCGCTGTACGGCGTGGACCTGGTCGACTCGATCTACTACACGACCGTCACGCTGAGCACGACCGGGTACGGCGACATCGCGCCGGTCTCCGCGCACGCCCGCATGATCAACGCGTTCGTCATCACCCCGCTCCGCATCGCCTTCCTGGTGCTGCTGATCGGGACCACCCTGGAGGTGCTCGCCTCCCAGGGCCGCGAGATGTTCCGAGTCGCCCGCTGGAGGAAGAAGATGTCGGACCACGTCGTCGTGATCGGCTACGGCACGAAGGGCCGGGCGGCCGTCGACACCCTGGTCAACAACGGTCACGACCGCGAGGCGATCGTCGTGGTCGACCCCGGCGCCGGGGCGCTCCAGGAGGCGCACGCCGACGGCCTGGCCGTCGTCACCGGCGACGCGACCCGCCAGGACGTCCTGCGCCGGGCCGGGGTCAGCGACGCCAAGCAGGTGATCATCACGACCAACCGGGACGACTCCAACGTGCTGGCCACGCTGACGGTGCGCCAGCTCAACCCGGACGTGTGGATCGTGGCTGCCGCGCGCGAGCAGGAGAACGTCGCACTCATGCGCCAGTCCGGGGCCGACTCGGTGATCACCTCCTCCGACGCCGTCGGGCGGCTGCTGGGCCTGTCCTCGCTGTCGCCGACGCTCGGCCAGGTGATGGAGGACCTGCTCACCTACGGCGAGGGCCTCGAGGTCGCCGAGCGGGCGCTGCTCGTCTCCGAGGTGGGCCGGCCGCCGCAGTCGCTGCCCGACCAGGTGATCGCCGTCGTGCGCGACGAGAAGGTCTACCGCTACTTCGACCCCGTGGTGACGCTCCTGGCCCGCGGCGACCGGTTGATCGTCGTCCGCCCCGCGCGCGAGCTGCCCTGGGCGCCCCGGCCGGGCACCCACAACGAGGACCTCGCCTCCGAGGAGGACTGACCGGGTCGACCGCCCCGGGAAGACACCCGACGCCGTTCCGTCCCAGATGCCCGCGGACGGGCGCCGTTGGGACTAGCCTGCTGAGCACCAGGTGGGGGCCAGGGGAGTGGGGATGCCGGGAGACCGGAAGAGGCCGCATGTGATCGTCGGCCCCGGTGTGACCTTCGGGTTCGCCGGGCTGCTGGTCGCGCTCGCCCTCCTCACCCACGCAGCCGACGCGACCGGCCCCGGGTTCTCGACCGCGATGCCCGTCGGCGGGCTCGCGGTGCTGTGGTTCCTGCTCCGCGGGGCCCGGGTGCTGAGCATCGAGACGGTGGTGCTCGGCGTCACGGTGTTCGCCGCCGACCTGATCCTCGGCTCGGAGCCGGACCTCGCGGCGGCGATGGCGGGCGCGGTGGTGGTCCAGACCCTCGTCACGGTGGTGCTCCTGCGCCGCTGGTGCTCGGGTCTGTGGGGGTGCGGCGGCGACCGGCCGCTGGACCGGCCCCGCGTGCTGGCCCGGTACGGCGCCGCCCTGGCCCTCGGCATGGCGGTCGGTGCGGCGCTGGCAACCGTCGGCTGGACCCTGCTGGCGGACCACACCACCGACCTCGGTGGCGCGCTGTGGTTCGGACGCAGCCTGTGCAGCACCCTCGTCGTCGTCACCTCCGGGCTGCTCGTCGGGGAGCGGGTCACCTCCGAGCCGCCACGGCCGCGGCTGCTGAGCGGGGCCACCTGGTTCGAGCTGCTCGCGGCGGTCGCGTTCACCGTCGGGATGTACGTCGTCGCGTTCTGGTTCGAGCAGCTGCCGCTGGCGTTCCCGCTGGTCGCGGCCTCGGTCTGGTTCGGGCTCCGATTCTCGACCCTGCTCAGCGCCGTCCACTCGCTCCTCGTGGGCACGGCGACGCTGGCGCTGACCGTGCGCGACATCGGCCCGTTCGCCGCCGTCGACCACACGTCCGTGGGCTACCTGCTGGCCGAGTTCTACGTGGCGACGATCGCCGTCACCGGCCTCGGGCTCTCGACCGGCCGGGACGAGCGCGAGGCGCTCGCCGCCGAGCTGCGCCGCACCCAGGAGGAGGCCGAGTACCAGGCCAGCGTCCGCGAGGCCGTCATCGGCTCGATGAACGAGGGTCTCTTCGTCCTCGACGACCAGGGCGCCGTCCTGCTCCACAACCCCGCAGCCGCCGAGATCTTCGGGATCGCCGAGGACGTGATGACCCGCGAGGCGCTGGTGGCCCGCTCGGACCGGTGGGCCGACGGCACCCCGCTGCCGGACGCCGAGCGACCCTCGAGCCGGGCCCTGGCCGGGGAGACGGTCCGCGACGTCGAGATCCTCGTCAGCCCGGGCTCCGACCTCCCGGACCGGGTGGTCTCGGTCTCCGCCATCCCGTTGCCCCGCGACAGCTCTCGCGGCCGGGCCCGGGCGCTGGTGCTCTTCCGCGACGCGACGACCGAGCACGCGCGTCGCGAGGAGCTGGCGGCGTTCGCCGGGGTCGTGGCCCACGACCTGCGCAACCCGCTCGCCGCCATCGACGGCTGGACCGAGATGATCGCCGACGAGCTCGACTCCGGAGGTCTGGACGCCCAGCTGGCCCGTGAGTTCGTGTCGCGGGTGCGGTCCTCCTCGCGCCGGATGCGCGAGCTCATCCGCGACCTGCTCGCCCACGCGACCAGCAGCTCCCGCGAGCTCGACGTGGCCCGGGTCGACGTGGCCGAGCTGGTGGCGGAGGTCGCCGCCGCCCGCCACGCCGAGAAGCACGTCTCGTGCCGGGCGGTCCCACCGGTGCTCGCCGACGACGTCCTGATCCGCCAGGTCCTCGACAACCTGATCGGCAACGCCCTCAAGTACGTCGCCCCGGGCGTCGAGCCCTGCATCACGGTGCGCGGCTGCCCGCACCCGCCGGGCTTCGTGACCATCCAGGTCGTCGACAACGGCATCGGCATCCCGACCGGCGAGGAGGACGCGATCTTCGACGAGTTCCACCGCGCCCACTACCGCGACTACGAGGGCAGCGGCCTCGGGCTCTCGATCGTCCGACGGATCATCACCCGCCACGACGGCACCATCAGCGCCCGGGCGAACCCCGACGGCCCCGGTTCGGTCTTCGAGTTCACCCTGCCGGCGTACGACGGCTGACCGGGGCGGTCAGCCACCCCGAGGGGTGATGTGCGACCGCGCGCCGTCCCGGATGCTGCTGGGAGAGTGGCGCCCGTCGGTCCTGGTCACGGGGGCTGGGGCAGGCGGGCCGCCACCGCCAAGCCTCCGGGCCCCGACCGAGGGTGCCCGCCCTAGGAGAGCTCGAAGGCCCCGGCCAGGCCGGCCAGCACGCACAGCCGGCGGAACCTCGGGCCGGCCGCGACGACGTCCATCGAGCCGGACTGCAGGGCCACGGCGTGCCGGGCCCGGTCGAGGACGCCGAGGGCGGAGGCGTCGACGAACGTCACGTCGCGCACGTCGACCAACAGCCGCCGGCAGCCGGAGCCGAGCGCGTCCACCAGCTGGCGCGCCACCTGGTGGGCGGTGAAGATGTCGAGCTCACCGGACGCGGTGAGGGTCGCGGTCGGCGGTTCCATCGTCAGGGTGGTCGAGAAGTCCACGGGCAGGCCCCGGTTCGGTGCACCGACCGGGAACGGCGGCGCTGGACGGCGACCGCCACGAGCTCCCGGTCACCTCGAACCTAGCTGCGGCACGCCCCGCTGGCCACACCCTTCGAGGTGCACCCGTCCGGGGGACCGGTCCGGCTCCGGCGTGCCGCTGGGCGGGAGCACGACGACGGGGCAGGCGGCCTCGTGGAGCACCCAGCGTGCCGTGCGCCCGAGCCGGGTGCCGCCCCGGTCGTCCGCGGGGTTGCGCCCGAGAACGAGCACCCGGGACCGGGTCGCCTCGTGGAGCAGCACGACGCCCGCCCGCTGGTGGGCGGCGTGCACCGTGCGCAGGGGTCCCTCCCCGCAGGCCTCCAGGGCCCGCTCGAGCAGGGGACCGGCGGTCGCGGCGTCCTCGACCCCGACCGTGATCGGACGGTCGTCGTCGGGGCGCGGGCTCCAGACCGGGGGCACACAGGCGACCGGGGGGTCCGCCCAGGTGGTGGGCAGGACGTCGTCCGGGTCGGTCAGCGCGCGGAAGAGGTGCAGCAGGTCGCGGCGCCGGACGACGACCAGGCGGGCGTCCGCGCTCGCGTCCAGCACGGCGCGCACCGGGGTGCCGCTGACGAGGCGACCCTCGGCCGGCACCTCCCCGACCCGGGCGAGCACCCGCTGCAGCACGTCGTCCTCGTAGGCGACGACCCGGAGCGGGCAGTGGTGACGTCGCGCCTCGTCGAGCGCGAAGGCGAGCGCGGCCCCGACCTCGTCGTCGAGGGCGGCCAGCACGACCGGTGCGGTGGGCTCCACGGCGACCTCCTCACGGTCCGTCGGCGGGCTGGTCGGAGCCGGCGTCGGGATCGGCGCCGGACCGGAACGGGTGGCCGGCCGGCTCCGTGCGGGCGACGACGGACACCAGGTCGTGGCGGCTCACGATGCCGACCACGACGCCGTCCTCGACGACCGGGAGGCTGGTCAGGCCGCTGTTGACTAGCAGGTCGGCGGCCACGGGCAGCTCGACGTCCGGCAGCACGGCCACCGGGTGGAAGCTCATCACGTCGCCGACCCGGGCCGGGTGCGGTCCGCCGGCGGAGGGGTGCAGCTCGCGGACCCAGGGGTTGCGCGGGACCGCGTCGCGGACGACGTCGGTCTCGGTCACCATGCCCAGGACGTGGCCGTCGGCGTCGACGACCGGCAGCGCGGCGACGTCGTGCTCGTCGAGGAGCAGGGCGGCGCTCGCCAGGTCGGCCTCGGGACCCACGGTCAGGACCGGGGTCGTCATCACATCACGCACGCGCAGCACGGGGTGCCTCCTCACGGGTCCGCAGGACGAGCCACAGCCCGATGCCCGCCAGGCCGCCGAGCACGAGCCCGGAGACGAGCAGGACGGCGGCGAGGGTGTCGAGCCCGGGGAGCTCGGCGCCGATGGTCACGTCCGCCCCGACCGGGGCGGTGCCGTCGCCGGTCAGGACGACGAGGGTCCAGGAGCCGGGCTCCGGCTCCCAGGTGATGCTCCGGGTGCCGGTCCCGCTCGCGGACTCCGTCCAGATGTCCGCGTCGGCGGGCGCCACCTCGAGCGGGCCGCCGTCGACGTACGTCGTGCCGGCGGTGCCGTCCTCGGCGAACGGGTCGTCGACGGTCGACTGCGCCACGCCGGCCAGGTAGGTGTCCACGTCGGCGGTGCGGGCGACGCCGACGAAGACCCCGTCCGGGGTGGTCGCCTCCGCGGTCACCCGGACCGTGCCGAGCAGCCGGTGCGGCAGGTCGAGGCTCGCCGAGCCGGTCTCGAGGTCCACGCTCTCGGTCCGCAGCGCGTAGCCCGGCGACGACCAGGACGTCGTGGTGCCGGTGACGTAGCCGGCGTCGTCGCGCATCGCGGTGTCCGCCAGCTTCACCAGCCCGGCGCCCATGACGAGCGCGACCGCGAGCATCAGGAACACGGCGGCGACGATGCCTCCGACCACCCGTCCGGCTCCCCAGGCCGACCTCGGCCGTGGCGCCGGCGGCGACGGCACCGGGGGAGTGAGGGTGGGGACCGTCATGAGGGGATCACGACCTTTCTCCCCACCAGGGTCCCCCGGGTGTCCCGGAGTCGGGAGGGCACAACGTCCCGGTGCCGGAGGCCTTCGGCCCGCGGGCCCTCCGGTCCGGGGGCCGTCCCCCGGACCGACCGGGGCTCAGCGGCGCGACAGCACCGCGCGCGCGGCCTCCCACCGGGCCACCGGCACCCGGAACGGCGAGCACGACACGTAGTCGATCCCGGCCTCGTCGAAGAAGTGGATCGACTCGGGGTCGCCGCCGTGCTCACCGCAGACGCCGATGTGCAGGTCGGGCTTGGTCTCCTTGCCGAGCCGCGAACCGATGCGCACCAGCTCGCCGACACCGTCGACGTCGATCGACTCGAAGGGCGAGACCGGGAAGACCCCGCGGTCCCGGTACGCCGGGAAGAACGCCGCCTCGACGTCGTCGCGCGAGAACCCCCACGTGGTCTGGGTCAGGTCGTTGGTGCCGAAGGAGAAGAAGTCGGCCGTCCTGGCGATCCGGTCGGCGAGCAGGGCCGCGCGCGGCAGCTCGATCATGGTGCCGATCGGGATCCGCAGGTCGATGCCGCGCTCCGCGGAGACCTCGGCGATGACCTGCTCGAGCTCGGCGCGCACCAGGGTGAGCTCGCGCTCGTGCACCACCAGCGGCACCATGATCTCGGGCCTCGGGTCACCCCCGGCCTCGATCCGGTCGGCCGTGGCGGCCGCGATCGCCCGGGCCTGCATGATGAACAGGCCGGGGATGGCGATGCCGAGCCGCACCCCCCGCAGGCCGAGCATCGGGTTGTGCTCGTGCAGGCGACGGACCGCCTCGAGCATGTCGTGGTCGCGCAGGTTCTCCTCGTGCCGCTCCTCCTCGATCGCCACCCGCACCGCGAGGTCGGTCAGGTCGGGCAGGAACTCGTGCAGCGGCGGGTCGATCAGGCGGACCGTGACGGGCAGCCCGTCCATCGCCTCGAAGATCTCGCTGAAGTCCTGGCGCTGCAGCGGCTCGAGCTGGGCCAGCGCCGCATGGCGCTCGCCCTCCTCGCGGGCCACGATCAGCCGCTCGACGAGGTGGCGGCGCTCGCCGAGGAACATGTGCTCGGTGCGGCACAGCCCGATGCCGGCGGCGCCGAAGCGCCGGGCCCGGATCGCGTCCTCCGGGGTGTCCGCGTTGGCCCGCACCCCGAGCCGGCGGACCTGGTCCGCGCGCTCGAGCAGGGCGCCGACCATGTCGGCGGTGCGGTCCTCGACCGTCTCGCCCTCGAGACGGCGCACGACGTCGGGGTCGCTGACCGGCACCTCGCCGAGGAACACCTCGCCCGTGGTGCCGTCGATGGAGATGACGTCGCCCTCCTCGACCGTCGGGCCGCCATACACGGTGAAGCGGCGGTTCGGGAGGTCGATCTCGATCGCCTCGACCCCGCAGACGCAGGTGACCCCCATGCCGCGCGCGACGACCGCCGCGTGCGAGGTCTTGCCGCCACGGGCCGTGAGGACGCCGTGGGCGGCCATCATGCCCGCCAGGTCGTCGGGGTTGGTCTCCTTGCGCACGAGGATGACGGTCTCACCGCGCTCGGCCCAGGCGACGGCCGTCTCGGTGTCGAGGACGGCACGGCCGACGGCTGCGCCGGGGGAGGCGTTCATGCCGGTGGCGACCGGGTGCCGGTCCGGGTCGGGGGCGAACCGCGGGAACATCAGCGCGACCAGCTGGTGGCCGCTGACCCGCAGCAGCGCCTCGTCCTGGTCGATGAGGCCCTCGGCGATCATGTCGGTCGCGATCCGCACCGCGGCCTCCGCGGTCCGCTTGCCGACGCGGGTCTGGAGCATCCACAGGTGCCCCTCCTCGATGGTGAACTCGAGGTCGCACATGTCGCGGTAGTGCTTCTCGAGCACCTCCATGATCCGCAGCAGCTCGTGGTACGACGTGGGGTCGATCTCGCCGAGGTCCGCGAGCGGGACCGTGTTGCGGATGCCCGCGACGACGTCCTCGCCCTGCGCGTTGACCAGGTAGTCGCCGTACACGCCCGGCTCGCCGGTGGCGGGGTCGCGCGTGAAGCACACCCCGGAGCCGGAGCTGGCGCCGCGGTTGCCGAAGACCATCGCCTGCACGTTCACCGCGGTGCCGAGGTCGTCGGGGATCCGCTCCTGGCGCCGGTAGAGCGCGGCGCGCGGGGTGTTCCACGACTCGAAGACCGCGTGCACCGCACGGCGCAGCTGCTCGCGCGGATCCTGCGGGAAGTCGGCCCCGGTGTGCTCGCGGATCACCGCCTTGAAGTCGGCGACCAGCGAGCGCAGGTCGTCGGCGCTCAGGTCGGCGTCCGAGGTCACGCCGCGCTCGGCCTTGAGCGCGTCGAGCCGGTCGCCGAACGCGTCGGACTCCACGCCGAGGACGGTGCTGCCGAACATCTGGAGCAGCCGGCGGTAGGAGTCGGTGGCGAACCGGTCGTCACCGCTCTGCGCCGCGAGCCCGGCGACGGACTCGTCGTTGAGCCCGACGTCGAGGACGGTCTCCATCATCCCGGGCATCGAGAACTTCGCACCGGACCGCACCGAGACCAGCAGCGGGTCGACGGGGTCGCCGAGCCGGCGCCCCATCCGCTCCTCCAGCGCCCGCACGTGCGCGTCCACCTCGTCCTGGAGCCCGGCCGGCTCGACGCCCGCGACCAGGAAGGCCCGGCACGCGTCGGTGGAGATGGTGAACCCGGGCGGCACCGGGAGCCCGAGGTTCGTCATCTCGGCGAGGTTGGCCCCCTTGCCGCCGAGCAGCTCCTTCTGGTCCCTGTTCCCCTGCGTGAAGTCGTACACATAGCTGCCCATGGGGCGAGCCTGCACCCCCAGGGGTGCCGACGGCGAGAGCTGGGGACCCGGCGATGACTGCGGACCCCACGAATGGGGCCGATGGTCCCTGTGCCCGCGTCGAGCCGCGGACGGACGGTGGTAGCGACCTCAAGGAGGCAGTGATGGACACCACACCCGGAGCCGTCGTCGTCGCGGTCGGCGGGCACGGATCGGACGCCGCGGTGGAGTTCGCCGCGGCCGAGGCGCTGCGGCGCCACCGCACGCTGCACGTCGTGCACGCGGTCGACCCGCACGACCCCCAGGAGGGGATCGAGGGTGCCGACCTGCTCGCCGACGCCGTCCGGCTCGGGACGATCCTGCTCGGCGAGGTCGGCCTCGTGACCTCCGACCTGGCCGTGGGGGCGCCGGTGCACGCCGTCGTCAAGGCCGCCGTCGGCTCCGACCTCGTCGTGGTCGGGCGCTGCCCGGAGTCGCGGCGCACCCATCCCTACGTCCGGTCGGTCACCGGCGGCATCGGCGCCCGCGTCGAGGTGCCGGTCGTGTCCGTGCCCGACGGCTGGCGGCCGCGGCTCGGCCGCCCGCCGACGGTGGTCGCCGGCGTCGACGACCCCGACAAGCGCCCCGACGTGCTCGCCGCCGCCTTCGCGGCCGCCCGCGACCGGCGCGCGCGGCTGCTGGTGGTCTCGACCTGGTGGAGCCCGCGCGAGCCCCACGTCACGGACACCGGCTGGGCCCAGCGCCTGGAGGACCAGCTCACCCGCGCTCTCGAGCGCGAGGGCGCGGCGTACCCCGACGTCCCGGTCGAGATCCACGTGCGCAACGCCCGGGCCGGGGAGGCGCTGATCGAGGCGTCCCGGCGCGCCGAGCTGGTCGTGGTCGGGCGGCACAACAGCCTGGTGCCGTCGGGGTCGCACCTCGGGCCGATCGCCCGGGCCGTGCTCCGGGAGTCCGACTGTCCGGTCCTGCTGGCCACCCCGCACGCGCTGCACCACGTCCGGATCGCCACCTCGCACCAGACCCACCCGGTGCACTGACCCGCCCGCACCCCGCGCCTCGGCGCGAGGCAGGATGGGACCGTGCTGGGAGACGGCGTGCTCGTGCTGGACGGCGGGCTCTCGACCGCGCTCGAGGAGCAGGGGGCCGACCTCTCCGGTGCCCTCTGGACGGCCCGGCTGCTGGCCGAGGAGCCGGAGCGGGTCGCTGCCGTCCACCGGGCCTACTACCTCGCCGGCGCCCGGGTGGCGACCGCCGCGACCTACCAAGCCAGCGTCGAGGGGTTCGTGGCCGCCGGGTGGGACCGCGACGAGGCCGACCGCCTGGTCGCGCGCGGCGTCGAGGTAGCGCGCGGGGTGCGCGACGAGCTCGCCGTCGAGCGTCCCGGGCTGCTCGTCGCCGCCTCGGTCGGTCCCTACGGCGCGTTCCTCGCCGACGGGTCGGAGTACCGCGGCCGGTACGGCGTCCCGCCGGCCCGCCTGCGCGACTTCCACGGTCCCCGCCTGGAGCTGCTCGCCGCCGCCGGCCCGGACCTGGTCGCCGTCGAGACGATCCCGGACGCCGACGAGGCAGCCGTGCTGGTGCCGCTCCTCGAGGAGCTCGGCCTGCCGGCCTGGTTCAGCTACTCCGTGCGGGGTGCGACGACGTGCGCGGGGCAGCCGCTCGACGAGGCGTACGCCGTGCTGGCCGGGAGCGGGGTCCTGGTCGCGGCCGGCGTCAACTGCTCGGAGCAGGGCGACGTCCTCGGCGCGGTGCGCGCCGCCGTCGCCGGCACCGGCCTGCCCGGTGTGGCGTACCCGAACCGGGGCGGCAGCTGGGACGCGGACGCCAAGCGCTGGGCGTACGGCGACCCGCTCGACCTCGACCTCGTCGACGACTGGGTCTCAGCGGGCGTGCGCCTGGTCGGAGGCTGCTGCGGCACCGGGCCCGCCGACATCGCGGCGCTGGCCGAGCGGGCGGCCGGCTAGCACCGGGTCCCGGTGGGCGAGCCAGACGAGCACGACGAGCGCCGGCACGCTCCACAGCCAGAAGCCGAACCCGAAGACCATCAGCAGCACGTGGAACGCGATGACGCCGTACCAGCCCCACACGGCGGCACGCCCGCCGACGAGGAGCAGGATGCCGAGCAGCAGCTCGCCGGACATCAGGGCCAGCCCCCACACCTCCGGGTCCGCCATGAAGACGTCGTGCCAGCCGTCGGTCACGAAGGGCAGCAGCGCCTGGTCGGCGAAGTGCCGGTAGACCTGCGCGTCGGCGGCGACCAGCCCGAGGTGGACCCCGCCCATGGTCAGGTAGAACCCGCCCACGACCGTCCGGCCGAGCGCGGGTGACACCCCGGTCACCTCACTCCACCCGGACCTCGACGACACCGGGGACCGTGCGGGCCACGACGTGCGCGAGCGAGTGCTCGGCCGGTCCGGACGGGCCGGAGACCTGGACGACGCCGTCGTCGACCTCGACCAGCCAGTCCTCGTGACCGAGGGACGCCAGCACCTCGTCGATGTCGGCGGCGATCACCTCGTCGGCCCGGGCGAGGGCCTGGACGACGTCGCTGCGGCTCAGCACGCCGACCAGCCGGCCGCGGCTGTCCACCACGGGCAGGCTCTTGGCGGACAGGGCGGTCATCGTCTCCACCGCGCTCGCGACGTCGTCGTCGATGCGGACCGACGCGGCCGAGCGGGTGTAGACCTCCTCGACGCTGTGCGGCGGGAACAGCAGCTCGACCTCGACCGGGCGCTCCTGGGCGCGCGGGTCCCGCGCGACGAGGTCACGGATCAGGTCGGCCTCGCTGACGATCCCGCACAGCCGGCGGTGGTCGTCGACGACCGGCATCGAGGTGATGCCGAGCCGGGCCAGTCGGGCCAGCGCCTCCTTGATGGAGGCGTCCGGGGTGACGGTCACCGGGTCGGGTGTCATCAGGTCGCGGACCAGCATCACGCATCTCCTTCGTTCGGGCGGGCTGCCCACAGTCGCCGGCCGGTGACCCGGTCGGGTTCGACACGCACGAACACCGTGTGTGCACCGGTGGGCCAGACCCGCATGTCGACCAGCATGTCGGGCACGTCGAGCACGTCGACCAGCTCGGCGCCCCCACGGATCACCACGCTCCACCCCGCGTGGTCGGCGAGGTCGACGTGGTCGACCTCCACGACCACCTCGTGCCCGGCCGTGCCGCGGGCCAGCGAGGAGTCCGCCTCGGTGCGGAACCACAGGGAGCCGTCGGCGACCGTGTAGTTGACCGGGATCAGCTCGATGCCGTCCTCGCCCTGCCAGGCGACGCGGGCGATCTCGGCCCCCTCCAGCAGGCTCCAGCAGTCGTAGGCCACCAGGGTGGCGATGTTCGCGGTGCTCATGACCTCACCGTCGCGCGCCGGGGGTCGCCGCCCCAGATCGTCAGGTCCCCCCGACGCGTGACCAAGGTCCCGGGTCCCGCGGGCGGGCGGCCCTGACGCCTGCCGGGGCCCGGATCGAGCATGGGGGTGGAGGAAGGAGGTCATCATGACCACACGTCCCGACGGACCCGACCTCGTCGTCCTCGGCGTCGACGGCTCAGCGGCCAACCTGGGCGCGCTGCGCTACGCCGTCGCGGAGGCACGCCTGCTCGGTGGTCGCCTCAAGCTCGTCCACGTGGTCCCCGACTACCTGTCGATCTCGCCGATGGTGCCGCTCACGGCGGCCGAGTTCACCGAGACCGGCACCGAGATCCTGCGTTCCGCGGAAGCGGTCGCCCGCGAGCTCGCCCCCGACCTCGAGGTCGAGGGCTGGCTGCACCACGGCAACCGGCCGGCCGAGCTGGTCCGAGGCGCCGAGGGTGCGCACGTGCTGGTCGTCGGTCGCGACGGCCGGCCGCTCCCGCAGCGGCTGCTGCGTGGTGACACCGCCGCCGCCGTCGCCGCCCGCGCGGAGCTGCCCGTGGTCGAGATCCCGGCCGAGTGGGAGCCCCGCCCCGCCGACGCCGAGCGGGTCGTCGTGGTCGGCGTCAAGGCCGCACCGCACGCTGACGACCTCCTCACCGACGCCTTCGAGACGGCTCGTGAGCGCGACGCGACGCTCGTGGTCCTGCACGCCTGGAAGCTGCCGACCGCCTACGACGACATCGTCGAGACGCGCGTCGCGGTCGACCAGTGGGCCCGCGAGGCGACCCTCCAGATGGAGGAGCTGCTGCGCGAGCACCGCACGGAGCACCCGGACGTCAAGGTCGAGGTGCGGGTCGTCCACGACCATCCCAGCCACGCCCTCGTCGAGGCCTCCCACGAGGCCGACCTCGTCGTGCTCGTGCGCCGGGCCCACGGCGTACCTCCCGCTGCCCACCTGGGCAGCACGGCGCGCGCGGTCCTGCGCAGCGCCCAGAGCCCGGTGCGCGTGGTCGCACCGACCACGAGCCGGAAGGAGTGAGGGAGATGGCTGCGAACGAGTACGGCGTGCTGGTGGCTGTCGGTGCCAACGGGGTGCACGACGGCGCACTGGACCTGGCCGCCTGCGAGGCGGTCCGTCGCGGGACCGGCGTGGAGCTGATCCACGTCGTGCACTCCCTCGTGACCGCCCCGTCCAGCATCGAGCAGATGCAGTCGCTGGACCAGACCCTGACGCGGGTCGGCCGTGAGGTGCTGACCGACGCAGCCGAGCGGCTGCGCACCCGGCTCGACGGCCGGGCGCCGGTCACGACCGAGATCGCCACCGGACCGGTCGCGGGCACCATCGCCGTCCGGGCCGCCGACGCGGACCTGCTGGTCCTGGAGCGCCGCGACACCGGGCACGGCGAGCGGCTGCTCACGATGTCGGTGTCGACGCGGGTCGCCGCGCACACGACGACCCCGGTCATGGTGGTGCCCGAGCACTGGCGGCACCGCTACGACGAGGCCGCGCTCCCCGTGACCGTCGGCGTCGACCGCCCCCTGGACGCGCCCGGCCAGGTCGAGACCGCGCTCGTCTACGCGCGCAGCTCGGGCCGGCCGCTGGTGATCCTGCACGCCGCCTGGTTGGCCGAGCAGTACCAGGACCTGGGCTTCCGGAACAGCACGCGCGACATGTGGCGCCACGACGCCGAGCGTGAGCTCGAGCTCGCGCTCGAGAAGGTTCCCGACCTCGACACGGTCGAGGTGAAGGTCGACGTGCCGTGGCGGCGCCCGGTCGACGCGCTCGTCGGGGCCACCAAGACCTCGTACGTGCTCGTGCTCAACCGACGCGACGAGCACCCGCTCGGCGCCCATCTCGGTCCGATGACCCGCGCCGTCCTCCGCCACGCTGAGGGCCCGGTCATGATCGTCGGCCGCACCTGAGGAGGACGACAGTGACGGAGCTTCAGTGGCCCGAGTGGCCGGACGCGGATCGACCGGTGGTCGAGCTGACGGACGAGGAGTGCTGGACCAGGCTGCAGGAGGAGCGGGTCGGCAGGCTGGGCTACCAGCTGGTCGACGAGATCCACGTGGTGCCGATCAACTACGCCGTCGTGGACCGGACGCTGCTGATGCGGACCGCGGCCGGCAACAAGCTGCTCGCCGCTGAGCTGCACTCCGA
The DNA here is from genome assembly GCF_044226305.1 of Nocardioides sp. GTDB lineage: Bacteria > Actinomycetota > Actinomycetes > Propionibacteriales > Nocardioidaceae > Nocardioides. Next base: position 3,255 of record NZ_JBGAHF010000020.1, on the reverse strand, counting down.
GGTCGCCCTCGAGATCGACCGGTTCGGCACCGACGACGCCTGGTCGGTGCTGGTGCGCGGTCAGATCAAGCACCTCGAGGAGGACGAGGCGGAGCGCCTCGCCGCCCTGGGTGACTGGACCTGGGTGCCGACCCTGAAGTACGACCTCGTGCAGGTCGTGCCGACGGCCGTCACCGGCCGGCACTTCTTCCTCCGCGGTGATCGCTAGCCGCTAGCCGGCCGCTCGTCGGCTGTCGAACCTGGCTGCGGTCGGGACCGGGACGGGGGCCCGGGACCGGCCGCAGCTGCTCGTCGAGCAGCCAGCCCTGGGGCGCCTCGAGACCCGCCGGTCAGCGGCGCCGGGTGGCGAGCACCGCCACGACCAGGACCGCGAGCAGCAGCACGACCAGCCACGGGTGGTGGTGCAGGAGGTAGAAGCTCCCGACGCGTCGGGCCACGAGGTCGGTCAGCAGGGCCACGTCCCGACGGTAGACGACGGGCGGGTGGCGGCCGTTCCTCCAGATTCGCTCAAGTCGGCCGGCGGCCCTTCGGTCCTGCCCGGGCCTGGGCTACTGTTGGTCACGACCCCGGTGGTGACCCGAGACGCCACCGGGGTCACCCATGTCCGGAGCACTCGTCTCCGAGCCCGGGCTCAGTCCCGGGGGTAGGTCGTCACCCGCCGCAGCAGGTCGATCTCGCTGCGCAGGGTCAGGTGCACGGCCGCGCCGGCACCGGCCAGGCACGCGACGTACGCCTCGAGTGCGGCCAGCAGGTCCTGCTGCGCGTGGCCGATCGCCTTGCGGTCGAAGGGACCGCGCCGGGCGTCGGCGACCGCGGCCCGGGCCCGGTGGACCTCGACCTGGAGCTCGCGGAGCTTGGGCGGGCTCATGGGCACCGACGCAGCAGAGCCCCTGCCGCCTCGCGGCGGCAGGGGCTCGGGCTGGGCCGGTCGGGCCACGATGCCGTGGTACGGGTCAGAGCGCCCGGACGTTCTCGGCCTGCGGGCCCTTGGGGCCCTGCGTCACGTCGAACTCGACGCGCTGGTTGTCCTTGAGGGACTTGAAGCCGGTGCCGGAGATGGCGGTGTGGTGGACGAACACGTCCGCGCCACCCTCATCCTGAGCGATGAAGCCGAAGCCCTTGTCGTCGTTGAACCACTTGACGGTTCCCTGAGTCATGTTCATTCCTTGGTGTTCGCGTGCGCCGGACACCGTGCCCAGCGCGTGAGCTGAAGACATCCGCAATACGTTTGATGTCCAGCAAGACCGAAGACCAAGAACGACGAAGATGAGCGGCCGCGATGCTCACGGCCGGAGCGCCGCAAGCGGCGCCCTTCAACATGACCACCGTAACAGTCGTGGCCACCCCTGACGATTCGCGCGGCCGGGCGGGTCCTCCCGAGAGTCGACGTGCGAGCAGCGCCGGTGACGGCCCCCGGCCCGCCGGCATGCGCGGTGGTCACGCGAGGAACAGCGTCCGGACATGGGTGTGACCCCGTCGGCCGTGGTCGGCGGGGTCGGGGTCAGCGGGTATGTCGCGCTGTCGGCTCGGGCGGTGGTTCGGTGACGAAGGGGGACACGTAGGTGCGTCCCATCGGGGTGGTCCACACGAACCCGACCCCTGCGACGCGCTGGTAGTCCCAGCCGGCGTGGGTCTTGAGGCGGTGGTGGGTCCGGCAGGCGGGTGCGAGGTTGGAGGAGGCGGTGGGCCCTTGGGGCCAGGGGACCTGGTGCTCGGCGTCGCAGGCCCGGGCGGGGCGGGTGCAGCCGGGGAAGCAGCACTGCCGGTCCCGGAGGCCGATCTGTTCCTTCATCACCTCGGTCGGCCGGTAAGACTCCGTCGACAGCTCAGCGTTGAGGTCGATCACTGGCCGGACGGTGACCTTGGTGCCGGCCTGCTGGCACCAGTTCTTCAGGTGCTGCGACGTGATCGAGGATCGGGTGTTGTCGACGTCGACGCTGGACTGTCCGGGACGGACGTGGGTGTAGACGACGACCTCGCGGGACTGGTCACCCGTTCCGAGGAGTCCGGCGGCCATGGCCCGGCGCACGTCCAACGGCAGCTGCAGGTCCAAGGTCGCGGCCTTGGCCTTGATTTGGGCTTCCAGGGCGAGGGCGTCGGCGAGGTCGAGCTCCCCTTCGACGTGGACCAGCCCCTCGGGGGTGGCGTGGTCGAGGTCGATGTCGAACCGGCGCTTCTCCAACGCCGCGACCCGGCGTTCCTCCGCCGCGGCCGGGTCGTGCACGGCGCGGGCCTTCCCGACCTGCCGCTCGATCTCGGCGAACGAGCACCGGTGCGCACACCAAGCGAGTCGCTGGTCCGCCACCGCCGCGGCATCCGCCGGGAGCGACGTGGTGGCTTGGGCGACCTTCCTCGCCTTCCACACCGCCACCTCGCCCGCCACCACCCGCGCCCAGAGCCTGGGGAGTCGGTGTCGCAGCTCGACCGCGTCGCCGAGGAACAGGCGGCCGGCGTCGGTGGTGCGGCCGACCGCGAGCGCGAACTCCGCGACCGCGGCCTCGTCGATCGTCGGGGCGCCGTCGCCGGCGATCTGCAGGTCCCGCATCCCGAACTCGATCGAGGTGTCCACCTCCTCGCCGGGGTGCAGGGCGACCCAGTCGGTGGCCAGGACGAGCAGGTCGATCTCGGCCTCGACCGCGACCCGGTGTCGGGCATGGGCGGCGGTCAGCACCGACTCTGGAGTCAGGGTGCCGGCCTGCTGGTTCATGGGTCTACTCAAGCACTCGCCACCGACAGTCAGAGGCGAGAATCCCCTGTATCCACAGGGATCTGAGCAATTCGAAGGTAAAGGATTCGGGCTGCGCCGGCGCGGTGTTCGTTGGTCGCCGCCCTGCGCACCTCCTGGGGTCTCGACAAGCTCGACCACCGACGCCCCCAACCGCGCGCCGGGAAGTCAGCCGCAACCAGACGCTCGCCGTACCCGCGTTGCTGCCTGTCGGTCGCAACCGCAGCGGACCGCGAGATGCCGACAGGCACCGCCCTGCCCACCTCCCGGGGTCTCGACGACGCTCGCCGGCGCTCGCTGTTCGACCGCCGGCGAACGCGGCCGCGAGCCGGAAGTCAGCCGCAACCGGACGCCCGCCGCCCCGCGTTGCTGCCTGTCGGTCGCAACCGGAGCGGACGGCGAGATGCCGGCAGTCGCCGCCCTGCGCACCTCCTGGGGTCTCGACAAGCTCGACCACCGGTGCCAGGAACCGCGAGCCGGGAGGCGACCGCGACCCGACGCCGACCGTGTCCGTCGTTGCTGCCTGTCGG
>NZ_JBGAHF010000019.1:0-82446 GCF_044226305.1 Nocardioides sp. | reverse complement strand
GAGGACCGCGCGGTGCGGGCGCCCGCGTCGACGGTGACGCCAGTGAAACCGTGCAGCCGGATCAGGACGACGTCGCCGAGGTCGCGCCCCATGAAGGGGCCGGCGCCGTGGCCGCTGCTCGAAGGGCGACGGAGGCCAGCGGCCGCCGCGGCGCGGACGACCTCGCCGACCTCCTCGGCGGGAGGTGGGACCCGGCGACGGCGCTGCGGGCCGCTGGTCGACCGCGGGGTTCCAGAGTGCCAGGCGGCGTCGTACAAGTCACCAGGCCGTGGACGCGCCCTGCACAGGTCGCGGAGGCTCTCGGCGGAGGAGACGGGGGTGGTGGTCATCGGGCTTCCTGGGTGATGGGGTGATGGGGTGGTGGGGGTGATGGTTCCCGCCGAGGGCGACGAGCGTGCCGGGTGGAGGCAGCTCGGGACCCTCGACGACGGTGGTGACCGGGTGCGCCTGCACGGCGTCGAGCCACTCCTCGAGCACGTCCCGGGCGGCCGAGAACGCCCGGGCGTCGGTCGTGGAGACGCGGAGCTCGACGAGGTCGCGGGGGCTCCGGCCCGCGCGGGCCAGGGTGGCCTCGAGGCGGGCGAGGGCGAGCTCGAGCTGCGCCGGGTAGTCGTCCTCGTGGAGGAGGCGACCCCGGTCGTCGAGCGGCGCGTGCTCGGGGACGGTGGTCATGGGGCAAACCCTTCCGCCGGAACGATGGCGCGCCGATCCCGGGCGTGCAGGGACTTCCGCTGGCGCCCAGGGTGGAGCTGGACCACCCTGAATCTGGATGGGCCGGATGGGTCCTGGAGGGAGGATCTGGTCTCGTGGCGACGAGACTGACGGCGGAGCGGGTGCGCAGCGACGTCGACGTGCTGTCGCGTGCCGGCCTCGACCTCGAGGAGTTCCTCGCCGAGGCCACCGACTCGGTCGGCCGGGCGGTCCCCTGGGTGGCGGCCTGCCTGGGCACGCACGACCCGGACTCCCACCTGCTCACCAGTGCCCGGAAGTACGGCTACCTCAGCGAGGTCAACAGCCACGACCACGAGTTCGGGCTGGTCGAGTACGGCGGCGTCGAGCCGACCGCGTTCACCGAGCTGGCCGCGTCGCCGGTCCCGGCCGCCGGCGTCCACCTGGCCCACGACGGCGACGTCGAGCGGTCGACCCGGATGGACACCTTCATGCGCCCGTTCTTCGGGTTCGGCGACGAGGCGCGCGTGGTCTTCCGCGACGACGGGCGGACCTGGGGCGGGATGGCGCTGTTCCGCGGGCCGGACGACGCGCCGTTCGCCGCCGAGGACGTCGCGTTCCTCGCGACCCTCTCGACGCCGTTCGCACGCGGGGTGCGCGTCGGCATGCTCGCCCGGGTCGCCCGGACGGCGCCGGTCGCCGGTCCGACCGGGCCGGCGGTCGTCATCGTCGGCGCCGACGACCAGGTCCTCCAGATGACGGCCGGCGCGCAGGAGTGGATCGGCCGGATGGCGGTGGTCCCCGCCAGCGCGGACCCCTACAGCCCCGTCTCCGGGCTGGTCGGTGCCGCCCGGCGCTACGCCCGCGGCGAGACGACCACGCCGCCGCGCGCCCGGGTGCGCACCGCGGACGGCCTGTGGCTGGTCCTGCACGCGTCGGCGCTCACCGGGCTCGGTGACCGCGCGGGTGAGGTGGTCGTGACGATCGAGGAGGCGCGACCGCCCGAGATCGTCGCCCTGGTGGTGGCCGCCTTCGGGCTGACCCCGCGCGAGCGCGACGTCACCCAGCTCGTCCTCCAGGGCGTCGACACCAAGGAGATCGGGTCGACGCTCCACCTGTCGGCGTACACCGTCCAGGACCACCTGAGGTCGGTGTTCGAAGAAACCGGCGTCGGTCCCATCGCGGTACTCGCCTCGCCCGGGTCTACTTCGACCAGTACGTGCCGCGGATGAACTCCGAGCTCGGCCCGTCCGGGTGGTTCGCGGGCTGACGGCTGGCTACGGCCGGTCGACGGGCTCCAGCGTCAGGCTGATCGAGTTGATGCAGTAGCGGTCGCCGGTGGGCGTGCCGTAGCCGTCGAAGAACACGTAGCCGAGGTGGAGAGCTGGCGCAGCAGCACCTCCGCCGCTTCATGCCGTGCGGGTGTCCTCGATGTACTCGATCGTGTCGAAGTGATCGGCTGGAGTAGGGCGACGGCCAGCCGCGCGGAGTGGAACTTGTGTCGGACTCGAAGGCTTCGCCTGGCAGATACCTGCGCGGTAGATGCCGGTGTCCTCGGTGTCGGTGTACTCGCCGGTGAACGCGCGCTCGGTGCCCGCCTGGCGCAGGACGGCGTACTCCTCGGGCGAGAGCTGCTCACGCCACTCGGCGTCGGTCTTCTCCACGTCGTAGGCCATGCCCCGATTCTAGGGACGGGGCGAAGGTCACACCCCTTCGGGCGTTGACCGGTTGGGAGAACACGTGTTCACTGACGTGAATGGCCGCCACCATCTCGTGGGAGCGGCTCCGCGGCGCCAGGCAATGACGACCCCCTGCACCCCGGCGAGCTACTACGCCTGGTCAACCCGCTGTGGAGCCAGCGCGAGCTCCGCGGCCGGGTCGAGGAGGTCCGCCCCGAGACCGACGACGCCGCGACGCTCGTGATCCGCCCCGGGTGGGGGTGGCGCTACGACCACCGGCCCGGGCAGTACGTCGGGATCGGCGTGCAGGTCGACGGGCGGTTCCAGTGGCGCTCGTACTCCGTGAGCTCGGCGCCGCGCCGCAGTGGCCGGACGATCGCGATCACGGTGCGGGCCATGCCCGAGGGGAAGCTCTCGTCCCACCTGGTCAACGGGCTCGCCCCCGGCACCATCGTCCGGCTCGCGCTGCCCGAGGGCGACTTCGTCCTGCCCGAGCCCCCGCCGGCGAAGATGCTGTTCCTGGTCGGGGGCAGCGGGGTGACGCCCGTGATGGCGATGCTCCGCACGATGGACCGGCGCTCCCGAGCGGACGGCGGAGCGATGCCCGACGTCGTCATGCACTACTCCTCGCCGACGCCGGAGCGGATGATCTTCCGTGACGAGCTCGACCGGCTCGAGCGCGAGCACGACAGCCTGACCATCCACCGGCTGCACACCGACACCGACGGCATGCTCGACCTCGCCGACCTCGACCACATCTGCCCGGACTGGCGCGAGCGCGAGACCTACGCGTGCGGACCGTCGCCGATGCTGGACGCGATCACCGGGCACTTCGAGCAGGCCGGTCTCGAGGACCACCTGCACCTCGAGCGCTTCTCGCTCGAGCTCGGCGGAGACGGCGGCGAGGGCGGCACCATCACCTTCCGCACCTCCGGCAAGAACATCGAGGTCGACGGTGCGACGACCGTCCTCGAGGCGGGTGAGGAGGCGGGCGTGGGCATGCCCTACGGCTGCCGGATGGGCATCTGCCACACCTGCACGCTGACGCTGGTGAGCGGCAAGGTCCGCGACCTGCGCAACGGCGAGGAGTTCAGCCAGCCCAACGAGCAGGTGCAGACCTGCGTCACCGCCGCCGTCGGCGAGTGCACCCTCGACATCTGACCACCCGGCGGTCGAGGTGCGAGGCCGCCCGCGGCCGAGCCCCGAAACCCCGCAACCAGGAGGAGACCACGACATGGCGATCTCGGACGTCCAGGAGTACACCCACCTCACCGACGAGGAGGTGGAGCAGCTCGGCCGCGAGCTCGACGCGATCCGCGCGGAGATCGAGGAGTCGCGCGGCGACAAGGACGCGGCGTACATCAACCGGTTGATCCGGATCCAGCGGTACCTGGCCGTGGCGGGCCGGATCACCCTCATGGTCGGGACCCAGTCGAGGCGGACGCGCGTGCCCGCAGCGGTCGCCGGCGCCACGCTCCTCGGGCTCCACAAGATCCTCGAGAACATGGAGATCGGCCACAACGTCATGCACGGGCAGTGGGACTGGATGAACGACCCGGAGATCCACTCCTCCAGCTGGGAGTGGGACAGCCCAGCCGGCCGAGCACGCAATCATGAACGACCCGGCGTGGGACTGGATGAACGACCCGGAGATCCACTCCTCCAACTGGGAGTGGGACACCGCCCAGCCGGCCGAGCAGTGGAAGCACAGCCACAACTACGTGCACCACCAGTTCACCAACGTGCTCGGCTACGACAACGACATCGGGTACGGCATCCTCCGCATGGCCCGCGAGCAGAAGTGGTCGCCGGTCAACATCGGGCAGCCCGTCTACAACGCCCTGCTCGCGACCCTGTTCCAGTGGGGCGTCGCCCTGCACGACCTGGACATCGAGCGGATCCGCAAGGGCGAGAAGGACCCGAAGGAGATGAAGCGCCAGCTGCGCCAGATCTTCCGCAAGGGCCGCAACCAGGTGCTCAAGGACTACGTCGTCTACCCGGCGCTGGCCGGCAAGCAGTGGAAGACCGTCATGGTCGCCAACGCGACCGCCAACCTGACCCGGAACCTGTGGTCCTACGTCATCATCTTCTGCGGCCACTTCCCCGACGGCGCGATGCACTTCACCGAGGAGGAGATCGAGGACGAGACCCGGGCGGAGTGGTACCTGCGCCAGATGCTGGGCTCGGCCAACTTCGACGGCGGACCGCTGCTGCACGTCATGTCCGGCAACCTCGGCTTCCAGATCGAGCACCACCTCTTCCCGGACCTGCCGAGCAACCGCTACTCCGAGATCGCGGTCCGGGTGCGGCAGCTGTGCGAGAAGTACGACATCCCGTACACCACCGGACCGCTGCACCGGCAGTACGGCCAGGCGCTGCGCACGATCATCAAGCTGTCGCTGCCCAACGGGATGACCTCGAGCGACCAGCCCGAGCCGCCGTCGCCGGAGCGGTCCCGCCGACGCAGGACCGACGCCGAGCGGCCGCCGCGCCGGAAGGAGCTGGGTGGATGGATGCGCAGCGCCTCCTGACCCGACGGTGGGTCACCCAGTGCGCGCTCAGCCGGATCTGCGGGGTGTGCGGCGAGGCCCTGGGCCGGCCGATCGCGTTCCGTGGCACGCCCCAGGAGGTGGGCCGCAACGCCTTCCACCTCCCGCCGATGCACGTCGCGTGCGCGGCCTCGTTGCGCGACCGTCCGGAGTCGGAGCTGGTGACCACCGCGGGCTTCGAGTTCGTGCGCGCCGCGCGTGAGGACGACGACCGGCGACCTACCTTCCAGCCGAACTCGCTGCTCTGACTGAGTGCTTCCCTCTCCGCCGTCCGGCGACCGCGGGAGACCGCCGTGGTCGTCCTCGAGCCGGTGCCGGTGCCCTGACGTCGTCCCCGGCTGCGGCTAGCGTGGCGCCATGGACGGATCCGGGAGCCTCTGACCATGGCCAAGGCTGCAGCCGCCGAGGTCGACGCAGGCGGGCGCGCGGTGCGCGTCTCGAGCCCGGACCGGGTGATCTACGAGGCCACCGACAGCACGCCCGAGGTCACCAAGCTGATGGTCGCGGAGTACTTCGCGAGCGTGGGCGACGGCCTGATGCGAGCCCTCCGCGACCGCCCGACCGCGCTGGAGCGGTGGACCTCCGGGGTCCGCCCCGGGATGCGGCTGGCGACCGGTCCCCAGGACCGCGACGCCGACGCGTTCTACCAGAAGCGGGTGCCCCAGGGCGCTCCCGACTACCTCGAGACGGTCGAGATCACCTTCCCCTCGGGCCGGACGGCAGAGGAGATCTGCCCGACCGAGATCGCGGTGCCGGTGTGGTGCGCCCACATGGGCACGCTCGTCTTCCACCCCTGGCCGGTGCGCCGCAGCGACGTGGACCGGCCCGACGAGCTGCGCATCGACCTCGATCCGCAGCCGGGCACGTCGTTCACGGACGCGGTCCGGGTCGCCGGCGTCGCGAAGGAGCTGCTCGAGGAGCTGGGGCTGCGGGGCTACCCGAAGACCTCGGGCAACCGCGGCGTCCACGTCTTCGTGCGGATCGAGCCGCGCTGGGAGTTCACCGACGTGCGGCACGCCGCGATCGGCTTCGGCCGCGAGCTGGCCCGGCGCGACGAGGGCGTGACCGTCGACTGGTGGAAGGAGGAGCGGGGCGAGCGGATCTTCGTCGACTTCAACCAGAACAACCGGGACCGGACGATGGGCTCGGCCTACTCGCTGCGCCCGCTCCCCGGCGCCCCGGTCTCGACGCCGGTCACCTGGGAGGAGCTCGCGACGCTCACCGACCCCGGTGGGTTCAACCTGTTCACGGTGCCCGAGCGGGTCGCGGACGGCGACCCGTGGGCGAGCATCGACGACACGGCCTACTCCCTCGAGCCGCTGCTGCGGCTGTGGGAGGAGCTGCCCGGCGGCGAGCTGAACTTCCCGCCCGACTACCCCAAGATGCCGGGCGAGCCGCCGCGGGTGCAGCCGAGCAAGAAGGTCGCCGAGCACTGGGACGAGGACGGCAACCGCGTGGAGTAGCCGCCGGGTGGGGTCGGTCACGACTGGTCCAGCCCGCGTTTGGGCGGCCGCGGAGCCGGGAATTCGGACATGGTCCGATCCCTGACGAGGTGATGAGCATGCCGTCCGCGGCCCGCTGGTCCCGCGCCATCCGTGTGGCCCTGATCTCTGACCACCCCATCGTGCGAGCCGGTGTCCGCAGCCTGCTGGCGCCGTACGCCGACCGCGTCCTGGTCGTCGAGGACGGCACCGACCTCGCCGAGGTCGAGGTCGTCCTCTTCGACGTCCTCGGGCTCAGCCACGGCGACACCGAGCTCGAGAAGGCGCTCAAGGCGCACCCCGACCGGGTGCTCGCCCTGTCCCGCGAGCTCCAGCCGGGCCTCGGCGCTCGCGCACTCGTGATGGGCGCGGCGGCGGTCGTGCCGATCGGCGTCGACGCCGCGGACCTGGTGGCCGCCGTCGAGTCGTTCGCCGCCGGCCACCTGCAGGACGGCTCGCAGGCCGACCTCGACAACCAGGCCGACCTGCGGCGCCAGCTCGGCCGCGACGCGAACCTGTCGCCCCGCGAGCTGGACGTGCTCGGCCTCATCGTGCGCGGCCGGTCGAACGAGGAGGTCGCCGCCGAGCTCTACCTGAGCATCAACTCGGTGAAGTCCTACATCCGCGCCGCCTACGCCAAGATCGGCGTGACCAGTCGCACGCAGGCGGTCGCGTGGGGAGTCGAGCACGGGTTCCCCACCGCTGACATCATCGAGGGGTGACCGAGGACGAGCGGGTGGCCCGCGCGGACGGCGAGCCCGGCAAGCACGGCCCGGCGGGCGCGGACCGCTGGGCGGCGTACCTCGACTGGGTGCGCGACGACATCGCGACGGTGGTGCTGCGGCTCTCGGACGCCGAGCAGCGGACCACCCGGCTGCCGTCCGGGTGGACGCCGCTGGAGCTGCTCAGCCACGTGCTGCACATGGAGCAGCGCTGGTTCGTGTGGGGCTTCCTCGGCGAGGAGGTCGCCGAGCCGTGGGGCGACTGGACGGTCGACGAGCCGTGGGACCCCGAGCAGAACGGGCGCTGGGCGGTCGCGGACGACGTCACGGCCGAGGAGCTGGTGGCCCGGCTCTGGGCGGTCGCCGAGCGCACCCGTGCGGTGCTGCGCGACTTCCCGCTGGACGCGCGGGCATCGCCCGGGGGGCGGTTCGCCGCGGACCCGCCGACGCTCGAGTGGATCTGCTTCCACGTGCTGGCCGAGTACGCCCGGCACGCTGGGCACCTCGACATCGTCGTGGAGCTGGCCGGTCCGCAGGACGAGGGCTGACGCCGCGGCGGGTTGGACGCACAGAAGGCCCGCCCCGCCTTCTCGGGGAACCGAGCGCGCGGAGCGGGCCTGTCGGACCACCGGTGACGCTCCCCCCAGCGCGCCCGCGGATCCCCACGCTCCGCGTCGTGTCCGACCATCTGTGCTTGTCCCGGCGGGCCACTTCCTCGGCTGGTCCTCCGGGTCCGGTGTGTTCCCTCCACCGGTACGGATGACAGTAGGACGTCGATCTCCACATCAGCCCCACACCGGATCAACAAGTCAGCAAGGAATCGGCAAGGAATCGGCAAGCGCATGCCGGCGCGTTAGCCTCGGCGCGTGCTCCTCGCCTTCGACACGGCCACCCCTCTGGTCACCGTCGCCCTGCACGACGGTGACGGCGTCGTCCTCGAGCTGACCGCCGAGCGGACCATGAAGCACGCCGAGCAGCTGGCGCCCCTCGTGGACCGGGCGCTGACCGACGCCGGCCTGGTGCGCCAGGACCTCACCGCGATCGCGGTCGGGGTCGGCCCGGGGCCGTTCACCGGCCTGCGGGTCGGGCTGGTCACCGCGCGCACGCTCGCCTACGTGCTCGAGATCCCCGTGTACGGCGTCTGCTCGCTCGACGTCCTGGCCGTCGAGGCCGTGGCGAGCAGTGCCGTGGACCGCGACTTCGTCGTGGCCACGGACGCGCGCCGCAAGGAGGTCTACCTCGCGTCGTACGACGTGCAGGGGGCGCGCCTGGACGGGCCGCTGGTCGCCCGGCCGGCCGACGTCGGCACCGACGCACCGGCCGTCGGGCCGGGTGCCGAGCTCTACCCCGAGGCGTTCCCGCACCGGGTCGGGCCGTCGGCACCGAGCGCCGGCTGGCTGGCCCGCGCGGTGGCCGAGGAGCTCGTGGAGCTGCGGGACCCCGACCCTCTCTACCTGCGCCGTCCGGACGCCGCCACCCCGCACGCCCCGAAGCGCGTGTCGTGACCGTCCGGCCCGCGACCGCCGCCGACGTGCCGGCGATCGCGGCCCTGGAGCGGGACAACCTCGGTGCCGACGCCTGGTCCGAGGCCCTCGTCGCGGAGGGCGTGGCCGGCCGGCTGCCGACCGTGCACTACCTGGTCGCGGAGGCCGGCACCGGCGCGGCCCGGAGCGTCGTCGGGCACGCCGTCGCGAGCGTCGCCGGGGACATCGCCGAGCTGCAGCGGATCGCGGTCGACCCGGTCCACCGGCGCACCGGCCTGGCGACCGCCCTGCTCGACGCCGTCGTCGCCACCGCCCGGGAGGGGCGCGCCGACCGGCTGCTGCTCGAGGTGCGCGAGGACAACGCCGGCGCGCTGTCCTTCTACGCCGCGCGGGGCTTCGTGGAGGTCGACCGGCGCCGCCGCTACTACCGCGACGGCGCCACGGCGGTCGTCCTCCGCCTCGGGCTGGGCCCCGCCTGCGGCGGCGCCCAGCCGGTCGGTCAGGGCAGGTAGTACGTCGGGTTCGGCAGCTTCACCGCGCGGTCGGACGAGCCGCCGATCAGGTCGCTGAACTGGTCGCCGAAGTTCGCCACGACGTGCAGGCCGAGGTCGTCCTGGACGTGCTTCCGCGTCGACGCCTTGTAGTCGATCGTCGAGCAGGACGCGTCGTTGCCGTCCAGCCCGCAGTCGACGTACGCCGGCGGGGTGTCGGTGCTCGTCCACTTGGTGAAGTAGAACGCCGACTTGAACAGCGGGTTGCCGTCCGCGTCGTGGTAGTACCGCGCCAGGTTGTCGAGCGTCGCGACCCGCTGGGCGTTGTTCCGTCCGGTCAGGCCGACGATCTTGCAGCCCGCCTTCGCCGCGGCCGAGACGACGCCCGGCATCCGCGGCGTCGCCGGGAAGCGGCCCTCCTGGACCCAGGTGTTCTGGAGCGTCGGGTCGAAGTTGAACTTCATCGCCCCGTCCTCCATGTCGTAGGTCCACAGGGTCGTGTCGTCGGCGTCGAAGACCACGGCCGGGTGCTGGCCGCGCCTGACGCCGGTGGCGCAGACGTCGCGGAGCTTGGCCTTCCACCGCTTGGCGATGTTGGTCATCTGGGTGATGTAGGGCGAGGAGTCCTTGGCGGCGATGCCGTTGGTGGCGCCGTAGTAGCCGCGGATCTCGGCCTTGACGTTGTCGATGTTGGGGATGTGGTCCCCGGGGACGGTCAGGCCGCTGGACCCGTCGGGCGCCATGTCGAACTCGGTCGGCAGCGCGAGCTCGCTGTCGCCGGCCGGGGCGCCCTCGACGTCCGGGCTGGGCAGGTAGTACGTCGGGTTGGGCAGCTTCACGCTGTGCAGTGCGTGCCCACCCTGGAGGTCGGAGTACTGGTCGCCGATGTTGAGGACGATCGTCTCGCCGGTCGACTCGATGTGGGCGCGGGTGCCGGCCTTGTACTCGACGGTCGTGCACTTCGCCGGGTCGTCGTTCGGGTCGACGCTCGTGTGGCAGTCCAGGTAGTCCGGCTTCGGCGAGGTGGCGTCGAACTTGGTGAAGAAGTTGTCGGCGTCGAAGGCGTCGTAGCCGACCTTGGTGAGGTTCTGGAGGGTCGCCTCCTCCTGGCTCGCGCCGCGCCCGGTGATGCCGTAGACGTCGTACCCGCGGTCCGCGACCTCCTGGACCAGCGCCGGCATGCCCGGGGTCGCCGGGAACCGGCCCTCCTGCACCCAGGTGTTCTGGAGCGCCGGGTCGAAGTTGAAGTGCATCGCCGCGTCCTCCATGTCGTAGGTCCACAGCGTGGTGTCGTCGGCGTCGAAGACGACGGCCAGGTGGGCCGCGGGCGCGGGGTCGGGCAGCTGGCTGAGGATCGCCTGCTCGATGCCCTGGAGCTCGCTGATGTAGGGCGAGCTGGACTTGTCGGCGATGCCGCCGGTGGCGTTGTAGTACTTCCGGATCGTCGACTTGTCGGAGTCGATGTTCGGGATCTTCTCCCCGTTGGCCGGCGGGGCGGGCGCGGTGCCGTCCGGGTTGAGCGGCTGCACGACGAAGTGGGTGTGCGGGGTGAGCGTGGAGTCGTCGACGGTGCGGGCCTGGGCGGTCGCGGCCGTGCCGACGACCAGCCCGGTCGCGGTCACGGTGGCGAGCGCGCGCAGGACGGTGCGTCCCGAGAATCGCATGGCGGGTGCTCCTGGTGAGGTGCTGGAGGTGCGGTTGACCGGGTCAACCTACGTCTGCTCGTGGCCGGTGTGAAGATGGCCCCATGAGCGAGCCCCTGGTCCTCGGCATCGAGACGTCCTGCGACGAGACGGGCGTCGGGATCGTCCGCGGCCGCACGCTGCTGGCCGACGCCGTGGCGAGCAGCGTGGACGAGCACGCGCGCTTCGGTGGCGTCGTGCCGGAGGTGGCCAGCCGGGCCCACCTCGAGGCGATGGTCCCCACGATCGAGCGGGCCTGCGAGACGGCCGGCATCGCGCTGTACGACGTCGACGCGATCGCCGTGACGAGCGGTCCCGGCCTCGCCGGCGCGCTCATGGTCGGCGTCGCCGCCGCGAAGGCGCTGGCGATCGGCCTGGGCAAGCCGCTGTACGGGGTGAACCACCTCGCCGCCCACGTCGCGGTCGACCAGCTCGAGCACGGCGCACTGCCGGAGCCGTGCCTGGCGATGCTGGTCAGCGGCGGGCACTCCTCGCTGCTGCGGGTCGAGGACGTGACTTCCGGGGTCGAGCCACTCGGTGCGACCATCGACGACGCGGCGGGGGAGGCCTTCGACAAGGTCGCCCGGCTGCTGGGGCTGCCGTTCCCCGGCGGTCCGCACATCGACCGGGCTGCGCGCGAGGGCGACAGCGTCGCGATCGACTTCCCGCGCGGGCTCACCTCGCGCCGCGACCTGGAGCGGCACCGCTTCGACTTCTCCTTCTCCGGGCTCAAGACGGCCGTCGCGCGGTGGGTCGAGGCGCGCGAGCGCTCCGGCGAACCGGTGCCGGTCGGCGACGTGGCCGCGTCCTTCCAGGAGGCGGTCTGCGACGTGCTGACCCGCAAGGCCGTGGACGCCGCGGTCAGCCAGGGCATCGAGGACATCCTCATCGGCGGCGGGGTGGCGGCGAACTCACGGCTGCGGGTGATGGCCGAGGAGCGTGCGGCGGCCCAGGGCATCCGGGTGCGGGTCCCGCGCCCGGGCCTGTGCACCGACAACGGCGCGATGGTCGCGGCCCTGGGCGCCGAGATGGTCGCCCGCGGCCGCACCCCGTCCGCCCTGGACCTGCCGGCCGACTCGTCGCTCCCGGTCACCGAGGTGCTCGTCTGACACCGGCTCGCGAGCCGTGCCGCGGCCCTGTGCGATGCTCGCGGAGACCAGGACCGCCGCAGGGAAGGCCGACCCGTGAAGATGAAGCTCGAGCTCGTCCCGCTGCCGGTCGCCGACGTGGAGCGGTCCATCGCGTTCTACGCCGACCGGCTCGGCTTCACCAAGGACGTCGACGTGCAGCCCGCCGAGGGGGTCCGGGTCGTCCAGCTGACGCCCGAGGGCTCGGGCTGCTCGATCGGCTTCGGCACCGGCCTGGACGTCTACCGGGGCGAGCCCGGCAGCATCCGGGGCCTGCACCTGGTGGTGGAGGACATCGACGAGGCACGGGCCGAGCTGCTCCGCCGCGGTGTCGAGGTGGGCGAGGTCCACGACTTCGGTGGCGGGGTCCGGGGGGCGAGCTTCGCCGACCCCGACGGCAACACCTTCGAGCTGCAGGAGATGGCGTGGCGCAGGGGCGAGACGTTCTAGCGACTACTCCGACAGCACGTACTCGGCGGTGGTCTCGGGGTTGCCCCCCGGTGCCGGCCCGTCGAGCACCTCGGGGTCGCCGTCACCGAGGGGCGGCACCGCCCGCTCGCGCACGAGCTGCCAGTCCTGACCGTCGAGATCGGCCATCGCCACGAGCAGGTGGTCGGCGTCGGCCCACCCGACCCGGCTGACCACGGAGCCCGTGAGGCGCGACGTGAACACCGGCTCCAGGTGGAGGTCGACGACGGTCTCGTCACCGGTCATGTTGTTCTCGTAGACGGCACTGAGCAGGTGCTCCCCGTCCGGCGCGAACCTGGTCGCGTGGACGTCGCAGCTGCGCGCCACGACCAGGCGGGCCTCGGGGTCGTAGAGCCCCGAGCACCCGTACTGGTCGTTCTCGCCCGGGAGGAACGAGACCGCCCAGAGCTTCCCGTCGGGGCTGACGTCGACCACCCTGAACTGCTCGTCCAGCGGCAGGTCGCGCAGCCCGAGGTCGCGGGTCCCGTCGGGCGTGAGCTCGTCCGTCGTCGTGGTGTGGTCGCCGACCAGCAGGTGCTCGGGGTCGAGGACGGCGTCGATGCTGCCGGCCGCCTCGCCGGGCATCGGGATGCCCGGCAACGTCGTCGGCTCCGGCTGGCCGCTGGTCAGCACCCGCACGGTGAAGTCGTCGGCCACCCACGCGACGGCGTCGTCGGCGGCGCTCATCGTGAACGTGTTCGTCTCCACGGGGTACCGCCGGTCGAGCGAGCCGTCGGCGGCGTACACGCTGACGGCGTACGGCCGCTGGGTGGCGACCACGATCCGGCCGTCGGTGAGGACGCCGAGCTGGACCACGTCCTCGTTGTCGAGGTCGACCGGGACGCTGCCACCACCCGACAGCGTGACGACACCGTCGTGCAGCACGGAAGCCCCGGGGCTGACCGGCGACGGCGCCGGCTCCAGGCCGCGCTTCTCGTGGCCGCCGACCAGCAGCGTCGGCACCACGACGACGAGCGCCACGGCGGCCGCCGCCACGGCGGCGGTCGCGGCCCGGCGCCGGCGCCGGATGCGGTGCGCGGTGCCGCGCACGTCGTCGAAGGAGAGTGGCGCTCCGTGGACGTGGTCCGCGCGGCGCTCCAGCTCCCGGACGAAGGTCTCCTCGGTCATCACTCCTCCTCCCCGTCGGTCGGACGGCTGGTCGGGTTCAGCTCCGCCGGCGTCCGCTCGCGCAGCGACGCGAGTGCCCGGCTGGTCTGGGACTTGACGGTGCCGACCGAGATGCCGAGCACCTCGGCGGTCTCGGCCTCGCTCAGCTGCTCGTAGTAGCGCAGCACCACGACCGCGCGGGCCCGGCGGGGGAGCGTCTGCACGACCTCCCACACCGAGGCGCCCAGCCCCTCGTCGTACACGTCGTGCACGGGAGCGGTCTCCGGGACGACGTCGTGGGACTGCTCGCGGCGCTTCCAGGCCCGCCGCCACAGCGAGTTGTTCTCGTTGACCATGATCCGGCGGACGTAGGCGTCCACCGAGCCACGGTCCTGGACGCGGTCCCACGCGAGGTACAGCTTCGCCAGCGACGTCTGCAGCAGGTCCTCGGCCTGGTGCTGGTCGCCGGTGAGCAGGTACGCCGTGCGCAGCAGCCGTCCCTGGCGCGCTTCGAGGTACGCCGTGAAGTCGGTGTCCCGATCCAC
The DNA here is from genome assembly GCF_044226305.1 of Nocardioides sp. Lineage (GTDB taxonomy): Bacteria > Actinomycetota > Actinomycetes > Propionibacteriales > Nocardioidaceae > Nocardioides. The sequence continues at coordinate 68,442 of NZ_JBGAHF010000019.1, read as the reverse complement.
CGTCGTCACCTCTGCTTCGTCTGTCAGCACACTCCCCAGACGCGGACCCGCGCGGGATGGTTGCAATTCTCGCGTGATCCGCTTGGCTGGCCCCATGCACCAGGTCAAGGGGATCATCGCTCGCGCCCAGGGACAGCCCGTCGAGCTCGTCACCATCAACGTGCCGGACCCCGGTCCGGGGGAGGCGCTGGTGCAGGTGCAGGCCTGCGGGGTGTGCCACACCGACCTGCACTACCGCGAGGGCGGGATCAACGACGAGTTCCCGTTCCTCCTCGGCCACGAGGCCGCCGGGGTGGTCGAGGCCGTCGGGCCGGACGTCACCACGGTGGCGCCGGGCGACTTCGTGATCCTCAACTGGCGCGCGGTCTGCGGCGACTGCCGGGCCTGTCGGCGCGGCCAGCCGTGGTACTGCTTCGCCACCCACAACGCCACCCAGAAGATGACCCTGGCCGACGGACCGGACGCCGGCACGGAGCTGTCGCCGGCACTGGGCATCGGGGCGTTCGCCGAGAAGACGCTGGTCGCCGCCGGGCAGTGCACCAAGGTCGACGCGTCGGCCCGGGCGGCTGCCGTCGGCCTGCTCGGCTGCGGGGTGATGGCCGGCATCGGCGCCGCCATCAACACCGGTGCGGTCACCCGCGGCACCTCGGTGGCCGTGATCGGCTGCGGCGGGGTCGGGGTGGCCGCGGTCGCGGGCTCGGCGCTGGCCGGCGCGAGCCCGATCATCGCCGTCGACATCGACGCGAAGAAGCTGGAGGCGGCGAGGCGGATGGGCGCCACGCACACCGTGGACTCCAGCAGCACCGACCCGGTTGCCGCGATCCAGGAGCTCACCGGCGGCTTCGGCGCCGACGTCGTCATCGAGGCGGTCGGCCGCCCGGAGACGTGGAAGCAGGCGTTCTACGCCCGCGACCTGGCCGGCACGGTGGTCCTGGTCGGCGTGCCGACGCCCGACATGAAGGTCCCCGATCTCCCGCTGATCGACGTGTTCGGCCGGGGCGGGTCGCTGAAGTCCAGCTGGTACGGCGACTGCCTGCCGTCTCGCGACTTCCCGATGCTCGTCGACCTCTACCAGCAGGGTCGGCTCGACCTCGACGCGTTCGTGACCGAGGAGATCGGCATCGGCGACGTCGAGGCGGCGTTCGAGAAGATGCACCAGGGCGGGGTGCTCCGCTCGGTCGTGGTCCTCTGATGGCCGGTCCGGCACGGGTCGACCACGGTGTCACCAGCGGCACCTTCAGCCTCGACGGGCAGACCTTCGACGTCGACAACAACGTCTGGGTCGTCGGGGACGACGACGAGTGCGTGGTGATCGACGCCCCGCACGACGTGGACGGCATCCTCGCCGTGGTGGGCGACCGGCGGGTCAGGGCGATCGTCTGCACCCACGCCCACGACGACCACGTCCGGGTCGCGCCGCAGCTGCGGGAGCGGGTCAACGGCGGTCAGGGAGCGCCGATCATGCTGCACCCCGACGACCGGCCGCTGTGGGAGCTGACCTTCCCCCAGGACGAGCACGGGTACCTCTGGGACCTCGACCTGGCCGACGGCGTGCGCATCGACGTCGGCGGCACGACGCTCACGGTGCTGCACACCCCGGGCCACGCGCCGGGCGCGGTCTGCCTCCACGCCTCCGACCTCGGGTGCGTGTTCACCGGCGACACCCTCTTCCAGGGCGGGCCCGGCGCGACCGGCCGCTCCTTCTCCGACGCGGACCTGATCGTGGAGTCGATCCGGGCCCGGCTGTTCGCGCTGCCCGACGACACGGTGGTGCACACGGGCCACGGCGACGACACGACGATCGGCGCCGAGCGGGCCACGCTGGGCTGACGGCGCCGGGCCGATGTCCCGGCTGCGCCGGGCTCGTGTCCCGGTAGCACCGCGAAGGTCCCCCGATGTCAGGACCTTGCGCCTCTGGGCCGCGGTCCTCCGACTCTGCGGAACCACCGGGACCCGTTCATAGCGTGTGTCACGAAGCGGAGACAACGGAGTTCCCCGCCAGCACGAGGAGGCGCGTGATGCGCTCGGCATTCGACAAGTTCATCTCCTGGACGGGGCTCCTGATGGCCGTCGTCCTGCTCCTGGCCGGTGGCCTGCTGTGGTGGGCCCACACCTTCATCGGCGACCAGGTGAACGACCAGCTGACCATGCAGGGCATCACGATGCCCGAGGGCGACGCCCTCAGCGGTCTGCCCAAGGCTGACGCCGACGCCCTGAAGCCCTACGCCGGCAGCCAGCTCGACACCGGCCCCGAGGCCAAGGCGTTCGCCAACCACTACATCCTCGTCCACATGAACGAGGCCAGCGCGACGGACGCTGCCCCGGACGGCCGCACCTACGAAGAGGTCAGCGGCGAGTACATCACCATGACTCCCGAGCAGCAGGCGACCGAGGAAGGCCAGGCGCTGGCCGGTCTGCGGCAGACCCTGTTCATGGGCAACACCCTGCGCGGCCTGCTCCTCTACGGCTACGCGTTCGCGACCATCGGCACCATCGCCGGCATCGCCGCGATCGTCTCCTTCGTCGGAGCGGCCCTCCTCCTGGTCCTCTTCGGCCTGGGCATCTGGCACGGCCGCAAGGTCGAGAAGGAAGCGAAGGCTGCGGTTCCTGCCGCGGTCCCGCACGCCGTCTGAGCGAACCGGCACCACCAGCACCTCCGGCCCTCCGCGGGAGTCCTCGAGACTCCTGCGGGGGGCCGGCTCCACGTCCGGCTGCGGTCAGAAGGGCCGGACGAGGAGCGTGGTCCCGTGGCCGGCGACCCGGGTCAGCACGATGGTCGCGTCCTGCTCGCCGTGCAGGTCCAGGCGCTTGCGCAGCTGCTCGGGCACCACGTCCACCCCGCGCTTCTTGATCGTCAGCCGACCGACCCCGCGCTCGCGCAGTGCCGCGCGCAGCGCCTTCTCGCGGTACGGGAGCTCCTCGAGCACGGTGTAGCCGCGCGCGAAGGGGGTGCGGAAGGCCTGGTCGGACGTCACGTAGGCGATGTGCTCGTCCACCAGCCCGCCCTGGACCCCGGCGGCCACCGCGGTGACCAGCCCGGCCCGGATCACCGCGCCGTCCGGCTCGTAGAGGTAGCCGCCGACCGCGCGGACCTGCCCGCCCGCCTCGCCGGCTGCCGGGCCGTCCTCGTCGGTCAGGGTCGCCAGGCCGCCCTCGCCGATCACCGTCGCCCGGCGCTCCGTCGTCGCGAGCCGGCCAGACCAGAGCGCCGCCTCCTTGACCTCGCCGTGGTCGCTCACCCACTCCGCCTCGACGCCCGCGGGCACCAGCTCGTGCGGGATCCCGGGCGCGACCTTGACGCAGGAGTCGCGGGTCAGCAGCCCCTCGACGAAGGACCACGGCGGGGTCCAGTCGTCGACGTCGAAGGTGCGCCCCCGCGCCGACCGGCGGGCGGGGTCCGCGAAGGCGACGTCGAACGGCGTCGTGTCCAGCGTCGTGGCGTCGGCGACGCTCACGGCGCCGGGCAGGCCGAGCGCCGCGAGGTTGGCCTGGGCGACGGCGACCCGCACCGGGTCCAGGTCGACCCCGGCGCCGACCAGGCCGGCCCGCGCGGCCGCGATCAGGTCGCCGCCGATGCCGCAGCCGAGGTCGAGCACGGTGCGTGCCGACGAGGCGACCAGCCGGGCCGCACGGTGCTCGGCGACCCGCAGCCGGGTGGCCTGCTCGAGCCCGTCCGGCGTGAAGTACATGCGGTCCGCGAGGTCCCCGAACTTCGCCCGCCCGCGGACCCGCAGCGTCGCCTGGGTGAGGGCGGCCGCGGCGTGCTCGGCCGAGGCCGTCCGCCGGAGCCGCTCGACTGCGGCGAGCGAGTCGTCGCCCGCACCCTCGAGGTCCCGGGCCGCCACGGCGAGCAGCTCCTGGCCGTCGTCGGTCAGCAGCCAGCGGAACGCCTCGAGGTCCATCGCCGAATCCTCCCGCACCGGGGGGTCCCTGGCACTCAGCCGGTGAGAGTGCTAGTTTCTGATCTGGCACTCTCCTCGTGAGTGTGCCAAAGCTTGCGACACGGTGCGGCCCCCGCGACGGCGTACCCGAAACGCAGGCACCAGACGTGCACCACCCAACACACATACGAAGTGCCAGAAAGTGGAGGTTGATCAGAAGTGTCGGTCAACATCAAGCCTCTCGAGGACCGCATCGTCGTCAAGCCGCTCGACGCCGAGCAGACCACGGCCTCGGGCCTGGTCATCCCGGACACCGCCAAGGAGAAGCCCCAGGAGGGCGAGGTCCTGGCCATCGGTCCGGGCCGGATCGACGACAACGGCAACCGGGTCCCGCTCGACGTGAGCGTGGGCGACAAGGTCATCTACAGCAAGTACGGCGGCACCGAGGTCAAGTACGCCGGCGAGGAGTACCTCATCCTTTCCGCGCGCGACGTCTTGGCTGTCGTTTCCTGATTTCCTCCGGGTCGTGTGCCTGAAGACGTGCTCCGGCGCGCTCTCGGGCACACGACCCGGTTCAGTTTCGTGACGTAGGAGAGAAATGCCCAAGATCCTGGAGTTCGACGAGCACGCCCGACGCGCCCTCGAGCGCGGCGTCGACGCGCTCGCCAACACCGTCAAGGTGACGCTCGGCCCCAAGGGCCGCTACGTCGTCCTCGACAAGAAGTGGGGCGCCCCGACCATCACCAACGACGGTGTGACCGTCGCGCGTGAGATCGAGCTGGACGACCCGTTCGAGAACCTCGGTGCGCAGCTGTGCAAGGAGGTCGCGACCAAGACCAACGACGTCGCCGGTGACGGTACGACGACCGCGACCGTCCTGGCCCAGGCGATGGTCCACGAGGGCCTGCGCTCGGTCGCCGCCGGCGCCAACCCGATGGGCCTCAAGCGCGGCATGGACGCCGCGGCCGAGGCCGTCGGCGACGCGCTCAAGGAGGCTGCCCGCGAGGTCGAGTCGGTCGAGGACATGGCGTCGGTCGCCACGATCTCCAGCCGCGACAGCGTGATCGGCGACCTGCTCTCGCAGGCCTTCGACAAGGTCGGCAAGGACGGCGTCATCACCGTCGAGGAGTCCAGCTCGATGGGCACCGAGCTCGAGTTCACCGAGGGGATGCAGTTCGACAAGGGCTACATCTCGGCGTACTTCGTCAGCGACCCGGAGCGCATGGAGGCCGTCCTCGACGACCCGTACATCCTGCTGCACCAGGGCAAGATCTCGGCCGTCTCCGACCTGCTCCCGCTGCTGGAGAAGGTCATCGCCGCGGGCAAGCCGCTCTTCATCCTCGCCGAGGACGTCGAGGGCGAGGCGCTCTCGACGCTGGTCGTCAACAAGATCCGTGGCACCTTCAACGCCGTCGCGGTGAAGAGCCCGGCCTTCGGTGACCGCCGCAAGGCGATGATGCAGGACATCGCGACCCTGACCGGTGGTCAGGTCGTCGCTCCCGAGGTCGGTCTCAAGCTCGACCAGGTCGGCCTCGAGGTCCTCGGCCAGGCCCGTCGCGTCGTGGTCACCAAGGACAACACCACGATCGTGGACGGCGCCGGCGACTCCGCCGAGGTCGCGGGCCGGGTCAACCAGATCAAGGCCGAGATCGAGAGCACCGACTCCGACTGGGACCGCGAGAAGCTCCAGGAGCGCCTCGCGAAGCTCGCCGGCGGCGTGTGCGTGATCAAGGTCGGCGCCGCCACCGAGGTGGAGCTGAAGGAGAAGAAGCACCGCATCGAGGACGCCGTCTCCGCGACCCGCGCCGCGATCGAGGAGGGCATCGTCCCCGGCGGTGGCTCCGCGCTCGTGCACGCGGCCTCGGTCCTCTCCGACGACCTCGGCCTCACCGGCGACGAGGCCCTCGGGGTCCGGATCGTCCGCAAGTCGGTCGACGAGCCGCTGCGCTGGATCGCCGAGAACGGTGGCGAGAACGGCTACGTCGTGACCACCAAGGTCCGCGAGCTCGGTGCCGGCAACGGCTACAACGCCGCGACCGACGAGTACGGCGACCTGGTCGCCCAGGGCGTGCTCGACCCGGTCAAGGTGACCCGCTCCGCGCTGGTCAACGCCACCTCGATCGCGGCCATGCTGCTGACGACCGAGACGCTGATCGTGGAGAAGCCCGAGGAGGAGGAGCCCGCTCCCGCCGCCGGTCACGGCCACGGGCACGGTCACTGACCTCCCGCACCACCCACCACACCCCCGCGGGCCCCGCCGGTTCCGGCGGGGCCCTCGTGCGTCGGGCGGGTCGGGCGGCTCGGGCGGCTCGGGCGGCTCAGTTTCACCAGGGGATGCAGGCGAACCCGCACTTCCCACGGTGGGCACGGCGAGGGAAGTGCCGGTTCACCACGGGACCATGGTGAACCTGCGAGCAGCGGTCCGGCGGCACCGTCACCTCCGCGAAACACGACGGACCTCGTCCGGCAACCTCCCCGGCGCACGCTGGCGCCATGTTGTGGAGAGTGCGCACGACCCTGCCCGACCGCCCGGGGGCGCTCGCCTCGCTGGCCGCGAGCTGCGGGTCCGCCGGGGTCAACATCCTCGGCCTCCAGATCTTCCCGGGCGTCGAGTCGGTGACCGACGAGCTGGTCCTGCGCACCCCGGACGAGTGGGGCGAGCCCGAGATCGCCGAGCTCCTCGGCAGGTCCGGCGGCCACTCGGTGAGCGCGGCGCCGTGCACCGAGGCCGCGCTCATGGACCAGCCGACCCGCTACGTGCAGGCGGCGCGGTCGATCCTGGCCCAGCCGATGTCCTTCCCCGAGGTCGTGGCGCGGCTGTTCGACGCCGAGTCCGACCCCGTCGGCCCGGCCGGATCGGTCCCGGAGCAGGACCTGATGGACATGGTCGTGGGTGACGTGCAGGTCCAGGTCCGCCGGACGGCGCCGTTCACCGCGACCGAGCACGCCCGGGGCTCGGCGCTGGCCGACCTGGTCTCGGACGTCCTCGAGCGGAGCCGCGGCATCGTCGCGGGGGGCAACGGCCGGCGGGTCGGCGAGGGAGCGAGCCCCGACTACGACGTCGACGGCCAGACGGTCACGGCGGTGGTCGACGAGGTCGCGGTCGGCGTGGCCGAGGTGCGCCCCGAGAGCCTGGCAGACGGCGTCCGCGAGGTGGTGCTGCGGGTCGACCCCGGGTGGCAGCGGCGCGGCATCGGCACCCGGCTGCTCGTCGACGCGGCGCGGCTCGCGAGCGGGCTCGGCGCGGCCGAGATCGTGCTGACCACCCGGTCGGACAACCAGGCGGTGCTGCCGATGGTGATGGCGGCCGGACTGCGGGGCCGGATCCGGATGGCGTCGGACACCCTCACCGTCCGGATCCCGGTGCGCGACCTCAAGCCGCTGCGCGCGTGAGCCACCGGTAGGATGCGGGAGTGGAGGTTCCCGAGAAGTTCGCCACCCTGGGCCTGACCTACGACGACGTCCTCCTGCTGCCGGGTCACTCCGACCTCGCGCCGACGGACATCGACATGACGACGCGGCTGACCCGCGAGATCCGTCTCAACGTGCCGCTGGTCAGCGCCGCGATGGACACCGTGACCGAGTCCCGGATGGCGATCGCGATGGCGCGCCAGGGCGGCCTCGGGGTGCTGCACCGCAACCTGTCGATCGAGGACCAGGCCTACCAGGTCGACCTCGTGAAGCGGACCCAGACCGGCATCATCTCCAACCCGGTCACCATCGGCCCCGACGCGACGCTCGAGCAGCTCGACCAGCTCGCGGGGGAGTACCGCATCTCCGGCTTCCCGGTCGTCGACACCGACCACCGGCTGCTCGGCATGATCACCAACCGCGACCTGCGCTTCACCCCGGTCGCGGAGTGGGCGACCACCAAGGTCGACGAGGTGATGACGCCGATGCCGCTCATCACCGGCCCCTCCGACATCAGCCGCGAGGACGCGACCGTCCTGCTGCGCCGGCACAAGCGCGAGCGGCTCCCGCTCGTCGACGCCCAGGGCCACCTCACCGGCCTGATCACCGTCAAGGACTTCGTCAAGGGCGAGCAGTTCCCCAACGCGTCGTACGACGACGCCGGCCGGCTCCTCGTGGGTGCGGCGATCGGCTACTTCGGTGACGCCTGGCAGCGCGCCGGCACCCTCATCGAGACCGGGGTCGACGTGCTGGTCGCCGACACCGCCCACGGCGACGTCCGGATGCTCCTCGACATGGTCCAGCGGCTCAAGACCGACCCGGCGACCCGCCACGTCCAGGTCGTCGGCGGCAACGTCGCCACCCGGGACGGCGCACAGGCGTTCGTCGAGGCCGGTGCCGACGCGGTCAAGGTGGGGGTCGGACCCGGCTCGATCTGCACCACCCGGGTCGTGACCGGGGTCGGCGTGCCCCAGGTGACCGCGGTCTACGAGGCGGCGCTGGCCTGCCGGGCCGCCGGCGTCCCGGTCATCGCCGACGGCGGCCTCAAGCACTCCGGCGAGATCGCGAAGGCGATCGTCGCCGGGGCCGACACCGTCATGGTCGGCTCGCTGCTCGCCGGCTGCGAGGAGTCGCCCGGCGACCTGGTCTTCGTCAACGGCAAGCAGTTCAAGTCCTACCGCGGCATGGGCTCGCTCGGGGCGATGTCGAGCCGGGGGAAGAAGTCCTACTCCAAGGACCGCTACTTCCAGGCCGAGGTCGAGAGCGACGACAAGATCGTCCCCGAGGGCATCGAGGGCCAAGTCGCCTACCGCGGCCCGCTCTCCGCGGTCGCCCACCAGCTCATCGGCGGCCTCAACCAGTCCATGTTCTACGTCGGCGCCCGCACGATCCCCGAGCTGCAGGAGAAGGGCCGGTTCGTCCGGATCACCCAGGCCTCGCTCCAGGAGAGCCACCCGCACGGCGTGCAGATGACCGTGGAGGCACCCAACTACTCCGGTCGGTGACGCTCGCTAGGCTGCTCCGGTGACGGACATCGAGATCGGCCGGGCCAAGCGTGCGCGTCGCGCCTACTCCTTCGACGACATCGCGATCGTGCCCTCGCGGCGCACCCGCGACCCGGAGGAGATCAGCACCGCCTGGCAGATCGACGCCTACCGCTTCGACATCCCGGTGCTCGCGGCGCCGATGGACTCGGTGATGTCACCGACGACCGCGATCGCCCTGGGCCGGTTCGGGGGGCTCGGGGTGCTCAACCTCGAAGGCCTCTGGACCCGTTACGAGGACCCGGACCCGCTGCTGGAGGAGGTGGCCGGCCTCCACGGCGACGACGCCACCCGGCGGCTCCAGGAGATCTACTGCGAGCCGGTGCGGGCCGAGCTCATCAGCGAGCGGCTCCGTGAGATCCGGGAGTCCGGGGTGACCGTCGCCGCCTCGCTGTCGCCGCAGCGGACCAAGGAGTTCGCCAAGACCGTGGTGGACGCCGGCGTCGACATGTTCGTGATCCGCGGGACGACGGTCTCGGCCGAGCACGTCTCGTCGCAGGCCGAGCCGCTCAACCTCAAGGAGTTCATCTACGAGCTCGACGTGCCGGTCATCGTCGGCGGCTGCGCGACCCACCAGGCCGCGCTGCACCTGATGCGCACCGGTGCGGCCGGCGTGCTCGTCGGCTTCGGCGGGGGAGCGGCCCACACGACCCGGACCGTGCTCGGTGTCGCCGTCCCGATGGCGTCGGCGGTCGCCGACGTCGCGGCCGCCCGGCGTGACTACCTCGACGAGTCCGGGGGCCGCTACGTCCACGTGATCGCGGACGGCTCGATCGGCAAGTCCGGGGACGTCGCCAAGGCGATCGCCTGCGGCGCCGACGCCGTCATGGTCGGCTCGCCGTTCGCCCGCGCGACCGACGCACCGGGCCGCGGCCTGCACTGGGGCTCCGAGGCGCACCACCGGGAGCTGCCGCGCGGCGAGCGGGTCCGCTTCGAGACCGTGGGCACGATCGAGGAGATCCTGTTCGGCCCCTCGCGGGTCGCCGACGGCACCATGAACCTGATCGGGGCGCTGCGCCGGTCGATGGCGACCACCGGCTACACCGAGCTCAAGGAGTTCCAGCGGGTCGAGGTCGTCATCGGGTGACGAGCGGCTCCTCCACCAACCCGGCGTTGTGCCCGAGCAGGTTCACGTCCTGCCGGATCGAGGCCAGCCCGGCGCCGGTGGCCGGCCGGATCCGGATCGGGTCACCCGGCGTGTAGTGGTTCCACTGGGTGGGGACGTAGGCCGGCCGGACCACCCGGAAGCCGCCGTCCGGCTGCTCCGCGAGCTCGAAGTCGATGGTGATGCCCTCGTAGGTGTCGGCCATCGTCGCCTCGTTCTGGGCGACCTGGTTGCCCATGCCGTAGACGACCCACTTGCCGTTGACCTTGGTGATCGGCTGGACGACGTGCGCGTGCTCGCCGAGCACCAGGTCGATGTCCGGCGAGGCGGTGAGCTGCTCGGCGAGCGCGACCTGGCTGGCGTCGGGCGTGTGGACGTACTCGGTGCCCCAGTGCACGTGCGCGATCACCACGTCGGCGCCCGCCTCGCGGGCCGCGTGGGCCTGGGCGATCAGGTTGTCGGCGTCCCACATCGACACCGCGAACGCCTCGTCCGCGGGCGGGACGAAGCCGTTGAGGCCCCAGGTGCCGGCCACGATCCCGACCGTGACGCCGGACTCGGTCGTGAGGATCACCGGCTTCCTGCGCTCCTGGGGCGTGCGGAAGGTGCCGACGTGGGCGACACCCTGGGCGTCGAGGAGGTCCGCGGTCGTCACGACGCCGTCGAACCCCTGGTCCCAGCTGTGGTTGGATGCCGTCGTGCACGCGTCCCAGCCCATGCTGGCGATCCACGGGCCGATCGAGCGCGGGGCCGCGAAGACCGGGTAGGACTCCGGCTCCTGCCCGGGTGCGGCGAACGGGACCTCGGAGTGGCAGATCGCCAGGTCGGCGCCCTCGATGGTCGGCTTCAGCGCCGCGAACATCGGGTCCCAGTCGTAGGCGTCCCCCGACCCGGTGCGGCGCGCGTCCTCCGCGGCGCTGAACCAGACCGTGTTGTGCCAGAGCAGGTCGCCGCCCATGACGATCGACACGGTCCTGGCCGGCGCCGGCTCCTCGCTGGTCGGTGCGGACCCCGCCGTGGTGGGGGTGCCGGAGGACGCCGGTGCGGGGCCGCCGGGCGGCAGCCGCTCCGCGCCGGGCGCCTCGCTCGAGCCGCACCCGGCGACGAGGGCGACCAGCAGCACCGCCGGTGCCCACGCGTTCCCTCTCACCCGGACATTCAACCGTGCCGGGGGTCCGCGGATCCTCGCATCCCCCGGATCCGGTGTGCACCGGTGCGACAGACTGTCGTCATGGTCGTGTCCAGTGTGCTCAGCCCGCAGGCGCGCGACGACGCCCTGACCGCGATGCAGGGCCCCCCGGGCCGTGCCGACCTCGACGTGCTCGTCGTGGGCGGCGGCATCGTCGGCGTCGGGACCGCGCTCGACGCCGTCAGCCGGGGCCTCAGCACCGGCCTGGTCGAGCAGCGCGACCTCGCCAGCGGGACCTCCAGCCGCAGCAGCAAGCTCGTCCACGGTGGCCTGCGCTACCTCGAGATGATGGACTTCGCCCTGGTCCGCGAGGCGCTCCAGGAGCGCGGGCTGCTGCTCACCCGCCTCGCGCCACACCTGGTGCGGCCGGTGCCGTTCCTCTACCCACTGACCCACCGCGTCTGGGAGCGTGCCTACATCGGTGCCGGCCTCAGCATGTACGACGGCATGGCGATGCTCGGCAAGTACGACATGGGGCTGCCGCACCACCAGCACCTCACCCTGCGTGGCGTCCAGCGGATCGCCCCCGACTTCGACCCGGCCTCGCTCACGGGTGCGATCAAGTACTGGGACTGCCAGGTCGACGACGCCCGGCTGGTGCTCACCATCGCCCGCACCGCCGCCGCCCACGGCGCACACGTGGCCACGCGCGTGCGGGTGACCGGGTTCCTCCGCGAGGGCGACCGCGTCGTCGGCGTCCGCGCCCGGGACCTGGAGCAGGACCGTGACCTCGAGATCCGGGCCAGGGTCGTGGTCAACGCGGCCGGCGTGTGGACCGACGAGATCCAGGACCTCGCGGGCGGACACGGTGCGCTGCGCGTGCAGGCGTCGAAGGGCATCCACCTGGTCGTGCCGCGCGACCGGATCCGCTCCGAGGCGGGCTTCATCATGCGCACCGAGAAGTCGGTGCTCTTCGTCATCCCGTGGGAGCGGCACTGGATCATCGGCACCACCGACACGCCGTGGGACCTGGACAAGGCGCACCCGGCCGCGTCGCGGGCCGACATCGACTACCTCCTCGGCCACGTCAACGCCATCCTGCGCGAGCCGCTCGACCACGAGGACGTCGAGGGCGTGTACGCCGGGCTCCGGCCACTGCTCTCCGGGGAGTCCGAGCCGACCTCGCGGATCTCGCGCGAGCACACCGTCGTGATGCCGGTGCCCGGGCTGGTCATGATCGCCGGCGGCAAGCTGACGACGTACCGCGTGATGGGGCGCGACGCCGTGGACGCCGCCGCCGACACGCTCCGCTCCACCTACCACCTCGCCGTGCGGGACTCGATCACCGACCGGGTGCCGCTGCTCGGCGCCGCGGGCTGGGAGACCCGCCGCAACCAGCGGGTGCTGCTGGCCCGGCGCTCCGGCCTCGACGTCGCGCGCATCGACCACCTCCTCGGCCGGTACGGCGACCAGCTCGACGACCTGCTCGCGCTGATGGAGTCGCGGCCGACCCTGGCCGAGCCGGTCGAGGGCGCCGAGGACCACCTCGGGGCCGAGATCGTCTACGCGGTCACCCACGAGGGGGCGCGGCACCTCGACGACGTGCTGACCCGCCGGACCCGGATCTCGATCGAGACCTTCGACCGCGGTGTCTCCGCCGCGCCGGGCGTCGCGGCCCTGATGGCCGAGCAGCTCGGCTGGGACGCCGCGCGGACGGCCGACGAGGTCGACCACTACCTGCGCCGGGTCGAGGCCGAGCGCCAGTCGCAGCTGATGCTCACCGACCAGGAGGCCGACGAGGCCCGGGTGACGGTGCGCGACATCGTGTGAGGCGGCCGGCTCAGCCGGGTTCGGGCAGGCGCCGCGCGGGGTCGTTGAGGGGGAGCCGGTCGGCGAGCGCGTCGGCGGCGGCCGCCTCGTCGTCGCGGCCGAGCCGACGCAGCAGCACCGCCCGCGTGGCGTGCCACCACGGGTACGCCGCCAGGCCGTCGATCGCGTCCACCGCGGCGAGCCCGGCGGCGGCGCCGTCCCGCTCGGCGAGCGCGGCCGCCCGGTTGAGCCGGACCACCGGTCCGGGGTCGATCCGCAGGAGCACGTCGTACCAGGACACGACCGCCGCCCAGTCGGTCCGGTCGTAGGAGGGGGCGAGCGCGTGGCAGGCGGCGATCGCCGCCTGGACGACGTAGCGGTCCGGCCGGTCGGGGGTCCTGCGGAGGCCTTCACCCACGAGCCGGACGCCCTCGTCGATCTCGTCGGCGTCCCAGCGGGTGCGGTCCTGGTCGGCGAGCAGCACGGCGCGGCCGTCGGGGCCGACGCGGGTCGCCCGCCGGGAGTCCTGGAGCAGCATCAGCGCCAGCAGGCCGACCGCCCCGGCGTCGTCGGGCTGGAGGCGGACCAGCAGCCGGGCCAGGCGGACGGCCTGGTCGACCAGGTCGTCGCGGACCAGGTCCGGACCGTCGGTCGCGGCGTAGCCCTCGTTGAAGAGCAGGTAGGTGGTGGCCAGGACCGCTGCCCACCGCTCGGGGAGCTCGTGGTCGGGCGGCACGCGGTAGGGGATGCGGGCGAGCTTGATCTTCTGTCGGGCCCGGGTCAGCCGTTTGGCCATCGATGCCTCGCTGACCAGGAGGGCGCGGGCGACCTCCGCGGTGGTGAGCCCGCAAAGGGTGCGCAGCGACAGGGCGACCTGGGTGGTGGGCGCGAGGCTGGGGTGGCAGCACGTGAAGACCAGGCGCAGCAGGTCGTCCTGGACCACGGACCCGGTGACGGGCTCGTCGTCGGGACCGAGGAGCATCGCGGCTGCCTCCTTGGGCTGGCGACCCGCCTCGCGGCGGATCAGGTCGATGGCGCGCCGGCGGGCGGTCAGGCGCAGCCAGGCGACCGGGTTCTCCGGGACGCCGTCGCGGGCCCAGGTCTCCAGTGCCCGCAGCGACGCGTCCTGCACGGCGTCCTCGGCGAGCGCGAGGTCCCCGGTGTAGCGCACCAGGGTGGCGAGGACGTCGCGCCCCGACTCGCGCACCAGCGCGGCCAGGACGCGACGCGCCTCGTCCCCGTCCGACGGTTGCTGCGAGGTCACCCCCCGAAGTCGATGACGGGCCGGACCTCGACGGCGCCGTCCCAGGAGCCCGGGATGGTGGCCGCCCAGGCGATCGCCTCGTCGAGGTCGGCGCACTCGAGGAGGTAGAACCCGGTCAGCGCCTCCTTGGTCTCGGCGTAGGGCCCGTCGGTAGTCGAGACCTCGCCCCCCTTGGCCGTGGTGCGGACCGTCGTGGCGGTCGGCGTCGGGTAGAGGGCCGCCCCGCCCCGGATGACGGCGGCCGCCGCCGCACCGAACTCGTTGTACTCCTGCATGGCGCCGGCGTGCTCGGGCCGGGTCCAGTCGACGTCACGGCTGTAGATGATGGCTGCGTACTGCGGCATGGTGATCTCCTCGTGCGGGCCGGCCCGGTGCCGGCTCTCACTGTAGAGACGAACGGGTCCCGGCCCGCAGGACATCGCCGGCAAGGATTTCCTGCGGACCGCACCCCCGTTGACAACTAGAACACGTTCCAATGATGCTGAGACCGACGTCACAGCACCAGGAGGGAACGTGACCCAGGCGCCCCCACCGGCCGACATGAAGATGCAGCGCTCCAGCAGGGACGCCAGCACCCTGCCCGACCGGCTGGCCGCGTGGCTGGCGACCGTGCTCCCCGAGGGTCCCGACCCGGTCGTGACGCTGCACAGCGGCGTGGACTCCAACGGCATGTCGTCGGAGACGCTCATCCTCGACGCGGAGTGGACCGAGGACGGCGAGCGGCGCCGCGGTGAGTACGTCGCGCGGGTCGCACCGGCCGCCCACGACCTCCCGGTCTTCCCCGACTACGCCCTCCAGGACCAGTACGACGCCATGCGGCTGGTCGGCGAGCTGACCGACGTCCCGGTCCCGACCGTGCGCTGGATGGAGCCGACCGGCGAGGTGCTGGGGACGCCGTTCTTCCTCATGGACCGGGTCGACGGCGTGGTCCCGCAGGACGTGCTGCCCTACAACTTCGGCGACAACTGGCTGCACGACGCCAGCCCGGAGGACCAGCGTCGGCTCCAGGACCACAGCGTCGCGGTGCTGGCACGGCTGCACGCCATCCCCGACGCCGCGACGACCTTCGCGTTCCTCGAGCCGCCGCACGAGGGTGCGACCCTGCTCGAGCGCAACCTCGCCCGCACCCGCGCCTGGTACGACTTCGCGGTCCCCGACATCGGCCGGTCGCCGACCGTCGAGCGGGCCCTGGCCTGGCTCGAGGCCAACGTCCCCGAGACCGACGAGGCGGTGCTGGCCTGGGGCGACTCGCGCATCGGCAACATGATGTACCGCGACTTCGAGCCCGTGGCGGTGCTCGACTGGGAGATGGCGGCGATCGGGCCGCGCGAGCTCGACGTGTCCTGGATCGTGTTCGCCCACCAGGTGTTCGAGGCGATCACCGGGATGCTGGAGCTGCCGGGCATGCCGCACTTCCTGCGCGAGGAGGACGTCGTCGCCGAGTACGAGCGCGTCGCCGGCACCGAGCTCGGCGACCTGCGCTGGTACCACGTCTACAACGGCGTGCAGTGGGCGATCGTCTTCATGCGCACCGGGGCCCGGCAGATCCACTTCGGCGAGATCGAGGCGCCCGAGGACCTCGAGTCGCTCTTCCACCACAAGCCGCTGCTCGACCGGCTCCTCGAGGAAGTGGGGGCGTAGTGCCCGGCATCATCCCGCTCGACGAGTTCCCGCTGCACCAGGCGCCGCTGCCCCTGGCCTACGCCAACAGCAGCGACCGGAACTTCTACGACCGCTGGTACTTCAACGCCCACGACCGCACCGGCGACATCATGCTCATCACCGGCATGGGCTACTACCCGAACCTCGGCACCAAGGACGCGTTCGTCCTCGTGGCCCGCAACGGGCAGCAGACCGCGGTCCACCTCTCCGACCTCATGGACCAGGACCGGCTCCACCCGCACGTGGGCCGCTACCGGGTCGAGGTCCCGGACCCGCTCCACCAGGTCCGCGTGGTCCTCGAGGAGACCGACGGCCTGGCCCTCGACCTGACCTGGGAGGGCACCTGCCCGGTGGTCCAGGAGCAGCCGCACGTGCTGCGCTCGGGCAGCCGGGTCACCCTCGACGCCCAGCGGTTCGCCCAGCTCGGGAGCTGGAGCGGCACGATCGCGATCGACGGCGAGGAGATCGCGGTCGACCCGGCGACCTGGCTGGGCAGCCGCGACCGCTCCTGGGGCATCCGCCCGGTCGGCGAGGCGGAGCCCCCGGGTGCGCCGGCGGACCCGCCGTTCGAGGGCATGTGGTGGCTCTACGTGCCGGTGCAGTTCGAGGAGTACGCCGTCGTCGTGATCATCCAGGAGAGCCCGGACGGGTTCCGGACCCTCAACGACTGCACGCGCGTGTGGAAGGACGGCCGACTCGAGCAGCTCGGCTGGCCGGTCGTCGACGTCCACTACGCCTCCGGCACCCGCACCCCGACCGGGGCGACGATCCGCTGCGCGACCCCCGAGGGCAAGCCGCTCGTCATGGAGGTCGAGTCGCGGCTCGCCGTACCCCTCCACGTCGGCGGCGGCTACGGCGGCGACCCCGACTGGATCCACGGCACCTGGAAGGGCGAGGACTTCGCCGAGCGGGTCACCTACGACATGGCCGACGACGCCGTCCGGGGCCGCTTCATGTTCGGGTGCGTCGACCACGTCGGCCGCGCCCTGATCGACGGCCAGGAGGGGTTCGGCCTCTTCGAGCACTTCTGCATCGGCCGGCACGACCCGTCCGGCTTCACCGACTTCTTCACCCTCGCACCGTGACCACAGGAGACCAGGCATGACGCTCGACCGCACCGCGTTCTTCATCGACGGCGACTGGGCCGCCCCCGCCGGCGGGGACACCATCGAGGTCGTCTCGCCCCACACCGAGGAGGTGATCGCGACCGTCCCGGAGGGCAGCACCGCCGACGTCGACGCCGCGGTCGCCGCCGCCCGTCGCGCCTTCGACCAGGGCCCGTGGCCCCGGATGTCGCCGGAGGAGCGGATCGAGGTCGTCCAGAACTTCTCGAACCTCTACGCCGGCCGGCTCGGCGAGATGGCCGAGCTGATCTCGGCCGAGATGGGCGCGCCGCTGTCCTTCTCGAACCTCGCCCAGGCGCCCGCGCCGTGGATGCAGATCGAGGCGTTCCTGGGCATCGCTCGCGCCTTCCCGTGGGAGGAGACCCGCACCGGCGTGCTCGGCACCGACGTCGTCGTGCGCCGTGAGCCGGTCGGCGTCGTGGCCGCGATCCCGCCGTGGAACGTCCCCCAGTTCACGATCATGTCGAAGCTGGTGCCGGCGCTGCTCTCGGGCTGCACGATCGTCGTCAAGCCGGCTCCCGAGACCCCGCTCGACCCTTACCTGATGGCCGAGCTGCTGGTCGAGGCCGGCGTGCCGAACGGCGTCGTCAACATCGTCACGGCCGGCCGCGAGGTGGGAGCGCACCTGGTGGCCCACGCGGGCGTCGACAAGGTCGCGTTCACCGGCTCGACCGCCGCCGGCCGCAAGATCGCCGCGGTCTGCGGCGAGCAGCTCAAGCGGGTCTCGCTCGAGCTCGGCGGCAAGTCCGCTGCGATCGTCCTCGACGACGCCGACCTCGCCGCGACGATGGAGGGGCTGAAGTTCGCCTCGCTGATGAACTCCGGTCAGGCGTGCGTCGCCCAGACCCGCATCCTGGCGTCCCGCAGCAACTACGACACCGTCGTCGACGCGCTCGCCGAGACCGTGGCGGGCATGCAGGTCGGTGACCCGATGGACCCGGCCACCGAGATCGGCCCCATGGTCGCCCAGCGGCAGCAGGAGCGGGTCGAGAAGTACATCGCGCTCGGCCAGGAGGAGGGCGCCCGGGTCGTCGTCGGCGGCAACGGCCGCCCCGACGGTCTGGACAACGGCTGGTACGTCCGCCCGACCGTCTTCGCCGACGTCGACAACCGGATGCGGATCGCGCAGGAGGAGATCTTCGGCCCGGTGCTGTCGGTGATCCCCTACGACGACGTCGACGACGCGGTCCGGATCGCCAACGACTCCGAGTACGGCCTGGCCGGGACGGTCTGGACCGGTGACGTGGACGCCGGGCTGGACGTGGCCCGCCGGGTCCGCACCGGGACCTACGGCGTCAACACCTACACGATGGACTTCGCCGCGCCGTTCGGCGGCTACAAGTCCTCCGGGATCGGCCGCGAGTTCGGGCCCGAGGGCCTCGCGCACTACACCGAGCTGAAGTCGATCTACAAGCCCTGAGGGGGACGCGAGGGGCGGGGCTCAGGACCCGTAGACCAGGTGGCTGAGTGCGGCCACCTGGCGGTAGGGGTCGATCCCGCTGACCGCCTGCTCGGCGGCGACCCGCTCGGCGAGGTCGTCGCCGGGCGGCGCGTCGCCCGGCAGGTGGTCGCTGAAGACCCGCACGCCCCACCACGCCGTGCGTCGCAGGCCCAGCGGTCCGCACACCTCGTCCAGCCCTGCGGGCGTGTGCGCCCGGGCGGTGATCCCGAGGCGGTTGGTGTAGCCGGTCGCGGCGAGCGCCGGCGCCACGTCCGCCCAGGCGCCGAGCAGGCCGGGTCGCATCGCGAGCGCCAGCCCGTTGCGCACCAGCAGGCTGAGCCGCCCGCCCGCGGCGAGGGCGCCCGCCAGCGCCTCGAGCATCGGGCGGTCATCGTCGAGGTACATCAGCACGCCGTGGCAGAGCACCAGGTCGAAGGAGCCGAGCCCGGCCGCGGCCTCACCGGGTCCCTCGACCAGGTGCACCCGCCGGCGTACGTCGTCGGGCTCGGTCGCGAGCGCCGACCGGAACCGGTCGAGCAGCACCGGTGAGAGGTCGACGCCGGTCACCTCGTGACCGAGGCGGGCGAGCCGGAGCGCCTGGGTGCCCTGGCCGCAGCCGACGTCGAGGACCCGGCCCGCCGCGGGCAGCCCGGCGAGCACCTCGTCGAGCTGGGCGGCGACCTGCGCCTGGCGCACCGCGTCCCGCGCCCGGCCGAGCTGGTCGACCCACTGGTCGACGCCCGCCGCGAACCGGTCCTCCGCCACGACGACCCTCCTTGACATCCATTGCCGTTGTGTAAAACATCACGGAAACCTACTGGAAGGTAGTACGCGAGACGCGGGTCACATACCCTCGGTCCATGAGCGCCCAGAACCCTGCCGCCGGCGGCCCGACCGTCGACGGACCGCACGACCCCGAGCACGACCCGCGCGCGTCGTACGCCCTCGAGCCGGACTACACCGCGGCCCTCACGGCCCGCGTGCTGTCCACCTCGGGCCGCAGCGCCGAGGTCCGGTCGCCGATGGACGACGCCCCGCTGGCCCACATCCCGCAGTCGACCGACGAGGACGTCGCCGAGGCGTTCGCCCGCGCCCGGCGGGCGCAGGTGGCCTGGTCGCGCACCTCGCTGGACCACCGCTCCACGCTGCTGCTGCGGCTGCACGACCTGATCCTCGACCGCCAGGACGAGATCATCGACCTGATCCAGCTCGAGTCCGGCAAGGCGCGCAAGCACGCCTTCGACGAGCCGCTGCACGTGGCGCTCACGGCCCGTTACTACGCCCGGACCGCGCACCAGCACCTCGACACCCGCCGCAAGATCGGGGTGGTGCCGGGCCTGACCCGGGTCGAGGTCAACCGGATCCCCAAGGGCGTCGTCGGCATCATCTCGCCGTGGAACTACCCGTTCACGATGGCGCTGTGCGACGGCCTCCCGGCGCTGCTGGCCGGCAACGCGGTGGTCGCCAAGCCGGACCACCAGACGATGCTCTCGGCGCTGCTCGCCGTGGAGCTGCTCGAGCAGGCCGGCTTCCCGAAGGACCTGTGGCAGGTCGTCGCCGGCCCGGGCACCCACATCGGCCCGGAGATGATCGAGCGCGCCGACTACATCTGCTTCACCGGCTCGACCGCCACCGGCCGGATCATCGCGAAGGGCTGCGCCGACCGGCTGATCGGCTGCTCGCTCGAGCTCGGCGGCAAGAACCCGCTGCTCGTGCTGCGCGACGCGGACCTCGAGCGGGCCGCCGAGGGCGCGGTGCGCGCGTCGTTCTCGAACTCCGGCCAGCTGTGCGTCTCGATGGAGCGGCTCTTCGTCGCCGACCAGGTCTACGACCGGTTCGTCGAGCGCTTCGTCGCGCGCACCCAGGCACTGACCCTCGGGGCCACCCTGGAGTGGGGCAACGACATGGGCCCGCTGATCTCCCAGCAGCAGCTCGACACCGTCACCGCCCACGTGGACGACGCGGTCGCCAAGGGCGCCCGGGTGCTGACCGGCGGCAAGGCGCGGCCCGACCTGGCGCCGTACTTCTACGAGCCCACGATCCTCGAGAACGTCAGCCCCGACATGACCTGCTTCGGCAACGAGACGTTCGGCCCGGTCGTGTCGCTCTACCGGTTCCACGACGAGGCCGACGCGATCGCGCGCGCCAACGACGGCCAGTACGGCCTGAACGCCTCCATCTACAGCCGCGACGGCGACCGCGCCCGCGCGATCGCGCGGATGATCAAGTGCGGCACCGTCAACATCAACGAGGCGTTCGCGGCCACCTTCGCGAGCCTGGACGCCCCGATGGGCGGGATGCGCGAGTCCGGGATGGGCCGCCGCCAGGGCGGCGAGGGCATCCTGCGCTACACCGAGACGCAGTCCGTCGCGACGCAGCGGCTGCTCCGCTTCGCCCCGCAGTTCGGGATGTCGGACGAGGCCTACGCCAAGGTGATGACCTCCAACCTCCGCCTGATGAAGAAGCTGGGACGCCCATGACCGTGACCGACACCTCCGGCTTCGACTACGACGTCCTCGTCGTCGGCTCGGGCTTCGGCGGCTCGGTCACCGCCCTGCGCCTCACGGAGAAGGGCTACCGCGTCGGGGTGATCGAGGCGGGCGCCCGGTTCAGCGACGACGACTTCCCCGAGACGTCCTTCGAGGCGACGCGCTACCTCTTCCGCCCGGAGATCGGCTGCTACGGCATCCAGCGCATCGACGCGCTCCGCGACTGCCTGATCGTCTCCGGCGCCGGGGTCGGCGGCGGGTCGCTCGTCTACGCGAACACCCTCTACGAGCCGCTGCCGGCCTTCTACGAGGACCCGCAGTGGAGCCACATCACCGACTGGCGCGAGGAGCTCGCTCCCTACTACGACCAGGCCAAGCGGATGCTCGGCGTGGTCGAGAACCCGCTGCGCACCCCCTCGGACGAGGTGATGGAGAAGGTCGCCGTCGAGATGGGCGTCGGCGACACCTTCCACCCCACCCCGGTCGGTGTCTTCTTCGGCGGCCCGGGTGCCGGCATGGGCCAGACCGTCGACGACCCGTTCTTCGGCGGCGCCGGCCCCGCCCGGCGTACCTGCACCGCGTGCGGCTCCTGCATGACCGGCTGCCGGCACAACGCGAAGAACACGCTGGTCAAGAACTACCTCTACCTCGCCGAGCAGAACGGCGCCACGGTGCTGCCGCTGACCACGGTGACCCGGGTGCGACCGCGGGACGGCGGCGGCTACGAGGTGCACGTGCGCTACACCAAGGCGAAGATCAAGCGCCGGATCGCCCGTCGGGTGCTGACCGCCGAGCAGGTGGTCTTCTCGGCGTCCGCGCTCGGCACCCAGCGGCTGCTGCACCGGATGCGCGACGAGGGGCACCTGCCCGACATCTCCGACCGGCTGGGTCACCTGGCGCGGACGAACTCGGAGTCGATCGGCGGCGTGGTCGCGCCGGACATCTCGACCGACTACAGCCAGGGCATCGCGATCACCTCGAGCTTCCACCCCGACCCCTCGACCCACATCGAGCCGGTCCGCTACGGACCGGGCAGCAACCTGATGGGGCTGCTGCAGTCGGTGCTGACCGACGGTGACGGCGACGAGCCGCGCTGGCGCACCTGGCTGAAGGAGATGTGGCGGCAGCGGCGGAACGTGGCCGACCTCTACGACATGAAGCACTGGTCCGAGCGCACCGTCATCGCGCTGGTGATGCAGAGCCTCGACAACTCGATCACGACCTACACCAAGCGGATCCCGGGCACCCGCAAGCGCTACGTCACCTCCAAGCAGGGCCACGGGGAGCCCAACCCGACCTGGATCCCGGCCGGCAACGAGGCGATCCGCCTGATGGCGAAGACCATGGGCGGGTTCCCGGGCGGCGCGATCGGCGACGCCTTCAACAAGCCGCTCACCGCGCACTTCATCGGTGGCTGCGCGATCGGGGAGTCCCCGGAGACCGGCGTCATCGACGCCTACCAGCGCGTCTACGGCTACCCCGGGCTGCACATCGCCGACGGGTCGGCGGTCACCGCGAACCTCGGCGTGAACCCCTCGCTCACGATCACCGCGCAGGCGGAGCGGGCGATGTCGTTCTGGCCCAACAAGGGCGAGCCCGACCCGCGGCCCGCACCCGGCTCGGCGTACCGCCGGATCGACCCGGTGGCGCCCCGCGCGCCGGTCGTCCCCGACTCGGCACCGGGTGCGCTGCGGCTGCCGATCGTGGGCGTCAGCTGAGCCGGTCGGAGACCGTCGAGAAAAACTCTCGGAGACCGTGACCGAACCCGTAACCGCCGTCTGCACCTCTCGTTGAGCCAGCGGACCCGGTCAACACGCTCCCTCCCACCGCCGGGTCCCCTGTCCAGGCTCTGTCCAGCAGATGCGTGGACGGTCAGGGCCCGGCCATCCCTCCCTCCCCGGCCGGGCCCTGATGCGTGTTCGGGGTCGCCCGTCTCCTGGCGCACCTGACGTTCCTGCTGTCTTCCGGGCAGGAACGCGACACGGATGTCAGGTACGGCGGCCGCCTCGCTAGGCTCGGCGCATGACGCAGCCTGCCGAGCACGATCTGGTCCTGGTGGTCGACTTCGGTGCTCAGTACGCCCAGCTGATCGCCCGCCGCGTCCGCGAGGCGCGGGTCTACTCCGAGATCGTGCCGCACACGATGCCGGTGGCCGAGATGCTGGCCCGCAACCCGAAGGCGATCATCCTCTCCGGCGGCCCGTCGTCGGTGTACGACGAGGGCGCACCCAGCATCGACCCGGCGATGTTCACGTCCGGCACCCCGGTGTTCGGCATGTGCTACGGCTTCCAGCTGATGGCCCGCGGCCTCGGCGGCGAGGTCGCGCACACCGGGTCGAGCGAGTACGGCCGCACCGCCCTCGAGGTCACCGCGCCCGGCACGCTGCTCGCCGACATCCCCGCCCGGCACACGGTCTGGATGTCCCACGGTGACTCGGTGACCGCGGCACCGGAGGGCTTCACCGTGCTGGCATCGACGGCCAAGACACCGGTGGCGGCGTTCGAGGACGTCGGCCGGCAGCTGGCCGGCGTGCAGTGGCACCCCGAGGTGCTGCACACCGAGCACGGCCAGAAGGTGCTCGAGCACTTCCTCGTCCAGATCGCGGGCTGCCGGCAGACCTGGACCATGGTCAACATCGTCGAGGAGCAGATCGAGTCGATCCGCGCCCAGATCGGCGACCGCGGCCAGGCGATCTGCGGGCTCTCCGGGGGCGTCGACTCCGCCGTGGCGGCGGCGATCGTCCAGCGTGCGATCGGCGACCGGCTCACCTGCGTGTACGTCGACCACGGGTTGATGCGGCAGGGCGAGACCGAGCAGGTCGAGCGTGACTTCGTGGCGGCCACCGGCGTCGACCTCAAGGTCGTCGACGCCGAGAAGCAGTTCCTCGACGCGCTGGCCGGGGTCTCGGACCCGGAGGAGAAGCGCAAGATCATCGGCCGGGAGTTCATCCGGGTCTTCGAGGCCGCGGAGGCCGACATCCTGGCCCCGAAGATCGAGCAGAGCGCGGTCGCCGGCGAGGACGGCGGCAAGGTCGCCTTCCTGGTCCAGGGGACCCTCTACCCGGACGTGGTCGAGTCCGGCGGGGGAGCGGGCACCTCCAACATCAAGTCCCACCACAACGTCGGCGGGCTCCCCGACGACCTCGAGTTCGAGCTGGTCGAGCCGCTGCGCACCCTGTTCAAGGACGAGGTCCGGCTGGTCGGCGAGCAGCTCGGGCTGCCGGCCGAGATCGTCTGGCGCCAGCCGTTCCCCGGCCCGGGACTCGGCATCCGGATCATCGGCGAGGTCACCCGCGAGCGCCTCGACATCCTGCGCGAGGCCGACGCGATCGCCCGCGAGGAGCTGACCCGCGCCGGCCTGGACCGCGACATCTGGCAGTTCCCCGTCGTGCTGCTGGCCGACGTCCGCAGCGTCGGCGTCCAGGGCGACCACCGTACCTACGGCCACCCGGTCGTGCTGCGACCGGTCACCTCCGAGGACGCGATGACCGCCGACTGGGCGCGGCTGCCCTACGACGTCCTCGAGCAGATCTCGACGCGGATCACCAACGAGGTCCGGGAGGTCAACCGGGTCACGGTCGACATCACCTCCAAGCCGCCGGGCACGATCGAGTGGGAGTGACCCGGGTCACACCGCAGATCTGTGAAAGGCGGGACATCACCCCCTGGGGTGAATAGAGTCTGCATCGAAGAACCGCTGGTGACCCGAGACGCCGGCGGTTCTTCGCTTTCCCGGAGGCATCGCCGGCCGGGTTGGGTACCTGGGTGGCATGTCGACCAACACGCGCCGCATCTCCGCCACGCCCCAGCAGGTGTGGGACGTCCTCGCCGACGGCTGGCTCTACCCGCTCTGGGTGGTGGGCGCCTCGCGGATGCGCGAGGTCGACGACCACTGGCCCGAGGCCGGCGCCGAGCTGCACCACTCGGTCGGGACCTGGCCGTTGCTGGTCGACGACAGCACCGAGGTCCTCGAGGTGGTCCCGGAGCACCTGCTGGTCCTGCACGCACGGGCCTGGCCGACCGGTGCGGCCCGGGTGACGATCCGTCTGGGTGCCGTCGGCACCGAGACCGACGTGACCATCGAGGAGGACGCGGCCGAGGGTCCCGCCCGGCTGGTCCCGAAGGTGCTGCGGGACGTGCCGCTCGCCTGGCGGAACGTGGAGACGCTGCGCCGGCTGGCCTACATCGCCGAGCGGCGGGTCGCCGGCGCGCGCACCGGCTAGGCCCCGCCGAGCGGCGCCATCACGTCCTGCGCGAACCGCTCCAGGGCGTCGACCTTCTGCTCCACCGAGCACTCCAGGCCGTGGTAGTACGCCCACGGCATCGTCCAGCAGTCGGTGACCCCACCGGCCTCGGCGCGCTCGAACTGCTCGGGCAGGAACGCGTCGCTCAGCGCCACGACGACCGAGAAGTCGCCCTCGGCACCGAGCTCCCGTCGTACGTCGGCGAGCCGGGTCGCGTGCGCCACCGCCTCGTCGGTGGAGTAGATGTCGCCGACCCACCCGTCGTGCCGGGCGGCCCGGCGGAACGCGACCTCCGAGAGTCCGCCGACCAGGATCGGGATCCGCTCGGTCGGCGTGGGCTCCATGACCAGTCGGGGCGCGGAGTAGAACTCGCCCTCGAACTCCGTCCAGCCCGGCTTCCACAGCTCGGCCATCAGCGCCAGCGCCTCGTCGGTGCGCCGCCCGCGGGTGCGGAAGTCCTGTCCCAGCAGGTCGAACTCCTCGCGGCACCACCCGATCCCGACGCCGAGCGCCACCCGGTTGCCCGACAGCACGGCGGCGGTGCCGACGCTCTTGGCGACCTGGAACGGGCTGCGGATCGCCGGCACGTAGATCGAGGTGAGGAACCGCAGCCGGGTCGTGACCGCGGCGAGCGACCCGATGAGCACCCACGGGTCGGGCCACGGCGCCTCGTGGGTCCAGCGGCGCCCGCCGTCGGCGGTGTAGGGGTACGGCGTCGCCAGCTCCTCGAGGTCGACGACGTGGTCCGGCACCGCCATCGAGTGGTAGCCGAGCTCGTCGGCCGCCCGGGCGAGGACGGGGAGGTGGTCGACCGGCTGGAAGGCCGTGCTGATCGAGAACCGCACGGGCCCACCCTAGCGCCGAACTAGAACGTGTTCTCGAAGCGCGGGTCCCCGGACGACGAGACCCGCGGGTCGGCCGACGCTCGGTCGCCGTCCCGCGGGTCGTCGCAGCCGGTGCTGGGCTACTTGGTGAACAGGCTGACGCCACCGGGCCCGACGAGCAGGCCGACGATGATCAGCACGACCCCCCAGAGGATCTGTCCCTTGAACAGCTGGAAGATGCCCGCCACCACCAGGATGACGGCCAGGATCCACAGCAGGAATGCCATGCGTTGGTACCTCCCTCTCGATTCCGAGGGTTTCTACCCGTTTCGGTGCGGGTTCACTCGTCGGTGAAGTCCTCGACGATGTGAACCGCAGCCTCCTCCGCCGAGGCGCCCGCGCCGTCGATCCCGACGTCCTCGCCCACCAGGTCGCTCTCGGTGTCCTCGCCGATGCCCTCGTTGGTGTCGACGAGCCGGCCCGCCCGGCGGTCGCCCACCTCGCCGTCGTCCAAGAAGTCGTCGTCCTCGTCGGCGTAGGGGTCCTTGTCGGGCTCCTCCTGGCCGAGCCGCTGGTCGATCGTCTCGCGGTGCTCCTCCTCCCACGGCGTGTTGCCGTAGCCCTGGCCGGCGGAGTAGCGCTCGGGCGGGGAGTAGCCGCGGTCCAGCTCGTCGGCGACGTCGGGGTCCGGGAGGTCCTCGAGGTTCGACGGCTGGTCCTCGTCGTCGACGCTGTAGTCGCCGTAGATCTCCTGGTCGCCATCACCCTGCGTGGTCATCGGTCCTCCTTCTGGGATGCCGTCCACGCTACTGCGGACGCCCCGACCCCGTACCCGGCGGGCCCCACCCGAATCGGGGGAGATTCGCCGACGGGGCCCCGCAGCCCTTGCACGTCCGGGGGGCGAGTGGGAACCGTGGGGCCATGGACCCCGCGACGAGCACTGCCACGGACTCCCAGTTCGCGACCCTCGACCGCTGGTGGCGAGCGGCGAACTACCTCTCGGTCGGCCAGATCTACCTGATGGGCAACCCGCTGCTGCGCGAGCCGCTGGTCGCCGACCACGTGAAGCCCCGCCTCCTCGGGCACTGGGGCACCACCCCGGGCCTCAACTTCGTCTACGCCCACCTCAACCGGGCGATCATGGCGCGCGACCAGCGGATGATCTTCGTGACCGGGCCCGGGCACGGCGGCCCCGGCGTGGTCGCCTCGTCCTACCTCGAGGGCACCTACTCCGAGATCTACCCCGAGATCGGCCTCGACGAGCCGGGGCTCCAGCGGCTGTTCACCCAGTTCTCCTTCCCCGGCGGCATCCCCAGCCACGCGGCGCCGGAGACGCCGGGGTCGATCCACGAGGGCGGCGAGCTCGGCTACGCCCTCTCCCACGCGTACGGCGCCGCGTTCGACAACCCCGACCTCGTGGTCGCCGCGGTCGTCGGTGACGGCGAGGCCGAGACCGGCCCGCTCGCGACCAGCTGGCACTCGACGAAGTTCGTCGACCCCCGACGCGACGGCGCCGTGCTGCCGGTCCTGCACCTCAACGGCTACAAGATCGCGAACCCGACGGTGCTGGCGCGGATCCCCGAGGAGGAGCTGGTCAGCCTGCTGCGCGGCTACGGCCACGCACCGCGCGTGGTCGCCGGCTCGGACCCGGCCCAGATGCACGCCGACTTCGCCGCGGCCCTCGACGCCTGCCTCGACGAGATCGCCGACATCCAGGGGGAGGCGCGGGCGTCCTCGACGCCGGTGCCCCGCCGGCCGTGGCCGATGATCGTGCTGCGCTCGCCCAAGGGCTGGACCGGCCCGAAGGAGGTCGACGGGCAACGGATGGAGGGCTACTGGCGCTCCCACCAGGTGCCGTTCGCGAACGCCCGCTCCGACGACAGCCACCGCCAGGTGCTCGAGGAGTGGATGCGCAGCTACGACCCGGACTCGCTCTTCGACGAGTCCGGTGCCCCGGCGCCGGACATCGCGGCCCTGCACCCGGCGGGCGAGCTGAGGATGAGCGCGTCGCCGCACGCGAACGGCGGCCTGCTGCTCACCCCGCTGCGGCTGCCGGACTTCCGCGACTACGCCGTCGACGTCCCCGACCCCGGGACCGGTGCGGTCGAGGCCACGCGGGTGATGGGGAGCTTCCTGCGCGACGTGATGGCGCGGAACATGGAGAACTTCCGGCTGTTCTCGCCCGACGAGAACTCCTCCAACCGGCTCCAGGACGTCATGGAGGTGACCGACCGGGCGTGGAACGCCGAGATCGAGCCTTACGACGACCACCTGGCGCCGGACGGGCGGATCATGGAGATCCTCTCCGAGCACACCTGCCAGGGCTGGCTCGAGGGCTACCTGCTGACCGGCCGGCACGGCTTCTTCTCCTGCTACGAGGCGTTCATCCACCTCGTCGACTCGATGTTCAACCAGCACGCGAAGTGGCTGGAGTCGACGCGGCGGATCGAGTGGCGCCGGCCGGTGGCGTCCCTGAACTACCTGCTCACCTCCCACGTCTGGCGGCAGGACCACAACGGCTTCTCCCACCAGGACCCGGGCTTCATCGACCACGTCGTGAACAAGAAGGCCGACGTGGTGCGGGTCTACCTCCCGCCGGACGCGAACACGCTGCTGTCGGTGACCGACCACTGCCTGCGCAGCAAGCACTACGTGAACGTCGTCGTCGCCGGGAAGCAGCCGGCCCTCCAGTACCTCTCGATGGAGGACGCGGTCGTCCACTGCACGAAGGGGCTGGGCATCTGGGAGTGGGCGTCGAACGACGACGGCGAGGAGGGACCCGACGTCGTGATGGCCTGTGCCGGTGACGTCCCCACGATGGAGACGCTCGCGGCGGTGTCGCTGCTGCGCGAGCACCTGCCCGACCTGCGGATCCGGGTGGTCAACGTCGTCGACCTGATGCGGCTCCAGCCCGCGTCGGAGCACCCGCACGGGCTCTCCGACGCCGACTTCGACGCGCTCTTCACCGCCGACCGGCCGGTCATCTTCGGCTACCACGGCTACCCGTGGCTGATCCACCGGCTCACCTACAAGCGGACCAACCACCACAACATCCACGTGCGCGGCTACAAGGAGGAGGGCACCACCACGACGCCGTTCGACATGACGGTGCTCAACAACCTCGACCGCTTCAACCTGGCGATCGACGTGATCGACCGGGTGCCGCGGCTGGCGGCGTCGTCGGGCGCGGCGCGTGAGGAGTTCAAGAACGCGCTGATCCGGCACCGGCAGTACATCCGCTCCCACGGCGAGGACCTCCCCGAGGTGCGCCAGTGGCAGTGGAGCGCCGAGCCCGGCCCCGAGGTGCGCACCCCGCACCCCGAGCGGTCCGGCCCGGAGGGCTGAGGTGCGGACGCTGGTCGTCAACCCCGGATCGAGCAGCCTGAAGGTCACCCTGGTCGAGGACGGCTCGGTGGTGCCCGACGACGGGGGCCCGTACGACGCGATCGGCGTCCGGTTCGTGCACGGCGGACCCGACCGGACCGAGCCCGTCGTGGTCGACGCGGCCGTCCTGGCGGACCTGGAGCGGGTCTCCGACCTGGCGCCGCTGCACAACCCGCCCGCGCTGGCGGCCGCGCGCGATCTCGGGGAGCAGCACCCCGGGGTGCCGGTGGTCGCCTGCTTCGACACGACCTTCCACACCACGATCCCGGTCGCGGCGTCGACGTACGCGCTGCCACGGGAGTGGAACCGGCGCTGGCAGCTGCGACGCTACGGGTTCCACGGGCTCTCCCACGCCTGGGCGGCGAGCCGGGCGGCGAAGCTGGTCGGGCGGCCGGTCGAGGAGCTCGCGATGGTGACCTGCCACCTCGGCGGCGGCGCCTCCCTGTGCGCGGTGCGTGGCGGGCGCTCGGTCGACACCACGATGGGCTTCACCCCGCTCGAGGGGCTGGTCATGCAGACCCGGAGCGGCTCGGTGGACCCGGGCCTGCTGCTGCACCTGCTGCGCCAGGAAGGGGTGTCGGCCGACGAGCTCTACGACGTCCTCGACCGGGGCTCGGGGCTCAAGGGGCTCTCGGGCACCTCCGGGGACTTCCAGGAGGTGCGCCAGGCCCGCGCGGGCGGTGACGCGGACGCCGACCTGGCATTCGACGTCTACGTGCACCGGCTGGTCCGCGAGACCGGTGCGATGGCGGCCGCGGCCGGCGGGTGCGACGTCCTGGTCTTCACCGGCGGCATCGGCGAGCACGCCCCCGAGCTGCGGTCCGAGGTCGTCGGCAGGCTCGCCCACCTCGGCGTGCGCCTGGACCCGGCGCGCAACGACGCGGTCGGCGGGGACGGCGTGGTCGGCGAGGGCGTCGTGGTGGTCGAGGCCCGGGAGGATCTGGAGATCGACCGGCGGGTGCGTGCCCTTCTCGCCTAGGGTGCTGACGTGCTCCTCCGACCCGGCGTCGTGATCTCGGTGCTGGCCCTCGGGGCCGCACTGGCGGGGTGCGGCGACGGGTCCTCCGACCCGGAGCCGTCCGGGTCGCCCTCGACGCCGGTGTCCTCCGCAGCGACCACCGCGACCAGCCCCACCGCGCCGGCCACCGAGCCCACGGCGGCCGGCGGACGGATCGCGCTCCTCGTCCCGGGTCCGCCGACGATGCGCAGCGAGGCGTTCGACCGGTCCACGTTCGCCGACGCGGTCGCGGAGCGGTGCCCCGACTGCACGGTCGACTTCTACGACGCCCAGGGCGACGACACGCGGCAGACCGAGCAGCTCCAGGCGGCGGTGGACGCCGGGGCACAGGTCGTCGTCCTCGACGCGGTCGAGCCGCTCAGCGTCGTCAACGGGGTCGCCGCCGCGCAGGAGCGCGGCGTGAAGGTGGTCGGGTACGACACGCTCCTCGACGGCCTCGACTCCTACGTCGCCTACGACCGGGACCAGGTGGGCGAGGAGCAGGCCCGGGCGCTCCTCCGCGCGATGCGCGGCCCCGGCAACGTCGTGATGGTCAACGGCTCGCCCGTCGACGGCGGCGCGGCCCAGGTGAAGACCGCGGCCCACCAGGTGCTCGACGGCGGCGACGCCACGGTGGTCGGGGAGTTCGACGCCGACCCGAGCACCCCTCGGGCGACCCGGAAGTGGCTCTCGACCATCTTCACGTTCTTCCCCCCGGACACCCTCGCCGGCGTCTACGCCGCCGACGACGCGGTCGCGGGCGAGGTGGTCCAAGCCCTTCCCGAGGACGCCGACCTGCCCGTCACCGGCGCCGGTGCCACCCTGCCCGGCGTGCGGCGGCTCGTGTCCGGCCGCCAGCTGATGACCGTGTACCGACCGGTGGAACCGGCCGCGGACACCACCGCCCGGGTCGCCGTCGCGGCGCTGGGCGGGGGCGACCCGGGCGAGCCGACCACGACGACCGACGGCGTGCCGACGTACCTGCTCGACCCGGTGCCGATCACCGTCGACGACGTCGAGGACACCGTCGTGGCCGACGGGTTCTGGACCGTCCGCGAGATCTGCCGGCCGCGGCTGCGCGCCGACTGCCGGAAGGCGGGGCTGCTCTGACCTAGCGGGTGCCGTAGGTCGTGGTGCGCTCGCGGACCGGGCGGCCGATGCCGGCGCCGATCTCGACGAGCTCGGCGACGGTCTTGGCGGAGCCGTGCTCGGAGCCGGCCATCCGGGAGATGGTCTCCTCCATCAGCGTGCCGCCGACGTCGTTCGCACCGGCTCGGAGCATGGCGCGCGTGCCGTCGACGCCGAGCTTGACCCAGGAGGTCTGGATGTTGTGGATCCGGCCGTGGAGCAGGATCCGGGCCATCGCGTGCACGGCGAGGTTGTCGCGCAACGTGGGGCCGGGCCTGGCGACGCCGGCGAGGTAGATCGGGGCGGAGGTGTGCACGAAGGGGAGCGGCACGAACTCGGTGAAGCCGCCTGTCTCGTCCTGGATCCTGCTGAGGACGCGGAGGTGGCCGACCCAGTGGCGGGGGTTGTCGACGTGGCCGTACATCATCGTGCTGGTGGTCGGGATGCCGACGCGGTGGGCGGTGGTGACGACCTCGATCCAGGTGCGGGTGGGGAGCTTGCCCTTGGTGAGCACCCAGCGCACGTCGTCGTCGAGGATCTCCGCGGCGGTGCCGGGCAGGGACCCCAGGCCGGCCTCGCGGGCCTTGATGAGGAAGTCCTCGATCGACAGGCCGGTCCGGGCGACCCCGTTGACGACCTCCATCGGGGAGAAGGCGTGCACGTGCATCTCCGGGACCCGCTGCTTGACCGCGGCGACGAGGTCGAAGTACGCCGTGGCGGGGAGCTCGGGGTCGATGCCGCCCTGCATGCAGACCTCGGTCGCGCCGAGGTCCCACGCCTCCTGCGCCCGGTCGGCGACCTCGTCGAGGGACAGGGAGAACGCGTCGGCGTCGGTGCGGCGCTGGGCGAAGGCGCAGAACCGGCAGCCCACGTAGCAGACGTTGGTGAAGTTGATGTTGCGGTTGACCACGTAGGTGACGTCGTCACCGACGGTCTCGCGGCGCAGGTCGTCGGCGAGGCGGCACACCTGCTCCAGCAGGTCGCCCTCGGCGGTCATCAGGGTCAGCGCGTGCTCGTCGGAGAGGTTGCCCGGGTCCGCCTCCGCGGCCTTGAGCGCGGCAACGGCTTCCGACGGCGGTTGAGGTGCGAGCGCAGCGAGCCTCGAGACCCCGTCGGCCGCGTCCTTGACCGAGTCCCAGTCGCCGTAGACGTCCGCGAAGTCCGAGCGCCGGTCCTCGGTCCGGCCCTCGGTGTCGACGCTCGCGTGCAGGTCGGTTCGACCCACGCTGGCGAAGCCGCCGTCCGGCTCCTGCCACGGCAGCCCGGTCGGCTTCACGCCCGGCCGGGCCAGGCCGTCGTCGGTGGCCAGCGCGGCGACGTGCCCGCTGATCCGCGGGTCGAGCCACGGGCTGCCACCCTGGAGGGCCTGCCGGACGTACTCGGGGTGCACGGTGAGCCGGGCCCGCAGGTCGAAGCCGCACTCGGCGGTGATCGCGCGCAGCCGCTCCAGCGAGGGCCAGGGCCGCTCCGGGTTCACATGGTCCGGGGTCAGCGGGGAGACCCCGCCCCAGTCGTCGACCCCGGCGCCGAGCAGCAGCCGGCACTCGTCGAGGTCGACCAGGTTGGGCGGGGCCTGGACCCGGGCCTTGGGCCCGAGCACGATCCGGGTGACCGCGATCGCGGCGCGGTACTCGTCGAGGTCGAGGTCGTCGGTGTGCCGCATCGCGGTGTCGGGCTTGGCCCGGAAGTTCTGGACGATCACCTCCTGCACCGCCCCGAACGCCTTCATCGTGGCCCGGAGCGCGAAGATCGTCTCGGCCCGCTCCTCGAGCGTCTCCCCGATCCCGACCAGCAGGCCGGTCGTGAACGGGATCGAGAGCCGCCCGGCGTCCTCCAGCACCCGCAGCCGGACCGCCGGGTCCTTGTCCGGGGACCCGAAGTGCGCCTCGCCCTTGGTCTCGAACAGCCGGCGCGAGGTGGTCTCCAGCATCATCCCCATCGAGGGGGAGACCGGCTTGAGCCGGTTCATCTCCTCCCACGACATCACGCCCGGGTTCAGGTGGGGCAGCAGCCCGGTCTCCTCCAGCACCCGCACCGCCATCGCCCGCACGTAGGCCAGCGTCGAGTCGTAGCCCTGCTCGTCGAGCCACGCGCGCGCCTCGGGCCAGCGGTCCTCCGGCCGGTCGCCCAGGGTGAACAGCGCCTCCAGGCAGCCCAGCTCCGCGCCCTCGGCGGCGATCGCGAGGATCTCGTCGGGGGAGAGGTACGGCGCCCGCCCGTCGCGTGCTGCCTGGGCCGGGGTCTCCACGAACGTGCAGTAGTGGCACCGGTCGCGGCACAGCCGGGTGACCGGGATGAACACCTTCGGGGAGTAGGTGACGACCCCCGGACGGTCCGCCGCGACCAGACCGGCGTCGCGCACCCGTCCCGCAACCGTCGTCAGCCGGTCCAGGTCCGCCCCGGACGCCGCGAGCAGCACCGTCGCCTCGCCGACGTCGAGGGTGGCGCCGCGCTCCGCGCGGGCCAGCGCTCGCCGTACCTGCTGGGGAGTGGGCCGATCGCTCACCCCTAGAGGCTAGCCGGGACCTCCCGGCCGTCCCCGGCGGGCTCCGACGGGTGGACCGGCGGCCTGCGGTCCAGCGCGCTCGGCCACCAGATCCGGCCACCGAGGTCGAGGTTGATGGCGGTGACGAGGACCGAGCGGACGACCAGGGTGTCGAGGAGGACGCCGATCGCCACGGCGGTCCCGATCTCGCGTGCGAACACCAGGGGCAGCGTGCCGAGCATCGCGAACGTCGCGGCCAGGACCAGGCCCGCCGAGGTGATCACGCCTCCGGTCGTGGAGAGCGCCACGAGCGATCCCTGGCGAGTGCCGCGGGCGGGGGTCTCCTCACGCACCCGGGTCATCAGGAAGATGTTGTAGTCGATCCCCAGCGCGACCAGGAACACGAACGCGAACAGGGGGAAGGCCGAGTCGGTGGTCGGGTAGCCGTAGACCTCGGTGAAGATCAGGGTCGAGATGCCCAGGGCCGCGCCGTACGAGAGCACGACGGTGGCGATCAGGAGCACCGGCGAGAGCAGGGCTCGCAACAGCAGCATCAGGATCAGCAGCACCACGAGCAGCACGAGAGGGGCGATGACGAGGTCGTCGCGGTGCGAGGCCCGCTGGATGTCGGCGTAGATCGCCGACGGCCCGCCGACCAGGGCGCCCGCCCCCGGGACGGCGTGCACCGCGGTGCGGACCTCCGCGACCGTGTCGAACGCCGCCGGCGACGACGCCTCGGCGTCCAGCGGTGCGGTGACCAGGACGACGCCGTCCTTCTCGACGGGCCGGCTGGGTGGGCCCAGGCCGTCGACCCCCTGCAGGGCCTCGACCACGGCGTCGGCCCGGTCGGCCTTCGCGACCACCATCACGGGGCTGCTGGTGTCGGTGAGCTGGTGCTCGGACAGCACGTGCTGCCCCGTGACCGACTCGACCTCGTGCGTGAAGGTGTCGTCGGTCGTGAGCCCGGAGGCGTCCAGCCTGAGCAGCCCGAGCGACACGGTGGCGAGGACGAGGGCCGTGACGACCCACACCCGGCGCGGGTGGCGCGAGATCGAGCTGCCGACCCGGGACCACACGCCCGCGTGGGTGGGCTCCGCCGATCCGAAGGCCGGTCGGCTCGGCCAGAAGACCCAGCGCCCGCAGACCACCAGGAGTGCGGGGAGCACGGTCAGCATGACCACCAGGGTGACGACGACCCCGACCGCGAGGACCGGGCCGAGGCCGGCCGTCGAGTTCATCTCCGCCAGGGTCAGGCACAGCATGCCGACCGCGACCGTCGACGCGCTCGCGATGATCGCCGGGGAGGCGCGGTGCAGCGCGAAGCCCATCGCCTCGTGCCGGTCCTCGTGGTTGCGCAGCTCCTCGCGGTAGCGCGCGACGAGCAGCAGCGCGTAGTCCGTCCCGGCGCCGATGACCAGCACGGTGAGGATGAAGGCGCTCTGGCCGTTCACCGTGAGCCCGGCGTGCTTCGCGAGCTGGTAGACGAGGGCGTTGGACGCGGCGAGGGCCACCAGCGAGGAGAAGATGGGC
Source organism: Nocardioides sp. (assembly GCF_044226305.1). GTDB lineage: Bacteria > Actinomycetota > Actinomycetes > Propionibacteriales > Nocardioidaceae > Nocardioides. The sequence goes on along the minus strand of NZ_JBGAHF010000019.1, from coordinate 32,992 downwards.
AGCAGCCAGAGGATCGGGCTGCGGTAGGTGAACAGCAGGATCAGGATGACGATGCCCAGGGTCGCCAGGAGCAGCCGGACGTCGGAGCCGCTGAAGACCGCGGCCTGGTCCGCCGCCTGCCCGCCCCGACCCGTGACGTAGACCTGCCCGCCGTCGAGGGTCGCGATGGCGCGCAGGTCGTCGGCGGCACCCGGGAGCGAGTTCCAGCCGTTGTTGCCGAAGTTGAACGTCACCAGGGTCTGCGCGGCCGTGCCGTCGGCCGACGGGATCGGGCCGACGACCGGGCCCGAGACCCCGTCGACCCCGGAGAACTCGTCCGCCTGGCGCTGCAGGGCCGCCAGGTCGGCCGGGGTCAGCCCCGAGTCCTTCTCGTAGGCCACGACCGTCGGGATGTCGTCGGGGTCCTGGAACGCGTCCAGCTCATGGAGCGCCCGGGTCGACTCGGCGCTCCCCGGGAGCCAGGACCCCGCGTCGTTCACCTCGACGTCCGCCAGCTTGTTGAAGTAGGGCGCGCAGGTCAGGAGGACGATCACCCCGATCGCCAGGACGACCCACTTCGTCCGGCGTCCGGTGAGCGTCCCGGCGATCTGACGGTGCATGGGTCGACTCTTCCAGCCGGGCGGGTCGACCGTCCCCGGATCCGGTCAGCCGACGGGCACCGACTCCTGCTCCTCGGCGGGCTCCTTGGGCTCGATCGGCGGCTTGCGGTCCAGCGCGCTGGGCCACCAGATCTTGCCGCCGAGGTCGAGGTTGATCGCCGTGACGAGGACCGACCGCACGACGATCGTGTCGAGGAGCACGCCGAGCGCGACCGCGACCCCGAGCTCGGAGAGGAAGACGAACGGGATCGAGCCGAGCACGATGAACGTCGCGGCGAGCACGATGCCGGCCGAGGTGATCACGCCGCCGGTCGAGCTGAGCGCGATCAGCGAGCCCTTGCGGGTGCCGTGGGTCGCCGTCTCCTCGCGGACCCGGGTCATCAGGAAGATGTTGTAGTCGATGCCCAGGGCGACCAGGAACACGAAGGCGAACAACGGGAACCCTGGATCGACCTGGACCCCCTCCGGCCAGTGCTCCGTGATGAGCGGCATGAAGTAGTCGAAGACGAGCGCCGACAAGCCCATCGCGGCCCCGAAGGACAGCACGACGGTGGCCATCAGGATCAGCGGTGCCGCGAGTGCCCGCAGCAGGAAGATCAGGATGAGCAGCACCACGAGCAGCACGGTCGGGATGATCAGCTTGTTGTCGTGGTTCGACGCCACCTTGGTGTCGAGGTAGAACGCCGACCCACCACCGACGAGCGCATCCGCGCCGTCGACGGCATGGACCGCGTCACGACTGGCCTGGACCGTGTCGTACGCCGACGGCGAGGACACGTCCGCCTCGATCGGTGCCTCGAAGTAGGACCGGGTGTCGGAGATCGGCTTGGCCTGGGTCGGTGTTCCCAGCCCCTCGACGCCGTCGAGCGCCTGGGCGGCCGCCTCCGCCTGGTCGGTGTTGACGACGACCTGGATGGTGTTGGAGTTGTCGACCAGGCCGTGGGCGGCGAGCACCTTCTGGCCCTTGATCGCGTCGAACTCCTTCGTGTAGGTGTCCTCGGTCGACATGCCACCGGCGTTGATCTTGAGGATCCCGAGGCAGGCGACGAGCAGCACGACGGTGGTGATCATCCAGACCTGGCGGGGCTTCGGGGAGATCCAGGCGCCGACCTTCGACCAGAGACCGGTGGTGTTGGGCTCGGCCGACCCGAAGGCCGGGCGCTTGGGCCAGAACATCCAGCGGCCGAAGATCACCAGCAGCGCCGGCAGCAGCGTGACCATGACCAGGAACGTGACCGCGATGCCGATGGCGTTGACCGGACCGAGGCCGGCGGTCGAGTTGAGCTCGGCGAGCAGCAGGCAGAGCATGCCGACCACGACCGTGGACGCGCTGGCGAAGATCGCGGGGGCAGCCCGGTGCAACGCGAAGGCCATCGCCTCGTGCCGGTCCTCGTGGCGACGGAGCTCTTCTCGATATCTCGCCACGAGCAGGAGGGCGTAGTCGGTGCCCGCACCGATCACCAGGATGCCGAGGATCGCCTGGCTCTGACCGTTGACGGTCAGGTTCGCGTACTTGGCGAGCAGGTAGACCACGCCGCCGGACACGCTGTAGGCGACGACCACGCTGAAGATCGGCAGGATCCACAGGATCGGGCTGCGGTAGGTGAACAGCAGGATCACGATGACGACCAGCAGCGCGCCGAGGATCAGGGTCGTGTCGACGCCGGAGAACACCTCGGCGGCGTCGGCCGCCTGGCCGCCGTACCCGCCGAGGTGCACGGTGACCCCGTCGATCTGCGCGATGTCACGGATCTGGTCGGCCGCGTCGGGGATCGCGTTCCACCCGTCGGAGCCGAAGTTGAAGGTGAGGGAGACGACGGCGACGTCGCCGTCCTCGGAGTAGCCGCCGACGCCGGCCTGCGCGGCCTGGGAGGGCGAGAGCACCGTGCCCTCCACCACGCCGTCGATCTGGCTCATCTCCTGGGCCTGCTTGTCGATCTCGGCCTTGTCGGCGTCGGAGAGGCCGGAGTCCTTGGAGTAGATGATCAGCGTCGGGATGTCGTTGGGGTCGACGGTCGAGGCGAGCTCGTTGGAGACCTCCGTCGACTCCGCGCTGCCGGGCAGCCACGAGGACGCCTCGTTGTTCTGGACGTCCACGAGCTTCGAGGACAAGGACCCGAACACGCCGAGGGCGAGGATCCAGAAGGCGAGCACGATCCACTTGGTGACACGGCCGGTGAGCTTGCCGGCGATCTGACGGTGCATGGGGGTCACTCTTTCAGGCAGCGGGGACACTCGGCATCGGGGTTTTCCCTGACTCCGACCGGTCCAGCATGGCGAACTCATCGGAGGACCGGAAGCGGTTTCCGGTGGGCCGTTCGCGGCCCTCGACAGTCGACGGGTGTCGTCGGCATCTCGCCGTGGTCTGGGGTTGTGACCGACATCGCAGCGAGGCGGGTACGGCGGGCTTCTGGTCGCGGCTGTCTCCCGGCTCGCGGGTGGTGGCACCGGTGGTCGAGCTCGTCGAGACCCCATGAGGTGGGCAGGGCGGTGGCTGTCGGCATCTCGCGGTCCGCTGGGGTTGCGACCGACAGGCAGCGACGACGGATACGGCGGGCTACTGGTTGCGGCTGTCGTCCGGCTCGCGGGTGGTGGCACCGGTGGTCTCTCCCGCGAGCGCCAGCGAGCGTCGTCGAGACCCCGGAAGGCGGGCAGGTCGGTGACTCCCGGCATCTCGCCGTCCGCTGGGGTTGCGACCGACAGGCAGAGAAGGCGGGTACGGCGGACTCCGGGTCACGGTCGCCTCCCGGCTCACGGGTGGTGGCACCGGTGGTCGAGCAGCGAGCGCCAGCGAGCGTCGTCGAGACCCCGGAAGGCAAGGCAGGGCGGTGGCCCAAGCTGTCTCGAATTCTTTACCTTCGAATTTCTCAGATCCCTGTGGATACAGGGGATTCTCGCCTCTGACTGTCGGTGGCGAGTGCTTGAGTAGACCCATGACCAGCACCGCCGCCGAGCTTGGCACCGAGACCCGCGACCGCCGGGTCGAGTCGGTGCTGACCGCGGCGGCGGCGACCCGGGAGGCGATCGCCGACCTCGAGGTCCAGCAGCTGATCCAGGCCACCGACTGGGTCGCCCTGCACCCGGGCGAGGAGGTCGACACCTCGATCGAGTTCGGGATGCGGGACCTGCAGATCGCCGGCGACGGTGCGCCGACCGTCGACGAGGCCGCGGTCGCGGAGTTCGCGCTCGCGGTCGGCAAGACCACCGACGCCGGCCGCCTGTTCCTCGGGGACGCGGTGGAGCTGCGGTACCGGCTCCCGCGGCTGTGGGCGCGGGTGGCGGCGGGTGAGGTGGCGGTGTGGAAGGCCCGGAAGGTCGCCCAGGCCACCACCAGCCTCGCGCCCGACGCCGCGGCGGTCGTGGACCAGCGACTCGCTTGGTGTGCCCACCGGTGCTCGTTCGCCGAGATCGAGCGGCAGGTCGAGAAGGCCCGCGCCGAGCACGACCCCGCCGCCTCCGAGGAACGCCGGGTCGCGGCGTTGGAGAAGCGCCGGTTCGACATCGACCTCGACCACGCCACCCCCGACGGGCTCGTGCACGTCGAGGGCGAGCTCGACGTCGCCGACGCCCTTGCCCTGGAGCAGCAGATCCGGGCGAAGGCCGCGACCTTGGACCTCGAGCTGCCGTTGGACGTCCGGCGGGCCATGGCCGCCGGCCTCCTCGGCACCAGCGACACCGAGGGCGGGCAGGCCCGGGAGGTCGTGGTCTACACCCACCTCCGTCCCGGACAGTCCACCGTCGACGTCGACAACACCCGCTCCTCGATCACGTCGCAGCACCTGAAGGACTGGTGCCAGCAGGCCGGCACCAGGGTCACCGTCCGCCCCGTCATCGACCTGAACGCCGAGCTGTCCACCGACTGCTACGAGCCGACCGAGCTGATGAAGGAACAGATCGTGCTTCGCGACCGGCAGTGCTGCTTCCCCGGCTGCACCCTGCCCGCCCGCAGGTGCGACGCCGAGCACCAGGTCCCCTGGCCCGAAGGCCCCACCGCGTCCTCCAACCTGGCCCCCGCCTGTCGGACCCACCACCGCCTCAAGACCCACGCCGGCTGGGACTACCAACGCACCCCCGGCGTCGGGTTCGTCTGGACCACCCCCATGGGCCGCACCTACCTCAGCCCGTTCGTCACCGAACCACCGCCCGAGCCCGCCGCGCGACATACCCGCTGACCCGCACCCCGCCGACCACGGCCGACGGGGCCACACCCATGCCCGGACCTGGCGGTGCGGTCTTCCTGGGCGGTGACCACGGCCCGGCGACCCGACGGCGCGCACGTCGGACCTCGACCGCGCCCGGCTCCGCGGACTAGCGTCCGAGCATGTATCCCGGGACCTGGGCGCAGCAGACGCCCGACAAGCCTGCACTGGTGATGGCGGGGTCGGGGCGGACGCTGACCTACCGCGAGCTCGACGAGCGGAGCCTCCGGCTCGCCCACGTCCTGCAGGACGCGGGGCTCGCGACCGGGGACGTGGTGGCGCTCCTCTCGGACAACCGGCCGGAGGCGTACGAGGTCTACTGGGCCGCCCTGCGGTCGGGCCTGTACGTCACGGCGGTCAACCACAACCTGTCCGCCGACGAGGTGTCCTACATCGTCCGCGACTGCGGCGCGAAGGCGCTGGTCGTGTCGCCGGCGAAGGCCGACCTGGCAGCCGCGCTGGACGTCGAGGTCGGCACCCGGCTGACCTTCGAGGGCGACTACGAGGAGGCACTGGCCGGCGCGAGCACGGAGCCGCTGGCCGAGCAGCCGCACGGCGAGGACCTGCTCTACTCCTCCGGCACGACCGGCCGGCCGAAGGGGATCAAGCCCCCGCTCCCACCGATCCGGGTGGACGAGCCGGGCTACATCTACGTGAGCGTCTTCGGCGCGCTCTACGGCTTCGACCCCGACACCGTCTACCTCTCGCCCGCGCCGGTCTACCACGCGGCGCCGCTGCGGTTCGGGGGCGTGATCCACGCGCTCGGCGGGACCCTGGTGATGATGGAGCACTTCGACGCCGAGGCCGCGCTGCGGGCGATCCAGGAGCACCGCGTCACCCACACCCAGATGGTGCCGACGATGTTCGTGCGGATGCTCAAGCTCCCGGACGAGGTGCGGACGTCGTACGACGTGGGCTCGCTCCGGGCGGTCGTGCACGCCGCGGCGCCGTGCCCGGTCGAGGTCAAGCGGCAGATGATCGAGTGGCTCGGCCCGATCGTCCACGAGTACTACGCCTCGACCGAGGCGAACGGCGCGACCTTCATCGACTCCGCGACCTGGCTGGCGCACCCCGGCTCGGTCGGGACCGCGCTGATGGGGGTGCTCCACATCTGCGGCGAGGACGGCACCGAGCTCGGCCCCGGCGAGGTCGGGTCGGTCTACTTCGAGCGCGACACCCTGACCTTCCGCTACCACAACGACGAGGAGCGGACCGCGAGCACGCAGCACCCCGCGCACCCGACCTGGACCACCGTCGGCGACCTCGGTTACGTCGACGAGGAGGGCTTCCTCTACCTGACCGACCGCAAGGCGTTCATGATCATCTCCGGCGGGGTGAACATCTACCCGCAGGAGGTCGAGGACCTCTTCAGCCTGCACCCGGCCGTGACCGACATCGCCGTCCTGGGCGTGCCGGACGAGGAGATGGGGGAGCGCGTCGTCGCGTTCGTCCAGCCCGCGCCCGGCGCCGAGCCCGGCGACGCCCTGGCCGCCGAGCTCACGGCGTACGCCCGGGAGCGGATCGCGCACTTCAAGGTGCCGCGCGAGTTCCACTTCCGCGCGGAGCTGCCCCGCACCCCGACCGGCAAGATGGTGAAGGGCAGGCTACGCGAGGAGTACGCCGGGGGCGTCGCTCAGCCGTAGAGGCGGTCCACCACGTCGGCGTACTTCTGGTTCACCACGCGCCGCTTGAGCTTGAGGGTCGGGGTGAGCTCCTCGGACTCCGCCGTCCACTCGACGGGCAGCAGCTCGAAGGACTTGACCTGCTCGGGACGCGAGAGCCGCTCGTTGGCCTCGTCCACGGCCTGCTGCACCATCGCACGGATCTCGGGCTTCTCGGCGAGGTCGGCGAGGTCGGTGAACTCGATGCCCATCTGCTGCGCCATCAGCGGGGCGATCTCGCTGTCGAGGGTGAGCACGGCGACGACGTAGGGCCGGCCGTCGCCGATCGCCATCGCGTGCCCGATCAGCGGCGACTCCTTGAGGTAGGCCTCGATGTTCGACGGCGCGATGTTCTTGCCGGCCGAGGTGATGATCAGCTCCTTCTTCCGGTCGACCACCGAGAAGAAGCCGTCGTCGTCGAGGGTGCCGATGTCACCGGTGTGCACCCAGCCGTCCTCGTCGATGAGCGCCCGGGTGGCCTCCTCCTGGAGGTGGTAGCCGGGGGTGTTGACCGGCCCGCGCACGAGGATCTCGCCGTCCTCGCCGAGCCGGATCTCCATGCCCGGGTTGGCCTGGCCCACGGTGCCCAGCTTGAAGGCGTCCGGACCGTTGGCGGTGACGGCCCCGCAGGTCTCGGTCATGCCGTAGACGTCGTAGACCTTGAGGCCGAGACCGGCCATGAACTTGGCGACGTCGAGCGGCATCGGCGCGGCCGCGGAGCCGGCCCAGGTCACCTGGTCGAGGCCGAGCAGCAGCTTGAGGAACGCCAGGATCTGGCCGTCGGCCTCGACGTAGGCCTGCTCGATCTCCGGCGTCATCGTCCCGCCGACCTCCTGGGCCTCGACCCAGGCCAGGGCGGCGGCCATCGACCGCTCGACCATCTCCCGGTTCGCCGGGTCGGGGTCGGCGGCGAGCTTGGCGGACAGCCCGGTCTTGATCTTCTCCCAGACCCGCGGAACGCCGAAGAACGCCGTCGGGTGCACCTCGCCGAGCGTCGCGAGCAGGTCGGCGGGGTCGCCGATGGCGTGCACGTGGCTGCCCTGGATCTGCGGGCCGTAGAGCCCGAGGACCCGCTCGGCGATGTGCGCCAGCGGCAGGTAGCTGACGGTCCGCTGCGGGTCCATCAGCCCGGCCTTCTCCTGGGTGGAGATCGCTTCGTAGAGGACGTTGTGGTGGGTGAGCACCACGCCCTTGGGGTTCCCGGTGGTGCCCGACGTGTAGAGGATCGTCGCCGGCGCGGACGGGGTCAGCTCGGCGGTGCGCGCGGCCAGCTCCTCGGGGTGGGCCGCGCGGTACGCCGCCCCGGCGGCGACCAGGTCGGCCCAGTCCTCGTCGATCATCACGACCCGGCGGACGCTGTCGACCTCCGCGAGCGCCTTCTCCCAGCGCGCCCGGTGGTCGGCCGTCTCGAGGATGACGACGCTCGGCCGCGACTGGCCGGCGATGAACGCGACCTGCTCGGGCGACAGTGTGTTGTAGATCGACATCGGCGTCGCGGCCGCGTGGACCGCGCCCATGTCGGCGAGGAAGTGCTCGGTGCGGTTGGTCGCCATGATCGCCACGGTGTCCCCGGTGGCGACCCCGATCTCCATCAGCGCGGCGGCGACGTCGAGGGCCTGCACGCGGGTCTCAGCCCACGTCAGGGTGCGCCAGGCCACGCCGCTGGGCGCGTGGTGACGGTCGGAGTAGGCCGGCTGGTCGGCGTGCTCGCGGGCGGTGTCGGCCAGGGCGTCGACGAGGGTGCGTCCCTCGACCTGCTGCTGGATGCGGTCGCGCTCGGCCGCGATCTCGGGGTCCACGACGTGTGTCATGGCTCACAGGGTAGGGGCAAGTCCTAGACGCCGAGGCTGCGTCCGATGATCTCCTTCTGGATCTCGGTGGTGCCGCCGTAGATGGTCTGGATGCGTCCGTCGAGGAAGGCCTTGGCGACGGGGTACTCCAGCATGTAGCCGTAGCCACCGTGCAGCTGCACGGCCTGGTCGGTGATCTTCTTCTGCAGCTCGGTGGTCCACCACTTCGCCATCGACGCGAGCGAGGTGTCGACCTGGCCCGCGTTGAGCCGCTGCACGCAGTCGTTGACGAAGACCCGGGCGATGTGGGCCTCGGTGGCCATCTCGGCGAGCAGGAACCGGTTGTGCTGGAAGCTGCCGATCGGCTTGCCGAACGCCTCGCGGCCCTTCGCGTACTCCAGGGACAGCTGCAGCATCTGCTCGACCGCCGCGACCGCCATCACCGCGATCGAGATCCGCTCCTGGGGGAGGTTCATCATCAGCGAGATGAAGCCGGAGCCCTCCTCGCCGAGGAGGTTCTCCTTCGGTACGACGACGTCGTCGAAGAACAGCTCGGCGGTGTCCTGCGCCTTCATGCCGACCTTGTCCAGGTTGCGGCCGCGCTCGAAGCCCGCCATCCCGCGCTCGACGACGAGCAGGCTGATGCCCTGGTGCCCGGCATCGGGGTCGGTGCGGCAGACCACGATCACCAGGTCGGACAGGATGCCGTTGCTGATGAACGTCTTGGCGCCGTTCAGTACGTAGTGATCGCCCTTGTCGACGGCGCTGGTGCGGATGCCCTGGAGGTCCGATCCGGCGCCCGGCTCGGTCATCGCGATCGCCGAGATCAGCTCGCCGCTGACGAGACCGGGCAGCCAGCGCTGCTTCTGCTCCTCGGTCCCGAGCTGGCTGATGTAGGGGACGATGATGTCGGTGTGCACCGGGAAGCCGGGACCGCTCGCGCCGGCCCGGCACATCTCCTCCGCGACGACCATGTTGTAGCGGAAGTCCTGGACCCCGGCGCCGCCGTACTGCTCGTCGACGTCGAAGCAGAGCAGGCCCTGCTCGCCGGCGGCACGCCACACCTCACGGCTGACCTGGCCGTCCTGCTCCCACTGCGCGTGGTGCGGCACGACCTCCTTCTCGAGGAAGGAGCGGACGGTCTGGCGGAAGTCCTCGTGCTCCTGGTCGAGGATGCTGGGTGCGTCGGGCATCAGGACACCCACTCCTTGACCTGCGCGATGGTGGCGGCCGGGTCGGCCGTGGCCGGGACGACGGACAGCGTGGTCACGCCCGCCTCCGCGAACGCGGCGAGCCGCTCCTTGACGTAGGACTCCGGTCCGACGAAGTTGCCGGCCTCGAGCCACTCCATCGGGACGAGGGCCTCGGCCTCCTTCTTCTTGCCGTCGAGGTAGAGGTCCTGGATCTCCTTGGCCTCCTTCTCGTAGCCGTACTGGCAGGCGAGGTCGTTGTAGAAGTTCTTGCCGCGGGCGCCCATGCCGCCGACGTACAGCGCGTACATCGGCCGCACGAAGTCGAGCAGCGCCTTGGTCTCGGGGCCCTCGCCGACCGCGACCATGCCGCCGGCGCTGATCTCGAGCGGGCCGAGGTCCGCCGAGCGCTTCGCGGCGCCCTTCGCCAGCGCCTCGCCCCAGACCGCGCCGGCCTTCTCCGGGTAGAACAGGTGGGGCAGCCAGCCGTCGGCGACCTCGGCGGTCATCTGGACGTTCCTGTCGCCGAGCGCCGCGACCCACAGCGGGATGCTGGAGCGCTCCGGCCGGGTCAGGAGCTTGAGCGGCTTGCCCAGGCCGAGTCCCTGGTCGGCGGGGAGCGGGAGCGTCACGATGCCCTCGTGGACCAGCGGCTCGCGGCGCAGGCCCATCCGGAGGATCTCGATCACCTCGCGGGTGCGCCCGAGCGGCTTCTCGTAGGGCAGGCCGTGGAAGCCCTCGATGACCTGGGGGCCCGACGCCCCGAGGCCGATCACCGCGCGCCCGCCGGAGACGTTGTCGAGCCCGGCGGCGGTCTGCAGGAGCGCGCCGGGCGTGCGGGAGAACACGTTGAGGATGCCGGCGCCGATCTCGATGGTCTCGGTCTTCGCGGCGAGGTAGCCCATCAGCGTGGGGGAGTCGAACCCGTAGGCCTCGGCGACCCAGACGAGGTCGAGCCCCGCCTTCTCCAGCCCGATGATCTGGTCGGCGGCCTGGCGGGGGTTCCCGTCGTACATGAGGGGCATCGACAGCTTCATGCTGACAGCGTAACTGTCACGGTCGTGGCCCGCGAGGGGTGTCCGTCAGCCCCGCCCGTGCCAGCTGTCCCACAGCGCGGCGTAGGAGCCGCCGGCCGCGACCAGCTCGTCGTGCGAGCCGAGCTCGGAGATCCGGCCGTCCTCGACCACCGCGACCCGGTCGGCGTCGTGGGCGGAGAACAGGCGGTGCGCGATGGCGATGACGGTCCGGCCCTCGAGGACGGCGGCCAGCGACCGCTCGAGGTGGCGCGCCGCGCGAGGGTCGATGAGCGAGGTGGCCTCGTCCAGGACCAGCGTGTGCGGGTCGGCCAGGACCAGCCGGGCCAGCGCGACCTGCTGGGCCTGGGCGGCGCTGACCGCGCGTCCGCCCGAGCCGACGACGGTGTCGAGCCCCTCGGGCAGCGCCTCCACCCAGTCCAGGGCGTCGACCGCGGCGAGCGCCCCGCGCACGTCGGCGTCGGTCGCTCCCGGCCGGGCCAGCGCGAGGTTCTCGCGCAGCGTGCCGACGAACACGTGGTGCTCCTGGGTCACCAGTGCGACGTGGCCACGCAGGTCGCCCAGCGGGAGCTCGGTCAGCCCGACCCCGCCCACGGTGACCGAGCCGGTCCGCGGCGGGTGGATGCCGGCGAGCAGCCGGCCGAGCGTCGACTTGCCCGCGCCGGACGGGCCGACCATCGCGATCCGCTCACCGACCCCGACCGCCAGGTCGACGCCGTGCAGCACGTCGCGCCCGGCGACGTACGAGAAGCGGACGTCGGCGGCGTCGAGCTCCTCGCCGTCGGGCTCGCGCCCGCTCACCTCGCGGTCGTCCGGCACCTGTGCGACCCCGAGCAGCCGGGCCAGCGACGCCGCCCCCAGCTGGAGCTCGTCGAGGATGGAGACGATCCGGTCGACCGGGTCGATGAGCATCTGCACGTAGAGCGTCGCCGTGGTGACCCCGCCGAGGGAGACCTGGCCCTGGGTGTAGAGGTAGCCGCCGAAGAGCAGCGTCGTCACCGTCGGGATCACGTAGGCGATCTCCATGCTGGGGAAGAACACCGTGCGCAGGTAGAGCGTGTACCGCTCCGCGCGGTACGACGCCCCGATGTCCTCGTCGATCGCGCGGACCCGCTCCTCGCCGATCCCCAGGGCCTCGACCGTGCGAGCCCCCTCCACCGTCTCGGTGAGCGTGGCGTTGATCTGCGAGTAGGTCGCGCTCTCGCGCAGGTAGCCGTCCTTGGCGCGCCGGAGGTACCAGCGCAGGCCGACGACCAGGGGCGGCACCCCGAGCAGGCAGGGCAGCGCCACCCACCAGCCCACGCTGAGCGCGGCGACGAACGTGACGATCGCGGTGATCACGGCGATCGTCCACTCCGGCAGCGCCATCCGGACCGACCAGCCGAGCTGGTCGACGTCGCGGCTCGTGCGGGTGAGCAGGTCGCCGGAGCCGGCCGCCTCGACGGTGCCGACGGGGAGGGCCAGGGTGTTGTCGACGAAGTCCTCGCGGAGCTGGGCCAGCACCTGCTCGCCGAGCACCTGGCTCAGGTAGCGGGCGAAGCGGGTCAGCACGGTCTGGAGCACGAGGAACCCGGCCAGCACGGCGACCACCCGGTCGACGTAGCCGACGGTCGTGCCGTCCTCGACGGCCTGCACCAGGTCGCCGAGGAGCTTGGGGGCCGCCAGGGCGGCGAGCGCGGCGAGCACGTGCAGGGTCAGCGCGCCCCAGAGCATCCGCGGGTGCCGGCGGGCCAGCGCCGCGGCGTACCGGCGCACCTCGCGGGTGTCCGCGACCGGCAGGTGGGTCGTGGTGCTCATCGCGACACCACCTCGGGCTGGTCGGCCTCGCGGGTGACGACCCGGCGGTAGGCGGGGTCGCGGTCGAGCAGCTCGGCGTGCGTGCCGGTCGCCACCACCAGGCCGTCGCGGAGGAACGCCACGACGTCGGCGCGGTCGAGCATCAGCGGGCTGCTCGTCGTCACGACGGTCGTCCGGCCCGACCGGTGCCGGTGCAGCCGGGACGCGATCCGGGCCTCGGTGTGGGCGTCGACGGCCGAGGTCGGCTCGACCAGCACCAGGACCTCCGGGTCGACGGCGAGCGCCCGGGCGAGCACCAGGCGCTGCCGCTGCCCGCCCGAGAACGTGCGGCCCCGCTCCGCCACGATCGCGTCGAGCCCGTCGACCAGGGCCTTCAGGATGTCGTCGGCCGAGGCCGTGTCGAGCGCCCCCGCGACGTCGCCGCGGCCGGTGACGTCGAGCCGGTCGCCGAGCCGGCCCGAGAAGAACACGGCGCCGGTGTCGGACACGACGATCCGGCGGCGCACCTCGGCCGGCGGGAGCGCCGTGAGCGGCACGCCGCCCAGCACCACCTCGTCGTCGACCGGCGCGTGGGTCATGCCGAGCCGGTCGGCGAGCTCCGCGGAGTCGTCGGGCTGCTCGCTGACGATGGCGGTGAGCAGCCCGGTGCGGACCCGCAGGCCGGTACGCCGGTCGTGCAGCTCGGCGCCCGGCGGGGGAGCGGCGGCGGGGTGCTCGGGCTCACCGACCTCCGGGTCGAGGGCGAGCACCCGGACCACCCGGGTGGCAGCGACCCGCGCCCGGATGACCTTGTTGGCGAACTCGGTGGCGGTGCGCAGCGGGATCATGAGGAACGCGGAGTAGCCGTAGAAGGCGACCAGCTCGCCTGGGGAGATGGTGCCCTCGGCGGCGTACCGGGCGCCGATCCAGACGACGACGACCACGAACAGGCCGGGGAGGAAGACCTGGAGCGCGTCCAGCACGGACTGGACCCGGGCGACCTGGACACCCGCCTGACGGGTGGTCTGCGACTCGCGGACGTAGCGCTCGTGGAAGACCTGCTCGCCGCCGATCCCCCGGAGCACCCGGAGCCCGCCGACGATGTCGCTGGCGGTGTTCGACAGCTCGCCCATGAGGTGCCGCTGGTGGGCGCTGCGCCGCTGGAGCGGGCCGAGGACCGGTGCCACGCCGAGCATCAGCAGGGGCACGCCGATCAGCACGACCAGGCCGAGGGTCACCGAGGTCTGCAGCAGGATCACGGCCACCAGCACGAACGACACGCAGGCCCCCGAGAAGCGGGCCGAGACGTCCATCACCTGGCCGAGGTGGGCGAGGTCGTTGGTGCCGATGGCGACGACCTCGCCGGTGGAGACCTTGCGCGGGAGCGTGCCGCCGAGGCGGACCGTCTGGCGGGCGACCAGCTGGACGGTCCGGTAGGCGGCGATCAGCCAGTTCGTCACCGCGAACCGGTGCCGCATGATCCCGCTGGCCGCCTGCACCAGCCCGATCCCGAGGAGCACCATGGACCAGGTCAGCAGCGCGGAGGTGTCCTTCGCGGCGACGCCGGCGTCGATCGCCTTGCCGATGACCGCGGGCATCACCGCCTGCGCGCTCATCCAGACGATGCCGAAGAACATCCCGCCGAGCAGGGTCGGCCACTGCATCCGCGCCATCCACAGCAGGAAGCGGGCCGCGGAGCGGTGGTCGGCGGTCCCGGGATGCGGGTGGGGCAGGTGGTGCACCACCACACGCTAGGTAACGGGGCCGTCCGGAGCGAATCGTTTTCGCCCGGCGCGGGGGCGGCGAGCTTCGCGGACCGGGGTCAGCCCACGGTCAGCAGCCGGCCGCAGGAGTCCTTGGCGTAGTGCAGCGCGTTCGCGGCACCGGCGCTGCTCATCCGCAGCGTGATCTGGCCCGGCTTCCCGCCGAGGTGCAGGTTGATCTTGAACGCCGTCGCGCCGCCGGACTCCGCGAAGGCGTGGGCGTCGCAGCGGGTGGGCTTGAGCGGCAGCGCCACCTCCTGCGGCCGGTCGGTGCCGCGCACGGTGACGTCGGGGCGCCACACGTCGCTGCCGACCGGCGAGAGCACGGGCGTGCCGGACACGGTGTCGATGGTGAGGGTGGGTCCGGGCCGCCCGGTCGGCGTGACCAGCAGGGTGAGCGTGCTGTCCGACCCCTCCTTGCCGTCCCACGGCACCTCGTCGGACCAGCGCAGGTCCGCGACCTCGGCGATGGCGAGCTCGAGGCACCGGGCGGACGTGTAGCGGCCGGCGACGTCGGTCGGGTCGGCGACGCGGACCGTCCGGGTGTCGCGGGCGCCCCCCTGGACGTCGTACGTCACCGTGATCGTGCCGCGACCGTCCGGGTGGTCGCACGCGGGACGGGGCGGCAGGTAGAGCGGGAACCCGCGCTCGGACTGGGACGGGATCGGCCGCAGGCGGGTGCCGGGCAGGGTGGTGCGGTAGCGGGGGTCGGAGTAGACGATCCGTCGCGGCCGGATCTCGTGGGCGGTGTCGTTGTCGATCCAGACCTCCATCCGGCCGGCGGCCGCGTCGCGGGAGGACTGCCGCATGTCGGCGACGAGCTTCCCGGTCGGCGGCGGGGGCGGCGGCAGCGCGATCGGGGTGAGGGTGCGGATCGACGGGCTCGGCTCGGGGGCGTCCGCACTCTCGTCGTCGCCGCCGCAGGCAGCCACCAGGAGCGCCAGGGCCCCGAGCGCGGCGGCCACGGTCCTACGCGTCATCACGCACCAGGCGCGAGGGCAGCACCACCAGCAGCAGCACGAGGACGGTCAGGATCGCGCCCGACGCCGCGCCGGTGCCGGTGCGGTCTGACCTCTCGACCTCGGTCTCGTCGCGGCCGTCGGTCATCGGGCCAGCCCCTCGACGACCTCGGCCCCCGGCAGGTCGGCGGCCAGCGGACCGGGGAGCAGCAGCTTCGAACGGCGGACGCCCGAGCCGATCACGGCGACCTCGATGTCGAGCACCCGGGGATCGACGAGCAGCCGCCAGCCCTCGGGCAGGCCGACCGGGGTGATGCCGCCGTACTCCATGCCCGACTCCTCGACGGCCCGGTCCATCGACAGGAACGTCGCCTTGCGGACGTCGAGGGTGCGCCGCACCAGGTTGTTGACGTCGGCGCGGGTGTCGGCGCGCACCAGGCAGGCAGCGACCCGCTCCTCGCCGTCGCGCCGGCCGGCGACCACGACGCAGTTCGCGCCGGTGTCCATGCCCAGGTCGTAGGCCTCGGCCATCGCGGCCGTGTCGGCCACGGCCGGGTCGATCTCGACCACGCCGACGCGACCGGCGTGCGGCCAGCCGCGGAGCGCCGCCGCGACCGGCCCGGCCAGCAGGTCGGGCCGGTCGAGGGCAGGCACGGAGCGGAGGCTGCCCAGGGTCGGCGCGGTCATGGCGGACATCCTGTCACCCGAGGTCCACCTCGAAACCGCACGCGAGGCAGCCCCCGCGGGTCGTCACGCCTCCGGCATCAGGATCCATGCCGCCAGGTAGGCGACCAGGGCGGTGCCGCCGCTGAACACGACGGCGAGGACGGCGAGCAGCCGGACCACCGTCGGGTCGACGCCGAGGTGGTCGGCGAGCCCGGAGCACACCCCGGCGATCATCCGGTCGTCGCGGCGACGGACCAGGCGTCGGGTCTGGGGGGCGGTGGTGTTCATCGGGTCTCCTCGGTGTCGTTCCCCGTGGACTCGGGGATGTCGGTGGTGGTGTCGGTGGTGGTGTCGGTGGTGGTGTCGGTCGTGGTGTCGCCGGTCTCCGGGACCGGAGCGGCCTCGCGGGCCTCGGCGGCGGGCGCATCGACGGGTGTGGCGGCGGGCGCGGCGGTGGTGGTCCCGACCCAGCCGGACTGGCGGGTGGACCACCGGCGGCTGCCGGTCAGGGCCAGGGCGACGAGGCCGCCGAGCCCGGCCAGCACCCACGGGACCGGCAGCAGCCAGCGCACGTCACCGCCGCCGACGACGTCGCCCTCGATCAGGGCCCAGACGCCGACGATCCCGAGGAAGGCGATCCCCATGACCAGGTGGCCGACGTTGACGGGGTGCCGTCCGGACTGTCGCTCGGACCGCTGCTCGGCCGGTCGTTCGATCGTGCTCATCGCTGGCTCACCTCGATCTCGCCGACACCCAGGTGGGTGTCGAGGACGATGTGGGGCTCGTTGCCGTCGGCAGGGAGTCCCGTGGACGCGTTCTCGTTGACGTCGATCCCGCCGTGCTCGACCCCGAAGAGGGTCACGTGGCCCGGGCCGTCGACATCGGCGAAGACGCGGGCGCCCAGGTCGGCGGGCAGGATGACCTCGATGCGGCCCACACCGCCCTCGAGCTCGATCCGGCGACCGTCCAGGGCCGTCACGTCGGTGACCTGGCTCAGGTCGAGCACCTGCTCGCCGGCGTCGAGCCAGTAGCGGTCCTGGACGGCGGACGCCGCGGCCGGGGTCACCCGGACCTGGTCGCCGTCCCAGCGGTCCGCCGCCGTCGTCGCGGCCAGCACGCCCGCGGCCACCAGGCCGACCAGGATGATGCCGCCGGCGCGGCCGAAGAAGGCGCCGACGACGAGGAGCACGCCGCAGATCGCCACGGCGAGCGCGGGGTAGGCGGACGGCGCCACGTCGGCCCCGGCCAGGTCGACGATCCCCAGCACGCCCTCACCGAGCGCGATCAGCGCGAGGGCGAACCAGAACAGGATCGGGCCGCGCTTGCGCGGGTTCGGCGGACGTACGTAGGTCGTCGGCGGGACGTAGGGCCGGTAGTAGGCCGTGGGCGGGGGGACCGGGCTGGTCGCCGCAGGGGGCACGGTGCCGGTCGCCGCCGGCGCCGGACCGGTCGCCGGACCGGTCGCCGGGCCGGCGGGGTACGCCGGGCCGGCGGTCGGGCCGTGGGTCGGGCCGTACGGCGGGGCGTAGGTCTGCCCGTAGGTCTGCCCGGGAGTCTGGCCGTAGGCCGGCGGGTACGCCGGCGGGGCCGGCGGGGTCGGCGGCGTGCTGTTGCGGGTCAGCAGCCACAGCGCGACCAGCGCCACCAGGGCGATCGGCCACGGGAACCAGAAGGCCCCCCACGAGTCGCCGACCAGCGCGAGCGCGGCGACCGCGCCGACGATGACCAGCGCGACGGTGCGGCTGCGGTCGTCGAGGTGCAGCGGAGCACGCTCGGCGCCGTCCTCGGGCACCAGCAGCCAGCAGGCGCCGTACAGGATCAGGCCGGCGCCGCCGAAGAAGGCGAGGACCACGAAGGCGACCCGCAGGACGAGCGGGTCGACGTCGAGGTGCCGGGCCAGCCCGCCGGCGACGCCCGCGACCTTGCGGTCGGTGCGGGAGCGGCGGAGGCGGCCGAGGTCACGGACCTCCTCGCCGGTGACCCGGGGGCCGGTGTGGCCGGGATCTGGCGGCGGAGGGCCGGAGGGTGCTTCAGGCGGGGTCGTGGTCATGTCACCAGCCTGTCCCTGCCCGGGCGCCGGGACCATCGGGGACGCCCCTGATCCTCGGTCCCCGGCCCCCGGCGGTGGTCAGGGTCGACTCGGGGTCTGCCCTCATGGTGGGGGAGCTCGCGCGGTGGGACGATGGACGTGACATGAGCAGCCCCCACCCCGCCGTCGACGCGCCGGTCCCGCTCGGCGGACGGCGTGCGGCGCGCGACACCCAGGAGCCGATCTTCGGCGGCGTGGCCGCCGGGCTCGCGCGGCACCTCGGCGTGCCCGTGCTCTGGGTCCGCGCCGGGTTCGTGCTCGCCGCCTTCTTCGGTGGGCTCGGCGTGGTCCTGTACGCCGGGCTGTGGTGGATGCTCCCGGCCGACACCCACTTCGAGGCGGCGCCCCCTGGCATCGAGAGCGCGACCCGCGGGGGCCGGCGCCCGAGCCGGATCCGCCGGTTGGGCGACCTCGGCCCGGTGATCGCCCTGGCCGCGCTCGGGTTCGGCGCGATCCTGCTCCTGGAGGCCGTGCTCGGTCGCGGCGCCGTGTTCTGGCCGATGGTCATCGGCATCATCGGGATCGGTTTGCTCTGGCGGCAGGCCGACGAGGCCCAGCGGGAGCGCTGGCTGGACAGCAGCGGGCGGGTCGACCTGTTCCGGGTCGTGTTCGGGCGCGGCGGGTGGGCGTCCTACGTCCGGGTCGCGGCCGGCGTCCTGCTCATCCTGCTCGCGCTCGTCCTCTACTCGGTCCACGGCGGCTCGCTGTCGATGGCGCGCGACATCACCGTCGCCGCGATCCTCACCATCGTCGGGCTCGGCATCGTGATCGGGCCGTGGGTCTACCGGCTCGCCGCGGACCTCAGCGACGAGCGCGCCGAGCGGGTCCGCACCCAGGAGCGTGCCGACGTCGCCGCCCACCTGCACGACTCGGTGCTGCAGACCCTGGCGCTGATCCAGAAGAACGCCGACGACGGGGCCACGGTCGCCCGCCTGGCCCGGGCCCAGGAACGCGACCTGCGGGCCTGGCTCTACGCCGGCGAGTCCACCGACGAGCGCACCGTCGCCAGTGCCCTGCGCGGCATCGCGGCCCGCGTCGAGGACGAGTACGGCGTCACCATCGACGTCGTCACGGTCGGCGACTGCGATCTCGACGAGGCACTCCGACCGCTCGTCCAGGCGGCCGGTGAGGCCGTCACCAACGCCGCCAAGCACGCCGGGGCGGGCCGCTTCGACGTGTACGCCGAGGTCACCGCCGGCGCGGTCGACGTGTTCGTCCGCGACCGCGGACGGGGCTTCGACCCGGTGGCCGTCCCGGCGGACCGCTACGGCGTCCGGCACAGCATCGTGGACCGCATGCAACGTCACGGGGGGACGGCCGAGGTCCGGTCGGCACCCGGTGAGGGCACCGAGGTCCGGCTGCACCTCGCCCGCGCTGCGGGCGAGCGTCCTGAGGAGGAGAGTCATGAGTGAGCCGGTCAGCGTCGTCATCGTCGACGACCACGCGATGTTCCGCCGCGGCGTGCGCG
The DNA here is from genome assembly GCF_044226305.1 of Nocardioides sp. GTDB lineage: Bacteria > Actinomycetota > Actinomycetes > Propionibacteriales > Nocardioidaceae > Nocardioides. Next base: position 13,798 of record NZ_JBGAHF010000019.1, on the reverse strand, counting down.
CCGAGCTCGAGAGCGTCGGCCGCGGGATGGTGGACGTGCGGGCCGAGGCCGCCGACGTCGACGAGGCGGTGGCGGCGGTCACCGCGGAGCGGCCGGCCGTCGTCCTCCTCGACGTGCACCTGCCCGGCGGTGGCGGTGTCGAGGTGATGCGGAGGGTCTCCGTCGCCGGCAGCGCGCCCGAGACCCGGTACCTCGCGCTCAGCGTCTCCGACGCGGCCGAGGACGTGATCGGCACCATCCGGGGTGGTGCGCGCGGCTACGTCACCAAGACGATCACCGGCCCCGAGCTGGTGCAGGCCATCCAGCGGGTGTCCGAGGGCGACGCGGTCTTCTCGCCGCGGCTGGCCGGCTTCGTGCTCGACGCGTTCTCCGGGTCGATCGCGGTGGCCGCGGTGGACGAGGACCTGGACCGGCTCACCGAGCGGGAGCGCGAGGTGATGCGACTCATCGCACGTGGCTACTCCTACAAGGAGGTGGCCAAGGAGCTGTTCATCTCGATCAAGACCGTCGAGACCCACATGTCCAGCGTGCTGCGCAAGCTCCAGCTGTCCTCCCGGCACGAGCTCACGCGCTGGGCGTCGGACCGGCGGCTGCTGTGACCAGCGCCTGACCTCGGTTTCCGGCCCGACCTCCAGGGGTACTCGGCCGGAATGACCGCGACGGACGAACGGACCTCCGAGCCCGACACCGGCCTCAAACGATCGATCACCGGACGACAGCTCTTCTTCTACACGCTGGGCGACGTCCTGGGCTCGGGCATCTACGTGCTCATCGGCCTGGTCGCCGCCGCGGTCGGCGGCGCGTTCTGGATCGCCTTCGCCATCGGCGTCGCGATCGCCGCGATCACCGGCAGTGCCTACGCCGAGCTGGTGACCAAGTACCCCCGTGCCGCCGGCGCTGCCCTCTACGTCAACAAGGCGTTCGGCAGCAAGGCGCTGGCGTTCCTCGTGACCGTGTCGTTCCTGTCGGCGAGCTTCGCCGCCGCCGGGTCGCTCGCCAGCGGGTTCGCGCAGTACTTCGCCGAGCTGTGGCCCGGCCCGCCCAGTCTCCTGGTGATGCTCGTGTTCCTGGCCGTGCTGTCGGTGGTCAACTTCATCGGCATCACCGAGTCGGTCGTCGTCAACATGGTGATGGCCTTCGTGGAGATCGCGGGTCTGCTCATCATTATGGTGTGCGGCATCTGGTTCGTCGGCCAGGGTGATGCCCACTTCGGGACGCTGCTGGACTTCAGCACCGACGGCAACCCGGCGCTCGCCGTGCTGGCCGGCGTCGCCCTGTCGTTCTTCGCGATGACGGGCTTCGAGAACACCGCGAACGTCGCCGAGGAGACCGTCGACCCCCAGCGGTCGTTCCCGCGCGCCCTCATCGGCGGCATGCTCGTCGCGGGCGCCGTCTACGTCCTGGTGTCGGTCACGGCGGCCCTCACGGTCGACACCTCGACCCTCGCCGGATCGGACGCCGCCCTCCTCGAGGTCGTCAAGGAGGGCATCCTGCCCCTGCCGACCGGGTTCATGACGAACCTGTTCGCCGTGATCGCGATGATCGCGATCACCAACACGACCCTCGTCGCGGTCGTCACCCAGCCCCGCATCCTCTACGGCATGGCCAACGAGGACGTCGTCCCGTCCGTCTTCGGACGGCTGCACGCCGGCCGCCGGAGCCCGTGGGTCGGCCTGCTCTTCAGCGGTGCGGTCGTCGCGGCGCTGGTCGTCGTCGGAACGGCGCTGACCGAGGCCGGCTCCGGGCTCGACCTGGTCGCCCGGCTCGCGACCGTCACCGTGCTCTTCCTGCTGTTCATCTACGCGTTGGTGATCATCTCGGCGCTCAAGCTGCGCGGGCAGGACGAGGACGAGTGCACTTTCCACGCCAGCACCCCGCTGCTCGTGCTGGGGCTGGTCGGCAACGTCGCGATCCTGTGCTGGTCGGTCTACGACGACCCGACCTCGCTGCTGTGGTGCGCCGGGCTCGTCGCCGTGGGCGTCGTCCTCTTCGTCGTGGAGCGGGTCTTCGGCGACCGTGAGGGTGGAGACGTCGACCGGACCGGTCCCGCCCCGGACGGGGTGACCTCGGCGCCCTAGGATCTCGGACCATGGAGTTCCTGGAGCACCTGCTGCTCGTCGTCCACATCATCGGCTTCGCCGCGCTGCTCGGCGGCCTGCTCGTCCAGGCCCGGAGCCCGGAGAAGTCCGTCAACTCCCTGATGCGCGACGGCATCGGCACGGCGTTCGTGGCCGGGCTGCTGCTCGTCGGGGTGATCGAGAGCGACGAGGGCGACCTCGACCACACCAAGATCGCGGTCAAGGGCGTCGTCGCCCTGCTCATCCTGGTGCTCGTGATGGCGAACCTGCGCAAGCCCCGCATCTCGCAGGGCCTGTGGGCGCTCCTCCTGCTGCTGACCGTGGGCAACATCTGCGTCGCGGTCTTCTGGACCTGAGCCGTCGGCGCCCGCCCGTAGGCTGGGCACCGAGATGAGCAGCTCGATCCCCCTGCCCGGCCTGGAGTCCGTCGCCCCCGCCGAGCCACGTACCTCCCGCAGCGGCCCGACCGCCGACGAGCTCCTCGAGGGCCTCAACGAGCCGCAACGGGCGGCCGTCGTGCACGAGGGCGCGCCGCTCCTCGTCGTGGCCGGTGCCGGCTCGGGCAAGACCCGGGTGCTGACCCGCCGGATCGCCTGGCTGATCTCCGAGCGGCGCGCCCACCCGGGCTCGATCCTCGCCATCACCTTCACCAACAAGGCCGCGGCCGAGATGAAGGAGCGCGTGGAGGAGCTGGTCGGCAAGCGGGCCCGGATCATGTGGGTCTCGACCTTCCACTCCGCGTGCGTGCGGATCCTCCGCAAGGAGGTCGACAAGCTCGGCTTCAAGTCGAACTTCTCGATCTACGACGCGGCGGACCAGAAGCGGCTGATGACCCTCGTCTGCAACGACCTCGACCTCGACCCGCGCCGCTACCAGCCCGGCGCGATGCTGCACTGGGTGTCCAACCAGAAGAACGAGCTGCGGGACCCCGAGGAGGCGACCAAGGACGCCCGCAACCACCTCGAGGAGACCTACGCGGCGGTCTACACGACCTACCAGCGTCGGCTGCGCGAGGCGAACGCGCTCGACTTCGACGACCTGATCATGTTCACCGTCCACCTGTTCCAGCAGTTCCCGGAGGTCCGCGAGACCTACCGGCGCCGGTTCCGGCACGTGCTGGTCGACGAGTACCAGGACACCAACCACGCGCAGTACGCCCTCATCCACCAGCTGTGCGCGGACCCGATGGACGGCGGGGGCTCGACGGCCGACCCGGAGGCCGAGCGGGTCGAGCCGGCGGAGCTGATGGTGGTCGGTGACGCCGACCAGTCGATCTACGCGTTCCGCGGGGCGAACATCCGCAACATCCTCGACTTCGAGCAGGACTTCCCGAACGCCACCTCGATCCTGCTCGAGCAGAACTACCGCTCCACCCAGACGATCCTCAACGCCGCCAACGCGGTCATCGGCCACAACAAGGGCCGCAAGGAGAAGCGGCTGTGGTCCGACGCCGGCGACGGCGAGCGGATCGTGGGGTACGTCGCGGACGACGAGCACGACGAGGCGCGGTTCGTCTCCGAGGAGATCGACAAGCTCACCGACGAGGGCGCGCACCGGCCCGGCGACGTCGCGGTCTTCTACCGCACCAACGCGCAGTCGCGCGTGTTCGAGGAGGTGTTCATCCGCCTCGGCATGCCCTACAAGGTCGTCGGCGGCGTCCGCTTCTACGAGCGCCGGGAGATCCGGGACGCGCTGGCCTACCTGCGGATGCTCGTGAACCCGGCCGACCAGGTGTCGCTGCGCCGGATCCTCAACACCCCGAAGCGAGGGATCGGCGACCGGGCGGTCGCCTGCGTGAACGCGCTCGCCGAGCGCGACCGGATCACGTTCTGGGAGGCGCTGCGCCGGGCCCAGGACGCCCCCGGGCTCGCGACCCGCTCACTGACCCAGATCCAGGGCTTCGTGGCGCTGGTCGAGGAGCTCCAGTCGATGGTCGAGGGGGGCGAGCGTCCGGACGTCGTCCTCGAGACGACGCTGGCCCGGTCCGGGTACCTCACCGCCCTGGAGGAGAGCGACGACCCGCAGGACGAGACCCGGCTGGAGAACCTCGCCGAGCTAGTCGCCGTCGCCCGCGAGTTCGCCGACGACCCGCAGGCCGGACCGTCGGCGGACCCCGCCGACGTCGAGGCCGGGACCGTCGCGCCGGGGCTCGGCGACTTCCTCGAACGGGTGGCCCTGGTCGCCGACGCGGACCAGATCCCCGACGACGACCCGGACCAGTCGGGCGTGGTGACGCTGATGACCCTGCACACCGCCAAGGGCCTGGAGTTCCCCGTGGTGTTCCTGACCGGTCTCGAGGACGGCGTGTTCCCGCACGCCCGCTCCCTGGGGGACCAGCCCGAGCTCGAGGAGGAGCGGCGCCTCGCCTACGTCGGCGTCACCCGCGCCCGCGAGCGGCTCTACATCTCGCGCGCCGTGGTGCGCTCGGCGTGGGGCGCGCCGTCCCACAACCCCGGCTCGCGGTTCCTCGACGAGCTGCCGGTCGACCTCGTCGACTGGCGCCGCACCGAGGCCGCCCAGACCCGCTGGGGCCGCCCCGACCTGGCGGCCGGGTCGCCGGCCCGGATGGGCGCTCCCACGGCGGCCGGGCGCCGCAACTTCTCGGCCGCCGCCGTCCGTGCCGACGCGGCCGCCCGGGCCAAGCCGGCCCGGGAGATCCCCAGCCTCGAGCCGGGCGACCGGGTCCTGCACGACTCCTTCGGCCTCGGCACCGTCGTGGCGCTCGAGGGCGTGGCGGACAAGGCGGTGGCCTCGATCGACTTCGGCTCCGAGGGCGTCAAGCGGCTGCTGCTCCGCTACGCCCCGGTGGAGAAGCTCTAGCGACGCCGGTGGTCGAGCAGCGAGCGCTGGTGTCGGTGGTCGAGCAGCGAGCGCCAGCGAGCGCCCAGCGAGTCCGCTGACGCGTCCTCGCTACGGGTGCAGCCCGTGGACGACGAGCGCCTCGTAGGGGTCGACCGGGTCGCCGGCGCCGGGGCGCACCTCGAGGTGCAGGTGCGGGCCGGTCGTGTTGCCGGTCGAGCCGACGTAGCCGATCAGGTCACCGCCGTGGACCTCCTGGCCCACCGAGACGTTGAAGGCGTTCTGGTGGCAGTACCAGAGCTCGGTGCCGTCGTCGAGCGTGATGACGGTCTTGTTGCCGTACGCCCCGTCGTACTCCGTCGAGGTCACGACGCCGTTCGCGACGGAGTGGATCGGCGTGCCGGTGGGCGCCGCGAAGTCCAGGCCGGTGTGGTAGTGCGACCACAGGCCGCTGGACTCCCCGAAGGTCGCGGTCAGGTGGTAGGCGCCCGGGTCAACCGGGAGCACCCACTGGTTGAGGCGCAGCCGGGCGGCCTGCTGCTCGGCCTGCTGGGCGAACTCGGCCAGCTTGGCGTCGCGCTGCTTGAGCTGCGCCTCCGCCTGGTCCACCAGGTCCGCGTCGGCCTTGTCGGCGAGGGCGTCGCGGCGGGAGTCGCGGGAGATGGTGTCGCGGTCGACCAGGCTGACGGTGGAGACGTCGCTGGCGCCGCTGAGCGCGCTGGCCTGGCTGAACGGGGCGTCGTCGCTGCTGACCCCGCCGTTGGCGGCGGTCAGGGCACCGCCGGCCGAGAGGGCCAGGGCAGCGACCCCGAGCAGCAGCGGCGGCGAGGGCAGCGCGCGGAACAGCGGTCCGCGGCCGGACGAGGAGTGCCGGCTGGCGACCCGCTTGCCGCGGCTGCGGCCGGAGGACGACCCGTCGGCGAGCCGGAGCTCGGTGGTGTCGGCCTCGACGGCGTGCAGCTCGGCGGTCGGGGTCTCGGTGGGGATGGTCTCGGACGAACTGGGTACGACGACCTCAGCACTGCGCTCGAGCCGGTCGGCCTGGACGGCCGCAGCCCTGGTGGGCTTGGTGGCCCGGCGCTTGCCCGCCACCGTCGCAGGCGCGACAGGGGTCGGGAGGTCCGAGGGACGGCGGCTGTGGCCGCGGCGTTCCGCTCGGTGGTTACCCATGAATAAATGCTCCGCTGGTCGGGGGTTCAGACGGCGAGGCCCGACTGTAACGGAAAGGTCACGGTCTGGGGCAATCATCGTCCGGAACCTGTGGACGATCTTGAGGTATCCGCTTCCCCCGAGAAGGCGGCACTCCGGAGTCATGACCGGTTCTCGCCGCCTGAAACCTCCAACGGAGGAGTCTTTGCCTGGTCACGCAACCGGGCACGCGGGATCCCCGGACGTGGTGAGCATCACGCGTGGGCTAGCCTGCGCGCATGACCGCCAGCACCCCGACCCGACGGATCCGGATCGTGGTCGGGAAGCCCGGCCTCGACGGTCACGACCGGGGCGCGAAGATCGTCGCGCGCGCCCTGCGCGACGCCGGTCACGAGGTGATCTACACGGGCCTGCACCAGACGCCGGAGCAGATCGTCGAGACCGCCATTCAGGAGGACGCGGACCTGATCGGGCTCTCGGTGCTCTCGGGTGCGCACATGACGCTCTTCCGCCGTCTCGTCGAGCTGCTCGCCGAGCGGGACGCCTCCGACATCGTGGTCTTCGGGGGCGGCATCATCCCCGAGGAGGACATCCCGCTGCTGGAGGAGATCGGGGTGGCCAAGGTGTTCACCCCGGGCGCCCCGACGGGGGAGATCACCGGCTGGGTCGCCCGCGAGTTCGCCGAGTAGCACGCCCGCCCCCGTCGGCGGCGCCGCCGGCGAGGGTGCCCCACGTCACGTGGACCCGGCCTCGTCGTACGCCGGAGTGCGGGTCTAGGGTGCCAAGGACACCTCGGGGCGTCCCCTCGGCGGGGAGCCGCGCGCCCGCCCGCCCCGACACGACGGCTCCGACAAGGACGCTCCGACAAGGACATGGTGGATCAGTGGATCTGATGGAGTTTCAGGCGAAGGAGCTCTTCGCCAAGCACGACGTACCGGTGACGACGGGCATCGTCGCCACGACCCCGGAGGAGGCGAGGGCCGCCGCCGAGAAGCTGGGCGTGGTCGTCGTCAAGGCCCAGGTCAAGGCCGGCGGCCGGGGCAAGGCGGGCGGCGTGAAGCTCGCCAAGACGCCCGACGAGGCCGAGGAGCACGCCCGCAACATCCTGGGCATGGAGATCAAGGGCCTCACCGTGCACCGGGTGCTGATCGCACCGGGCGCCAGCATCGAGGAGGAGTACTACTTCTCCTTCCTGCTCGACCGTTCGAACCGGCAGTACCTCTGCATCGCGAGCGTCGAGGGCGGCGTCGAGATCGAGGAGGTCGCGAAGACCAACCCGGACGCGGTCAAGAAGATCTCGATCGACCCCGGCACCGGTGTCGACGAGGCGAAGGCCCGGGCGATCGTCGCCGAGGCCGGGTTCCCCGACGCGCTCGTCGACCAGGCGGTGCAGACCGTGCTCGCGCTCTGGAAGGTCTTCGTCGAGGAGGACGCCACGCTCGTCGAGGTGAACCCGCTCGCGCGGCTCACCGGCGACAAGCTCGAGGCGCTCGACGGCAAGGTGACGCTGGACGCGAACGCCGACTTCCGCCACCCCGACCACGAGGCCTTCGTGCTGCGTGACGAGGAGGACCCGCTCGAGGCCCAGGCGAAGGACAAGGACCTCAACTACGTGAAGCTGGACGGCGCGGTCGGGATCATCGGCAACGGCGCCGGCCTGGTCATGTCGACGCTGGACGTCGTGGCGTACGCCGGCGAGAAGCACGGCGGCGTACGGCCCGCGAACTTCCTCGACATCGGCGGCGGCGCGAACGCGCAGGTGATGGCCGACGGCCTCCACGTGATCCTCGGTGACCAGCAGGTCAAGGCGGTGTTCGTCAACGTCTTTGGCGGCATCACCTCCTGCGACGAGGTCGCCAAGGGGATCGTCGGCGCGCTCGAGATCCTCGGGGACGAGGCCACCAAGCCGCTGGTCGTCCGCCTCGACGGCAACAACGTCGACGAGGGCCGCCGCATCCTCACCGAAGCCAACCACCCGCTCGTGACCATGGTCGACACCATGGACGGTGCGGCCGACAAGGTCGCCGAGCTGGCGAACGCCTGAGACCGGAGAACCAGAAGAGATGTCGATCTACCTGAACAAGGACTCCAAGATCATCGTCCAGGGCATGACGGGCGGGATGGGGTCCAAGCACACCAGCCTGATGGTCGAGGCCGGGTCCACCATCGTGGGCGGTGTCAACGCCCGCAAGGCCGGCACCACCGTCGAGCTCGGCGGCCAGGACCTCCCGGTCTTCGGGACCGTCGCCGAGGCGATGGCCGAGACCGGTGCCGACGTGTCGGTCGTCTTCGTGCCGCCGGCGTTCACCAAGGACGCCTGCATCGAGGCCGTCGACGCCGGCATCGGCCTGCTCGTGGTCATCACCGAGGGCGTGCCGGTGCAGGACACCGCCGAGGTGTGGGCCTACCTCCACAGCGACGCCAACGTCGCCGGCACCCGGATGATCGGGCCCAACTGTCCCGGCATCATCACGCCCGGCGAGTCCCTCGCCGGCATCACCCCGGCGACGATCGCGGGCACCGGACCGATCGGCCTGGTGTCGAAGTCCGGCACGCTGACCTACCAGATGATGTACGAGCTGAAGGACTACGGCTTCTCGACCGCCATCGGCATCGGCGGGGACCCGATCGTCGGGACGTCCCACATCGACGCCCTCGAGGCGTTCGAGGCGGACCCCGACACCAAGGCGATCGTGATGATCGGCGAGATCGGCGGCGACGCCGAGGAGCGGGCCGCGGCCTACATCAAGGAGCACGTCACCAAGCCGGTCGTCGGGTACGTCGCCGGCTTCACCGCCCCCGAGGGCAAGACGATGGGCCACGCCGGCGCGATCGTGTCCGGCTCCTCGGGCACCGCCCAGCACAAGAAGGAGGCCCTCGAGGCCGTCGGGGTCAAGGTCGGCAAGACGCCGTCCGAGACCGCCGACCTGATGCGCGAGGTCCTCGCGAGCCTCTGAGCCGCACCCGCCGTACGACGACGGCCCCGGACGCCTGGCGTCCGGGGCCGTGTGTTGTCCACAGGCGGCCCGACGACTGTGGAATCTGTGGGGGATCCGCGCTCCCTCTCCACAGGTAGGAATTGCCTCTCGCGCCGGTGGCGCCGCGGCGGCGAGGCTGCCCTAGGGTGACGATGAACAGACCGAAAGGGTCCGATGAGCCAGCCAGCGCCCGAGCGCAGCACCGACCAGGCCGCCCGCGAGCGTGCGGCGGCTGAGGTGTCAGACGTGCTGCTCAACATTGAGTATGCGCTCACCCGCGCCAAGAAGGCGCGTGCGACGGTCGACAAGGACGGGGTCGACGTCAATGCCGGCCTGGCACTCGGGGATGCCATCCGGGACCTCGAGCGGGTCCGCAAGCGGCTCACCCAGGACACCTACTACTCCGCAGACACCCGGTTGATCTGAGCGTATGCCGAGCGGGGAAGAGATCCAACGCGCCCTGCGCTCGTTCGTGGAGCGCTGGAGCGCGTACTCCGGGTCAGAGAAGGCTGAGGCGCAGACCTTTCTGAATCAGCTCTTCGAGTGCTACGGGAGCGATCGGCGCGAGCTGGGGGCAGAGTTCGAGTTCTACATCCCGACCACCGGCGGCTTCATGGACCTGCACTGGCCCGGTGTCGCGCTGATCGAGATGAAGGCCCCGACGGTCGCCGTGACGACCGCGCAGAACCAGGTCGAGCGCTACTGGCGCGCTTCGTCGGACCGCGCCAGCAGCCGGCCCGCGGCGCGGTGGATCGTGATCTGCAACTTCCGCGACATCGAGATCTGGGAGTACGGGCGCTACCCCGACGCTCCCGTCGCCCGGTTCGCTCTCGAGGAGCTCCCGGACCGATACGACGCCCTGGCCTTCCTTGCCGGCCCGACCGTCGAGCCGTCCTTCACCGAGCACTATCGGGAGCTGACCAAGGAGGCCGCGAGGGTCGTCTCGGAGGTCTTCACCTCGCTGGTCGACCGCTCGGCGGCACCACCGAACGAGCTCCAGCGCTTCATCCTCCAATCGGTCTGGTGCATGTTCGCCGAAGACCTCACGATGCTCGACGGCTACCCGTTCCAGGCGACACTGAACGAGATCCGGGACCAGCCCGAGCGGTCGGCCGCGGAGCTGGGTCACCTGTTCCGGGTCCTGAACCAGAAGAGCAAGCACAACCGGATCGGGCGGCTTGCGGGGGTTCAGTACGTCAACGGCGAGCTGTTCGCCCAGCCGGCCGAGGTGGGCCTGAACCGGGTCGAGGTCGAGCTGCTGCTCCAGGCCACCGCCTTCGACTGGCGCAAGGTGAACCCGACCATCTTCGGTTCGCTCCTCGAGGGTGTCCTCGGTCGGGAGCGTCGTTGGGAGCTCGGGGCGCACTACACCCACGAGGTCGACATCATGAAGATCGTCACCCCGACGATCATTCGACCCTGGCGAGAGCGTCTCGACGCGGCAGTGACCCCACAACAAGCCCGGGACGTCCTCGAGGAGCTCTGCGCCTTCCGCGTGCTCGACCCGGCCTGTGGCTGCGGCAACTTCCTCTACGTCGCCTACCGTGAGCTACGGGCCTTGGAGTCCGAGCTGAAGCAGCGGATCCGCCACCTCGCGAACGAGACCGGGTTGCCGGTCCCCGATGGTCCGGAACCCTTCTTCCCGCTCCGGAACATGCAGGGCATCGACATCGAGAGCCGCGCCGTGATGATCACCCGGGTCACGCTGTGGATGGGGCACCGGCAGATGGTCGACATGTACGGCGAGGCCGAGCCGGTGCTCCCGCTGCAGGACCTGTCCACCATCAGGCAGGCAGATGCCCTCCGCGTGCCCTGGCCGGAGACGGACTGCATCATCGGCAACCCGCCGTTCCTCGGTTCGCAGCACATTCGCGGCAACTTCGGGGACGACTATGTGAGTTGGCTCCAGCTAGAGTTTGGAGTTGGCGTCAAGGACTTCTGCACGTATTGGTTTCGGCGGGCCGCCGACCACCTTCGTGCAGACCAACGTGCTGGGTTAGTAGGGACCAATTCGATAGCTCAGAACCGGGCGCGGACGGCTTCTCTCGACTATGTGGTCGACCGTGGAGGAGTCCTTACCGATGCAATCTCGAGCCAACGGTGGCCGGGCGACGCGAAGGTCCACGTGAGCTTGGTCAATTGGGTAGCGAGCCCATCTGCGGGCGTCGGTCCCTTCGTACTAAATGGGCAATACGTAGACAAGATCTCGACCCACCTGACAAGTGTCGGTGCGGACGACTGGGAGCCACGGGCGCTTCACGAGAATCTTGGTCGATGCTTCCAGGGACCGATTCCAGTTGGGGCTGGGTTCGTAATCGAGGAATCTGTGGCCCGCCAGATGTTGGAGATCAACTCTGAGTATCGAGAGGTCATCCGTCCCTACTTGACATCCTCGGACATTGCGGAGGCGCCAGGGTCGGTGCCGCGGCGCTGGATCATCGACTTCGCTCAGAAATCACTCCAGGATGCGGGGCGATTCCCGAACGCCTTGCGCATTGTGCGCGACCAGGTACGACCGTTCCGGGAGACAGTCAATCGGGAAGGACATCGGTTGCGCTGGTGGCAATTCGGCGAACCTCGAGTGGGACTGCGACGAGCTGTAGCTGGTCGAGCGCGTTACGTCGCGGCTGGCCGACATGGGAAGCGTCTGTTGCTGGCTTGGGCGGATACTTGGACGTTGGCCTCCGACGCGACCAATTCCTTCGCTTTCGATGATGACTACTCGATGGGCATCCTTGCCGCTCGAGCTCACGGAGCCTGGGCGTGGGCACAGTCGTCGACACTCAAAGGCGACCTCCGGTACACGCCGTCGTCGGTCTTCTTGACGTTCCCGTGGCCCGATCCAGTGAGCGAGGTGCAGCGCGACCGTGTGGCCGAGGCCGCGCGGCTCTTGCTCGCCCGCCGGTCCGAGATCTGCCTCGCCGAGAACATCGGACTGACCAAGCTGTACAACGCCGTCGACGACGGCGCCTGGACCGACCTCAAGGATCTCCACCGTCAGCTGGATGTGGCTGTCGCCGATTGCTACGGCTGGCCGGCGTCCGTTGCCCAGGACGACCGCGAGATCGTGCGCAGGCTCACCGAGCTCAACCGGGAGATCAGCGAGGGACGGCGCGAGTACGCGCCCTTCTCGTGAATTCCCCTAGCTAGGTGAGGCGATTGCGGCGGTCCGGCCGGCTCGGGCTGCCCACGGGGTGGGAGAGTCGTCCTCGTGACACGCCGGTGCCTGCCTCCCGCGACGCGGCCGCCCTCCTGCGGGGTGCCCTGGGTCTCGGCGCACCCAGGGAGCGAGACTCAGCTGATCGGCTCGATGGCGACCGCGGGCGAGGCCGACGCCTTCAGCGACATCGATCTTCGGTGGAACCTCCCGGCCCGTCCGCCGGCCGGGCTTCCGACTGGTGTTCGTGCGCTTCCGGGGTTGGCCGCTGTGTGGGCGGGAGGCCCTGGAGATCAACTCCGAGGACCCGGCCTCGCTGGACGTTCCCGACGCCGACCCCTGGCTCCCTGGTGTCGCTGACCTGGTGACCCGGATCCGCCGGCTCGCGCGGGACGTGCTCGCGGGTGACGCGGGCCATGGGCTCGGGACTAGGGTCGAGCCGTGAGCCGGATCTTCACCGTCCCCGTCGCCTCGGTGTACCCGCACTACGTCGCCAAGGCGGAGAAGAAGGGTCGCACCAAGGACGAGGTCGACCAGGTCATCTGCTGGATCACCGCCTTCGACGGGCCCACCCTCGAGGGCCACCTCGCGGACGGGACGACGTTCGAGGACTTCTTCGCGCAGGCCCACCTCAACTCGAACGCCGCGCTGATCACGGGCGTCGTGTGCGGCGTGCGCGTCGAGTCGGTCGACGACCCCTTGATGCAGAAGATCCGCTACCTCGACAAGCTCGTCGACGAGCTCGCCCGGGGCAAGGCGATGGAGAAGATCCTGCGCGTCGCTCCGGACCCCCCGGCCTGAACCGGAAGCCATTACCCGGTCAGGCCGAGATCTCGTTCGATGGTGTCGATGGCTTGTTGGAGGGCGTGGTCGCGGATGAGCTCTTCGGCTTCGTCGGGGTCGATGGGGTGGGTGCCGGTGGCGTCGATGTGTCGGTAGAGGCCGTGTGGGGTGCGCCAGACGTAGTCGTGTGGCCCGAGTTGTCGAACTGTGTAGGGCAGGTGGGTCTTGGCGCGGTGGTCGGTGCGGCCCAGGGGTGCGGCGTTGTGGTCGCCGGTCTGCCCGTCGGGGCCGTCGCGGTCGTAGGGGACGGGGTGGTCCAGGTCGAGGTTGCGGGCGACGCGGGTGGCGTGGGGGAACACGTCGCCGATGGTGCGCAGGTGGACGCGTTCCTTGACCGACTCGGGGTGCTCGTAGGCGGTGACCCGGGTCCGGTCGGTGAGGTCGATGACGGGCTTGAGCTCGATGTCGGCACCGGCGACCAGTCCGGCCAGGCGCTCGAGGAGCAGCGGCCCGAGCTCCTCGACCCGGGCCACTCCCCACCGGTGCAGGGCGGCCTCGTGGAGGTGGACGTGGGCGATCACCCGCGGCCGCTGACGCGCCGGCCGGCCGGGGGCCGGGTCGGGGGCCGGGTCGGGGGTGGTGAGGAGGTCCAGGACGCGTTCGGGGTGGGCCATCCAGCCGAAGGCCTCGGCGCGGAGCTCGTCGCGGGTGGGGTGAAGCGTCACGGCTTCTCTGCCGCCCCCTATACGGGTAGCGACTCTCGGTTGAGGGCAGCGTAGTAGTCCTGCTCGTACTCGACTGGGGTGAGCCAGTTGAGGGATCCGTGCAGGCGTCGGTGGTTGTACCAGTCGACC
>NZ_JBGAHF010000018.1:0-94287 GCF_044226305.1 Nocardioides sp. | reverse complement strand
AACCATTCACCAGCAACCTCGAGCGCGCAGCAGCACTTGCGCCCTGGCTCGAGCACTACAACACTCAACGCCGCCACAGCGCACTCGGCGGACTCCCACCGATCAGCCGGCTACCAACCTGATGGCCGGGTACATCTAGAGGATCGCGCCCGGCGAGTACGCCGCCGCCTCGGGGTGCCGGGCCACCACGGCGTCGACCTGCCGCACGACCGTCTGGACCTGGGCGACGGCGGCACCGGTGAAGGTGATCGGGTCCGCGACCAGCGAGGCGAGCTGGTCGGCCGTGAGGCCGAGGCGGGGGTCGGCCGCGAGCCGCGCGAAGACGTCGTTCTCGGCCTGGCCCTGCCGCATGTCGAGCGCGGTCCCGACCGCCGCCTCCTTGATCGCCTCGTGCGCGGCCTCGCGCCCGACGCCGTTGCGGACCGCCGCCATCAGCACCTTGGTGGTCGCCAGGAACGGCAGGTAGCGGTCCAGCTCGCGCTGGATCACCGCGGGGAAGGCGCCGAACTCGTCGAGCACGGTGAGGAAGGTCTCGAACAGCCCGTCGGCGGCGAAGAACGCGTCCGGCAGCGCCACCCGTCGTACGACGGAGTCGGAGACGTCGCCCTCGTTCCACTGGTCGCCCGCCAGCTCGCCGACCATCGAGAGGTGGCCGCGCAGGACGACGGCGAGGCCGTTGACCCGCTCGCAGGAGCGGCTGTTCATCTTGTGCGGCATCGCCGAGGAGCCGACCTGGCCCTCCTGGAAGCCCTCGGTGACCAGCTCGTTGCCGGCCATCAGCCGGACCGTGGTGGCGAGGTTGGACGGGCCGGCGACCAGCTGCACCAGGGACGAGACGACGTCGAAGTCGAGCGAGCGCGGGTAGACCTGGCCGACGCTGGTCAGCACGGTGTCGAAGCCGAGGTGGTGGGCGACCCGCTGCTCAAGCTGCTGCAGCTTGTCGGCGTCGCCGTCGAGCAGGTCGAGCATGTCCTGGGCGGTGCCCATCGGGCCCTTGATGCCGCGCAGGGGGTAGCGGCGCAGCAGGTCCTCGACCCGCTGGAGCCCGACCAGCATCTCGTCGGCGACGGTCGCGAACCGCTTGCCGAGGGTGGTCGCCTGCGCGGCGACGTTGTGGCTGCGGCCGGCCATCACGGTCGCCTCGTGCTCGGCGGCCAGCCGGGCCAGGCGCGCGAGCGCCGCCACGGCCCGGTCGCGGACCAGCTCGAGGCTCTGCCGGACCTGCAGCTGCTCGACGTTCTCGGTCAGGTCGCGCGAGGTCATGCCCTTGTGGATGTGCTCGTGGCCGGCGAGCGCGGAGAACTCCTCGATCCGCGCCTTCACGTCGTGGCGGGTGACCCGCTCGCGCGCGGCGATCGACTGGAGGTCGACCCCCTTCTCGCCGAGGTCGACCACGCCGCGGTAGGCCTCGACGACCCCGTCGGGCACGTCCACGCCGAGGTCGCGCTGCGCCTCGAGGACCGCCACCCACAGCTGCCGCTCGAGCACGATCTTGTGCTCCGGCGACCAGATCTCACGCAGCCCGGAGGAGGCGTAGCGGGCGGCGAGGACGTTCGGCACGGTCACGTACCTCATCCTCCCACGGTCTCCACCGCCCGCCGTCACGACCGTCGCGTCGGGAGTTCTGACCTGTTGAGTCGGGAGTTCTGGCCACGACGTGGTCACCGGTCCCGACTCGAGTGGTCACAACGCACGACTCGAGTGGTCACAACCCACGACTCAACCGTCGGTGACGGAGGCACCCTCGACGACCCCGAGGGGCTCGGCGGCGATGTCGCTGCGGCGCTGGAGGCCGGGGAAGGAGATCCGGTCGGCGGCGGCGTACGCGCGCGCCCGGGCGTCGGCGACGTCCGACCCGAGCGCGCGGACGGCGAGCACCCGGCCGCCCGCGGTGACCAGCCGGTCGCCGTCGAGGGCGGTGCCGGCGTGGATCACGTCGACGCCGGGCTCCGCACCGGCGGCCTCGACGCCGGTGATGACGTCGCCCTTCGACGACGACTCGGGGTAGCCGGCCGACGCCAGCACGACGGTGACCGCGGCGCCGTCCCGGAACGACGGCGGGGGTACGTCGGTGAGCCGGCCGTCAGCGGCCGCGGCGAGCAGCGTGCCGAGCGGCGACCCGAGCACGGCGAGCACCGGCTGGACGTCCGGGTCGCCGAAGCGCACGTTGAACTCGATGACCCGCGGCCCGGACGCGGTGAGCGCGAGCCCGACGTAGAGGCAGCCGACGAACGGCGCGCCGCGGCGCTGCATCTCGGCCAGCGTCGGCCGCACGACCTCCGCGAGAACGACCTCCGCGAGGTCCGGCCGGGCCCAGGTGAGCGGCGTGTAGGACCCCATCCCGCCGGTGTTCGGGCCGCGACCACCGTCGAAGATCCGCTTGAAGTCCTGCGCAGGCTGCAGGGCGTGCGCCGTCGTGCCGTCGCAGATCGCGAACAGCGACACCTCCGGGCCGTCGAGGAACTCCTCCACCACG
Organism: Nocardioides sp.; assembly: GCF_044226305.1. Classification (GTDB taxonomy): domain Bacteria; phylum Actinomycetota; class Actinomycetes; order Propionibacteriales; family Nocardioidaceae; genus Nocardioides. Next base: position 91,811 of record NZ_JBGAHF010000018.1, on the reverse strand, counting down.
ACCCGGCCGCCGTCTCGGGACGTGCAGAGTGCCGCGTGGGCCACCGCCTCGTCACGGTCCCGCGTGACGACGACGCCCTTGCCGGCCGCCAGCGCGTCGTCCTTGACGACGTACGGCGGCCCGAACGCGTCCAGGGCCGCCGCCACCTCCTCGGGGCCGTCGCAGGTGCGGGCGCCCGCGGTCGGCACCCCGGCCGCCGCCATCACGTCCTTCGAGAACGCCTTGGACCCCTCGAGCCGGGCGGCCGAGCCCGACGGCCCGAAGACCGCGATCCCCCGCGCGCGCACGGCGTCCGCCACGCCCGCCACCAGCGGCGCCTCGGGCCCGACCACGACCAGGTCGGCGCCGACCCGCTCGGCGAGGTCGGCCACGTCCGACCCCGACATCGGGTCCACGCCGTGGAGGGTGGCGACCGCGGCCATGCCCGGGTTGCCGGGTGCCGCGTGCACCTCGGTGACCGCGGGGTCGGCGGCGAGGGCGAGGACCAGCGCGTGCTCGCGGCCGCCGGTCCCGATGACGAGGGTCTTCACGGTCGGCCAGCCTAGGGCCCGGCCCGTGCGGCGGGACTACGTGCGGCGGCTGATGGACTCGGAGTAGGCCGCGGGGCGGTACCGCAGGATCGGGTCGTCGGAGAGCTCGATGCCGTCGACCACCCGGGTCGGGTCGAACACGAGCGGGTCCTGGTCGGGCAGCTCCTCGGTGACCTCGATGGTCCCGCCGAGCACCTCCCGGGCGCCCTTCCAGACCGACACCGCGCTGTGCGGGTCGTCGCCCGGACCCGCGACCAGGAGCCGGACGTCGAAGCGCACCGGTCCGTCCGCCAGCCGGGCCGCCATCTCCTCGAAGAGCCGGTCCGGGCCCTCGAAGGAGCCGGCCGGCCGCGACGGCTGGGCCGAGAAGACGTAGCGGACCCAGCTGAGCCGGTCCTCGGCGTCACGCCAGCCGTAGGCGTGGATCGGGTAGTACGTCGGCTCGGTGAAGCTCCGCGGTGCGGAGACCGCCTTGCTGCGCAGCCCGTCGAGGAGGGCCGGCGCCATCTTGGGGTGGGTCAGCATGAAGAGCGGGAACGTCAGCGGACGCCGCGACGCCTCGGTCATCGCGACGAACTCCTCCGGACTGTCGGTCGGGAACCGTCGCGACGTCTGGCCGAGGAGGTCGGTCTCGGTCCCGTCCGGGAGCCGGAACTTGACCGCCATCCCCCGGATGTCCGGCACCTTGTCGGGGACCGACGCGTCGCCGCCGGCGTTGGACCAGCGCACCACCACCGGGACCGGGTCGCCGGTCAGGTGCCCGGCGCGGCCGAGCGCGGTCGCCTCGGGCGTCGCGGTGAAGGTGCCGCCGTAGAAGCGCCCCTTCGCGTGCAGCGTGCGGTGGCGCTCGGGGCCGCCGAAGGCGGTACGGAGCCGGTCGATCGCGACGGCGGGGTCGATCATGGCGACACGCTAGACCCCGACCGGCCCCCGCGGACCCGGTCCGCGCCTCGGACGGTCAGAGCAGGTCGTGCCGCACGACGGTCGCGGCCCGCGACGGGCCGACACCGACCGCCGAGATGCGGGCACCGGACATCGCCTCCACCGCCTCGACGTACGCCCGGGCGTTGGCCGGCAGGTCGTCGAAGGTGCGGGCGTCCGAGATGTCCTCCCACCAGCCGGGCAGGTACTCGTAGATCGGTACGGCGTGGTGGAAGTCGCTCTGGTTGACCGGCATCTCGTCGTGGCGGGTGCCGTCGACGTCGTAGGCGACGCAGACCGGGACCTGCTCGAGCCCGGTGAGCACGTCGAGCTTGGTGAGCACGAAGTCGGTGACCCCGTTGACGCGGGCGGCGTAGCGCGCGATGACCGCGTCGTACCAGCCGCAGCGGCGCGGCCGCCCGGTGGTCGTGCCGTACTCGGCGCCGACCTTGCGCAGGTGCTCGCCGGCGTCGTCGTGCAGCTCGGTCGGGAACGGACCCTCGCCGACGCGGGTCGTGTAGGCCTTGACGATCCCGATGATCCCCTCGAGGCGCCTCGGCGGGATGCCGGACCCGGTGCACGCACCGCCGGCGGTGGCCGAGGACGAGGTGACGAAGGGGTAGGTGCCGTGGTCGACGTCGAGCAGCGTGGCCTGGCCCGCCTCGAGCAGCACCGTCTCCCCGCGGTCGAGCGCCTGGTTGAGCAGCAGGCCGGTGTCGCAGACCATCGGGGCCAGCCGGTCGGCGTATGCCAGGAGCTCCTCGACCGTGGCCTCGACCGTGGCGGCCCGGCGGTTGTAGATCTTGGTCAGCACCTGGTTCTTCAGGTCGAGGACGCCCTCGACCTTCTGGGTGAGGATCTTCTCGTCGAAGAGGTCCTGCACCCGGATGCCGATCCGGTTCATCTTGTCGGCGTACGTCGGGCCGATCCCGCGGCCGGTCGTGCCGATCCGCCGGCTGCCGAGGAACCGCTCGGTGACCTTGTCGAGCGCCCGGTTGTACTCGGGGATCACGTGCGCGTTCGCGCTGACCTTGAGCCGGCTCACGTCGACGCCGCGGGCGACCAGGCCCTCGAGCTCCTCGAACAGCACGCCGAGGTCGACGACGACCCCGTTGCCGATCACCGGGGTGCAGCCCGGGGTGAGGATCCCGGACGGCAGCAGGTGCAGCGCGTACTTGTCGCTGCGCCCGGACTCGTCGGTGATGACCACCGTGTGGCCGGCGTTGTTGCCGCCGTTGAACTTGACGACGTAGTCGACCCGGGAGCCCAGGAGGTCGGTCGCCTTGCCCTTCCCCTCGTCGCCCCACTGGGCGCCGATGATGGCGATGGCGGGCATGAGTCACTCCTCGCACAAAGAAACAGCTCCGGCACAACAGCACCGGAGCTCTTGCGGCCACACGCTACCAAAGCCGGACCCGGGGCTTCAGCCCCTCGGATAGTGTCCGCGGCGTGGACCCCCTCCTCGTCATCACCAACAGCGAGGCCGGTACGGCGGACGAGGAGAACCTCGCAGCGGCGCTCGCGGTGCTCCGCGAACACGTGTCGGTCGAAGTCGCGGCAACGTCCAACCCCGGCGAGCTCGACGGGGTCCTGCACCGCGCCGGGTCCCGGCGGATCGTGGTGGCCGGCGGTGACGGCAGCCTGCACGCGGTCGTCGCGGCGCTGCACCGCCGGCAGGAGCTGAAGGACGCCGTGCTGGCGCTGCTGCCGCTCGGCACCGGCAACGACTTCGCCCGCGGCATCGGCGTCCCGCTGGACGTGGAGGAGGCGGCCCGGGTGGTCGTCGAGGGCGAGCCGAGGCGGATGGACCTCGTCGTCGACGAGGTCGGCGAGATCGTGGTCAACAGCGTGCACGTCGGCGTCGGCGCCGAGGCGAGCCGCCGCGGCGCCGGGCTGAAGAAGCGGCTGGGGAAGGTCGGCTACCCGATCGGCGCCCTGCTCACTGCGATCGACCCGCCGACGGTCCGCCTGCGGGTGGAGGTCGACGGCGAGGTCTTCTGCGACCTCGCCGAGCCGGTGCTGCAGGTCGCCGTCGGCAACGGCCCGTCCGTGGGCGGCGGCACCCACCTCACCCCGGACGCCGACCCGCGCGACGGCCGGGTGGACGTGCTCGTGTCGAAGTCGGTCGGGCCGCTGGCGCGACTGCTCTACGCGGTCCGGCTCGGGTTCGCGACCCACCACCACCGGGAGGACGTCACGGTGCGCCGCGGCACGTCCGTCTCGGTGTCGGGCGGGCCGTTCTGGTGCAGCGCCGACGGGGAGGTCTACGGGCCCGAGCGGCAGCGCACCTGGCACGTCGAGCCCGAGGCCTACCGGATGGTGCTGCCGACCAGACCCCCGGCGGAGTCCTAGATGTGATGCCCAGGCACGTTGGTCGAGATCGTGTGACGACACGGTCTGAGGTCGTGGATGGGTGAAGGCCTCCCGGTGTGGAGTGGAGCTGTCTAGAAACCGCTTCACACCCAGGAGGCCTTCGTGTCCCACGCTACCCATGCCAACGCTGCCCTGACGCCACGCGCCCGGCTCAAGCTGGCTCGATTGATCGTCGAGCAGGACTGGCCGGTCCCGCGCGCTGCCGAGCGGTACGACGTTTCGTGGAAGACCGCGAAGAAGTGGGCCGACCGGTATCGGGCCGAAGGGCCGGCCGGGATGCTCGACCGGTCCTCGCGTCCCCATCGCCAGCCGAACCGCACGCCGGCCCCGGTGGTACGCAAGATCGTCCACCTGCGGTGGAAGCAACGCCTGGGACCGGTCGAGATCGACCGTCTCCAGGTGCCGTCCTCGACGGTGCACGCGGTCTTGACCCGGTGCCGGCTCAACCGGCTCACCTACCTCGACCGCGCGACCGGCGAGCCAATCCGCCGCTACGAGCACGACCATCCAGGTGACCTGCTCCACCAAGATGTGAAGAAGCTCGGCAAGGTCCCCGACGGCGGTCTCGCTACGTGGGGCGCGAACAAGGCAACGCGCAACCGCGCCGCCACTGCGGCCCGAACCGGTACTCGGAAGAGCAAGTACCGCCAGCCCCTGATCGGTACCTGTTTCCTGCACACCGTCATCGACGACCACCCCGAGTCGCCTACGTCGAGGCCCACGACAACGAGACCAAGGAGACCGCTGCGTTGGTCCTGCGCAACGCGGTCGCCTGGTTCGCCGAGCGTGACCGTTCAACGGGTGCTCACCGACAACGGCGGATGCTACCGCTCGTTCTTGTGGCGAGACACCTGCGCGAACCGGCGTCACACCCAAGCGGACCCGGCCCTACCGGCCACAGACCAACGGCAAGATCGAACGGTTCCACCGCGGCCGAAGGCTGGGCGTTCAAGAAGTTCTACACCTCCGAAACCGCCCGACTCGCCGCCCTGCCAGGATGGATCCACCAGTACAACCACCACCGGCCCCACTCGGCCATCGGTAAGCGCTCACCCATCACCCGGTTGGACAACCTGGCTGGGCATCACACCTAGACCCAGCCGCGGCGCGCGGCCTCGACGCCGGCCTGGAACCGGCTGTCGGCCCCGAGGTCGGTCATCAGGTCCGCCACCCGGCGGCGCACGGTCCGCAGGCTGATCCCGAGCTGGCGGGCGATCTGCTCGTCGTGCGCCCCGGCGGCGAGCTGGCGCACGAGCGCTCGGCGCAGGTCGGGCTGGCTCTGCTCGACCCCGGGCAGCGGGTCGGCCCGGTCCCACAGCTGCTCGAAGAGCAGGACGAGGGCCTCGACCAGCCCCTGCTGGCGGACGAGGGACCGGGGCTCGTCGATGAAGCCGAGCGGCTCGGGGAGCACGGCGTGGGACGTGCCGATGATGAACATCCGGGTCGGCACCTCGGGGAGCAGCCGGACCTGCTCCCCCGCCGCGGCCCGGTTCCGGACCACCTCGGGAGCCTCCTGGAGGACCCGCATCGGGTAGATGGCGCGGGAGCGGCGGCCCTCGGCGACGAGGTCCCGGATGACCTGCAGCATCGCGTCCTCGCGGCGGATCCGCCACTGGTCGGGGCGGAGCCAGACCAGGTCGCCCATGCTCTGCCGGATCAGGGCCCCGATCAGCAGCGCCGGGTCGCCGCCGGTGGTGATCTCGCCGTCGATCGGCGCGACGTCGGTGACCTCGTCCTCGCGGGGCCGGGCGGTGCCGGCCACCAGCATCGGCACGGCCTTGGCGAGCGCGGCCAGCTCGGCGTGCGAGCGCGAGGCGGCCTCGCTCTGCGCGACGATCAGCCGCGCGAGCGCCTGCGACGGCGTCTCGACGTGGATCCGGTCGTAGACCACCCGGACGATGCCGCGCTCGACCAGCGGCTCGAGGTCGGCGAGCAGCTCCTCGGGGGTCCGTGAGACCGCGGCCGCCGCCCACCCCAGGCGCTGCCCGGACTGGCGGAGCACCGCCTCGTAGGTCCGCACCAGCGCCGGGCTGAACCCCAGCGCGGTGAGCACGGTCGTGGGCTCGGATCGCGGCATCATGACATCTTAGTGCCAACGGCCGGTTGGACCCGTTGGCACTGACCGGTCAGTGCGAGAATCGGCCCGTCGCGTCGACGGTCGAGCGCCGCATCTCGGGGCCTGACTCGTCGAGGCACGACCCGCATCGGGGGATCGGTCGTGCCGGACGACGCGAACGGGAGGGCGCCGGAGCCGCCACTGGGCGGCGGATCCGGCGCCCTTCCCTCCTGCGCGGCCCCACCGGGGCGCCCGGTAGCGTGGACCGTCGGACGTCCCCCACCCGCAGGAGCAGCACAGATGGCACGAGGCGCCTCGGGCGACCCCACCGACTGGGTCACCCGCGCAGCCGACGACGCGATCCGGCACGCGCAGCAGCGCTACGGCGAGGACCTCGGCGACCACGTCATCACCTGCGCGTCCGGTGCGAGCCCGTCCGGCCCGATCCACCTCGGCAACCTGCGCGAGTTCATCACCCCGCACTTCGTCGCGGAGGAGATCCGGCGTCGCGGCATCGCCGCCCGCCACCTCCACAGCTGGGACGACTTCGACCGGTTCCGCAAGGTCCCGGCCGGCGTCGACCCGTCCTGGAGCGAGCACATCGGCCGTCCCCTCTCGGCCGTGCCCGACCCGTGGGAGTGCCACGAGTCCTGGGCCGAGCACTTCAAGGCGCCGTTGCGCGCCGCGCTCGCCGAGATGGGCGTGGAGATGGAGGAGGTCTCCCAGACCGAGCACTACCGCGCCGGCGTCTACACCGAGCAGGTCCTGCACGCGATCCGGCACCGCGACGTGATCGAGGAGGTGCTGGCCAAGCACCGGACCAAGAAGGCCGAGCCCGTGGTCGAGACCGAGCAGGAGGCCGAGGCGCTCGCGGACTCGGTCGCCGAGGAGGACGACGAGCCGGTGGGTGGCGGCGACCTCGCCCGCTTCCCGTACAAGCCCTACTGCCGGCAGTGCGGCCGCGACACGGTCGAGATCACGGCGTACGACGACGAGACGACCGAGCTGTCCTACACCTGCTCCTCGTGCGGCTTCACCGGAGTCACCACCGTGGCCACCGAGCACGACGGCAAGCTGGTCTGGAAGGTGGACTGGCCGATGCGCTGGGCCTTCGAGGGCGTCGACTTCGAGCCGGGCGGGCTGGACCACTCGACGCCGGGCTCGTCGTACACCGTCGGCAAGGAGCTGGTGAAGCGGGTCTTCGACTTCCGCGCCCCGTCCTACGTCGCCTACGCCTTCGTCGGCTTCGCCGGCATGCAGAAGATGTCGTCCTCGCGCGGCGGCGTCCCCACCGCTGCGGACGCGCTCCAGGTGCTCGAGGCGCCGATCCTGCGGTGGCTCTACGTCCGTCGCCAGCCCAAGCAGGCGTTCACCATCGACTTCGGCGCCGAGGTGGTGCGCCTCTACGACGAGTGGGACGCCCTCGGCCGCAAGGCGGCCGACCCCGAGCGCCGCGACGCCCAGGTCCTGGCCTTCGAGCGGGCCTCCGCCACGTCCAGCGCCGGCACCCTGCCGACCCCGGCCGTGGTCGTCCCGTTCCGGCTGCTCTCGTCGGTGGCCGACGTGACGGCCGGCAGCGCCGAGCTGATCAGCCGGATCGTCGGCGACGTCGGCCACGAGCACGGCTCGGTCGCCGAGCTCGAGCCGCGGCTGACCCGGGCGATGACGTGGGTCTCGGAGTTCGTCCCGGCCGAGGACCGCACGACGGTCCGCGAGTCACCGGACACCGACCGGCTCGCGGCGCTCGACGAGGACGAGGAGCTGTGGCTGCGACAGCTGCTCGACCGGCTGCCCGACCACCTCGAGCTCGAGCCCACGACCACGCTGATCTACGGCGTGCCCAAGCTCGCCCGGGGCCTGGGCCTCGACGACGCCCCGACCGACGAGGTGAAGCAGGACCAGAAGAAGTTCTTCCGGCTCCTCTACCACCTGCTCGTCGACGCCGACCGGGGCCCGCGGCTGCCCACCCTCTTCCTGGCGCTCGGGGCGCCGAAGGTCCACGAGCTGCTCACGCCTCGCTGACCGGTTCCTCCCCGAGCAGCTCGTCGTAGGCCGTCGGGCTCGAGTCGCGCAGGAACTGCGCGCACCGCTGCCACTCGGCCTCCTCGCCGATCGCCTGCGCGGCGAGGGCGAGCAGGGCCAAGCTGGTGAGGAAGCCCCGGTTGGGCTCGTGCTCCCACGGGACCGGCCCGTGGCCCTTCCAGCCGTTGCGGCGCAGCAGGTCGAGGCTGCGGTGGTAGCCCACGCGCGCGTAGGCGTAGATCGTCACCGGGTCCTCGCCGTCCTCGGCGGCCAGGGTCGCCAGCGTCGCCCACGCGAGCGGTGACTCGGGGTGCCGGCGCACGACGTCCATCGCGTCCGCGCCGGGCACCAGGTCGGCCGCGGCCGGGTCCTCGGGGAGGTGGGTCGGCGGCGGGCCCGCCATCAGGTCCGGACCGGAGAAGGAGCTCATGGGATCAATTGTCCACGGTCGGGTGTTAGGTGTACTCGTGACATCGGACGCCACCACTCCCACCACCGATCCGACCGGCAGGAAGGAGCCGTGGCCGGCGCTGTTCGCGCTGTGCATCGGCTTCTTCATGATCCTGGTCGACACCACGATCGTCTCGGTCGCGACGCCGGCGATCATCGAGGACCTGAACGCCGACGTGAACGACGTCGTCTGGGTGACCAGCGCCTATCTCCTCGCCTACGCGGTGCCGGTGCTCATCACCGGGCGCCTCGGCGACCGGTACGGCCCCAAGAACCTCTACCTGGTCGGGCTGACGGTGTTCACGCTCGCGTCCCTGTGGTGCGGCCTGACCGCCTCGATCGGGATGCTGATCGCGGCCCGGGTGGTGCAGGGCCTCGGCGCGTCGATGATCACGCCGCAGACGATGGCGATCATCACCCGGATCTTCCCGGCCGATCGGCGCGGAGCGGCGATGGCGCTGTGGGGAGCGACGGCGGGCGTGGCGACGCTGGTCGGCCCGATCCTCGGCGGCCTGCTGGTCGACGGCTTCGGCTGGGAGTGGATCTTCTTCATCAACGTCCCGGTCGGCGTGCTCGGCTTCGCGCTCGCCTGGCGGCTGGTGCCGTCCCTGCCCACGCACACCCACCAGTTCGACTGGCTCGGCGTCGCGCTCAGCGGGGTCGGCATGTTCCTGCTGGTCTTCGGCATCCAGGAGGGCCACCAGTACGAGTGGAGCGCGACCATCTGGGCGCTCATCGTCTCCGGCGTCTTCATGCTGGGGCTCTTCGTCTACTGGCAGGCCCGCAACCGCAACGAGCCGCTGGTCCCGCTGGTGCTCTTCCGCGACCGCAACTACTCGCTGGCCAACGTGGCGATCACCGTCATGGGCTTCTCGATCACGGCGCTGTCGATCCCGATCATGATCTGGGCCCAGGTGGTCCGCGGCCTGAGCCCGACCCGGGCGGCGCTGCTGCTGGTGCCGATGGCGCTGATGACGATCGTGCTCGCCCGGCTGGTCGGCCGGCTCACCGACCGGGTGCACCCCCGGATCCTCACCGCGTTCGGCTTCGCCTGCCTGTTCACGGGCCTGCTGTGGCTGACCCGGGTGATGACGCCGGACACCTCGATCTGGTGGACGGTGCCGCCGATGGTCGTCTTCGGCATCGGCAACGCCTTCGTCTGGGCGCCCAACAGCGCGACGGCCACGCGCAACCTGCCGCTGCAGCTGGCCGGCGCCGGCGCCGGCGTCTACAACGCCACCCGCCAGGTCGGCGCGGTCCTGGGCTCCGCGGCGATCGCGGTGCTCATCGACGCCCGGCTCGCGGCCGAGGGGCTGCCGTCGTTCTCGGGCGCCGAGGGCTCCTCGGGCGACGGCGGCGCGCTCCCGCCGCAGGTCGCCCAGGCGTTCAGCGACGCGATGGCGACCGCCGTCCTGCTGCCGGTCTTCGCGTTCGTGATCGGCTTCGTCGCGGTGCTGTTCTTCGAGAAGCCCACGCACGCCGGCTACGCCGCCGCCCAGGCAGCGCCGACCCGGGTCACCGCGCCCGAGTAGCGGTCACCGGGCGCGGGGCCCCGGACGTCATCCGGGGTGGTCGCCGCAGCGACCACCCCGGATGACGTCCGTCTGGACGCGAGCTCAGACGCCGAGCGACTTCCCGGCCGAGCGCAGGTGCTCGCACGCCTCGACGACGCGCGCGGCCATCCCGGCCTCACCCGCCTTGCCCCAGGCGCGCGGGTCGTACTGCTTCTTGTGGCCGACCTCGCCGTCGACCTTGAGCACGCCGTCGTAGTGGCTGAACATGTGGCCGGCGATCGGGCGGGTGAAGGCGTACTGGGTGTCGGTGTCGACGTTCATCTTCACCACGCCGTAGTCCACGGCGGCGGCGATGTCCTCGGCCGAGGAGCCCGAGCCGCCGTGGAAGACCAGGTGGAACGGCTTGCTGCCCGGCTCGAGGCCGAACTCCTGCACGACCGCCTCCTGGGCCTTCTTGAGCACCTTCGGGCGCAGCTTGACGTTGCCCGGCTTGTAGACGCCGTGCACGTTGCCGAAGGTCAGGGCGGTCATGTAGTAGCCGCGGTCGCCGTAGCCGAGCGCCCTCGCCGTCGCGATCGCGTCCTCCGGCGTGGAGTAGAGCTTGTCGTTGATGTCGTGGGCGACACCGTCCTCCTCGCCGCCGACGACACCGACCTCGATCTCGAGGATGATCTTCGCCTGGATGCAGCGGTCGAGGAGCTCCTCGGCGATCGCGAGGTTCTCGGTCAGCGGCACCGCGGACCCGTCCCACATGTGCGACTGGAACAGCGGCTCCTCGCCCCGGGCCACCCGCTCGGCCGAGATCTCGAGCAGCGGCCGCACGAAGCCGTCGAGCTTGGGCTCGGGGCAGTGGTCGGTGTGCAGGGCGATGTTGACCGGGTAGTGCTTGGCGACCTCGCGGGCGAACGCGGCGAACGCGACCGAGCCGGCCACCATGTCCTTCACCGCCGGGCCCGAGAGGTACTCGGCGCCACCGGTCGAGACCTGGATGATGCCGTCCGACCCGGCGTCGGCGAAGCCCTTGAGCGCGGCGTTCAGGGTCTGCGAGGACGAGACGTTGATCGCCGGGAACGCGTAGGCGTTCTCCTTGGCGGCGTCGAGCATCTCGGCGTACTTCTCAGGGGTGACGATGGGCATTGCGGGGCTCCTCCGACCGGCTCGAGCTCGCTCCTGAGCTCTGTGCCTCCGACCCTAGTCCCTCGTCCCGCCCCTCGTACGGTGGCTCCATGAGACGACTCACGCGGCTGCACGCCTCCGGCCGGGCCACCGACCTCCCGCTCCCGGCGGACGTGGTCTGGAGCCGGCTGGTCGCCGCCGGTACCGGCTCGCGGTGGTACGTCGACGCGCCGCCGTTCGTCGTGCGCGGCGCGCTCGACCGGGCCGTCGGTGGCGGCGGCCGGCGCTGGCCGGTGCCGGACCGCGAGCGCCTCGAGACCGGGGACCGAGCCGGCTTCTGGGAGGTCCGGAGCGTCGACCCCCACGGCCGGCGGATGGTGCTCGAGGCGGCGGTCCGCGCGCCCGGCACGGTGCGGCTGAGCTCGACCGTGCTGCCCCGCACGCCGACCGGGTGCGTGCTGCGCCAGACGATCTCCTTCGAGCCCGGCGGCCTGGTGGGCTCGGCGTACCTGCTGGTGGACCTGCCGGCCCGCGAGGTCGTCGCGGAGCTCGCCCACCGGCACGCCGTCGCGGAGGTGCAGCGGTGACCGCGCACCCCGGGCGGCTCGCCGGGCGGTACGTCGCGGTGGTCGGTCCGGCCGACGCGCGAGCCTCGGACCTGGCGACCGCCGCCGAGGTCGGCCGGCTGCTCGCGGTCGACGGCGCCGTGCTGCTGACCGGCGGGCACCAGGGTGTGATGCAGGCGGCCGCGACCGGCTGCCGCGACGGGGGCGGGACGTCGATCGGGCTGCTGCCCGGGCTGGACCGCGGCGAGGGCTCGCCCGAGCACACCCACCTGCTGCCCACCGGGCTCGGCGAGCTGCGCAACGGGCTCCTCGTGCGGGCCGCCGACGCGGTGGTCGCCGTCGGCTGCAGCTGGGGCACGCTCAGCGAGATCGCCCTGGCCCGGCGCACCGGCGTGCCGCTGGTGCTCGTGGACCCGTGGGACCTGCCCGGCGACGTCGGCACGGTCGTCGGCGACGCCCCCGCGGCGGTGACCGCGGTCCACGACCTCCTGCCCGGGTGACAACCCCGGCGGCCCCGGCTCCGTCTACCCGGTGAGCACGCAGGAGAGAGGCGGAGACATGGACCTGGCGGAGCAGCTGCGGGACGAGATCGAGCGGTCGTTCGCGGACGAGCCGGCGCACCGGGCGGTGGAGCAGCGCCTCGCCGACGGGCACCGCGCCCTCCGGCGGCGCCGGGCCGCCGGCGCCGCGGCCGTGTGCGGAGTGGTGGCGGTGCTGGGGACGGCGTACGCCGTCGGCTCGTCGGGCTCCGACAGCGACGCGAGCCGGATGATCGCGACGTCCTCGCCGTCGCCGACGTCCTCGCCGACCTCGTCGCCGACACCGACCTCGGCCCCGTGGGAGGACGACACCCCGATCCGCTACGTCGACGGGCAGCTGGAGATCCGCGACGGCGCCGTCGTCCACCAGCGCATCCGGAACCCCTACGACTACCAGCCCCCGAAGACGTCCGACGCGCTGGACCTGACCTACGAGGGACAGCGGATGTGGATCCTCGCCGACCAGCAGGGCAACGGCTTCGGCTACTCCTCCTCGGAGCCGAGCGCGGGCTGGGCGAGCTTCCGCGACTGGGTGACCGACCAGGTCTCCGCCGACGGGGGCGACGACCTGAACGGCTACCCACCGACGATGCGGCTCGCCCCCGACGGGAGCGTGGTCCCCGTCGCGGGCGCCCAGGTCTTCAACCGCACCGACGACCCGCAGCTCGGCGCGAGCTTCGCCCCGGCCGGCGCCACGACGGGCGCGGCGGTGGTGCAGCCCGACGGCGCCCCGACCGCCTACTTCGTGGTGTGGCGGGTCATCGACGGCAAGCTCGAGGTCATCTACACGCGGCCCGGCACCGTCGTCGGAGCCACCTTCGACGAGCTGCTCAGCGGCGCCCGCGCCACGTACGCCGGCGGCGAGGGCCTGCGGTGACCGCCTCGTCTCGGGACGAGGAGTACGCCGCCTTCGTCGCCGCCCGGCAGGCCCACCTGCGCCGGATCGCCTACGCGCTCTGCGGGGACTGGCACAAGGCCGAAGACCTGCTGCAGGTCTCGCTCGTGAAGCTCTACGTCGCCTGGCCGCGGATCCACGGGGCCGGGCGCGAGGAGGCCTACGCCCGGCAGATCATCGTGCGCGCCACCATCGACGAGTCCCGACGTCCCTGGCGGCGCGAGCAGCCCGGCCTCGAGGACCGCGACGCGGAGGCACGCAGCCCGCTGCCCTACGAGGAGCGCTCGGCGCTCTTCGACGCACTCCAGGCGCTGCCGGTCATGCAGCGCAAGGTCGTCGTGCTGCGGCACTGGCTGGGGCTCTCGGTCGAGGAGACCGCCCACGAGCTGCGGATCAACCCCGGCACGGTCAAGAGCCATTCGTCACGGGGTCTCGCGGCCCTTCGGGAGGTGCTCACGCCGCGCTGAAGGACCACCGGCCCTCCTTGTCGCGTTCCGGGCCGGTTCGTCGCACCAGCGACCTAGCGTGGCCGGCATCGTCCCGTCCCCCAGGGGAGGCCACCTCGATGGGAACCATGCGCACCGTCGCCGCCGCCGTCGTCCTGCTCCTCGTCGGCGGGGTCCTCGCGGCCCTCGCTCCCGCTCCGGCCGTCGCCGGCGACGCGGGCTACTACGGCTCGCCGCCCACGGGGTCCTGCTTCGACCTCACCCTGCGTCAGGCCCACGCGGCGTCCACCCGGGAGGCGCCGGTGGACTGCACGCGGCACCACACCCTGGTCGTGACCGCGGTGGCCCTGCTCCCCGAGGAGCTCGACTGGAGCTCGCCGCGCTCCGAGATCGTCAAGGCCGTCCTCACCGTCTGCCCGCCCGCCCAGGCCGGCGTGATCGGGCGCAACAAGCTGCAGCTCTACCGCTCGCAGTACCTGTGGTACTTCTTCACCCCCACCAACGCCCAGAAGCGCGTGGGCGCCCGGTGGTTCGACTGCCTCACCGGCGTCGCCGAGGACACCAAGCTCACCAGCCTCCCGCTGAACCTCACGCCGCTGAGCAACCACCTCCCCGACGACGTGGCCCGCTGCGTGACAGGCGACCTGCACTCGACGACCTGCGCGGACACCCACGTGTGGCGCTCCTCGTGGGCCTTCTACGCCCGGGGCCGGGTGACCGAGGCCGCGGTCAGGCGAGCGGCCAACCGGACCTGCCCCGCGCACGTCACCAGCCGCCGGTTCCTCTTCTCGTACGAGGACGTCCCCGGCCGGCGGTACATCGTCGGCTGCTACTCCAAGACCGCCCGGTAGGTCGCGGGTCGACGAGGGCGCTGGCCGCTCAACCCCGCCAGGCCCCCTCGTCGGAGAGGTCGGCGTGCTCGCGCACCCACGTGTGCATGGCGATCGCCGCCGCCGAGGAGGCGTTGATCGAGCGGGTCGAGCCGAACTGCGCGATCGAGAACGTCCCGTCGCAGACCTCGCGGGCGGCGTCGGACAGCCCCGGGCCCTCCTGGCCGAACAGGAAGCAGACCCGTTCCGGGACGGTCGTGGTCTCCAGGTGCAGGGAGCCCGGCAGGTTGTCGATCCCGAGCAGCACCACGTCCCGCTCGTGCAGGTAGGCCGCCAGCGCCGGGACGTCGACGTGGTGCCGGACGTGCTGGTAGCGGTCGGTCACCATCGCACCCCGGCGGTTCCACCGCCGGTTGCCGACGATGTGCACCTCGGCGGCGAGGAAGGCGTTCGCGGTCCGCACGATGGTGCCGATGTTGAAGTCGTGCTGCCAGTTCTCGATGGCGACGTGGAAGCCGTGCCGGCGGGTGTCGAGGTCCGCGACGATCGCCTCGAGCGTCCAGTACCGATAGCGGTCGACCACGTTGCGCCGGTCCCCCTCGGCGAGCAGCTGCGCGTCGTACCGGTCGTCCTCCGGCCACGGCCCGGCCCACGGCCCGACCCCGACCTCGGGCGGGCCGTGCGGCATCGGGTCGTACGGCGCACGCTCGTCCACCGGTGCAGGTTAGGTGACGCAGTCAGGTCCGCGTCAGGCGCAGGTGGGACGGGGCAGGTACCGTTGGCACGTGATCACCGTCGTGCCGCAGCACGCGCTGCTGCTGGGCATGGACTGGATGGACCCCACGTGGCTGCTCGACCGGTTCGGCGCCGAGCTGTTCTGGATCAGCCTGGTCATCGTCTTCGTCGAGTGCGGACTGTTCTTCCCGTTCCTGCCGGGTGACACGCTGCTGTTCGCGCTGGGGCTGTTCATCAACGCGGAGAAGATCGACCTGTTCCCCGGCGGACCGGTGGTCGAGCTGCTCGTCGCGTTCGTGCTGCTGTCCGCGTCGGCCTTCCTCGGCAACGTCGTCGGCTACGAGATCGGCCGCGCCATCGGGCCGCCGCTCTACCACCGCGACGGTCGGATCCTGAAGCGGAAGTACTTCGACCTGACCCACGAGTTCTTCCAGCGCCACGGCAACAAGGCGCTGGTGATCGGCCGGTTCGTGCCGTTCGTGCGGACCTTCGTCACCGTCGTCGCCGGCGTCACCCGGATGGAACGCCGCCGGTTCCTGCTCTGGAGCTTCGTCGGTGCCGTGCTGTGGGTCGGCAGCATCCTGCTGCTCGGCTACACCCTCGGCCAGGCGTTCCCGAGCCTGGGCGAGAACATCGACAAGGCGCTGATCGCGATCCTGGCCTTCACGGTCGTGCCGGTCGCCTGGGAGTGGTGGCGCCACCGCCGCCACCAGCGCAGCCGCCGGGCCGAGGAGTCGGCCTCGATGCAGGTGGAGCCGGCCGAGTCCGGCTCGGAGGCCTGACCGGCTCTGCTCAGCCGCGCGCGGCGTCCAGCTGCGCCTTGGTCAGCACCGGGCGCACCTCGAGACCGACGTCGGCGAGCGGGTTCTCACCGGCCGGGCTGCGGTCGATCGCGCAGACGACCACCTCGACGGTCGCGCCGGCGGCCCGGAGCGCGGCCGTCGCGTCGCGGACCGCGCCGCCGGTGGTGATCACGTCCTCGACGAGGGTCACCCGCCGCCCGGCCACGTCGGGACCCTCGGCCAGCTTGCAGGTGCCGTACTCCTTGGCCTTCTTGCGCACGAACAGCGCCGGCCGGCCGGTCAGGCTGCTGACCATGGTGGCGATCGGGACGCCCCCGAGCTCGAGGCCGCCGAGCAGGTCGGTGTCCGCCGGCAGCAGCCCCACCATCTCCCGGGCGACCCGCAGCAGCAGCGCCGGCTGGGCCTCGAAGAGGTACTTGTCGAAGTACTCGGTCGCCTGCTGGCCGGAGCGGAGGGTGAACTCCCCGGTCAGGCGGCAGATGGCGTCGATGTCGGCAGCGAGGCTCTCGTCCACGGTCCGACTCTATCGACGCACCGACGGGGTCCCGACACGCCGTCACGACCTCGTGCCTCGGTCGTGGGCTTGCTCGACCCGCCTCCCCACGCCGCGCACTCCTGCGTCGTGCGCGACTAGGGTCGGCACATGCTGGCGCACCGGCTCGACGGGATCCCGCCGACGATCTTCACCGAGATGTCCGCGCTGGCCGTGCGGACGCAGTCGGTCAACCTCGGCCAGGGCTTCCCGGACGTCGACGGCCCACCCGAGGTGATCGCCCGCGCCGTGCAGGCGCTGGAGACCGGGCAGAACCAGTACGCCCCCGGCCCCGGCGTACCCGCGCTCCGGCAGGCGGTCGCGCGCCACCAGCAGCGCCACTACGGCCTCGACCTCGACCCCGACACGCAGGTCGTCGTGACGACCGGGTGCACGGAGGCGGTCGCGGCCGCGCTGCTCGGGCTGGTGGACCCCGGCGACGAGCTGGTCGTGCTCGAGCCCTACTACGACTCCTACACCGCGATGATCCAGATGGCCGGCGGCGTACGACGGCCGGTGACGCTGCGGGGTCCGGACTTCCGCCTCGACGTCGACGAGCTGCGCGCGGCGGCGACGCCCCGGACCCGGTTCGTGCTGCTGAACTCCCCGCACAACCCGACGGGCACGGTGCTGACCCGGGCCGAGCTCCAGGCGGTGGCCGACCTGGCCGTCGAGCACGACCTGGTCGTGATCACCGACGAGGTGTACGAGCACCTCGTCTTCGACGACCACGAGCACGTGCCGATCGCGACCCTGCCCGGCATGTTCGAGCGGACGCTCAGCCTGTCCAGCGCCGGGAAGTCCTACTCGGTGACCGGCTGGAAGGTCGGCTGGGCGACCGGTCCGGCCGAGCTGGTCGGCGCGGTGCTGGCCGCCAAGCAGTGGCTGACCTTCACGTCGGGGTCGCCGCTCCAGCCGGCGATCGCCCTCGCGCTCGACGAGCACCCCGACTTCCCGGTGCGCCTGGCCGCCGAGCTCGGGGCCAAGCGGGACCTGCTCTGCGCCGGGCTCACCGACGTCGGGCTGGACGTGCGCGTCCCGGAGGGCACCTACTTCGCCACCACCGACATCTCCGCGCTCGGGTGGGACGACGGCCTGGCGTTCTGCCGCGCGCTGCCCGAGCGGGCGGGCGTGGTCGCCATCCCCACCCAGGGCTTCTACGACTCCGACGCCGGCCGGCACCTGGTGCGCTGGGCGTTCTGCAAGGAGACCGCGGTCATCGAGGAGGGGCTGCGCCGGCTGGCCGGCGCGGACCTCAGCGCCCGCGCCTGAACCAGGCCCGCACCTCGGGCCGGACCAGCAGCACGACGGTTATGCCGCTCGCGACGAGGGTGAGCACCAGCAGGAAGGCGCCGAAGACGGCCCCGAGCAGGGACAGCGCTGCGGCGGTGGTCGCGGAGATCACCAGCAGCAGGCGCGCCCACTCGACGCCGCGGAAGACGAGCACCGCCAGCACCACGGCGGCCAGGCACCACAGCCCGATGCCCGCGATCATCGCGTAGGTGACGCCGACGAGCAGGTCGTCGGAGACACCCTGCTGCGCGAGGTCGGGGTTCTGCCGGTGGACCTCGTCGAGCAGCGTGTCGGGCTCGAGCGCGAGGAGCAGCGCGGTGAGGGCCATCCCGAGCGCCGACAGCCCGCTGCCCGCCCAGGTCAGCGCGCACGCGACGGCGACCGCGGTCGGCCGGGACGACGGGACCGGCGCGGTGACCGCTGCCGGATGCGGCGAGGTGGCGTAGGGGGTCACGGCGGCCCGCGCGGCCGTCGCCCGGGGTGGGACCGCGGCGTGCGTCGCCGGCGGCGCCACGGCGTGCGGCGGGGTCGGCGACACGGTCGTCGGGGTCTGCGACGCGGTGGGCGACGCGGTGGGTGGTGGGGCCGGCGGCGGCCACTCCGGCCTCCGCGCGCTGTCGGGGGCCGGCCGCGAGACACCGGCGAACCAGTCGCGGGCCGGCTGGAGCCAGAGCATCACGGCGGAGGCGGCGACCATCGAGGAGACGAACCCGCCGGTGGCCAGCCCGCCGACGAACAGCGGCACCGCCAGCACGGTCAGGCCGAGGCGGGCGCTGCGGCTGCGACGCAGCACGTGGTAGCCGAGGATCGCGGCCGCCGTCGCGCACCCGGCCGTCACCATCGCCAGGGTGCGGATCAGGGTGAGCACGCCCTCCACGCCGACCCCGAGGCCGCTGCCCGGCGGCTCGGAGAGGAACTTCTCCACCGACTGCCGGGTCTCGAGGGTGTGCAGCCCGGCGAGCCGGTCGAAGACCAGCAGCACGACGAGCGCCGAGCCGACCATCGTCAACCACCCGACCAGGGTCACCTGGCCCGGTCGCGCCCCCTGCGGGGTGGTCGGCTCGCTCACGTCCTCCATTGTCCACGCCGCGCGCCGGCTCGCGGCATCCGCGTCGGCGTCAGGCGGGCGCGCGACGCCGGGCAGGGGCGCGGGGCCGGGTCGGTTTCCGTTAATTTGCTCGGGCCGGCCCGGGGGGGCGCGCTCCCACCCGGGCCGTTGCCAGCAATTGAACGGAAACGGACCAGCGAGCGCCCCGGTCAGGCGGCCGTTAGCACCAGCCCGTCCCCGTCGGGGGACCGGTCGACGCGCACGCTGCTGCCGTCGGTGACGTCGCCGGCGATCAGCAGCCGCGCCAGCGGGTCCCCGATGGCCGACTGGATCAGCCGGCGCAGCGGGCGGGCGCCGTACGCCGGGTCGTAGCCGGTCTCGGCGAGCCACTGCCGGGCGGCGTCGGTCACCGCGATCGTGATCCGCCGCGCCGCGAGCCGCTTCTCGAGCAGCCCCAGCTGCAGGTCGACGATGTGGGTGAGCTCGTCCTGGGACAGCGCGTCGAAGAGCACGATCTCGTCGAGCCGGTTGAGGAACTCCGGCTTGAAGGACGACCGCACGGTCGCCAGCACCGACTCCCGCTTCTTCTCCGGGTCCAGGGTCGGGTCGACGAGGTACGCGGAGCCGAGGTTGCTCGTCAGGACCAGCAGCGTGTTGCGGAAGTCGACCGTGCGGCCCTGGCCGTCGGTGAGCCGGCCGTCGTCGAGCACCTGCAGGAGGATGTCGAACACCTCGGGGTGGGCCTTCTCGACCTCGTCGAGGAGCACCACGCTGTAGGGGCGGCGCCGGACGGCCTCGGTGAGCTGGCCGCCCTCGTCGTACCCGACGTAGCCGGGAGGGGCGCCGACCAGGCGCGAGACGGAGTGCTTCTCGGAGTACTCACTCATGTCGATGCGCACGATCGCCCGCTCGTCGTCGAACAGGAAGTCCGCGAGCGCCTTGGCGAGCTCGGTCTTGCCGGTGCCGGTCGGGCCGAGGAACAGGAACGAGCCGGTCGGCCGGTTCGGGTCGCTGATACCGGCGCGCGAGCGGCGCACGGCGTCGCTCACGGCGGTCACGGCCTCGCGCTGCCCGATCAGCCGCTCGCCGATGACCTCCTCCATCCGCAGCAGCTTCGCGGTCTCGCCCTCGAGCATCCGGCCGGTCGGGATCCCGGTCCAGGCCTCGACGACCTCGGCGACCTGCTCGGCGCCGACCTCCTCGCCGACCAGCGGCTCGAGGTCGGAGCGCTCGGTGGCCACGGCGGCCTCGATCTTCTTCTCCAGCTCGGGGATCGACTCGTAGTTGATCTTGCTGGCCGCCTCGAGGTTGCCCTCGCGCAGCAGCCGGTCGGCCTCGATCCGCAGCTGGTCGAGGGCGCGGCGCAGCTCGCCCTCGCCCTCCAGGGTCGACTTCTCCTGCTCCCAGCGCGACTCCAGCGCGCGCAGGTCCTCCTCACGGTCGGCGAGGTCCTGGCGCAGCGCCTCGAGCCGCTCGCGCGACGCCTCGTCGCTCTCGCGCTCGAGGGCGAACTCCTCCATCTTCAGTCGCTCGACCTGGCGCCGGAGCTGGTCGATCTCCTCGGGGGAGGACTCGATCTCCATGCGGAGCCGGGACGCGGCCTCGTCGACGAGGTCGATCGCCTTGTCGGGGAGCTGGCGGCCGGTGATGTAGCGGTCGGAGAGCGTGGCGGCGGCGACCAGCGCGGCGTCGGTGATCCGGACGCCGTGGTGCGCCTCGTACTTCTCCTGGATGCCGCGCAGGATCTGGATGGTGTCCTCGACGCTCGGCTCTCCGACGAAGACCTGCTGGAACCGGCGCTCCAGCGCCGGGTCCTTCTCGATCCGCTCGCGGTACTCGTCGAGGGTGGTCGCACCGATCATGTGCAGCTCGCCGCGGGCCAGCATCGGCTTGAGCATGTTGCCGGCGTCCATCGCGGAGTCGCCGCCGGCACCCGCGCCGACGACGGTGTGCAGCTCGTCGATGAAGGTGATGATCTGGCCGCCGGCGTCCTTGATCTCCTCCAGGACGGCCTTGAGCCGCTCCTCGAACTCGCCGCGGTACTTCGCGCCGGCGACCATCGCCGCCAGGTCGAGGCTGAGCACCCGCCGACCCTTGAGGGAGTCGGGGACGTCCCCGGCGACGACGCGCTGGGCGAGCCCCTCGACCACGGCGGTCTTGCCGACGCCGGGCTCGCCGATGAGCACCGGGTTGTTCTTGGTGCGCCGGGAGAGCACCTGCACGACGCGGCGGATCTCGGCGTCGCGGCCGATGACGGGGTCGAGGCGGCCCTCCTCGGCGGCCTTCGTGAGGTCGACGGAGTACTTCTCCAGCGCCTCGTACGTCGACTCGGCGTCCTGGCTGGTGACCCGGCGGTTGCCGCGGACGGCCGTGAGGCCCTCGCGCAGGCCGGCCTCGGTCAGGCCGGCGTCGGTCAGCAGCCGCTGGGCGCCGCTCTCGGTGCCGGCGATCGCGATGAGCAGGTGCTCGGTCGCGACGTAGTCGTCCTTCATGCTCGCGGCGAGGTCCATCGCACCGGCGAGCACCCGGGTCAGCGCCGCGGACGCGCCGGGCTGCTGGACGGTGGCCCCGCTCGCGGTCGGCAGGGCGGCCAGCGCGGCCTCGGCGCGGGCGGTCAGGGCGGCGGCGTCCACGCCGGCCTTCGCGACCAGGTTGCGCGCCGTGCCGTCCTCCTGGCGCAGCAGCGCGACCAGCAGGTGGATCGGCTCGGTGTGGGTGTTGCCCCCGGTGGTCGCCGCGAGCTGGGCGGCCTCGATGGCCTCCCGGCTCCGGGTCGTGAACCTCTCGGCCCCGAACTGGCTCATGGTGCTCATTCTCCTGCGTCCGTCGTCGTCCGGCACCCGGTGTGCCCGACACCAGGAACAACGCCCCCAAAGTTGAGTCTGTTCCACTCAACTTCGGCGAATTTCCCCCGCCATGGACCGGTGGTCCGAATTGCCGCGATTTCCCCACGGTCCCGGGACTTTCGGCCCTACTGTCGGCTCCATGCTGGCCCACAGCGTGCACGTCGCGCTGGTGACGGCCGGCCTGGCCGGACTCGGGGCCCTGCTGGCGCCGACCGTCGCCCACCGCCCCCGGCCCGGAACGGTCCGGGACGCCCACGACGCCCGCGTCGGCGCGCTGCGCGCCGCCGTCGCCCGCTACGCCGCCGACGGCTCGGTCGGCGCGCTCCGCACCACCCCCGACCGGTCCACGGACCGGTCGCTCCGGCTCCAGTCGGCGGGCTCGACCGTGCTGGTGCCGCTGGCGGTCACCAGCAGCCTCGCGGCCGCGAGCGTCCACGCCGCCCTGGTGCCGGCGCACCTGCGCGAGCGGACCGTCTTCGGACTCTTCTTCGTGGTCGTCGCTGTCGCCCAGCTGGCCTGGGCCGAGCGCGGGCTGCGGCGGCCGACGCGCGGCTGGCTGGCCGCCGGGGCGGTCGGCAACCTGGCCGTGCTCGGGCTGTGGGCGGTCACGCGCACGCTCGGGCTCCCGCTCGGCCTGCTGCCGGAGCCGGAGGCCGTCGGCGCCTGGGACCTGACCTGCGCGGCCTTCGAGGTCGCGGTCGTCGGCGCGTGCCTCACCGGCCTGCGGCGCGGGATCCGACCGGCGGCACCATGGCGCGAGTGGAACCCGGCGCTGCACGCCTGGGCCGCCCTCGCCGGCACCCTGCTCGTGGTCCTGGCGCTGGGCGGGGGCCACTGACATGGTCTGGCAGGTCAGCGCCGCCGCGAACGCTGTGATCGCGGTCGCCTACTTCCTGATCACGCTGGCGATCGTCGTCCCGCTCGCCCGCAGCAACCAGCTGCGGTCGAACCCGCTGGGTGCGGCGACCGCGGCGATCTTCTTCACCTGCGCCGTGCACCACGGCTCGCACGCGGTGCACATGGTGCTGCCGTCGTTCGGCGTCGAGGACGCCCGCGGCCTGGCCTTCCGGCAGGCGTGGGACTGGCCGCTGGCGACCTGGGACGTGATCGGCGCCGTCGTGGCGGCGTACTACTGGTCGCTGCGGCGCAACTACTCCTCCCTGATGCAGGGGGCCAAGCTCTTCGACGACCTGCGCCAGCGCGAGCAGCAGGCGCTCGAGCTCAACGACAGCGTGCTGCAGGGGCTCGTGGTGGCCAAGATGGCCCTCGACCTCGACCAGCCGGACCGCGCCGAGGCCGCCCTCTCCACCGCGATCGACTCGGCGAGCCGGATCATCACCGACCTGCTCGGCAGCGAGCACCACTCGATGAAGCTGCTGCGCAGCGCGCCCGCCGGCGTCCGGACCGAGCAGCCCGAGGAGGAGCCGTGAGCCGACCGCGCGTCGTCCTCGTCGACGACACCGCCGACCTGCGCCAGCTGATGCGCATCGCGCTGCGCCGCGCCGGCTGGGAGGTGGTCGGCGAGGCGGGCGACGGCGCCGCCGGGATCGAGGTCGCGCGGGAGCAGGTGCCCGACCTGGTGGTGCTGGACCTGTCCATGCCGGTGATGGACGGGCTCGAGGCGCTGCCGCACATCCGCGCGGCCTGCCCGTCGAGCACGATCGTGGTGATGTCGGGCTTCGGCGCCACGCAGATGACCGAGCGGGCGCTGGCCCGCGGGGCCGACGGCTACCTGCAGAAGGGGACCCCGCTCTCCGAGGTGGTCGACTACCTCGGCGACGCGCTGGCCCGGCGCGGGTCGGCCGCCTCGGCGCCGTCCCCCGAGGCGGCCCCGACCGGCGCGGCGTCGGAGTCGGCGCGGACGCCGAGCGCCGAGCTCGCCGAGCTCGCGCCGGTCGCCCTGCTCGCGATCGACGACGAGGCCGAGCTGCCGGTGCGCTGGGCGAACGACGCCGCCCGCCGGCTCCTCGGGGACGGCGTCGCCCCCAGGAGCCCGCTGGGCCGCACCTCGGGGCAGCTCGCGTCGTTCGTCTCCGACCACCGCATCGACGCCGACACGACCGTCGACCTCGCCCTGGCCGACCTGGCCGGCGGCGAGCTGCGGGCCCAGGCGACGCTGCGGCGCGGGCCGTCGGCGCTGCTGCTCTACCTGGACCCGAGCGCGGCCGAGGCCGCCGCGCTGCGGCACGCGATCGCGACCACCGCGCACGAGATCCGTGGCCCGGTCGCGGTGATCCGCGGGGCCGCCGAGACCCTCGACGACGCCCTGGCCGCGGACGTCGAGACCGAGCTCGTGCTGGAGCTCGCCGGGTCGATGTCGCGGCAGGCGCGGATCCTGGACGGGCTCACCACCGACCTGCTCACCACGGCCCAGGCGCAGCACGGGACGCTGCGCATCGAGCTCACCGACGTGCACCCCGCCGACCTCGCGCGCGCCGTCATCGCCGGCCGGTACGACGCCGAGCTCGTCGTCACCGACGAGCGGATGGTCCGCGCCGACCCGCGGCGGTTCGAGCAGATGCTGAGCAACCTGCTGTCGAACGCCGGCAAGTACGGCCGCCCGCCGGTCCAGGTCCGGGTCCGGCCGGCCGGCGACCTGGTTGCGATCGAGGTGGCCGACCACGGGGACGGCGTGCCGGCGGGTTTCCGCGACCAGCTGTTCCGCGAGTTCGCCCGGGCCGAGGGCGCGCCCGCGACCGGCACCGGGCTCGGTCTGCACGTGGTCCGGACCCTGGCCGAGGCGCAGGGCGGCACCGCGTCGTACGCCCCCGGGCCCGCGGGCGGCGCCGTGTTCACCGTGGAGCTGCCGGCGGTCTGAGGGGTCTCCGAGTTCTGTCTTCGCCCGCGACCCGCCCGCGACCCGCCCTCGCCGGCTGTCAGCGGTTGCGACGCCAGACGACGACGGACTGACCGGGCTCGGGCTGGCGCAGGACCGGCAGCTTGTTGCCGGGCCCGCCGGTACGACGAGGGGCGAGCGCCTGGCGCAGCGCCTCCCGGGTCGCCTCGAGCTCGGCGACGAGCTCGTCGTTGCGGGCGGCGAGGGCGTCGACCCGGTTCTCGAGGTCGAGGATCCGCCGGACGCCCTCGATGCCGATGCCCGCGGAGGTGAGCTCGGCGATCTCGCGCAGCAGCTCGATGTCGCGCGGGGAGTAGCGGCGGCCCCCGCCGCCGGTGCGACCCGGGGTGATCAGGCCGACCCGCTCGTAGGTGCGCAGCGTCTGCGGGTGCAGCCCGCTGAGCTCGGCGGCGACGCTGATCACGAACACCCGGGCGTCGGGGCCGGGCGGCTCGAACGGCGGACGACGGCTGGGCATGGGCTCAGGCGTCCTCGAAGAGCTTCGAGCGCAGCGGCTTGCCGGCCATCGCCTCGCGGTAGGCCTCGACGGCCTCGCGCGCCTTCGGGTCGAGCACGGCCGGGATCTGCACCTGGACGGTCGCCAGCAGGTCGCCCTTGCTGCCGTCCGACTTCGGCGCCCCCTTGCCACGGACCCGGAAGGTGCGCCCGTCGGGGGTGCCGGCCGGCACCGTGAGGGTGACCGGCGCGCCGCCGAGCGTCGGCACCTTGATCTCCGCACCGAGCGCCAGCTCGTCGAAGGAGACCGGCACGTCGAGGGTGAGGTGGTCGCCCTTGCGGCCGAAGAGCCGGTGCGGCGACACCTTCACGGTGACGAACAGGTCGCCCGCCGGACCGCCGTTCTCGCCGGCCCCGCCCTTGCCGCGCAGCCGGATCCGCTGGCCGTCCTTCACGCCGGCAGGGATGCGGGCCTGGATCGAGCGCGCCGAGGTGCCGCGGCCGCTGCCGTGGCAGGTCGGGCACGCCTCGTCGTAGACGAGCTGCCGGCCGCCGCAGCGGGGGCAGGTCTCGTTGATCGAGAAGGCACCGCCTGCGGAGGCGACGACGAACCCGGCGCCCTCGCACTCGGGGCAGACCTTCGGCTTGGTGCCGGGCTTGCCGCCGGTGCCGCGACAGTCCGGGCAGGCCGCGTCGGAGGTGAGCCGGAGCGAGATCGTGACGCCGTCGATGGCGTCGGTGAAGCTGATCGTCGCGGTCGTCTCGACGTCGGCGCCCTTGACCGGCCGGTGCCGCTGCTGGCGCCGGGCACCGCCGCCGAAGCCACCACCGAACAGGTCGCCGAACATGTCGCCGAACCCACCACCGCGGCCGGCCTGGTCGCGGAGCAGGTCGTCGAGGTTGAAGCCGCCCGGGGCCCCGCCCTCGAACCCGCCGCGGAACGCGCCGGAGCCGAACAGCTCGCGCGTCTCGTCGTACTTGGCGCGCTTCTCGGGGTCGCCGATGACGTCGTAGGCCTCGGCGACCGCCTTGAACTTGTCGTGCTTGGCGGTGTCCCCGGGGTTGGAGTCGGGGTGGTTCGCCCGTGCCAGCTTGCGGTAGGCCTTCTTGATCTCGTCGGCCGTGGCGTCCTTCTTGACGCCCAGCTCGGCGTAGAAGTCCTTCTGGGCCCAGTCGGCCCGGAACCCGTCCGTGGTGCTCACGTGCGCACCCCCCTTCTCCTGGTCGTGGTCCTACCCCGTCGCACTACTCGTCGATCACTCCGCGGGTGCGGTGGCCGGGTCGACCACCAGCACCTGCGCCGCGCGGACGACCCGGTCCCCGATCCGGTAGCCGGCCTTGGCGACGACCTTGCAGGTGGTCACCGAGACCTCGGGGTCCTCGCCGATGTGGCTCAGCGCCTCGTGGACGGTGGGGTCGAACGCGTCGCCGACCGCACCGAACTTGCTCAGCCCCAGCCGCTCGACGGTCCGCTCGAGCTGGTCGGCGACGGTCTGGAACCCGGGGTCGAGCTCGCCGTGCTCGCGGGCCCGGTCGATGGTGTCGAGCACCTCGACGATCGGGGCGAGCGCGGCGTACGTCGCGTTCTCGCGGACGAGCTCGCGGTCCCGCTCGACCCGGCGCTTGTAGTTGACGAACTCGGCCTGCAGCCGCTGGAGGTCCTCGGTCAGGACGGCCACCGCGCGCTGGGTGACGGCGAGGTCGTCCTCGACCTCCTCCTCGGCTGCCTGCTCCTCGAGGAGCACGTCGCCGGTGTCCGGCTGCTCCGCGGGCGGCTCGGCGGGCCGGGGAGCAGGGACGTCCTGCTCCCCGGCCTCGTCCGGCGCCACGGGGGCGGCGGGGTCGACGACCTGCTCGTCCTGGGACGACTCGGTCACTTGGACGTGCCCTCCCCACCGTCGGTGGGCTCCTCGTCCACGATCTCGGCGTCGACGACGTCGTCGTCGGCCTCGCCGGTCGAGCCGTCCGAGCCGCCGGCGGCGGCCGCGTCGGCCTCGGCCGCGGCGTACATCGCGCACCCATCTTCTGGCTGGACTCGCCGAGCTTGCTGACGCCGGCCTGGAGCGACTCGGCCGAGGCCTCGGGGTCCTCGAGCGTGGTCTTCAGCGCGTCGACGTCGGCCTGCACCTCGGTCTTGACGTCCTCGGGCAGCTTGTCGGCGTTGTCGGCGAGGAACTTCTCGGTCGTGTAGACGAGCTGGTCGGCCTGGTTACGGGTCTCGACCGCCTCGCGACGCTTGGCGTCCTCCTCGGCGTACTGCTCGGCCTCGCGGACCATCCGGTCGATGTCGTCCTTGGACAGCGCCGAGCCGCCCGAGATCGTCATCGACTGCTCCTTGCCGGAGGCCTGGTCCTTCGCGGTCACGTGCACGATGCCGTTGGCGTCGATGTCGAAGGTGACCTCGATCTTCGGCACGCCGCGCGGGGCCGGCGGCAGGCCGGTCAGCTCGAAGTTGCCGAGCGGCTGGTTCTGCGACCACATCTGGCGCTCGCCCTGGGCCACCTTGATCTCGACCGACGGCTGGTTGTCGTCGGCGGTCGTGAAGATCTCCGAGCGCTTGGTCGGGATCGTGGTGTTCCGCTCGATGAGCGTGGTCATCACGCCGCCCTTGGTCTCGATGCCGAGGGACAGCGGGGTGACGTCGAGCAGCAGCACGTCCTTGACCTCGCCCTTGAGGACGCCGGCCTGGAGCGCGGCGCCGACGGCGACGACCTCGTCGGGGTTGACGCCCTTGTTGGGCTCCTTGCCGCCGAGGAGCTCCTTGACGAGCTCGGTGACGGCCGGCATCCGAGTCGAGCCACCGACGAGCACGACGTGGTCGATCTTGCTGACGTCGACGCCGCCGTCCTTGAGGACCGACCGGAACGGGGCCTTGGTGCGGTCGAGCAGGTCCGCGGTGAGCTTCTGGAACTCGCTGCGGGTCAGCTTCTCCTCGAAGTGCAGCGGGCCGGACTCGCCGTGGGTGATGTAGGGCAGGTGGATCGTGGTCTCGCTCGAGGACGACAGCTCGATCTTCGCCTTCTCCGCGGCCTCCTGGAGGCGCTGCTTGGCGATCTTGTCGGCACCGAGGTCGACGCCGTTGTTGTCCTTGAACTTCTTCACCATCCACTCGACGACGCGGGCGTCCCAGTCGTCACCACCGAGGTGGTTGTCACCGGAGGTCGCCTTGACCTCGACGACGCCCTCGCCGATCTCGAGGAGGGACACGTCGAACGTGCCGCCGCCGAGGTCGAAGACGAGGATGGTCTGGTCGTCGCCCTTGTCGAGCCCGTAGGCCAGGGCGGCCGCGGTCGGCTCGTTGACGATGCGGGAGACGTTGAGGCCCGCGATCTCGCCGGCCTCCTTGGTGGCCTGCCGCTGGGCGTCGGAGAAGTACGCCGGGACCGTGATCACCGCGTCGGTGACGGTCTCGCCGAGGTAGGCCTCCGCGTCGCGCTTCAGCTTCTGCAGCACGAAGGCGCTGATCTGCTGGGGCGTGAAGTCCTTGTCGTCGATCCGCTGCTTCCAGTCGGTGCCCATGTGGCGCTTGACCGAGCGGATGGTCCGGTCGACGTTGGTCACGGCCTGACGCTTGGCGACCTCGCCGACGAGCACCTCCCCGGACTTGGCGAAAGCCACGACCGACGGGGTGGTGCGGGCGCCTTCCGCGTTCGCGATGACGGTGGGCTCGCCACCCTCCAGTACGGCGACGACGCTGTTCGTCGTGCCGAGGTCGATGCCGACCGCACGTGCCATGTTCGTGTTACCTCCGGTGTCGAAGTGCTGCTGGGCCGACCCTGCTGGGCCGCCCTCGTGGCCATCGTGCCGCGCTCGGCGGCCCGATTCCAAACTAGTTGAGTCCTGTCGACTCAACTTCTATCACTCGGCACAACGCAGGCCGGCGGCGGGGTGTTCCCCGCTCAGCCCACGAACTTCCGGACCTGCTCGGTCCGGGGCAGGCCGGGCAGGTCGGCGAGCGGGACCCAGCGGGCCTCCTCGGTCGAGCCGTCGGTCTCCGCGGTCAGCTCCCCGCCCACCACGGTGCCCTCCCAGGCGGTCCACACGTGGCACAGCCACCGACCCCGGACCGTCCCGAGGCCCCCGGGCGGCACCGCCTGGGTGGCCACCCCGAGCGGCCGTCCGAGCACGACGTCGTACCCGGTCTCCTCGCGGACCTCGCGCACGGCGCCGTCCTCGGGGGTCTCGTGCAGCTCGACGCCGCCCCCGGGCAGCGTCCAGACGGGGACCTCCGGCTCGTTCCAGAGGGCGAGCAGGACGTGCTCGTCGCGGACGACGACGGCGTACGCCGCCAGGCGGGTGTCGTACTCGGTGAACTCCATCACCCGATCCTGCCCGACGGGAATGAAGACCACCCGGATCGGAGATTGGTCAGGTATGACCGTTCCCAGCATCACCCTGAACTCCGGCGCCACGATCCCGCAGCTCGGCTTCGGCGTCTTCCAGGTGCCGCCCGACCAGACCGCCGCGGTGACCGCGCAGGCGCTCGAGGTCGGGTACCGCCACATCGACACCGCGCAGATGTACCAGAACGAGGCCGGCGTCGGCGAGGCGATCCGCAGCTCCGGGCTGCCCCGCGAGGAGCTGTTCATCACGAGCAAGCTCAACAACGGCTTCCACCGGCCCGACGACGCCCGCCGCGAGTTCGACGCGACCATGGCGAGGCTCGGGCTGGACCGGATCGACCTGTTCCTCATCCACTGGCCGCTCCCGACCCGGTACGACGGCGACTACGTCTCGACGTGGAAGGTGCTCTCCGAGCTCGTCGCCGACGGGCGCGCCGCGTCCGTGGGCGTCTCGAACTTCCAGCCCGCGCACCTCGAGCGGATCATCGGGGAGACCGGCGTCGTGCCGGCCGTGAACCAGGTGGAGGTGCACCCCTACTTCGCCAACGAGGAGGTCCGGGCCGCGTCCCACGAGCACGGGATCGCGATCGAGGCGTGGTCGCCGATCGCCCAGGGCGCCGTCCTCGACGACGAGGTGCTCGGCAAGGTCGCCGCGGCGCACGGCAAGACCGTGTCGCAGGTGACGCTCCGCTGGCACGTCGAGCGCGGCGACATCGTGTTCCCGAAGACCACCCGCGTGGAGCGGATGCGCGAGAACCTCGACATCTTCGACTTCTCGCTCACCCCGGACGAGGTGGCGACCATCAGCGGCCTCGACCGCGGTGAGGCCGGTCGCCGCGGCCCGAACCCGGACACGTTCGACTACATCCCCGACTGAGCTGCCCCGGCGGGCTCCGGGCTAGGCCCGTCATCGGTGGTTGAGGTGCCAAGGCGCTCTGGCGCCTGAGCCTCGAGACCACCCTCCGGGCTAGGCGTCCAGGGCCCGGCCCCAGGTCTCCAGCAGCTCGGCGAGCCGGACCCGGTCCGGCTCGTCGAGCATCCCGACCAGGCGGTGCTCGTTGGCGATGTGTTCCTCGAACGCGCGGTCGATGAGGTCGCGGCCGGCCGGCGTCAGGGCGATCACCCGACCGCGCCGGTCGTCCTCGCTGACCCGGCGGGTGGCCCAGCCCTGCTCCACGCAGCGGTCGACCCGCTTGGTGACCGCGCCCGAGGACACCATCGTCCAGCGGACCAGCTCCCCCGGCGTCAGCTCGTAGGGCGCCCCGGCCCGGCGCAGCGTGGCGAGCACGTCGAACTCGCCTTCGCCGAGGCCGTACCGCCCGTAGACCGCGACCAGCTCCTCGGTCAGCCGCGCGGCGACCCGGTGCAGCCGGCCGATCACGCCCTGCGGTGACACGTCGAGGTCGGGCCGCTCGCGCCGCCACTGGGCCATCACCCGCCCGACGTGGTCGGGCTCCACCTGGTCCACCATGGGCTGGAATATATCTTACTGGGAAACTATTATGTCTTCCGTGGAAACTAATACCGCTCGCTGGGGCAGCACCCTCGCCCTCGCCGCCCTCGCCCCGATCGCGTGGGGCTCGGGCTACTACGTCACCGAGACCTTCCTGCCCCCGGACCGACCACTCTTCGGCGCGACGGTGCGGGCACTGCCCTTCGGCCTGCTGCTGCTAGCGGTCCGCCCGGGCCGGCCCCGGGGCGTGTGGTGGTGGCGGGCCGGGCTCCTCGGCACGCTCAACATCGGCGCCTTCTTCGCCCTGATCTTCGTGGCGGCGTACCGGCTCCCGGGCGGGACCGCGGCGACACTGACGGCGACCGCGCCGATCATGGTCATGCTCGTCGCCTGGGCGGCGCTGCGCGAACGCCCCGGCCTCGCCTCGCTGGGCGGCGCGGCCGTCGGCGCGATCGGTGTGGCGCTGCTCGTCCTGCGCGGCGGCGCCACCGTCGACCCCGTCGGGGTGGCCGCGTCGTTCGGCGCGGTCACGCTGTCGTCGGTCGGCTTCGTGCTCGTCAAGCGGTGGCAGCCACCGGTCGACCTGCTCACCTTCACGGCCTGGCAGCTGGTCGCCGGCGGCCTGGTGCTGCTCCCGGTCGCGCTCCTTGTCGAAGGACCGCCTCCGCCCGTGGACGGGCGTGCTGTCGCCGGGTTCCTCTACCTCGGGCTGGTCGGCACGGTCCTCGCGTACGTCGTGTGGTTCCGCGGGCTGCGCCGGCTCCCGGCGGCCGCCGTCTCCCTGGTGGGGCTGCTGAACCCGGTCGCCGGCACCGTCGTGGGAGTCGCGCTCGCCGGGGAGGCGTTCGGCGCCCCCCAGGCGCTGGGCCTGGTCCTGGTGCTCGGCGGCATCCTCGCCGGACAGCCGGCCGTCGGCGCGCGGGTGCGGCTCGCGCTGGCGGGCGCCCGGCCCGCCGCGGGCCTGCGGGTCGGCGCACCTGGCGCGCCGGACGGTGCCCTGCCTGAGCAAGACGTGCCGACTCGGCACCCGGCAACGGTCAGCCGATGGTGACGCGGACCTCGTTGGACTGCAGCTGCGTGTCGGAGTCGACGACGCGGAACCGGTTGGCGCCCGGCTGGCTGGTCTGCACCGGGATCTGGAAGGTCTCCCCGCTGACGGAGCCCGTGGCGGGGAAGTCCTGCCAGCCGCCGTCCTGGAACCGCTGGACGGTGAGGATCGCGCCCTCGCCGCCGGGGTAGACGCCGGTCAGGTTGAACTGCTCCATCGCGCCGGCCGACGTCGTCGACGCCGACAGCGAGATCTGCTTGCGCGGCGACGCGCTCTTCGACGGCTTGTCCGACGACCCGTCCTGCGGCCGCCCGGACGGGCTGTGCCCCGGGGCCAGGGTGATCTGCGGACCGGTCTCGGTCGGCGTCGGCTGCAGCGGCGGCACGTACATCGTGCGGTCGCTGCTGGAGCTGACGCTGTCCGATCCGCCGTCGAGCCCGAGCACCTTGGTGCCGGCCAGCACCACCAGGCCGAGGATCAGGCCCACCACCACGGCGACCCCGACCAGGGCGCCGAGACCGGCCGCGACGGGGTGCTCCCCGCGGGGCCCCTCGGGCAGCTGCTCGGACATGGCTCCATTGTCGGGGTCCGCGCCACCGGGACCAAACACGGTCCCACGGGCTAGCCGGCCCGGGGCTCCAGCACGACGACGGGGATCTCCCGGTCGGTCCACCGGCGGTAGTTCACGAAGTCGGCGTAGACCGCGTCCAGCCGGGGCCAGAGGGCCGCGGCCTCCTCGGCGGTGGCGGTGCGGGCCCGCACCCGGCGTACCTCGGCACCGACCTGGACGGTCGTGTCCGGCGCCGCGCGGAGGTTGCGGTACCACTGCGGGTCGCGGTCCATCCCGCCCTGCGAGGCGACCACGACCAGGCGCGGGTCGTCGCGCAGGTAGAGCAGCGGGGTCGTGTACGCCGTCCCGGACCGCCGACCGACGTGGTCGAGCAGCAGCACCGGGACCGGGTGGAGCAGCGCCGAGCCGTGGCGCCACCGGCCGCCGACCCGACCCCCGGTGCGCCGGTAGGCCCAGACGTGCGCCCGGGCGATCCGGCCCATCGCCCTGCGGTAGACCGGGTGGTTGAGGCCGGTCGGCCGACGCTTCCGCCGGGGGACGCCGCTCATCGCGGCTCGAGGACGACGACCGGGATCTCCCGGTCGGTCCAGCGCGCGTACTTCGCGAAGTCGGCGTAGAGCTCGACCAGCCGCGGCCACAGCTCGGCGCGCTCGTCCGGCCCGGCCGTTCGGGCGCGCACCCGGCGTACTCCCTGTCGGGGCACGTGGACGGTGGTGTCGGGGTGGGCCACCAGGTTGGCGTACCACTGCGGGTTCCTCGGCAGGCCGCCCTGCGAGGCGACGACCACCAGGTCGGGCCCGTCCTCGAGGAAGAGCAGCGGCGTCGTGAAGGTCCGGCCCGACTTCCGTCCGACGTGGTCGAGCAGCAGCGTCGGCACCGGCTTGCGGAACCCCGCGCCGATCCGCCACCTCGACCCGACGCGGCCGTTCGTGAGCCGGAACAGCCGCACCTGCGCGCGCGACATGTACTTGATGACCTTCGCGGTCACCGGGGAGTCGAGGCCGTCGGGCCGCTCCTCGGGCAGGCCGAGCCTCATGCGTCAGGTGCCTGCACTAGATGCCCCGCTTCCAGACGATCTCCTCGTGCAGCCTCCGGCTGCGCCAGCCGGCGGGCGTCCGGACGAACGTGTGGTGGTAGAGCCCGCCGAACTCGACGACCTTGGTCCCGCCGTTCCCGTCGTCCATAGGCATCGGGTTGTGGAAGTACGCCGTGCAGGTGGCCTCGTCGCCGGCGAGGGCGATGTCGACCTGGGCCAGCGAGTGCATCCGCTTCGGGAAGAACGCGGGCAGCACCTCGGCCAGCCACGCCTTGACCGCGGGGTAGGTGTCGGCGATCCCGCCGGACTCGGTGTAGTCGATCTCGGCGTCCGGGGTGAAGACCGTGTCGAGCTGGTCCCACGTGCCGCTGTCGATGGCCCGCGTGTAGCGGACGACCGCCCCTTCGATCTCGAGCCGGTCGCTGATCTCCTGGAGGTCCACGGGAGCACTCTGGCACGGAATTGGAACACGTTCTACTCTGGCCCCATGCGATTCAGCTACGCCGAGGCGATGACGCAGGCGACGTACTACGCACCGCTGGCGCAGGCTGCGGAGGCCGCCGGGTACACGAGCATGACGGTGGCCGACAGCCTCATCTACCCGAAGGACTCCGACTCGAAGTACCCCTACACCGACACCGGGGACCGCGAGTTCCTCGAGGGCAAGGAGTTCATCGAGACGATGATCCTGTGCGCGCACCTGTTCGCGCACACCTCGACGCTGCGGCTGACGCCGTTCGTCCTCAAGCTCCCGATCCGCCCGCCAGTGCTCGTCGCCAAGCAGGCGTCCTCGCTGGCGTTCCTGTCGGGCGGTCGGCTCGGCCTGGGCATCGGCCTCTCGCCGTGGCCCGAGGACTTCGACGCCCTCGGGGTCCCCTGGGAGCGGCGCGGCAAGCGGATGGACGAGTGCATGGACATCCTGCGCGGGCTGACGACCGGCGAGTTCTTCGAGTACCACGGCGAGTTCTACGACGTCGAGGCGCTCAAGCAGTGCCCGGCCGCGCCGGCGCCGGTCCCGCTGCTGGTGGGCGGGCACGCGGACGCGGCCCTGCGCCGGGCGGTCCGCAAGGGCGACGGCTGGATGCACGCCGGGGGCGACGGCGAGGAGCTGGACCGGCTGCTCACCCGGCTGGCCGAGATCCGGGCCGAGGAGGGCGACACCCGCGACGACTTCGAGGTCCACGTGATCTCCTACGACGCCTACACCCTCGACGGCATCAAGCGACTGGAGGACAAGGGCGTGACCGACTGCATCGTCGGGTTCCGGGTGCCCTACATCAAGGGCCCCGACACCGAGCCGCTCGAGAAGAAGATCGAGCACCTCGAGCGGTACGCCGAGCAGATCATCGCGAAGCAGTGAGCTCGGACCTGACGCGTCCCCTGCAGGACGCGATCGCCGAGGCCGAGAGGCTGATCGAGGGGGCGCCGTTCATCCGCACCGAGCAGGACCTGCTCGAGGGCTACGACTACCTCGCCGGGCGGATCCGGATGGCGATGCAGATGGCCTTCGACCACGACCTCGAGCGGCCGCTGTTCATCAACCCCACCCACCAGTTCTCCCGGCAGGGCCTGGACAACCCGGACGCGATCTACTTCAACGCCTACCTCCAGGAGGGCGTCGAGTACGTCGTCCGCGGCGTGCGCGGCACGACGGCCGACCTGTCCTTCCAGGTGATGGGCGGGGCGTACACGGCCGACTCGGCCGCCACCTCGATGCTGGCCTTCGACGACCGCGAGCTGGAGATCGCCGAGGACGGGTCGTTCGAGTTCACCTACGTGGCCGAGCCGGGCGCGAAGACGATGATCGTGCGCGAGGTCTACAACGACTGGGACACCGAGGAGCGCGGCCGGCTCTGGATCGAGCGCACCGACACCCTCGGCCGGCCCGCGGCCCCGCTCACCCGGGCCCGGCTCGCCCAGAGGTACGAGGTCGCGGCCAAGCTGCTGACCGGCTCGATCCAGACCTGGTTCGCCTTCCCCCAGTTCTTCGAGCGCAAGGAGCCGGCCAACCGCCCCACGCCGCCGCAGTCCACGCCCGGCGGCCTCTCGTCGCAGCGGTCCTCGATCGGGCACTACGAGCTCGCCGACGACGAGGCGTTGATCGTGACCGTGCCCGAGTGTGCCGACTGCGCCTACCAGGCGATCCAGATCGGCTCGGACTGGTACGTCTCCACCGACTACGAGACCCACCAGACCTCGCTCACGAAGGCGCAGGCGGTCACCGACCCGGACGGCATGATGCGGTTCGTGATCTCGGAGCAGAGCCCCGCCGGGCCCGGGGGCGCCATCGCCAACTGGCTCGAGTGCCTCGGTCACCGCACCGGGTCGCTCATGCTGCGCTGGCAGCGGATCGAGCGCGACCTCGGCCCCGAGGACGGACCCGTCGTCGAGAAGGTCGCGATCGCCGACGTACCGGACCGGCTGCCGTACTACTCCCCGATCACCACCGAGGAGTACGCCGCCCGGATCGCCGCCCGGCAGCGCTCGGTCGCCCGGCGGATGCTGAGCTGAGGACGCGTCGTTCGCGAGAACCCTCGACCCAATACTGAAACACGTTCTAGTCTGTGCGGGTGACGAACGACCTCGGCTACGCGCAGGCCCACGACACCTCGATCGAGGAGCGCTACGACCCCGTCCCCCTGCTCGCGGGCAAGGTGATCGTCCTCTCCGGTGTCGGGCCCGGCCTCGGGCGGGCGCTCGGCGAGGAGGCCGCCAAGCTGGGCGCCGACCTGGTGCTGGCCAGCCGCACCGAGTCCCGCCTCGAGAAGATGGCGGCGGCCGTCGAGGCGCACGGCCGGCGAGCGGTCGTCGTCCCGACCGACATCACCGACGAGGCGTCGCGGGCGGCGCTGGTCGAGCGGTCGCTCGAGGCCTTCGGCCGGGTCGACTGCCTGATCAACAACGCCTTCGCGATCCCGCCGATGGACCCGATCACCCAGATCAGCCCCGAGGCGCTCGCCAAGGCCAACGAGACCAACGTCTTCGCCCCGCTGCGGCTCTCGGCGCTCTTCGCCGACGCGCTCTCGGCATCGAAGGGGTCGATCATCATGCTCAACTCCTGCGTCGTGTTCTCCTCCCAGCCCGAGTACGCCGGCTACAAGCTGTCGAAGGGGGCGCTCGAGCACCTCGCGTCGTCGCTGGCCACCGAGCTCGGGCCGCGCGGGATCCGGGTCAACAGCGTGGCGCCGTCGTACATCTACGAGGACGTCAACCGGGCCTACTTCGACTTCCTCGCCGCGGTCGAGGGCGGCACGCACGAGGACGTGTACGCCGCCAAGGCCGCGCCCACCGACCTGAAGCGGCTGGCCTCGCCGCAGGAGGTGGCGCGGGCCGCGCTGTTCCTGGCCTCCGACCTCGCGTCGGCGGTGACCGGGCAGATGCTGACCGTCGACTGCGGGGAGTTCCACGACTGACATGGCCGGCCGATGAGCGACAACGTGATGACCCGGGAGCGGGCGGACGTCGGCAGCTACGAGAACATCGTCGCTGCCGCCGTCCGCACCACCGGCCTGTCCGACTTCGGGGACGGCGTGCACGAGGAGGGGTTGCGGGTCCTCACCGAGGACCTCGCGTCACCGGAGGCCGGGCTCACCCCGCGCGGCAACTACTTCCAGCGCTCCGAGGTGAAGTCGGCGCTGGTCGGGGTGCTGCTCACCCAGGCCCAGTTCGCCGCCCACCCCGAGCACCGCGAGGTCCGCATCGAGCGGCCGATCTTCGTGATGGGCCTGCCGCGCACCGGCACCACGGCGCTGCACCGGCTCCTGCACGCGGACCCGATGGCGCAGGGGCTGGAGATGTGGCTGACGCAGTACCCGCAGCCGCGGCCGCCGCGCGACACCTGGGAGTCGGACCCGATCTTCACCGCGATGCAGCAGGCGTTCTCGGCGCACCACGTGGAGAGCCCCGAGTTCATGGGCATCCACTACATGGACGCGACGACGGTCGAGGAGTGCTGGCGGCTGCTGCGGCAGACCGGCAAGTCCAACTCCTACGAGTCGCTGGCCAACCTCCCGCGCTACAGCGCCTGGCTCCAGCAGCAGGACTGGACCGACGCGTACGCCCGCCACAAGGAGAACCTCCAGCTGGTCGGCCTCAACGACCAGGAGAAGCGCTGGGTCCTCAAGAACCCGTCGCACATGACGGCGCTCGACGCGCTGATGGCCGTCTACCCCGACGCCCTGATCGTCTACACGCACCGCGACCCGGTCACCTGCATCGCCTCGTCGTGCTCGCTGTCCGCGGAGACCACCGCCGGCCACAGCTCGACGTACGTCGGCGGCGTCATCGGCCACACCCAGCTCGACCTGTGGTCGCGGGCCTTCCACGCGTTCCACGACGCACGCCCGAAGTACCACCAGGACCAGTTCGTCGACGTCGCCTTCCAGGACCTGGTGTCCGACCCGCTCGGCGTGACCCGGCGCGTCTACGACCGGTTCGGCCTCGACTGGACGCCCGAGGTGCAGGCGGCGATCGAGGAGATCGACCAGGAGTCCAAGCAGGGCAAGGCGAAGCCGTCGCACCGCTACACGCTCAAGGACTACGGCCTCACCGAGGAGCGGGTGCGGGCCGCCTTCGACCGATGATCTGGGGTAGTCCCTGACGTTCTTGCCCCGACCGGGGCCCGGGAAGGGCCAGAAGGTCAGGGACTACCGCAACGAGGAGACAGCATGAAGAAGCGCGTGGTCGTGTGGGGCACCGGCGTGGTCGGGTCGATGGTGATCGCCGAGATCGTCGACCACCCGGTGTTCGAGCTGGTCGGGGTCGGGGTGTCCACCCCGGAGAAGGTGGGCGTGGACGCCGGGACGATCTGCGGCATCGCACCCACCGGCGTCCTGGCCACCGACTCGGTCGAGGAGCTCGTTGCGCTGCGGCCAGACGCCCTCGTGCACTACGGCCCCACGGCGGCGTACGCGGACGACAACATCCGGGTGATGTCGGCGTTCCTGCGCGCCGGCATCGACGTCTGCTCGACCGCGATGACGCCGTGGGTCTGGCCGACGATGGAGCAGATCCCCGCCGCCTGGGTCGACCCGGTCGCGCAGGCGTGCGAGGAGGGCGGCGCGTCCTGCTTCACGACCGGCATCGACCCGGGCTTCGCCAACGACCTCTTCCCGATGACGCTGATGGGCCTGTGCGGCCGGGTCGACTCGGTGCGCGCGTCCGAGCTCCTCGACTACACCGACTACGAGGGCGACTACGAGGACGAGATGGGCATCGGCCGCCCGCCCGAGTTCACCCCGCTGCTGGAGATCCCCGAGCTGCTGGTCATGGCGTGGGGGGCGACCGTCCCGATGATCGCGCACGCCGCCGGCATCGAGCTCGACGAGATCACGACCACCTGGGAGAAGTGGGTCACCCCGACCGACCGGACCACCGCGAAGGGCGTGATCGCGGCCGGCAACGTCGCGGCGATCCGCTTCACGATCAACGGCGTGCTCGACGGTCGCGAGGTGATCTCGCTCGAGCACGTCAACCGGATCGGCCTCGACGCGGCCCCGCAGTGGCCCGCCGGCTCGGCCGACGACGTCTACCGCGTCGACATCACCGGCTCGCCCTCGATCAGCCAGGAGACCGCGTTCCGCTTCACCGACGGCTCCGGGCGCGCCCCCGCCGTCGCCGGCTGCCTGGCCACCGGCATGCGGGCGCTGAACGCGGTGCCCTACGTCAACGAGCTGCCGCCGGGCTGGGTGACCGCGCTCGACCTCCCGCTCGTCCCCGGGGTCGGCACGATCCGGTGATCAGGCCAGAGCCGCGCGGTGGTCCCGCGGGCTCACGCCGTACTGCCGCTTGAACGCGGCGCTCAGGGCGAACGGCGTCGAGTAGCCGACCCGGCGGGCGACGGTCGCCAGCGTGGCGCCGGGCTCGCGCAGCAGGTCGGCGGCCAGCGCGAGCCGCCACCCGGTGAGGAACGCCATCGGCGGCTCACCGACGACGTCGGTGAAGCGGCGGGCGAACGCTGCCCGGGACACGCCACCGGCCGCGGCGAGCTCGGCGACCGTCCAGGGGTGGTCGGGGTGGTGCTGCAGCAGCCGGAGCGGCGGGCCGACGACCGGGTCGGACTGGCCGAGGTACCACGCGGGGGGTTCGCTGCCCGGGCGGGCGAACCAGGCCCGCAGCACCGCGATGAGCAGCAGGTCGAGGAGCCGGTCGAGGACGGCGTCCTGGCCGGGGGCGTCCTTGGTGATCTCGTCCGCGAGCAGCGGCACGAGCGGCGAGCCGAGCTCGTCGGCGGTGAGCAGGACGAACCGTGGCAGCGCCTGCAGCAGCCGGCGGCCGACCTCGCCCTCGAGCCCGTAGGCGCCGGTGAGGAGGACGGTCCGCCCGGTCGCGCTGTTGCCCCAGCTGCGGACGCCCTGGTGCATCTCCTCCACCAGCGGGCGGCCGTCGGGGGTGGTGCAGTGCTGGCCGGGGTGGATGACGGCGTCCACCGGGCTCTCCGGGGAGTCGGCGATCGTCCAGTGGTCGGGCCCGACGGCCACCAGGACGTCCCCGGGCCCCGCGGCGACGGGCTCCCCCTCGTCCGGCACCGCCCACATCCCGCCGCGGACCACGGCGGTCACCGACAGCGGCACCTCGTCCTCGAGGCGCACCGACCAGGGCGGGTCCAGCTGGCAGCGCAGGAGGAACGCGCCGCGCGCCCGCGGGCCGTCGAGCAGCCCGGTGAGACCGTCCATCCGAGGAGGGTAGGCGTGGACGATCGCGTATGGAAGTGCGCCGATCGACCATGGAGAGTCTCACCGACCTGAGGTCTGCTGGGACCCATGGACATCCTCGAGAGCCTCCGCACCCCGGTCCTCCTGGCCGCGACGCTGGCCGCCGGGCTGCAGGCCGGCACCTACTACGCCTGGTCGTCCGGGGTGATGCCCGGCCTGGCCGGCACCGACGACCGCACCTTCGTGTCGACGATGACGCACGTGAACACCGCGATCGTGAACCCCGCGTTCATGCTGACGTTCCTCGGCGCCCCGGCCCTGGCGGCCGCAGCCGTGGCGGTGAGCCCGCCGGGCGCGCGGGCCTGGGCCGTCGGCGGTCTCGTCTGCGCGCTGGCGACCGTCGCGGTCACCGCCGCGGCCAACGTCCCGCTCAACGACGCCCTCGCCGCCGGGGGCTCGCGCGCCGACTTCGAGTCCGCCTGGGTCCGCTGGAACCTGGTACGCACCGCCACCTCGACAGCAGCGCTGGCCTGCCTCGGCTGGGCCGCGCTCCGCGCCTGAGCGCCGACCGTCGGGTCAGGCGCCCGAGCCGTCCGCCGGCAGCGGTACGTCGGCACTCCACCGCTCCCGGCGCTCCTGGTCGGACTGCTCCCACCACGGCGTACCCCGCTCGCCGAGCGCGACCTTCGCCGCCTGCACGCCGGCCCGGGCCACCTGCTCGTCGGGACCGCCGCGGGTGCGCCGCACCTCGCGCCGCCACGCCATCAGCGCCCGCGTCAGCTCACCGCGGCGCTCCTCCGGGATCGCCGGGTCAGTGGCCCGCCAGCGGCGCCCGTCGACCACGACGTAGCGCCCGTCCGGCGTCGTCTCGGGAGGTCCGGCCACCGTCCGAGGCTAGGTCGCGAGACGCCCGGTTGCGGAGTGGCGCGGCCGCAACCCGAGGCACGACGTGCTGATACTCGCTCATGTGGGTGGGACTGCGGGACCAGGTGCTGCCGGAGAACCAGCGCAGGAGCCTGGCCGACCTCGAGGACGACCTCGACTTCGGGTCCGGCGACCGACGCGCGAAGAGGTCGGCGTTCTGGACGATGCTGGTGCTGTCGTCGGTGATCGCGAGCTGCGGGGTGCTGTCGGACTCCACCGCGACCGTCATCGGGGCGATGATCATCGCGCCGCTCTCGACCCCGATCATGGGCATCGCCCTCGCCGTGGCCGAGCAGCGCCGGAACGGGTCGATCGTCTACGTCCTCGTCGGCGGCACCCTCGTCGTCGCCATCGGGATGCTCTTCTCGCTCGCGATCCCGGGCGGGATCGCGCTGATGTCCGACAGCCAGATCTCGAGCCGGACCTCCCCGGGGCTCGTCGACCTCGTCGCCGCGGTGGCGACCGGGCTGGCCGGCGCCGTGGCCCTGGCCCGCCGTGACGTCGCGGCGGTGCTGCCCGGCGTCGCGATCGCGATCTCCCTGGTGCCGCCGCTGGCCGTGGTCGGGGTCTGCCTCGGCCAGGGCGACGTCGGGTTGGCGGCCGGTGCCCTGGTGCTCTTCCTCTCGAACCTGCTCGCGATGGTGGCGGCCGGCGTCCTCATGTTCACCGCCCTCGGCTACTCGACCGAGGCCGTGGAGGACCGCGACCGTCCCCGGCGCCGCACCTACGTGCTGATCGCGGTCCTGGTCGTGCTCGTGGCGGTGCCGCTCGGCGCCAACACCTGGGCCACCTACGTCCTGGCGCGGTACGACGCCGACGTGCGCCACGCCACCGAGACCTGGCTGCGGCCGTCGCCGGACGCCGCCGTGACCAAGGTGGACTTCAGCTCGCTGGACGAGGCCCACGTCTACGTCCGGCACACCGGCCAGCTGCCGCCGTACGCCGGCCTCCTCGACGACCTCGAGGGCGTGCTGCCGGACGGGGTGACGATCTACGTCGACTCCACGGTCGGCGAGAGCCACCAGGCCGGGACCGTCGGCGACTGAGCGCGTCGCACGTCACGGTTCGGGCGTGGCCGGTCGGGGTACCCGACCCTGGTGCGCCTGATCCGTCCGCTTGTGCTCCTCACCGGGCTCCTCGCCGCCGTGCTGGGCGCCCTGCTCGGCGGCGTCCTGGTGGCCGGCCCGGCGGCGGCCGACGGCGATGGCACCGCCCCGCGGGTGGTCAAGGTCGGCACGGAGGGCACCTACCCGCCGTTCACCTACCGGGACCCCGACAGCGGCGAGCTGACCGGCTTCGACATCGAGGTGATGAAGGCGGTCGGCGAGCAGGCGGGCTGGGACGTGCAGTTCGTCGAGGCGCCGTTCGACTCGCTGTTCCCCGCGCTCGACTCCGAGCGCATCGACGTGATCGCCAACCAGGTGACGATCAACCCCGAGCGGGAGGCGCGCTACCTCTTCAGCACGCCGTACACCTACTCGCACGGGGTCATCGTCACGGCGAAGGACACCGACGACATCACCTCGCTCGCGGACCTGGACGGCCGGACGACCGCGCAGACCGCGAGCAGCAACTGGGCCCAGGTCGCCAAGGACGCAGGCGCGAAGGTCCAGTACGTCCAGGACTTCGGCCCGGGCGTCGAGCTGCTCGCCCAGGGCCGGGTCGACGCGATCGTCAACGACAACATCGCGGTCCTCGACTACCTCGCGACGTCCGGCAACGACCAGGTGAAGATCGCCGGCGACGCGGGGGACGAGACGCTGGAGCAGGCGCTCACCTTCCGCCGGTCCGACCCCGAGCTGCAGCAGGAGGCGGACCAGGCGCTGCAGGAGCTCGCCGACGACGGGACGCTCGCGCAGATCTCCGAGAAGTACTTCAAGGCCGACGTCACGGTCCGCAAGGGTTCGCGCGACGTGGAGGTCCAGGCGTCCGACTCGCGGTCGACCTGGGAGGTCGTGCAGGACACCGCGTGGCCGATGCTGCTCGGGCTGCTCAAGGGGACGCTGCCGCTCACGGCGATCAGCTTCGTGCTGGGGCTGGCGATCGCGCTCGCCGCCGCGCTCGCCCGGCTGTCGTCGGTCCGGGCCCTCGACGCGGTCGCGCGGGTCTACATCTCGGTCATCCGCGGCACGCCGCTCCTGGTGCAGCTGTTCATCGTGTTCTTCGGGCTGGGCCAGATCGGCCTCAAGCTCGACCCCTACCTCGCCGCCAGCCTCGCCCTCAGCCTCAACGTCGGCGGGTACGCCGCCGAGATCATCCGCGCCTCGATCCTCTCGGTGCCGCGCGGGCAGTACGAGGCGGCGACGGTCATCGGCATGGACTACGGGCAGTCGATGCGGCGGATCGTCCTGCCGCAGGCGACCCGCATCGCCGTACCGCCGCTCTTCAACACCCTGCTGTCGCTGATCAAGGACACCTCGCTCGCGTCGCTGGTCCTGGTGCCCGAGCTGTTCCGCGAGGCGCAGGTCACCGCGGCCGACACCACGGAGTACCTCCCGCTCTACGTGATGGCCGCCGTCTACTACTGGGTGGTCTGCTACCTGGTCACCCTCGCCCAGGGTCCCCTGGAGCGCCGGCTGGGGAGGTACGCGACATGAGCGACCTGATCGAGGTACGCCGGCTGGAGAAGTCTTTCGGCGACCGACCGGTCCTCCGCGACGTCGACTTCACCGCCGAGGCGGGCACCGTCACGGTCCTGCTCGGGCCGTCCGGCTC
Organism: Nocardioides sp.; assembly: GCF_044226305.1. GTDB lineage: Bacteria > Actinomycetota > Actinomycetes > Propionibacteriales > Nocardioidaceae > Nocardioides. The sequence goes on along the minus strand of NZ_JBGAHF010000018.1, from coordinate 48,261 downwards.
GGGCAAGACCACCGTGCTGCGCTCGATGAACGTCCTGGAGCGCCCCGACGCCGGCCTGGTCCGGATCGGGGACTCCTCGGTCGACTTCGGGGTGCCGCCGGCCGACAAGGCGGCCGACCGCCGGGCGGTGAAGGCGCTGCGGGCGCGCAGCGGGATGGTCTTCCAGTCCCACCACCTCTTCCCGCACAAGACCGTGCTCGGCAACCTGGTCGAGGGGCCGGTGCAGGTGCAGGGCCGCGACCCGGAGGAGGCGGCCGCGGCGGCGCGGGTGCTGCTCGCGCAGGTCGGCCTCGAGGGCCGGGAGGACGCCTACCCGTCCCAGCTGTCCGGCGGCCAGCAGCAGCGGGTCGGCATCGCCCGCGCGCTCGCGCTGCGGCCCGAGGTGCTGCTGCTCGACGAGCCGACCTCGGCGCTCGACCCCGAGCTGGTCGGTGAGGTGCTCGCGGTCATCCGCGACCTCGCCGCGGAGCACTGGACGCTGGTGATCGTCACCCACGAGGTCCGGTTCGCCCGCGACGTCGCCGACCAGGTGCTCTTCCTCGACGACGGCGTCGTCGCCGAGCGCGGCGGCGCCGAGGTGCTCACCGACCCGCGCGAGGAGCGGACCCGCCGCTTCCTCGCCCGGGTGCTCGACGCCGGCTGAGGTCTGACGGCCGCGTTCCGCAGCCGGACGCCGCGGGACGTCATACGTCGCGGTGCCCGGGGCGACCGCCTCGTCTGACGTCCGCGAGGTCGCAGCAGGACGTCATACGTCTTGGTGCCCGGGGCGACCGCCTCGTCTGACGTCCGCGAGGTCGCAGCAGGACGTCATACGTCTTGGTGCCCGGGGCGACCGGCTCGCACGACGTCCTCGGGCCGGGGCCGCGGGCGGGAGGTCAGCGCGGCTGGCGGACGACCTGGGCCAGGCCGCCGAGGGCGTCGAGCTCGGCGAGCTGCTCGACCAGCCACGGGCTGAGCGCCCACGGGGCGACCGACGCGGCGGTCTCGAGCTCGCCGGGGTCGACCCAGCGGTGCTCGGCGACCTCGTCAGGGTTGGGCCCGACCGGGCCGGCGGCGGTCGCCACGAACACGGGGCAGAACTCGTTCTCGACGACGCCCGAGGCGTCGACGGCGCGGTAGCGGAAGGACGGCAGCACGCAGCGCAGGGAGCCCAGGGTGGTGCCGAGCTCGTGGCCGGCGTACCGGTGCACGGCTGCCTCCATCTCCTCCTCGGGGCGGGGGTGGCCGCAGAAGGAGTTGGTCCAGACACCCGGCCAGGTGCGCTTGGCGAGGGCGCGGCGGGTCATCAGCACCCGGCCGGCGTCGTCGACCAGGTAGCACGAGAACGCGAGGTGCAGCGGCGTGTCGGTGTCGTGGACGCTCGCGCGCGGTGCCGTGCCGGTGGGGCGGTGCTCCGCGTCGAGGAGCACGACGACGTCGAGGTCGGTCATCGGGTACGCCTCCTCGGTGCTCGGATCCGCCGGACACCCGGCGCCGTCGGCAAAGGTACCCGGCGCCCCGAGTCAGGCCTCGCCGGCGGCCCGGCGCACCTCCCGCTCGGCCACGGCGTGCTCGTCGGTGCGGGCGTCGTAGGACCAGAAGTCCCGCAGGATCCCGGCGGTGATGGTGACGCCGGCGACGCAGGCCAGGCCGCCGGAGGTGATCGCCGCGCGGACCGACCAGAGGTCGGCGGTGACGCCGGCCCGGACCTGGCCCGAGAGCGGCCCGAGGGAGTAGGACAGCATCTCGATCCCGGCCAGCCGCCCGCGCATCGCCTCGGGGATCGTCTGGCTCCACACCGTCGATCGGAAGATGCCGGAGATCATGTCGGCCGCCCCGGCGAGGGCGAAGAACAGGGCGACCAGCCAGATGTTGGGCATCAGGCCGGCGACGGCGATCATCGCGCCGTACGCCGCCGCCGCGAGCACGATCGCCCGGCCGTGGTGGTGGACCCGCGCCGTCCACCCGCTGAGCCCGGTCGCGGCCAGCGCACCCACGACCTCGGCGCTGTAGAGCATCCCGAGCAGCTCGGGCTGGCCGAAGACCTGCTCGGCGAGCGCCGGGAACAGCACCACCGGCGCGGCGAACATCATGGCGACGATGTCGACGAAGTAGGTGCCGAGCAGGTCGCGGCGCCGGAAGGCGTAGACCATGCCCTCCTTGATGCCGGCCAGGCTGGGCGGGGTGGTCTCCTCCCGGTGCGGGTAGGCCCGCATCGAGAGGTAGAGCGTCGACGCGACGACCAGCCCGCTGACGTCGATCACGAAGCACCAGCCGATCCCGACGTAGGCGACCAGGAGGCCACCGACGGCCGGGCCGCCGAGCAGGCCGAGCTGCATGCCGAGGCTGGACAGCGCGTTGGCCGCGGGCAGCTGGTCGTGGGCCACCGTCCGCGGCAGCAGCGCCTCGCGGGAGGGCCGCTGCAGGGCCGAGCAGGAGGCGAGGGCGACCGCCACCACGAAGATCACCCACACGTCCGGGTCGCCGCGGAACGCGTTGACCGCCAGCACCAGCGTGAACACCGCCTGGGCGAGGCCGGTCAGCACCAGCAGGCGACGCCGGTCGACGTGGTCGGCCAGCGCACCGCCGTACAGGCCGAAGACCAGGATCGGTGCGAGCTCGACCAGGCCGATCGCGCCGACGGCGAAGTTGGAGCCGGTGAGCGTGTAGACCTGGTAGGGGATGGCGACGTAGCTGACCATCGCGCCGAAGTAGAAGACCGTGCCGGCCAGGAACAGCAGCCGGAAGTCACGGGAGGTGCGCAGCGGCGTCGTGTCCATCCGCAGCGCACGCAGGCGCTTGATCACGAGCGACGATCCTCCCAGCCCCGGCGGCGTGGAGGAAGCGAATTAGCGCCCGTCAGTGCACGACGACCGGCGGCCGCCCCTCGTCGTCGAGCAGGTGCGTCTCCTCGTGCTTGCGAGGCAGCAGGGCGGCCGGGATCACGGTCAGCAGCACCAGCACCCAGGCCACCCAGTAGGTGTCGGCGAAGGCGGCCGCGGCGTCGGCGAGACCCTTCGCGATCGCGACCGGTGGGAGCTTGTCGGCCAGCGCCGGGTCGTGGAGGGACGCCATCGCCGGCCCGGCCAGCTTGGAGGCGTTGAGGTGGTTGGTGAGCAGCACCGACATCACCGCGACGCCGACCGAGCTGGCGATCTGCTGGTTGATGTTCAGCAGCGTCGAGCCGCGCGCGACCTCGTGGGCCTTCAGCGTCTTCATCGCCGAGGTGAACAGCGGCATCATCGTCGCGCCCATGCCGAGGCCCATGACGAAGAGCTCGAGCATGATGTGCCAGTACGGCGTCGTGGCGGTCAGCTGGGTCAGGCCGAACATCCCGATCAGGATGAAGACCAGGCCGAACGGCACGATCTTGCCGATCGGGTGCTTGTCGACCTGGGAGCCGGCGATCGGCATCGTGATCATCGCGCCGATGCCCTGCGGCGCCACCAGCAGACCGGCCTGGAGCGTTGACTCGCCGCGGACCTCCTGGAAGTAGGTCGGCACCAGCAGCAGCCCGCCGAAGAAGGCGGCGACGAAGAGGAACATCGTGATGACGGTGATCGTCAGGTTGCGGTTCTTGAACAGCCGCAGGTCGAGCAGCGGGTGCTCGGGCCGGAAGGAGTGGAAGACGAACGCGACCATCAGCACCACGCCGATGGCCATCGGCACGTAGACCCGCGGGGCGTTGAAGGTGCCCTCGCCCGGGATCGACGAGACACCGAAGAGGAAGAGCGCGAGGCCCGGCGACATCAGCGCCATGCCGAGGAAGTCGAAGGACTCCGACGGCTGCGGGGAGTCCTTCGGCAGCACCCGCCACGCGTAGACGAGCGCGACCAGGCCGATCGGCACGTTGATGAGGAAGATCCAGTGCCAGCTCGCGACCTCGAGCAACCACCCACCGAGGATCGGGCCGAGGATCGGGCCGAGCAGCATCGGGATGCCGAGGATCGCCATCAGGCGACCCATCCGGTGCGGCCCGGCCGCCTTGGTCATGATCGTCATGCCGAGCGGCATCAGCATGCCGCCGCCGAGGCCCTGCAGCACCCGGAACCCGATGAGCGCCTCGATGCTCCACGCGGTCGCGCAGAGCGCGGAGCCGAGCGCGAACAGCGCGATCGCGGTCATGTAGAGCCGCTTGGTGCCGAACCGGTCGGCGGCCCAGCCGGTCAGCGGGATCACCGTGGCGAGTGCGAGCGTGTAGGCCGTCACGGTCCACGCGACGGTGGAGTACGGCAGCGGGTCGGTCGGCGTGCCGAACACGACCTGGAAGGTCGGCAGCGCGACGTTGACGACGGTGATGTCGAGGATCGACATGATGGCGCCGAGCACGACGACGCCGGCGATCTTCAGGACCGCGCGGTCGATGTGGTCGGGCAGGTCGACCGGCGAGCCGGACGGCACCTCAGCGGACATGGCGGCTCCCTTCACCGAGGAGCAATCCTAGGTCGCCCGGCTAGCGCGCCGACACCCGGATCCGCGCACCGCGGCGGGGCACGCTCGTGATGTTGCGGACCTTGGGCTCGTCGTCGCCGACCGCGGTCACGTCGTACGACGCGAACACCTCGCGCAGCACCGCGACCCCCTCCATCGCCGCGAAGCCCGCGCCGATGCAGCGCCGCACGCCGCCGCCGAACGGGATCCACGTGTTGGTGGGCGGGTTCTGCCCGAGGAAGCGCTCGGGCCGGAAGGCCCCGGGATCGGGGTGGTTGTCCCCGCGCTGGTGGGCCAGGATGATCGACGGCCCGACGGTCGTGCCGCGCGGCAGGTGGTAGCCCCCGACCGTGGCCGGCTCCATGAGGGTGCGCACCACCATGGGGATCACCGGGTGGAGCCGCATCGACTCCTTGAGCACGGCGTCGAGGAGCTCGTCGTCGCCCTCGTCGGCCGCCTGCCGGCAGCGCGCGAGCAGCTCGGGGTCGCGGCCCACCTCGTAGAGCGCCCAGGCCAGGGCGGTCGCGGTGGTCTCGTGCCCGGCGAGCAGCAGCGTGACGAGCTGGTCGCGCAGCTCGGTGTCGTCCAGCCGGTCGCCGTCCTCACCGGCGAGGATCAACCGGGAGAGGACGTCGGTGCGCTCCTCGAGGTCGGGCGACCTGCGGCGCTCGCGGATCTCGGCGTACATGAGCCGGTCGAGCTCGAGCTGGTTGTCGGCGGTCGCCTTCCAGGGGCCGACCTTCAGGAGCTTCGGGTAGGCCCAGCCGAGCAGGATGGCCGGGCTGACGTTCACCGTCTTGTTGACCCGCGGCCGGAGCTCGGCGAGCCGGCGCTGGTCGGTGACGCCGAAGACGACGCGCAGGATCACCTCGAGGGTGAGCCGGTTCATCCGGTCCAGCGAGCGGAACTCCTCGCCCGAGCGCCAGGTCGCGACCTCCGCGGCGGCGACCTCGGTGACCAGCGCCTGGTAGCCGCGCAGCGCGTGCCCGTTGAACGCCGGCATCAGCAGCTTGCGGGCCCGCTTGTGCTCGCTGGAGTCCTGCAGCAGCAGCGAGTGCTCGCCCATGATCGGGCCGAGGATCCCGTTGGCCTTGCCCGCGTGGAACACCTCCGGGTCGCCGGCGAAGATCTCCTTGGCGACCTCGGGCCGCGTGAAGATGACCAGCGGCCGCCCACCGGGGGCGAGCCGGATGGTGAAGGCGTCCCCGTAGGTGCGCATCAGGTAGGGGTGGAACCAGTGCCGGAAGCGCAGCAGCGCCGACGTCTGCACGAGCACCGGCCACCGCGGGCCCGGCGGCAGGCCGGTGAGGTCGACCGGCGGCAGCTTCTGCTGGCCACCGGGGCTCATCCGCCGCAGCCGCTCGCTGGTCAGCCGGCTGACGTCGTCGAGGGTGCTCACCTCGTCGATGCTAGGTCGCCCGACCGCAATTGAAAAGGTGTCAATAACGCTGGTCTGCAGGCGGTGCCTGCCGGTCAGGTCCCGAGGTGCCGGGTCAGGAAGTGCACCTGGTGCCGGACGACCGGGTCGAACCACTCCTTGCCCGGCCAGACGTCGAAGTGGTCGCACGGGTAGTGGCGGACCTCGGCCCGGCCCGCGAACGCCGCCTTGGCGGCCGCCTGCGGGGGCGCGCTGCGGTCGAGGTCGGCGATCTGCACGAGCAGCGGGGCCCGCACGTGCTCGGCCTCGCGGCCGGGGCGGTGGCTGCCGAGCTCGAGCCCGACGGCCGCGTCGACCTCGTTGCGCCAGGTCGGGCCGGCCAGCGCGAGGTAGTCCTCGTAGCAGCCGTCGAGGGTGAGCGCGCCGAGCTCCCCGGGGTGCGCGACGACCGGCATCATCCGCGGGCTGCCCACCTTGCTGCGGACGCCGAGGACGGTGGAGCGGAGGATGGCGCTCGGCCGGTGGTACGCCAGCGCGTGCCGGCCGGCGGCCCGCCCGTCGACCAGCGGGGTCAGCGCGACGACGGCGGCGAGGTCGTCACGGTGGGCGGCCGCGGCCAGGACGTGGCCGCCGGCGAGCGAGACCCCCCACAGCACGAGGCGCTGCGGGTCGACGCCGGGCAGCCGGGCCGCCGCGGCCATCGCGGCCCGGTAGTCCTCGAGCTGGGCCACCATCGACACGGTCTGCCGGGGCTCGCCGGCGCTGGCACCGAACCCGCGGTAGTCGAAGGCGAGCACGTCGAGCCCCGCGGCGGCGAGCGCCTCGGCGAACGGCAGCAGCCCGGAGTCCTTGGTGCCGGCCAGCCCGTGCGCCATCACCGCGACCGGCCGGCCGGCGTCCGTGGCGAGCGCGTCGCCCTCGCCGGTGAGGTGCCACGCGTGGCACTCGGCCCGCTCGGTGCCGGCGCCTCCGGAGAAGAAGGTCAGGTCGGCCCTCTTCACGTGCTCAGGCTTCATGCGGTCCTCCCGTGGGCCGTGGTCCCGTAGATGCTGCTCAGCCAGACGTGCACGACCGCGTCGAGCTGCTGCTCGAGGTCCGCCCCGTCCTCGGCCCGGACGACGCGTTCGAGGGTGCGGTCGTTGAGGTCGAGCAAGGCGGTCGCGAGCGCCCGCGCGTCCGGCCCGGCGGGGGCCGCGCCCGCGGCCCGCTCCGCCTCCACCAGGTCGGCCACCACGTCGACGTACGACCGCTGGAAGGCGTCCCACTGGTCGCGTACGGCGGGGCTGGCTGCGCGGGCGTCCAGGACCGCGCGGTGCAGGTGGGTGCGCTGTCCCCAGCCGTGCACGATCGCGCGGATCGCGGTGGAGATCCGGTCGCGCACGGTGCCGTCGCCGGCCAGCACCTCGGCGGCGTCGAAGCCGTCGGCGTACATCTCCTCGTGGAGCGCGGCGACCGCCGCCGCCTTGTTCTCGAAGTAGAAGTAGAACGCCGAGCGGGTCACGCCGGCGCTGCGGGAGATGTCGGCGACGTTGATCTCCCCGAGGCTGCTCTCCCGGAGGTGGTCCTCGAGCGCCTCGAGCAGCGCGCCCCGGCGCTCGACGCCGCGGGTGGGGCCGGGCCTCACGACGCGCGTCCCGCGAGCGCCGGGACGCCCCGGGCGTGCGCGCGGCGCCGGCCCTCGGGCAGCTCCTTGGTGCGCATCTGGTGCTCGTAGACGAAGTAGTCGAGCTGGTGGGTGTGCCGCGGGCGGTCGAGCATGTGGCCCATGTAGAGCTCGTCGTCGGCCTTGATCACCCGGTGCATCTCCTCGGGCGGCGGCGGGGCGTACTCCCCCACGGCGTAGGCCGCGATCAGCCGCGCCTGGCACTCCACGAACGGGAAGAGCGTCGGCGTGGCCTGGGCGAAGCCGGCGAAGAGCAGGTCGTCGACGTCGGGCTTGATGATCCGCTTGTACAGGTCGATGCGGTTGTCCGGCGCACTGATGAAGTCGGGGTCGAAGAACGGGAACGTCAGGTTGTAGCCGGTCGCGTAGACGATCGCGTCGAAGTCGGCGGAGGTGCCGTCCTCGAAGTGCACGGTCGCCCCGTCGAGACGGCTGACGTTGCCCTTCGGGGTCACGTCGCCCGACTTCAGCCGCAGCGGCAGCTCGCCGGACTGCGTCGGGTGCGCCTCGAAGAACTTGTGGTTGGGGGCGGGCAGGCCGTAGAGGGTCGGGTCGGAGTAGGTGAACCGCTGGCCCCACTGCGCGGCCTTGCGCTGCCACGACAGCGGGATCTGCGGGATCGTCCGGTAGTTCATGTCGGCGGCCTTGCCGCCGATCAGCTTCGGCACGATCCACGCGCTGCTGCGGGTCGAGAGGGTGACCTCGTTGCGCAGCGCGCGCTGCGACAGCTCGACGGTGATGTCGGCCGCGCTGTTGCCGAGCCCGACGACGAGGATCCGCTTGTCCATCAGGTGCAGCGGCGTCCACGGATCGATGTAGTGGTGGGAGTGGATCGACTCACCGGTGAACTCGCCGGGGAACTCGGCGGTCCGCGGGTCCCAGTGGTGGCCGTTCGCGACGACCAGCAGGTCGAAGCGGCGCGTCTCCCCACGCTGGGTGGTCAGCTCCCACCCGCCGCCGGGCAGCCGCTCGGCGTGCTCGACGCCGTTCTGGAACTCGATGCCCGCGCGCAGGCCGAAGGCGTCGGCGTAGCCGTCGAGGTAGTCCTTGATCTGGGTGTGGTGCGGGAAGTCCGGGTAGTCGTCGGGCATCGGGTAGTCCCGGAACGACAGCTGGTGCTTCGAGGTGTCGATGTGCAGCGACCGGTAGGCGCTGCTGTGCCCGTTCGGGTTGCCGAACGCCCAGTTGCCGCCGACCCGGTCGGAGGACTCGAAGGTCGTCCACGGTACGGCGTAGTCGTCGAGCATCTTGCTGACCGTCAGGCCGCTGATGCCGGCTCCGATGACAGCGGTCCGCGGTCGCGCCACTCGTCCTCCCCATCCCTGCGTCGGCGTACTGGAACATGTTCTAGCCGCGACGCTAGGGTCTGCACTTGACACGCGTCAACAGGTGGCGCGGGAGCGGGGAGGGCGCATGGACGCGACAACGGAGCGGGTGGCGGTGGTCGTCGGCGGCGCGTCGGGCATCGGCGCAGCGGTCGCCGCGGGGCTCGCGGCGGCGGGCTGGCACACGGTCGCGGCCGACCTGCCGGGCACGGACGCCGAGGTCCACCTCGACGTGACCGACGAGGGCTCGGTCGCCGCCGCGCTCGACGCGGTCCTCGCCGACCAGGGCCGTCTCGACGTCGTGGTCAACAGCGCGGGCGTCTCGACCCTGGGCAACGTGGTCGACCTGGCCGCCGAGGAGTGGCGCCGCGTCGTCGACGTCTGCCTGACCGGTGCGTTCCTGGTCCTCAAGCACGCGGGGCAGCGGCTGTCCGCGGGCGGGTCGGTGATCTCGCTGTCCTCGCTGAACGCCCGGCAGCCCGGCGCCGGCCTGGCGCCGTACTGCGCGGCGAAGGCGGGCCTGTCGATGCTCACCCAGGTCGCCGCGCTCGAGCTCGCACCCCGCGGCATCCGCGTGAACGCCATCGCCCCCGGGCTCGTGGTCACCCCGCTGACCCAGCCGGCGATGGAGATCCCCGGGATCGAGGACGACTACCTCGAGAACACCCCGCTCGGCCGGTCCGGGCGGCCCGACGAGATCGCCGCGGCCGCGCTCTACCTGGCCACCGCGGACTGGGTGACCGGCGAGGTGCTCGACATCAACGGCGGCGCCCACCTGATGCGCTACCCCGACCTCAACAAGCACGTGCTGGCCGCCTTCTCCTAGCCGCGTCCTAGCATCGCGGGATGGCCCACCTGCACCGCGCGACCCTCGCCCCGTCCAAGCCCGAGCTCGTCGCCGCCTGGTTGCCGACCCAGGCCTGGGCGGCCGGGCTGCCGGCCCTGCGCCCGCTCGGCGGCTACCGGCTCGACGACCCCGACGGCGAGGTCGGGATGGAGGGGGTGCTGCTCCGGAGCGCGGACGGGACGGTCGTGGTCCACGTCCCGCTGACCTACCGCGGCGCCCCGCTCGACGGCGCCGAGGAGCACCTGCTCGGCACCACCGAGCACTCCGTCCTCGGGACCCGCTGGGTGTACGACGCCACAGGCGACCCGGTCTGGAACGCGACCCTGGCGCGGACGGTCGCCGAGCGCGGCACCGGCGCCGAGGAGTGGTTCGAGGTCGACGGCGAGCGGGTCGTCCGCGAGCCGTCCGTCCGGGTCGCCGGCAGCGGCGGCGTCGGCGAGCCGGTCGTCGTGCACGTCGTGGGCGCGCCGGTCGACGGCGAGCCCGCACTCACCGGCAGCTGGGACGGCGGCTCCGGCGTGCTCGCCGTGCTGGCGCGCCCCTGACGGTCCCGGCCGCCGGCCGGCGTCAGGTCAGGCCCGCCAGCACGGCCACGACGCCGGTGGCGGCGAGGAGCAGCAGCACGACCCTGCGGAACGCCGCCGGCGACAGCAGCCGGCGGGCGCGGTACCCGAGGAACCCGCCGACGAGGACCACCGGGAGCGCGACGGCCGCGGTCGTCACCTCCGCGGCACCGAGGTCGCCGGTGGCGACGAAGAGGCACACGGCGAGCAGGTCGAGGACGAGGAACACGGTGGTCGTCATCGCCCGGAACACCTCCGGGCCGACGCCGCGGGCGTGCAGCAGCGTGACGACCGGCGGCCCGTTGGTGGCGGTCGCCGTGGTCAGCACCCCCGTGGCCAGCCCGGCGACGAGGTCGGTCGCGCGGCCCGCGGCCGGCAACGACCAGCCCCGCCACAGCGACGTCGCCGCGGCCAGGACGAGGACGCCGACGAGCACCGTCAACGAGTCCCTCCCCAGCGCGCGGTAGAGCAGGTAGCCGGCGGGCATCCCGACGCCGGCGGCCACCAGGATCCGGGCGAGCACGGGCCGCTCGACGTCGCGGCGGCCCTCCACCGCCTGCCACGCGTTGAACGCGGTGCCCATCAGCAGCGCCAGCACGACGGCCTCGTGCGGCCCGACGACGAGGGCGAGCAGCGGCACCGCCACGAGCGCGAACCCGAACCCGCTCGCCATCTGCACGGCCGCCGCGAAGCCGAGGACCACGGCGACGGCGACGGTGGTGAGGGGCATGCTCCGGAGTCTGGCCCCCCGCGGGCTCAGGTGCGGGTGAGACCGACGACCTCGTGCCGCGGGACCGGGTTGTCCCGCTGGGCCTTGCAGGTGAGCCGCGCAGCGGAGGCGGGGTCGCGCACGGTCTCGACGACGACCTCGTAGGTGCCGCCCGCCGCCGCGAACCGAGCCGTGGTTCGGGCACCATCGGTCGAGCGCGCCGTCAGCGCGACGGCGTCCAGCCGGGTGGCGCCCAGCGTGCGCCGCAGGTGCAGCTCGGCCGCCTGCACGGCCATCGGGTGCGCGGACCCGCCGCGCAGGTGGTCGAGGTCGAGCTCGCCGTTGAGGTGCGATCCGGCGACCGCGATCGCCGAGGCCGGGTCGAGCCGCCCGTAGTAGAGCCCGTGCGGCAGGACGACCATGTTGGCGGCGAACCGGTCGCCGCCGACGTGCGAGACCTCCCAGGTCTCCTGCGGGTGCGCCCGGTCCAGGGCCCGCGCGACGGGGCGGCCGCGCTCGGCGCAGCACGCGTCGTGGCGGCCGTTGGTGCACACGCAGAACAGCGAGCCGTCGTACGCCGGGAGGCCGGTCGTGCCGCCGCGCCGGAACGCCTCGAGGTCGAGGTCGAGCACCTCGCGCTCGTCGCCGAGCACCCCGGACTCCAGCCGCGGGCCTGCGGGGTCGGTGTGCGCGGCGAAGACGCGGACCCCGTCGCCGTCCGGCACCGACGCGAACCGGCGGACCAGGAGGATCTTGGCGCGCAGGTCGCGGGCGCGCTGCTCGAGCGCGGCGCCGAGGCCGTCGGGGAGCCGCGCGTCGCGGAGGGCGTCCTGGCCCCAGGGGCCGACGTGCTCGAGCAGCAGCCAGGTGCGGACGTGGGTGGCGGTGCCGCCGACCGGCTCGTCGCGCAGCAGGCTGGCGGCCGCGCACCGGGTCGCGGGAGAGGGGCTCACGCGAGCTCCAGCAGCCCTTCGCGGACCAGGCGGCGGCAGAGCACGAGGTTGCTCGCGGCGTCGAGGGGGAGGTCGGCCGGGGTCAGCTCGGCGCGGGCGCGGACCTCCTCGAGGGCCGGCCGGATCCAGGCCGGGACGGTCATGGTGCGGTCGCCGAGCAGCACCTCGACGCGGTCGCCACGGTCGAGGAGCACGCAGGGGTGGCCGGGCCGGCGACGCAGCCGGGTGTCGACCGCCAGGTCGGCGAGGCCGAGCACGTCGTGCAGCCCGCCGGGCAGCCGCGGCGGGCGGGAGGTGAGGAACCGGCGAACCTCCGCCTCGACGGCGGCGTCGGTGTCGAGGGCGCGCACGGCCTCCGCCAGCGCGGCGAGCCGGTCGGCGAGCGGGCCCGCGAGGCGGCCGGGGTCCTCGAGGTAGCCGGCGGGCAGGTGCTCGTCGGGCACCTGGGCCAGGACCGGCTTGATCGTGCGCTCGACCAGGCCGCGCCAGGTGAGCTGGTTGATGCCGACCGTCACGTGCAGCGACACCGTCTGCTGGGCGCGTGCGGCGTGCGGCGTGCCGGTGGGCAGGTACATCGACAGCCCGGGCTCGAGCAGCAGCTCCTCCGGCCCGTCCTGGCCGTGCACCTCCCAGAGCTTGGAGCCGGCGGTCTGGAAGACGAACACGTCGTGGGAGTCCGCGTGGACGGCGAACCCCTGGGCGCCCGGGGGCGTGAGGTAGGCGTTGGCCTGGCAGGGGTGGCCGAGCTCGACCTCGAGCTCGGCGACCAGCCGGGTCAGCGGCGGCCAGTAGCGGTGCAGCCCCTGGAAGACGACGGTCGCGCCGTCGCGGAAGAGGTCGAGGGCCTTGCGCCCGTCGACGAGCCCGGTGAGGGACTTGCCGGCCAGGGTGGCGCTGCGGGTGTACGACGACTCCGGCAGCACCGCGCCGTCCTGGGCCAGCCGGACCGACGGCGTGCGGATCGCGGTCGAGGTCAGCAGGTGGTCGGCGTCGTCGAGCGAGAGCAGCCCGACCAGGTCCTCGGGGTCGGTGCGGTGCACGTGCACGCGGGACGCCCAGACCTTCGCGAGGAAGGTCTGGGCGTCACCGCTCAGCAGGTCGAGAGCAGACACTCAGGAGGCGTCGCCGTCGGTGCCGTCGCCGTCGGTGCCGTCACCGTCGCCGGCGTCGCCGTCCGTGCCGTCGCTGTCGCCGCCGTCGGTGCCGTCGCTGTCGCCGCCGTCGGTGCCGTCGCTGTCGCCGCCGTCGGTGCCGTCGCTGTCGCCGCCGTCGGTGCCGTCGCTGTCGGTGCTGTCGCCGTCGGTGCTGTCGGTGCTGTCGCCGTCCGCGCCGTCGCCGTCGGTGCCGTCGGCGTCGCCGCCACCGGCGAGCGGGTCACCGGCCGAGGCCGTCGTCATGTCGTCGTCGCTCAGGGGCTCTTCCGGGGTCATGGGTCCTCCTGTGTCGTGGCCAGCTGTGGTCGCCAGTCTGCTGGGGGGCGGACCGGCGGACAAGGAGTACCCCTGGCTGGTCCGCACTACACCGGGCCGGCGACCCGGCAGGCAGGTCCGGCGGACCGCTACAGCAGCCCGCGCCTCCGGGCGATGGCGGCGGCCTCGGTCCGGCCGGCCGCGTCGAGCTTGGCCAGGATGTTGGAGACGTGCACCGAGACGGTCTTCGCGCTGATGAACAGCTGCTTGCCGATCTCCCCGTTGGACCGGCCCTCGGCGACGAGCGCGAGGATCTCGGTCTCGCGCGGCGTGAGCGCGTCGGGGGCGGACTCGCCGCGCACCGGGGTGCTGCCGATGGCCTTCAGGTCCTCGAGCAGGCGTACGGCGCCGAGCCGGTGCGCGGCGGCACGGGCGGCGTCGCCGAGCTCACGGGCGCCGGCCAGGTCGCCGCCGGCCCGCAGGATCTCCGCCAGGGCGGTGCGCACCCGGGCCAGCTCGTGCACGTGCCCGAAGTCCTCGAACAGCGTGACCGCCTCGCGCCAGGTGCGGACCAGGTCCTCCTGGGGCGGCGCGTCGATGCCGACCAGCCAGCGGAACCGCAGCGTCTCGGCGTCGAGCCGCTTCATCCACGCCCGGCCCTCGGGGCCCCAGTGCCCGGAGGGGTCGGAGTAGCGGTCCAGCACGACGTGGCCGTCGGCCAGGATGCGGTCCACCCGCTCGGCGTAGGTCGCCCGCTCGGCCGCGGACAGGGTCGGCACCGCCCGGGCGAGGGCGGCGATGGTGAGGGCGCCGAGACGGATCCGCGCGCTGAACCACTCGTGCCAGATCCGGCTCAGCACGGCCACGACCTCGTCGTAGGCCTCGACGGCGCCCGCGGCGTCCCCGCGGTAGCCGGCGGCGTCGATCTCGACCGCGCTGGCGTTGATCGCCACCCCGCCGTCCCGGGCCCAGAACATCCGCAGCGCCCGCGCGTCGGCGGCCACGTCCGCGCCGCGCGCGAGCCGGACCGCGAGGCGCAGCGGCTCGAGCAGGGCCCGCGGGATCGGCGGCGGCCGGTCGTCGGCCACGTCGGTCAGCGCGAGCGCCTCGTCCCAGCGGCCGAGCACGTCGTACACCCAGGCGAGCTGCCAGCGGGACTCGAAGGCGAACGGCGCGAACGGCATGCCGGCATCGACGCCCCGGTCGATCGCGCTGCGGAACCAGAACTCGGTCTCGTCGAACTCGGCCCAGTCCTCGTAGGAGCGGCCGAGCAGGTAGCGGGCCCGGAGCTCGGAGGCGAGGGCACCGGACTCCTCGGCCCGGATCACCGCGTCGGCGAGCGCCGAGCGCAGGCCCTCCTTCGGGCCGCTCTTCTTCAGGCCCGAGAGGGTGGTGATGACGTCGGCGACGAGCTCGCTGAGGTCGAGGCGCTCGGCCAGGCCGAGCGCCTCCATGCCGACGGCCTGCGCCTCGTCGTACCGGCCCATCCCGGCGAGCACCCGGGCGTGGGTGGCGAGCACCCGGGTGCGGAGCCCGGTCTCGCCGTCGGGGACCAGGGCGACCGCGTCCTCGGAGATCGGGACCGGGTCGGTGCCCTCGGTCGCCATCAGCAGGTGCGCCTGGGTGGACAGCATCCGGGCCCGCCACGTCGTCGGCGCCTCGGCGGGCAGCCGCTCGAGCTGCTCGACGATCACCTTCACCGCGCGCTCGGGGTCGCCGCTCGCCGAGAGCGCCTCGGCGGCGCTCACCACGAGCTTGGAGAGGTCGAGGTCGACCTCCGCGCAGCGGCGCGGGTCGACGAGCAGCTCCAGCGCCTGCTGGTAGTGGTACGCCGCCTCGTCCGGGCCGCCCACCTGGCTGGCCTCGTCGCCGGCCTGGATGCTCGCGGTCAGGGCGGTGTCGAGGTCCATCGCGAGCCGCGCGTGCCGCGCCAGCTCGGCGGCGGTCCCGGAGGCCACGCCCTCCTGCAGGGCCGTCACGTAGCGGCCGTGCAGCCGGACCCGCTCGCCGGGCAGCAGGTCGTCGTACACCGCCTCGCCGAGGAGCGCGTGCCGGAAGGAGTAACGCGAGTCGCTCGCGACCACGATGTTGCCCTCGACCGCCTGGCGCAGGCCCTCGTCGAGCGCGGCGTCGTCGAGGTCGAGCACCGCAGCGAGGAGGTCGTGGCCGACCCGGCGACCGGAGACGCTGGCCGCGCGCACCACCTGGCGCGCGGTGTCGTCGAGCCGGTCGAGGCGCACGAGCAGCACGTCGGCCAGGTCGGCCGGGACCCAGCTGCCGGGCCCGGCGGCGGCGCTGGTGAGCTCCTCGACGAAGAACGCGTTGCCCTCGGCGCGGCTGACGATGTCGGCCAGCTCCCGGTCGGAGAGGCCCTCGGGGACGAGCTCGGCGATCAGGGCGCGCACCGCGTCGTCGGGCAGGGGGGACAGCGCGACGCGGTGCACGCCCCGCAGGCGGGACCACTCGGCCACCTGGCGACGCAGGGGGTGGCGGCGGTGCAGGTCGTCGGAGCGGTACGACGCGACGATCGCGACCGGCCCGGCGAAGGGGCGGGAGAAGAGGAAGCTGAGCATGTCGCGGGTCGACTGGTCGGCCCAGTGGGTGTCCTCGACGACGAGGAGCACCGGGCCGGTCTCGGCGACGGCCTCCAGCAGGGCGTGCACGGCCTCGAAGAGGTCGCCGCGGTCGAGCGCCGCGGCGTCGCCGCGCTCCTGGTGGCCCATCATCCGGCGGCCGGGCTGGAGGCGGGCGAGCGCGGGGTGCCGGGACGCGACGTCGTCGACGACCGCCGGCAGGTCGGCCGCCACGCGGCCGAGGACCTCGGAGAACGGGAGGTAGGGCAGCGCGCTGTCGCCGAAGTCGAGGCAGTGGCCCGCGAAGACCTGCCAGCCCTCGGTGAACGCGAGGTCGCGCAGCTCGGTCAGCAGCCGGGTCTTGCCGACACCGGCGTCGCCGGAGAGCAGCACCGTGGCCGTCTCGCCTACCGGCGTACCGGCCCCGTCCGGGGCCGGGGACGGACGGACGCCGAGCAGGGAGGCGACCTCCGTCAGCTCGGCGTCTCGTCCGACCAACGTCCGACTGGTGTGTGCCACGTCGGACAGTGTCCCGTGCCCGGGCACGGTGTGCGCTGTCATTTCCGCCGCCCGGCGGTCAGCGGATCGTGGTCCAGCCGCTGTCCTGGACGGCTCCGCCGGACCCCCTGCGGCTCAGCAGGCGGCGGCGACGCCGGCCGGCGATGTCGGCCTGGATCCGGCCCAGGCGGAACTCCAGCTCGGTCTTCACGTAGTCGCGGTCGATGGTGCTCTCGTACATGGTGGGCTCCTCAGCTCCTCGGTGGTGAGCACGAGGTTCGTCGTCTGAGGTAGCGCGGCACATCGGGAAGGTGCCTTATCTCCCGTGGGCCGGCCCGGGGGTGCCTTAGAGACGCCTCCCTGGTGCCGGCGCCCGCGCGCGCTCGTGGAGGGCGCGGCTGCTCTGGCCGCACGGTCCACCCGCGCCTATCGTCGAGGGAGACGACGCGGGGGTCGTCACCGAGGAGCGAGGCAGCACCGGACCCTCCCGCGCACCGCCGCAGGAGGAGACGCAGCCATGGCCCGTCCGCGACCAGCCCTCCGCGTCGCCGCGCTCGTCGTCGGCTTCGTCACGTGCCTCTCCGTGGTCCCGGTCGCCGCCGCGGCCACCCAGCACACCGACGACGCCACCGGAGACGTGTGGGAGGCGGTCCGCGACGACGAGGGCTACGTGGTCGGCTGGGACCATGCCGGGTCGCCCGGCAACGCCGACGTGGTCGCCGTCGACGCGGGGCACGAGCGACGTCAGATCGTGTTCACCGTCCGGCTCGCGGAGCTGGCCCGGGGACCGCAGCACGACCCGTTCATCAGCCAGGAGCGGATGGTCTTCGACCACGGTCCCGGGGTGACCGCCGAGGTGCACACGACCCTGGGATGGCACGGCCGCAGCTTCCTGTTCAGCTCCGTCACCGGCAACCGGGTCCGCTGCCCGGACCTGCGGCACGAGATCGACTACGCGGCGGACACCGTGCAGGTGTGGGTGCCCCGGTCGTGCGTGCACCGCCCCCGGTGGGTCCGGTACTCGGTGACCCAGTGGACGCTCGGCGGGGGGAGCACGGCGACCCTCGAGGACGACCACGACTACTTCGACAACGGGCTCAACCCGACGCACCACCGCCGGGTCGACGACGCCAACCTCTCCGCCCGGCTCCGGCGAGGCTGAGGGACCTCGAGAGCGGGGTGGCTCGGCGTCACAGCACGGGGCGGCCGGCCACCCAGGTCTGCGCCACCAGCGGCACGCCGGGGCGGTAGGCGAGGTGCACGTGGGACGGGGCGTCCAGGACCACCAGGTCGGCGCGGCGGCCGGGGACGAGGGCGCCGACGTCGTCACGGTCCAGCGCCTCGGCGGCGCGGTACGTCGCCGCGTGGACCGCCTCGGCCGGCGTCATGCCCATCTCCCGGACGGCCAGGGCGACGCAGAACGGCATGGAGCTGGTGAAGCAGGAGCCGGGGTTGCAGTCGGACGCGATCGCGACCCGCACGCCCGCGTCGAGGAGGCGGCGGGCGGAGGGGTAGGGCTGGCGGGTCGAGAACTCGACGCCGGGCAGCAGCGTCGCGATCGTGCCCGAGTCGTGCAGGGCGTCGACGTCGGCGTCGTCCAGGTAGGTGCAGTGGTCGACGGCGACCAGGCCGAGCTCGGCCGCCAGCCGGACGCCGGGGCCCGGGCCGAGCTGGTTGGCGTGCAGCCGGCCGCGCAGGCCGACGGCCGCTCCCGCCTCGAGGATGCGGAACGCCTGGTCGGCGTCGAAGGCACCGCGCTCGCAGAAGACGTCGATCCAGCGGGCGTGCGGGGCGGCGGCGTCGAGCATCGGGCCGGTCACCAGGTCGACGTACGCCGCGGGGTCGTCGGCGTGCTCGACCGGCACGACGTGGGCCCCGAGGAAGGTCGTCTCGTCGGTGAACTGCCGCGCGACCGCGAGCGAGCGCGCCTCGTCACGGACGGTGAGGCCGTAGCCGCTCTTGATCTCGACGGTCGTCGTGCCCTGGCGGCGCATCTCCTCGACCAGCCGGGCGACGTGGCTGGTGAGCTGCTCGTCGGTCGCGGCGCGGGTCGCGGCGACGGTGGTGCGGATCCCGCCGGCGGCGTACGGCGTCCCGGCCATCCGGGCCGCGAACTCCGGGGCCCGGTCGCCCGCGAAGACCAGGTGGGTGTGGCTGTCGACGAAGCCCGGCAGCACCGACCGGCCCCCCACGTCGACCTGCTGGTCGGCGGCGGGCGCGTCCGCGGCCGGGCCGACCCACGCGACCCGGGTGCCGTCGACGACGAGTGCCGCGTCGGCCACCGTGCCGAGGAGGTCGGTCGCGGCCGGGTCGTTGGTGACCAGCTCGCCGATGTTGGTGATCACGGTGCTGGCCACAGGTCTCCCATCGCCCGGTCGAGCTCGCGCCCGATCTGCTCCACGTCCGCGGCCGTGTGGACCGGACGGCCGCCGACCACCACGTGGGTGACGTCCGCGGCGGTCGCCGCGTAGACAGCGGTGTGCTCGTCGGCGCCGGTGCCCGCGGTGCGCGGGCTGCGGGTGTCGATCGTGACCAGGTCCGCCGGCTCCCCGACGGCGATCCGGCGGGGCGTGCCCACCGCGAGCAGCTCCGCCGCGGTCCAGTGGCCGCGCTCCTGGGTGGCCAGGCGCTCGTCCATCTCCAGGCCACGCAGCTCCTCGAACGGGTCGACGACCGCGTGGCTGTCGCTGCCGATGCTGACCCGGCAGCCCGCCTCGGCCAGCCGGCGGGCCGGACCGATGCCGTCGGCGAGGTCCCGCTCGGTGGTCGGGGTGATGCAGACGTTGGTGCGGGTGCCGCCGAGCAGCGCGATGTCGTCGTCGGTGAGGTGCGTGGCGTGGACGACCGTGGTGTCCGGTCCGAGGAGACCCTCGTCGTGCAGCAGGCGGGTCGGGGTGACGCCGTACGCCGCGAGGCAGGCCTGGTTCTCCGCGACCTGCTCGGAGAGGTGGACGTGCAGGGGCGCGCGGCCGCGGAACACCGCGAGCTGGTCGCGGGGCACCGCACGCACCGAGTGGATCGCGGCGGGGCCGTCCCCGGCGCGCTCGGCCCAGGCAGCCGCGGTGCCGTCGCTGTAGCGCCGCTGCACGCCCTCGGGCGGCGCGCCGAAGCCGCTGCTGAGGTAGCAGGTGTCGAGCAACGTGATCCGGATCCCGGCCTCGGCGGCCGCGGCCACCAGGGCCTCGCCCATCGCGTTCGGGTGGTCGTGGGGCGACCCGTCGGGCCGGTGGTGCAGGTAGTGGAACTCGCTCACGCTGGTGTAGCCGGCCGCGACCATCTCGCGGTACGTGGCCCGGGCGAGCGCGAAGTAGCCGTCCGGCGTGAGCCGTCCGGCCACGTCGTACATCTGCTCCCGCCAGGTCCAGAACGTCCCCCGCTCGCGCTGGGTCCGCCCGCGCAGGGCGCGGTGGAACGCGTGGCTGTGGTCGTTCGCGAGGCCGGGGAGGGTGAGGCCGGGGAGCCGTGAAGGTTCATCGGCCGGCCGATGAAACTCACGCCTGGACGATGAAGCTTCGTCGTCCAGGGATGAGTTTCGTGGCACGACCGTCGTGAACCGCCCGTCCTCGATCTCGACCAGCACCTCGTCGCACACGGCGCCGTCGACCCAGGCCCGCTCGAGGAGGTACGACGAGGAGGACCCGCCCCCCAGGTGGGTCACCGGGCCAGCCGCTCGAGCGTGTCGGCGAGCGCGGAGACGCCGACCAGGCAGTCGGCGACCTCGGCGTGCTCGTCCGGGGAGTGCGAGACACCGGTCGGGTTGCGGACGAAGAGCATCGTCGTGGGGATGCCGGCCGCGGAGAGGATGCCCGCGTCGTGGCCGGCCTGGGTGGGGATGACCGGCCAGTCGCCGCCCTCGTGGTCGGCCGCGACCCGCGCCGCGAGGGCGTCGTCGAAGACGACGGTCGGCGACACCGACTCCGCGACGACGGTCAGCCGGGTCCCGTCCCGGTCGGCCCGGTCGGCCGCCTGCGTCGAGATCGACCCCACCAGCTCCTCGAGCCCGGCCTCGGTCGAGCACCGCGCGTCGAGCCAGGCGGTCACCCGGGACGGCACCGCGTTGGTGCCGTTGGGCTCGACCGACACGCGCCCGAAGGTCGCACGCTGGCCGGCCAGCCGCGCCTGCTTGTTCGCACCGAGCGCGGTGAACGCGTAGGTGAGCATGGGGTCGACCCGGTCCTCCATGCGCGTGGTGCCGGCGTGGTTGGCGGCGCCGGTGAACTCGAACCGGTAGCGCCCGTGCGGCCAGATCCCGCTCGCCACGCCGACCGCGGCCCCCCGGTCGACCAGGTCGCGGCCCTGCTCGACGTGCAGCTCGACGAAGGTCCCCACCCCGTCCAGCAGCGACGAGGTCCCGCCCTCCACCACGTCACCGAGATGCACGCCGTCCCGGTCGGTCAGCCCGCGGGCCGACTCCCACGGGGTCGCACCGGTCGCGAGCCGCGAGCCCAGGCAGGCCAGCCCGAACCGCGAGCCCTCCTCCTCGACGAACACCGACACCCCCACCGGACGGCCGGGCACGACGCCGCGCTCGCGCACGAGGTCGAGGGCGGCCAGCGCGGACACGACACCGAGCGGGCCGTCGTACGCCCCGCCGTCGAGCACCGAGTCGAGGTGCGAGCCGGTCAGCAGCGCCGGTCCGGTGCCCACGTCCCACCAGCCGACGACGTTGCCGAACGCGTCGGCCTCCACCCGCAGCCCGCGCGCGGTGCACTGCCCGACGAACCAGGCGGACAGCTCACGCTCGGGGGTCGTGAACGGCTGCCGGAAGTAGCCCCCGGAGCGCGCCGACCGGCCGACCGGGGCGAGGTCGGCCCACATCCGCTCGAAGTCGTCAGGCACGTCGGTCCCCATACTGGTCCCCGTGGAGTTCCAGGACGTCGTACGCCGCCGCAAGATGGTCCGCAACTACGCGACCACCCCCGTCGACCCGGAGGTCGTCGACCTGGCGCTGCACAACGCGGTCCGCGCGCCGAACGCCGGCTTCAGCCAGGGCTGGGCGTTCCTCGTCCTCGACACCCCCGAGGACGTCCGCACCTTCTGGGAGGCGACCGCCGAGGACGTCGACCAGCCGGACGAGTGGCTGCGCGGCATGATGCGCGCGCCGGTGGTGATCCTGCCCTGCTCCAGCAAGGCGGCCTACCTGCGCCGCTACGCCGAGGACGACAAGGGCTGGACCGACCAGGACGAGCGGCGCTGGCCCAAGCCGTTCTGGGACATGGACACCGCGATGGCCAGCCTGCTGATCCTGCAGACCGCGACCGACCACGGCCTGGCCTCCTGCTTCATCGGCATCCCGCCCGAGCGTGAGCCCGCCGTGCGCGCGGCGTTCGGGATCCCGGAGGACTTCGACCCGGTCGGCGTCGTGACGATCGGCCACCACGCGGAGGACGCCGGCGCCAGCGGGTCGCCGTCGCGCCGGCGCCGCCGGGACATGGACGAGCTGGTGCACGGCGGTCGGTGGGGCGGACGCTGGGGGCACGGGACCAGTCCATCGGCGTGACCCCGGACGGTCAACGACCGCAGCGGCGCGGCAGTCTCGCATCCGAGACGGACCGGGCGGATCAGGGGGCCGGGGCCGGCTTCCCCGAGTCGCCGCGGCCGGTCCCGCAGGTGGCCTAGGGTGCGTGCGTGACCGATCCGTCCGTGGCGAAGCTGCAGGCCCTGGTGCGGATCCCGACCGTCTCCCACCGCGACTGGAGCCGGGTCGACAGCAGCGCCTTCGACCTGTTCCTCGCCGAGCTGCAGCGGCAGTTCCCACTGCTGCACGAACGGCTCGAGCTGACCCGGGTCGACACCCACGGCCTGCTGTTCCACTGGACCAGCGCGACCGCCCCTGGACCGACGCAGCGGCCGGTCGTGCTGATGGCCCACCTCGACGTCGTCCCGGTCGAGGAGGACGCCCCCTGGCAGCACCCGCCGTTCGGCGCCGAGATCCACGACGGGGCCGTCTGGGGCCGCGGCACCCTCGACGACAAGGGACCCCTGGTCGCGATCTGCGAGGCGGTCGAGACGCTGCTCGGCGACGACTTCGTCCCCGCCCAGGACGTGTGGCTGTCCTTCGGCTGCAACGAGGAGGTCTCGGGGGCCGCGGCCGTGCTGGCCGTCGAGGAGCTCGAGCGGCGTGGGGTGCGGCCCTGGTTCGTGGTCGACGAGGGCGGCGCGATCGCCGCCGAGGCGTTCCCCGGCGTGGCCGCCCCGATCGGCGTCGTGGGCGTCACCGAGAAGGGGGTCACCTCGCTCGAGCTGCGCGTCGACGGGCGGGGCGGGCACGCCTCGACCCCGGCCCGCAACGGCCCGACGGCCCGGATCGCCCGCGCGATCACCCGCCTGGACCGGCACCAGATGTCGGCGTCGGTCCCCGAGCCGACCGTGGAGCTGCTGACCCGGATGGCGCCGCACGCCAACGCCGCCCTCCGCCCGGTGCTCGCGCGGGCCGCCCGGCTGCGGCCGCTGCTCACCCGGGTCCTGGTCGCCGCCGGGCCCGAGCCCGCGGCGATGACGCGCACGACGTTCGCGGTCACGACGCTGGCGGGCTCCCCCGCGCTCAACGTCATCGCCAGCACCGCGACCGCCGGCGTGAACATCCGGATCATGGTCGGCGACACCGTCGCCTCGGTGCTCGAGCACGTGCGGAGGACCATCGACGACGACCAGGTGCAGGTCACGGTCGTCGAGCAGAACGAGCCGAGCCCGATCTCGCCGAGGGACGACGCCTTCGAGCTCATCGAGTCGACGATCGCCGAGGTGTTCCCCGACGCCGTGCCCGCGCCGTACGTGATGATGGCGGCCACCGACTCGCGGTTCTTCACCCGGATCTGTCCGCGGGTCTACCGGTTCGCGCCGTTCCGGATGTCCAAGGCACAGCGCGAGTCGATCCACTCCTACGACGAGCACCTCGGGGTCGACGCCTTCGTCGACGGCGTGCGCTGGTACCGGCGCCTGATCGAGAGGATCCCCCGATGAGCACTCCCGGGAGCACCCAGGCGACCGCCCGGTCGCACGTGCACAGCCTGTTCGCGATCGTCGGCTTCCTGGTCTGCGTGGAGATCGCCAGCGGCATCCTGCAGGGCTACTACACGCCGATCTTCAGCGACATCGCCGACCACCTCGACATCGCCGACGCCGACGTCAACTGGTTCGAGGCCTCGCAGCTGATCGTCTCCGCGATCGTCATCGCCCCACTCGCGCGACTCGGCGACATCGTCGGCCACAAGAAGATCCTGCTGCTCTCGACCGCGGTCACCGCGCTCGGGTCGTGGGTGCTCGCACTGGCGCCGTCGTTCGGGGTGTTCCTCGTCGGCGCCGCGCTCCAGGGCGCGTACGTCGTGTGGCTGCCGATCGAGGTCGCGATCATCTACCGGCGCACCGCCGACACCGGCCGCCAGAACCTGCTCACCCGTCGTGGCGCGGCCGTCCTCGTCGGCGCGCTCGAGCTCGCCGTGATCATCGGTGCGGTCACCAGCGGCGCGCTGGTCACCGCGACGTCGATGACGGTGCTGCTGATGCTGCCGGCGATCGTCGTCACGATCGTCTTCTTCGTGATCTGGTTCGGGATCGAGAGCGTGCCCGGCACCTCGTCCGGCCGCCTCGACCTCGGCGGCCTGGCGATGCTGACGCTCTGCCTGGGCCTGGTGATGGGCGGACTGATCGCGATCCGTCTCCAGGGCGCCGGCAGCCTGCTGGCCTGGGGACTGGTCGTGCTCGGCGTCGCGGCACTCGTGCCGTTCACCCGCTACGAGCTCCGCCACGACGAGCCGCTCGTCGACATCCGGCTGATGCGGGCGCCCGGTCAGTGGCCGGTGCAGCTGACGGCGTTCCTCTTCGGCATGTCGGTGCTGGGCGCGCAGATCCCGCTCTCGACGTTCGCCCGGACCGACCCCGAGGTCGCCGGCTACGGCCTGGGGGCGTCGGCCGGGTTCGTCTCCACGCTGATCGGCGTCTACGTGATCTTCCTGGCGATCGGCGCGTTCACGTTGCCGCTGACCACGCGGCTGCTGGGGCCGCGGCTCGCGCTGGTGGCCTCCGCCGTCCTGGTCGCGGTCGGCTACGGCATGTGGCTGCTCTTCCACGACCAGACCTGGCAGGCGCTCCTCAACATGGCCGTCGCCGGCCTCGGCTCCGGGGCGCTGGTCGCCGCGCTGCCCGCGACGGCCGCGGCCGCGGCCCCCGGCGACCGCACCAGCTTCGCCACCGGCATGACCAACGCGACCAAGACCGTCGGCGGCGCGATCGCCTCGGCGATCTTCGCGATCGCACTGTCGGCCACCGGGTCGCTCGACGACCCGACCGAGGGGCACGCGCCCCTCGCGGGCTACATGACCGTCTGGGCCGTCTGCGCCGTCGCTGCCCTGCTGGCCGCCGCGTCGCTGCTGATGCTGCCCCGCCACGTCGCCGAGGAGCCGGAGGTCCCGGTCGTCGTGTAGCCCGACGTCGGGATAGTCCCTGACGTTTCCGCCCCCGATCGAGGGCGAACGGGGCGTTTGTGTCAGGGACTACCGTGGTCGGCCCGGAGGTGAGCGCGCATGTCCGAGAAGCCCGACGAGCCCGACAGCCCTGAGCAGCGTCGGAAGGCCGAGCGTGCGGCTGCCCGGGCGCGGATGGAGCACCAGCACACGTGGGTCGACCTGCAGATCCGGCAGGCGATGGAGCGCGGTGACTTCGACGACCTGCCCGGGGCGGGCAAGCCGATCGAGGGGCTCGGCCCGCAGCACGACCCGGACTGGTGGCTGAAGAAGCTCGTCGAGCGCGAGCGGATCACCGTGCTGCCGCCGAGCGTCTCGCTCCGCAAGGAGGACGCCGCGATGGAGGAGACCCTCGACCGCCTGCACTCCGAGCGGGAGGTGCGGGCGCACGTCGAGGACTTCAACGCCCGGGTCATCCACGCCCGCTACTCGCTCTCGCCCGGCCCGCCGCTGGTGACCATGCCCCGCGACGTGGACGCGACCGTCGCGGCCTGGCGGGAGCGACGCGACGCCCGTCGTACGCCGCCGGCCGACCCGGCCCCGCCGCGCCGACGTCGCTGGTGGCGCCGGCGGGGGTAGGCAGGCGCGGCCCGGCGAGTTTCGTCGGCCGGCCGACGAATCTCGCGGCCCGACCCCCTCAGGTCCCGGCCGCCTCCTGCATCCCCGGGGTGGTGCGGTAGACGACCTCGACCGCGGCGGCGCCGACCGCGCCGACGCCCAGCGACAGCAGGACGACCTGCGGCGAGGCAGAGAAGTGGAAGAACTCCCGGGCGGCCGGGACCACGAACGCGAGCGCGGCCAGCCCGACGCACGAGGCGACCAGCGCCGTCTTCCAGGGCCGGAACGGCCGGGCCAGGACCGCGAGGATCCAGAACGCCGTCACCAGCAGGGTGATCGTCGCGCCGGTCGACGGCTCCCAGCACGCAGGGAGCTCGTCCGCGCCCACGGCGACGCACGAGCGCGCCGACGGCTCGTGGAAGAACCAGCGCGCCAGCAGGTACGACGCGACGACGGCGAACCCCGACACGGCACCGGCCGGCACGGCGAAGCGGAGCACGCGGTCCAGGAAGCCCGGGACGTAGCGGCGCCGGTTCGGCCCGAGCGCCAGGAAGAAGGCCGGGATCCCGATCGTCGTCGCCGAGACCAGCGTCAGGTGCCGGGGCAGGAACGGGAACGGCAATGTGAAGACCGCCGCCGTCACGATCGCGATCAGGCTCATCACGTTCTTCGCGACGAAGAGGTTGGCGACCCGCTCGACGTTCCCGATGACCCGACGCCCCTCGGCCAGGACGTTCGGGAGGTGGGAGAAGCGCCCGTCGAGCAGCACCAGCTGGGCGACCGCCTTGGTGGCCTGGGCACCGTTGCCCATCGCCACCCCGATGTCGGCGTCCTTGAGCGCGAGCGCGTCGTTGACCCCGTCACCGGTCATCGCGACCACGTGCCCCCCGCGCTGGAGCGCCTGCACGAGGGCACGCTTCTGCTCCGGGGTCACCCGCCCCAGCACAGCGGCCCGCTCGACGACCTCGCGGAGCTCGGCCGGATCGGTGCCGATGCCGCGCGCGTCCACCACCGCGGCCGGCGTGACCTCCAGGCCGACGCGGCGGGCGATGGCGGCGACCGTCGTCGGGTTGTCGCCCGAGATCACCTTGATCGCCACGCCCTGCTCGGCGAAGTAGCGCAGCGTCTCGGCCGCGTCCGGCCGCACCTGCTCGGTCAGCGTCACCAGGGCCACGCAGCGGGCGTCGGCCGGGAGCGCGTCGGTCGCGGGCGCCGAGCCGTGGAGGAGGGCCAGCACCCGCCGGCCGCTCTCCGCCAGCTCGGCGACGCGGGCGCGCAGCGGGTCGCCGTCGGGAATGAGCAGCTCCGGCGCCCCGAGGACGTAGGTCCCCCGCCCCTCGAAGGCCGCCGCGCTCCACTTGCGAGCCGAGCTGAACGGCGTGGTCGACGTCCGCTGCCACCCGGGCGGACCCGGCAGTGCCGAGCCCACCGCCAGCAGGGTGCTGTTGGCGGCCGGGTCGTCGGCGAACGCGCCCAGCGCCTCGTCCAGCGCGGCCGCGTCGAGGTCGCCGGTCGGCTCGCACCGCTCGTAGGCGATCTCGCCGGTCGTCAGCGTGCCGGTCTTGTCCAGGCAGACCACGTCGACCCGGGCCAGCCCCTCCACCGCCGGCAGCTCCTGCACCAGGACCTGCTGCCGCGTCAGGGAGACGGCCGCCAGCAGGAACGCGACCGAGGTCAGCAGCACCAGGCCCTCGGGCACCAGCCCGACCAGGCCGCCGGTCGACCGGATGACGACCTGCTGCCAGCCCTGGTCGCCGACGACGCGCGCCTGCGACCACAGCTGCAGCGGCAGCGCGATGACGATGACCCAGGTGATGTACTTCAGCAGCCGGTTGACCGAGTCCTGGATCTCGGACCTGGTCCGGGTGAACACCCGGGCCTCGGACGCGATCCGGTTCGCGTACGCCGACGGCCCGACCGCCGCCGCCACGAACCGCCCGGTCCCGGCGACCACGGCCGTGCCCGACCGCACCTCGTCGCCCACGACCTTCGCCACCGCGTCGGCCTCGCCGGTCAGGTTGGACTCGTCGACCTCGAGCCCGTCGACCACCACCAGGGCGCCGTCGGCCGGCACCTGGTCCCCGGTCCGCAGCTCGACCAGGTCGTCGAGGACGACCTCGGCCGTCCGCACGGTGACCAGGCGCTCGTCGCGGACCACCCGGCTCGTCGGGGCGTGCATCAGGGCCAGCCGGTCGAGCTTCCGCTTGGCGAGGTACTCCTGCGTGATCCCGATCGCGGAGTTGACGACCAGCACCAGGCCGAAGAGGCCGTCGGCGAAGGACCCGGTGACCAGGATCAGGGCGAACAGGGCCCCGAGGATCGCGTTGAAACGCGTGAACACGTTGGTCCGGACGATGGTCCCCAGCGAGCGGGACGAGCGGTCGTCGGTCGCGTTCGTCTGCCCGCGGGCGCGACGCGCCTCGACCTCCCCCGAGGACAGTCCCCGCGGAACCTCCACGCCCGACACTGTGTCAGATCGGTCATATCGGCGGGCGCCGATCCGCTGCTACGTTCCGCCGCATGAGCGGATCACGTAGCCCCAAGGACTTCTTCCGACCCCTGGCCGTGGGTGCGCCGACGCCGGTGACCGAGATCCGGGCCCGGCCCAGCCGCGCGATCCACTTCTTCGACCCGAGCAACCCCAAGATGGCGGCGAAGATCCCCGACATGGTCGGCACCGTCGACGTGCTGCTCGGCAACCTCGAGGACGCCATCAAGGCCGACAACAAGGTCGCCGCGCGTGAGGGTCTGGTGAGGATCACGCAGGAGACCGACGGGCTCGGCGGGCCGGGAGCCTCCACCCAGCTGTGGACGCGGGTCAACTCCCTCGACAGCCCGTGGGCGCTCGACGACCTGACCACGCTGGTCCCGGCGATCGGCGACCGGCTCGACGTCGTCATGGTGCCGAAGGTCCAGGGCGCCGAGGACATCCACTACGTCGACCGGCTGCTCGCGCAGCTCGAGGCGAAGGCCGGCCTGGACCGCCCAATCCTGGTGCACGCGATCCTCGAGACCGCGCGCGGTGTCGCGAACGTCGAGGAGATCTGCGGCGCCAGTCCGCGCATGCAGGGCCTCTCGCTCGGCCCGGCCGACCTGGCCGCCGACCGGCGGATGAAGACCACCCGGGTCGGCGGCGGCCACCCCGGCTACCTGGTCCGGGAGGACCCGCCGCGCGAGGGCGGGATCGCCAACCTCGAGGCCAGCCGCGCGACGTACCAGCAGGACCTGTGGCACTACACGATCGCCCGGATGGTCGACGCCTGCGCGATGCACGGCATCTACCCCTACTACGGCCCGTTCGGTGACATCAGCGACGTCGTCGCGTGCGAGGACCAGTTCCGCAACGCGTTCCTGCTCGGCTGCGTCGGCACGTGGAGCCTGCACCCGAAGCAGATCGCGATCGCGAACAAGGTCTTCAGCCCGAGCGTCGAGGACGTCGCGCACGCGCGGCGCGTGGTGGCGGCGATGGGTGACGGCACCGGCGCGGTGATGCTCGACGGCAAGATGGAGGACGACGCCTCGCTGAAGCAGTGCCTGGTGATGGTGGAGCTCGCCGAGCAGCTCGCGGCGATCGATCCCGAGCTCAAGGCGGCCTACGACGCGATCGAGGTCGCCTGAGATGAGCGACTTCACCCCGTTGCGCAGCGTCCTCTACATGCCGAGCTCGAACGAGCGGGCGCTCGAGAAGGCCAAGGGCATCGCGTGCGACGCCCTGATTCTCGACCTCGAGGACGCCGTCGCGCCCGACGCGAAGCCGGCCGCCCGCGACGCGGCCTGCGCCGCGGCCGCGAGCGGCGAGTACGGCCGCCGTACCGTCACGATCCGGGTCAACGGGATCGGCACCGAGTGGCACGACGCCGACCTCGAGGCGGCCGCCCAGGCGGGACCGGCCGCCGTCGTGGTCCCCAAGGTCGGCAGCGCCGCCGAGGTCGCGCAGCTCGTCGACGCCCTCGAGCGGCACGGAGCCCCGGACCACACCACGCTGTGGGCGATGATCGAGACCCCGGTCGCGATCCTCGACGCGCTGGCGATCGCGCGCTCCTCGGAGCGGCTGAGCGCGTTCGTGATGGGCACCAACGACCTGGTCAAGGAGCTCTACGCCGAGCACGTTCCTGGCCGCGCGCCGATCCTGCCCAGCCTGCACACCGCCCTGCTCGCCGCCCGCGCCGCGGGCATCGCGATCCTCGACGGCGTCTACAACGACGTGAAGGACCTCGACGGCTTCCTCGCGGAGTGCCGGCAGGGTCGCGAGATGGGCTTCGACGGCAAGACCCTGATCCACCCGGGTCAGGTCGAGGGCGCCAACGAGGCCTTCGCCCCGAGCGAGCAGGCGATCGAGGACGCCCGCGGCCTGATCGCGGCGTTCGAGGCCGGTCAGGGCTCCGGGGTCGTCACCTACAACGGTCGGATGGTCGAGAACCTGCACGTCGAGTCGGCGCGCCGCACGCTCGCCATCGCCGAGGCGGTCGCCGCGCTGGGCGGCTGACCGCCGGTCCTCTCCCTCCGCCGCGGGCCGAGGTTTGCGGCGCCCACCGCACGGGGTACGCACGCCCACGAGCGGGGGCTTATGAGGGAGGAAGAACAACCATGGTGATTCTCGGACTGATCCTGCTGATCATCGGCCTGGTGGCGAGCATCCCGGTGCTCACCACCATCGGGGCGATCCTGCTGGTCGTCGGCCTGATCCTGAACCTGGTGCCGCTGGGCGGCACCCGGCGCAGGGTGTACTAGCCACCCCCGGCCGCGGGGCTCGACCTCGCACACCGCGCGACCGCACGGCCGCCGGCACGGACCGTCCTCGGGACGCCGTACCGGCGGCCGTCCGTCGTCCGGCAGCAGGATCAGTCGCGTCCGCGGCGCAGCTGCTCGTCGAGCCAGACCTTGACGCTGCCGAGCACGCCCGCCACGTCGTGGACGAGCTTGCCGAGCGCGTCCTGGCTCTGCTGGAAGGTCACCGTGTAGCTGCGCGCCGCCTCCGCCGCCGCGTCGGAGACCTTCGCGGTGGCGTCGTCCTGGCGCCGCGGATAGTCGCCGGACAGGATCGCGGTGTAGTCACCCGAGTCCACCCAGCGACGCAGCTCGGTCGCGCGGACGACGAGGAACGGGTGCGACCGGTTCTCGATGAGGAGCAGCTTGAGCACCGAGTCGCGCAGGTCGGAGTCGTCGTACTCCTGGCCCTGCGCGAAGAACGACGTCGCGTCGAGGTCCTCGAGGTGGCCGCCGCTGGCCAGCTGCAGGTGGACGCGGGTCGCGGTCGCCGGGTCCTGGGTGGCCAGCAGTCCGGCGCGGTCGGCGGAGAGCTCGGCCTTGCGCGACCACTCGTAGAGGGCGGCCATGATCGCGCGGAGGCCCAGGGTGCCGCCGGGTACGGCGGCCAGGACCCCGCTGAGCACGATCATCCGCTGCAGCAGGGTCTGGTACAGCGCGTGGCCGCTCATCGCGTGGCCCAGCTCGTGGCCGATCACGAAGCGCAGCTCGTCCTCGTCGAGCAGGTCGACCAGGCCGGAGTTGAGCACGATGAACGGCTTGTTCATGCCGATCGTCAGCGCGCCCGGCACCGGGTTGGTGATCACGTAGAGCTCGGGCAGCTCCGGCGCGTCGAGGGTCCGGCCGACCTCGCCGAGCAGCCGGTGCAGCCGGCTGAACTGGCGCTCGTCGGCGCGCACCGCGGAGCCGAGGAACACCAGGCGCACCGCACGCTCGTTGAAGAGCCCCGACAGCGCCTTGAGCAGCGTGTCGAAGCCCTTGAGCTTGCGCAGCGCCACCAGGGCGCCGCGGTCCGCCGGGTGCTCCCACGCGCGGGAGCTGATGTCGGTGAGCGTGGCACGGGACCGAGCCGGCGGGGTCGTCACGCGGTCACTGTTTCACGGGCCGTGGGTCGCCGGGGCTAGGAGCCGTTCCCCGCCTCGAGCTCCTCGACCGCCTGGTCGAAGGCCCGGCCGGCCGCCCGCCACGGCCCCGAGGGGCCGCCCTCCTCCGCCAGCCCCAGCAGGTGCGGGGTCAGGTCGGCGCTGAACCCCTCGCTGGCCTCGCGCGGGAGCAGCGAGGGCAGGTTGTCGATGGCGATGACCTCCAGCGGCGCGGTGCCGTGCTCCGCGGAGCCGTCGTGCAGGTGCCGGACCGGCTCCTGCCACGTGGTGATCTCGGTGTTCACCGGGAGCATGTTGGTGGGGCCGGTGACGTCGCACGTCACGTCCGCGAGCACCCGCAGCCGCCGCTCGTGCTCGAGGTCGGCCTGCTCCACGAACGGCGGGGTCGGGGTGTGCGTGACCACGCAGTTGACCAGCAGGTCGTGGCCGAGGAGTGCCTGCTTGTGCAGGTCCCGGGTCTCCTGGCGGTCCCACCGGGTGATCGGCACGCTGGCGGTCACCAGGGCCCGCTGGGCTCCGCGACCGGACCGCCCACGAGCCCCGGTCACCAGCCCCAGCAGCAGGTCGGCGCCGTTCTTGCCCGCGTGCTCCAGCTCCCCGTCCAGCTCGTGCTTGGCCATCGGGGCGAGCGGCGCGACCAACCGCCCGGCCAGGTGCAGCACACCGAGCGCGGCACCGACGTAGCCGGCCCAGTAGCCGAACGCGACGACGCGCTTGCCGTCGGTGTCGGTGAGGTACTCGATGTCGAACAACCGGCCGCCGCCGCGGTGGAACCGCTCCAGGGTGCGCCGGGCGTCCTCCTGGCCCTTGAACGCGTGGGCGAAGTAGATGTGCTGGTGGCGCAGCGACGCCGGCTCGTCCGGGAGCTCCTTGATGCCGAGGACGTAGGCGTCGTGGGGCGCGTCGATCCAGGTGCCCTCGCCCGCGACGGACGCCCCGGCCGCGGCGTACTCCTCGATGTCGAAGATGCGTTGCGGCGACTCCTCGACCGTCACCTCGAAGCCGGCGTCCAGCAACATCGGGACGTCGGCGGGCACGACGGGCGCTCGTCGTTCGGTGCCTCGGGACTCGGACCGGATCCACACGTGGACGGGCTGCATGGGCTCAGGATGCCATCGTCGGCCGTGCCCCTAGGCTCTGGCCCGTGGGAGCGCGGTTCGGGTTCGGGTTCGTCGAGGTGTCTGCGTTCGGGGTCGCCGTCGGCGTGTCCGCGTCGGCCGTGAACGCTGTCGGTCTCCCGACGGCGCGGTTCGCCGGCTACCTCCTGAACTCGGGATGGCTGTGGGCGTCGGTCGCGGTCGCCGCCGGGTGGTGGACGGGGACCCGAGGACGCGGAGCCGTCGCCGGGCCGCTTGCCCTCCTGGCGACGACAGGGGCGTACTACGCCACGGACTCGGTGGTCCGCGGAGAGTCCATGACGTCGTACTGGTACGAGATGCGCGTCTGGTTCGTCGCCAGCATCGTGGTCGGCTCGGTCCTCGGCATCGTGGGCGCGAGCGCCCGCCGGCCCGGGCTCTGGGGACTCCTCGCGCGGCTGGCCGTCCCGGTCGGCGCGGCCGTCGAGATGGTCTGGCTCCCCAGGTGGGACCACCGGTTCGGCCTCGACCCCGCCCTGGACCTGGCGCGGATCCTGGTGTGGGTCGCGAGCGCGCTGTGCATGGTCGTCCTGGCGCGGACGACTCTCGAGCGCAGGACCGAGGGAACTCGCTGACGTCGGCGTCTCCCGTCGGGCTCCTCGCCCGGGGCGGCGCCCCCGGCCGCACTAGTGTTCGCGCATGCCGCTCGCCCTGGTCACCGGAGCCGGCCGCGCCAACAGCATCGCGGCGGGCATCGCGCCGCGCCTGGTCGCGGACGGCTGGGACGTGGCGACCAGCGACCTGGCGGACGTCGACTACCCGTGCGACCTGGCGACCCCCGAGGGCCCGCAGGCCCTGGTGGACGCGGTCGTCCGGGACCGCGGCGCGATCAGCGCCCTGGTCCTCAGCCACGCCCACGACGAGCCGACCGGGATCCTCGACACGACGGCGACCGGCTTCGACCAGCACGTCGCCGTCAACGCCCGCGCGAGCCTGCTCCTGATCGCGGCCTTCGCCCGCCAGGTCCCGCCCGACGGCGGGGCGATCGTCGCGCTCACGAGCGACGGCACCACGGGCAACGTCCCGTACGGCGCCTCCAAGGGCGCCCTCGACCGGATCGTGATCGCCGCGGCCCGCGAGCTCGGCCCGGCCGGGATCTCCGCCAACGCCGTGAACCCCGGCCCGGTCGACACCGGGTGGATGGACGACGACGTCCGAGGCGCGGTCCGGGACCGCCAGCCGCGCGGGCGCATCGGCGAGCCCTCGGACATCGCCGGCGTCGTCGCGTTCCTCGTCTCCGAGCCCGGCCGCTGGGTGTCGGGACAGCTGCTGCACGTCGACGGCGGCTTCTCAGCGCGCTTCTGACGACCCCGTGGCCGGCTCGTGGGTCGCCGCCACAGTTTCACCATGGTCTGTCGGTGAACCCTCACTTCCCACGGCGGGCACGGCATGGGAAGTGCAGGTTCACCTGGGTCCCATGGTGAACCGCCACCGCCCACCGCCACCGCCACCGTTACCGCCACCGCCGCCGACCTGAGCGGTGTCGGCCGCAACCCGAGACGACCCGCAACTCGACGACACCGACCCCCGAGACGACCCGCAACCCGCCGACACCGATCCTCAGCCCCCTCAGCCCTCGGACATCGGGACCCGCACGCCGCGCTCGTGGGCGACCTCGACGGCCCGGTCGTAGCCGGCGTCGACGTGCCGGATGACGCCCATGCCCGGGTCGTTGGTGAGCACCCGCTCGATCTTCTCGGCGGCCAGGGCGGTGCCGTCGGCGACGCAGACCTGGCCGGCGTGCAGCGACCGGCCCATGCCGACGCCGCCGCCGTGGTGGAACGACACCCAGGTGGCGCCGGACGCCGTGTTGACGAGCGCGTTGAGGATCGCCCAGTCGGCGATCGCGTCGGAGCCGTCGAGCATCGACTCGGTCTCGCGGTACGGCGACGCGACCGACCCGCAGTCGAGGTGGTCGCGCCCGATGACGATGGGCGCCTTCAGCTCGCCGCTCGCCACCATCTCGTTGAACATGAGGCCGGCCAGGTGCCGCTCGCCGTACCCGAGCCAGCAGATCCGCGCGGGCAGGCCCTGGAAGTGCACCCGCTCGCCGGCCATCGTGATCCACTTCCGCAGCCGCTCGTTCTCGGGGAACAGCTCGAGGATCGCCCGGTCGGTCGCCGCGATGTCGGCCGGGTCACCGGACAGGGCGGCCCACCGGAACGGGCCCTTGCCCTCGCAGAACAGCGGCCGGATGTAGGCCGGCACGAAGCCGGGGAACTCGAAGGCGCGCTCGTAGCCGCCCTTGCGGGCCTCGTCGCGGATCGAGTTGCCGTAGTCGAAGACCTCGGCGCCGCGGTCCTGGAACTCCACCATCGCCCGCACGTGCACGGCCATCGAGGCCTGCGCCTCCTTGGTGAACCCGGCAGGGTCGGCGGTACGACGCTGCTCCCACTCCTCGAACGGCACGCCGATCGGCAGGTAGGCCAGCGGGTCGTGCGCGGAGGTCTGGTCGGTCACGATGTCGATCGGGGCACCCATCTCGAGCAGCGCGGGGACCATCTCCGCCGCGTTGCCCAGCACGCCGATCGAGAGCGGCCGGCGCTCGTCGCGGGCGGCGACCGCCATGGTCACGGCCTCCTCCAGGGAGGTCGCCTCGACGTCGAGGTAGCGGTGCTCGATACGGCGCTGGATCCGGGACTCGTCGCACTCGATGCAGATCGCCACGCCGTCGTTCATCGTGACGGCCAGCGGCTGCGCGCCACCCATGCCGCCGAGGCCGGCCGTCAGCGTGATCGTCCCGGCGAGCGTGCCGCCGAACCGCTTGTCCGCGACCGCGGCGAAGGTCTCGAAGGTGCCCTGGAGGATCCCCTGGGTGCCGATGTAGATCCACGAGCCGGCGGTCATCTGGCCGTACATCGTGAGGCCGAGGTCCTCGAGCCGGCGGAACTCCTCCCAGTTGGCCCAGTCGCCGACCAGGTTGGAGTTCGCGATCAGCACCCGTGGCGCCCACTCGTGGGTCCGCATCACGCCGACCGGCTTGCCGGACTGCACGAGCATCGTCTCGTCGTCGCCCAGCGTCCGGAGCGTGCGCACCAGGGCGTCGTAGGCCTCCCACGAGCGGGCCGCACGCCCGGTGCCGCCGTACACGACGAGGTCCTCGGGGCGCTCGGCGACCTCGGGGTCGAGGTTGTTCATCAGCATCCGCAGCGGCGCCTCGGTCTGCCAGGACCGGGCGGTCAGGTCGGTGCCGTGCGCGGCGTGGATCGGCAGACGGGGGTTGGTGGGCTGGCTGGTCATCGAAGTGCTCCGATCACGGACTCGGCGGCGGACAGGACGGCGCCCGACGCGACCAGGCCGACGGCGGCCTCGATCTCGGGCGAGAGGTAGCGGTCGGGTCCGGGGCCCGCGACGCCGGAGGAGCGCAGCAGCGCGACGACGGCGCCGGTCGCGGGGGACGGCTCGAGGGGGGCGCGGAGGTCCAGCGCTCGCGCGGCGGTGAGCACCTCGATCGCGACCACCCGGGTGAGGCCGTCGACGGCCCGGCGCAGCTTGCGCGCGGCCGACCACCCCATCGAGACGTGGTCCTCCTGCATCGCGCTCGAGGGGATCGAGTCGACCGACGCCGGCACCGCGAGCCGCTTCATCTCGGAGACGACGGCGGCCTGCGTGTACTGGGCGATCATGTGCCCGCTGTCCACCCCCGGGTCGTCGGCGAGGAACGGCGGCAGCCCGTGGTTGCGGGCCTTGTCGAGGAAGCGGTCGGTCCGCCGCTCGCTGATCGAGGCCACGTCGGCGGCGACGATCGCGAGGAAGTCGAGCACGTAGGCCACGGGGGCGCCGTGGAAGTTGCCGTTGCTCTCGAGCCGTCCCTCGGCCGGGAGCACCACCGGGTTGTCGACGGCCGCCGCGAGCTCGCGGCCGGCGACGGTCGCGGCGTGCTCGACGGTGTCGCGGGCCGCACCGTGCACCTGGGGCGAGCAGCGCAGCGAGTAGGCGTCCTGCACCCGGTTGCAGTCCGGGCCGCGGTGCGAGGCCACGACGCCGGAGCCGTCGAGCAGCGCGACCAGGTTGGCCGCGGAGGCCGCCTGCCCCGGGTGCGGGCGCAGGGCCTGGAGCTCGGGCGCGAAGACCCGGTCCGTCCCGAGCTGGGCCTCGACCGACATCGCGGCCGCGACGTCGGCGGTGCGCAGCAGCATCCGCAGGTCCTCGATCGCGAGGACGAGCATCCCGAGCATGCCGTCGGTGCCGTTGATCAGGGCCAGGCCCTCCTTGGCGGCCAGCTCGACCGGGACGAGGCCGGCGGCGGCCAGCGCGTCGGCGGCCGGCCGGAGCGTCCCCTCGGCGTCGCGCACCTCGCCCTCGCCCATCAGCGCGAGCGCGCAGTGCGCGAGCGGCGCGAGGTCGCCGGAGCAGCCGAGCGAGCCGTACTCGCGCACCACCGGCGTGATGCCGTGGGCGAGGAGCCCGGCCAGCAGCTCCGCGGTCTCCGGCCGTACGCCGGTGTGGCCGGTCGCCAGCGTCGAGAGCCGCAGCAGCATCAGCGCGCGCACGACCTCGCGCTCGACCTCGGGCCCGGACCCGGCCGCGTGCGAGCGGACCAGCGAGCGCTGCAGCTGGGCGCGCAGCTCGGTGGGGATGTGCCGGGTCGCCAGCGCACCGAACCCGGTGGAGACGCCGTAGGTCGGCCGCTCGCCGGCGGCGAGCTCCTCGACCACCTCCCGGGCCCGCACGACGGCGGCGCGGGCGTCCTCGCCCAGCACCACGGGTGCGCCGTCGCGGGCCACCGCCAGCAGCTCCTCGAACGTCACGGGCCCGGTCCCGACCACCACGGATTCCATGTCCGCCATCCTCGCCGCGCCCGCCGGACCCGACCAGACCACCAGCGACCTCGCTGTCCGAGATCCGAGACATCCTCCCCGGGGGCATAACCCCTGCTCACGCCGCGCGTTTGACCGTGGACAGGCCTGGGCATTCGCCTGCCAGGAGTGGTGCCGGGGACTCGTGGGAGGCGCCACCACACCATTGGGAGAGGGACCAGATGAACCGACGTACGTCCAGCCGAGCCGCCACCCGATCGCGGGTCGCGCCCGCACTGGCGGCGCTCCTCGGAGCGGCGCTCGTGACCACCACCGTCCTGCCCGCCGCGTCGGCGACGACGGCGCCCGCGCCGCGAGCGCAGGCCGGCGGCTCCGACATCGCCCTCAAGGCCGGCGCCTACGGCACCCGCCTCACCGGCGGCCAGGTCCCGGCCGGCTCCGGCATGACCGCCTTCTCGGTCATCGGCTGCTCGACCGTTCCCGGCGTCTCGCACCACAACGAGGTCGCCGAGGCGAACCTGCCGAGCGCCGGCACCGTCTCCGGCGTCACCACCCGCGTGTGGGCGACCAAGTCCGGCGGCGCCATGCACTCCTACGCCCGCAGCACCACCGCCGAGGTCGTGCTGGCCGACTCGCCGCTCGGCAGCGTCAGCATCCGCGCCGTCACGTCGCTCTCGCACGCCTGGCACGACGCCAGCGGCTTCCACTCCAAGACCACCTCGAGCGTCGGCAAGATCGTGTTCACCCCGCCGGTCGGCGACCCGCAGGTGCTCGACATCCCGACGCCGGGACAGCCCGTCGAGATCCCGGGCCTCGCCCGGATCTCCGTGGGCGAGTCCCACGACCGCTCGAACAGCACGGGCGCCACCGCCTGGGGCGTCGCCCTGCGGGTCAAGGTCATCCCCTCCGAGACCGAGCTCTACGTCTCGCGCAGCAAGGCGCAGGCGCTCTCCGGCGTCAAGCACGGCCGGTTCGGCGGCTACTCCGCCGGCACCGAGGCCGAGATCCTCGGCGGCGTGCTCGTCAGCGGCCGCAACCCGGTCTCGCTGATGCCGTGCCAGGGCACCAACGGCAAGACCCTCGGCAAGGACGACGCCGACGTGAACCTGGGAGGCGGCCTCCACGCCGAGGCGGTCAGCTCCAAGGAGTGGGCCAAGCGGTACGCCGACCACAGCAAGGCGTGGGAGCAGGGCTCGATCGCCGGGCTCGACCTCGGCGACGGCGCGCTGGTGATCGACGCGGTCGTCGGCAAGGCGACGGTGGTCCGCAAGGCCGGCGGCGGCCTGGTGCGCAGCACCGCCGGCACCAGGATCGGCTCGATCACGGCGAACGGCGAGCCGCAGGAGCTCCCGCTCGACCAGACCCTCGAGATCCCGGGTGTCGCCAAGCTCGACCCGAAGGTCGTCTCGAAGATCCCCGGCGGCCTGAAGGTCATCGCACTGCAGATCACGCTGCTCGACGGCAGCGGCGCGGTCATCGACCTCGGGGTGGCCAAGACCTCCATCCGGCACTGAGCGCCTGACGCACGCATCCCGCCTCGGGTGGTGTCCGGTCTCACCGGCCACCACCCGAGACGCGTCGGCGTCCGGAGCACGCGAGGGCGTTGACTGGGCCGGGTGACCTCGACCCTCGCCCCGACGCCCACGGTCGGCGCCGCACGCCGCTGGGCGATGCTGGCGGCGAGCACGCTGGCCCAGGCGGCCACCGCGGTCATGGTCCACGGACCGGCGTTCCTGATCCCGGCCCTGCACGCCCAGGGCATGAGCCTGCCGCGCGCGGGCCTGGTGGCGGCCGCGCCGACCGTCGGCGTGATGCTGACCCTCGTCGCCTGGGGCGCGGTCACCGACCGTCGCGGCGAGCGGTTCGTGCTGCTCACCGGCCTGGCCGGCACCACGGTCGCCGGGCTCGCCTCCGTCCTGGCCGGCGGTACGGCGGCGCTCGCCGCCGCGCTCTTCCTCGCCGGCGCCGCTGCGGCGAGCACGAACGCCGCCAGCGGGCGGGTGGTCGTCGGCTGGTTCCCGCCCGAGCGGCGGGGGCTGGCGATGGGCGTCCGGCAGATGGCCCAGCCGGTCGGTGTCGGGATCGCCGCGGTCTCGATCGCCGCGATCGCCGCGACCAGCGGCGTCCCGGCCGCGCTCGTGGTCCCCACGATCACGTGCGCCCTGGCCGCGGTCGTCGTCCTGGCCGTCGTGGTGGACCCGCCGCGTCCCCAGCACCGCGACGCCGAGAGCGCCGCCAACCCCTACCGCCAGGACTCCTACCTGGCCCGGATCCACGCGGTCTCGGTGCTCCTTGTGGTGCCCCAGTTCCTCGTGTGGACGTTCTCCCTGGTCTGGCTGGTGCAGGACCGCGGCTGGGCGCCGGCCGCGGCGGGCGCCGTCGTCGCGGTCGCCCAGGTCGCGGGCGCGCTCGGCCGGATCGCGGTCGGGCACCTCTCCGACGTGGTCGGCAGCCGGATGCGGCCGCTGCGCTGGGTGGCGCTGGCCGCGGCCGGCACCCTCGCGTTCCTCGGCCTCGCGGCCGCGCTCGACCTGGCGGTCGCCGTGCTGCTGGTCGTGGTCGCCACCCTGGTCACGGTCGCCGACAACGGGCTGGCGTTCACCGCGGTCGCCGAGCGGGCCGGGCCGTTCTGGTCCGGCCGGGCGCTCGGCGTCCAGAACACCGCGCAGTTCCTCACCGCGTCCGTGGTCCCGCCGCTGGCGGGACTGACGGTGACCCACCTCGGGTACGCCGCGACGTTCGCCGTCGCGGCGGCGTTCCCCGTGCTCGCCGCGCCGCTGGTGCCGGTCCGCCGGGAGCGCTCCCTCTCCTGAGGCGTGCCGCCCGTGCGGTCGGGGTACGACGCCGGGTGGGGGACTCAACCAGGGAGGTCCGAATGACAACCAGCACCACCGTGATCGTGGTCCTCGTGATCCTTGTGGTCATCGCCATCGCCGTCGCGGCGTACCTGTCCGCGAAGCGGCGCAACGAGCAGCGCCGGCAGCAGGCCGAGCAGCTCCGCGTCCAGGCCCAGTCCCGCGCCGGGGAGGTCGACGCCGCCCGTCAGGACGCGGCGGCCGCCGAGGCACGTGCCGAGGCCGCCCGCGCGGAGGCCGAGCTCGCCGAGCAGCGCGCCGCGGAGGCGCGGCAGGGCATGCAGGTCGAGGAGGCCCGTCGGGAGGACACCCTCCGGGAGGCCGACGCCCTCGACCCGGACGTCGACCACCGGTCCGCGGACTACCAGCCCGGCACCACCGCCGCGCAGCCCGGGACCACCGCGGCCGAGCCCGGCACCACCGCCGCGCAGCCCGGCACCACCGGACGGCACGTCGACACGCCGTAGGGCCGCGGCCGGGGCGACGCCCTCGACGGCGTCGCCCTAGCCTCTGCTCCATGAGCCAGGTGCCCGCAGCGACCCGCGCGCTGCGGGTGCTGCGGTTCCTGGCGGGTCAGCCCGACCCGGTCCCGCTCGACCGGATCATGCGCGCGTGCGACCTGCCCCGCAGCACGACGTACCACCTGCTGCACGCGATGATGGCCGAGGGCTTCGTCGTGCACCTGGTCGACGAGCACCGCTTCGGGCTCGGCCCGGCGGCCTTCGAGATCGGCAGCGGCTACGCCCGCCAGGAGCCGCTGCAGCGGATCGCGCGCCGTCCGCTGGCCGACCTCGTCGACCGCGTCGGCCAGTCGGCGCACCTCGCGATCCTGCACGGGCGGGAGGTGCTCTACGTCATCGAGGAGCGGGCGCCGGGCCGTCCGCCGCTGGTGACCGACGTCGGCGTCCGGCTGCCCGCGCACCTGACCGCCAGCGGCCGTGCCGTGCTGGCCCGGCTGCCGGCACGCCAGGTGCGGGCGCTCTACCCCGGAGCGGCGGAGTTCGTCGACCGGCACGGCCTGGGGCCGCGCACCCCCAGCCAGCTGCGCGCCCTGCTGTCCGACACCCGCCGGCGGGGGTACGCCGTCGAGGACGGCGAGGTGACGCCCGGGCTCGCCAGCGTGGCGGTCGCGGTGCTCGACCACAACGAGCACCCGGTCGCCGCGGTCGCGGTCACCTACCCCGACCACGCCGACGCCGCGGCCCTGCCCGAGGCCGTCCGCGCGACCGCCGACCGGCTCAGCCGCCGGATCGGGGGCGCGCCCACATCGTGACAATCCGGTCGACCCGGTGGCGACGGTCGGGCACGATGTCGCCCGTGACCTCGCCCGTGACCTCGCTCGTGACGCAGCTCGGCATCCTTCCGCCTCCGGTCGCCTGACCGGAGCCGCCGCCCGCTCGCTGGGCCCGGCGTGCTCCCGACCTCCCACCGTCGGTCCGCCTCCAGGAGCACCCTCATGCCCTCATCCCCCTCCGGGTCCGCCCGGCTGGGTCTCGCCCAGATCTGTGTCGCCGGCGTCCTCTGGGGCACCGGCGGCCTCGCGGTGCGCGTCCTCCGCGACGCCGAGCCGTTGTCGGTCGTCACGATCAGCGCCTGGCGGATGCTCATCGGTGCGGTCTTCCTGCTGGTCGTGGTGGCAGTCCTCCGGCAGACCGGGGCCCTGCGTGAGCTGCTCCGGCGCCGGCCGGCCCGGGTGGTCACGGTCGGGGTCGCGACCGCGGCGTACCAGGCGCTCTACTTCGCCGGCGTGGTCGCGGTCGGCGTCACCGTGTCGACCGTCGTGAGCCTCGGCCTGGCCCCGGTCGTGGTCACCGTCGTCGAGAGCGTCCAGCGCCGGAAGGGCCCCGATGCGACGCACCTGGTGGTGCTGGCCGCGGCCCTGGCCGGGCTGGTCCTGGTGAGCGCCTCCGCGGGGTCGGCGGGCGGCCCCCACCCCGTCCTCGGCGTGCTCGCCTCGATCGGCTCGGGCACGGCGTACGCCCTGACGACGCTCGTGGGGCGGTCCATCGCCGGCAGCACCCCACCACTCAGCCTCGCGACCGCGAGCACCGCGGTCGGGGCGGTCGCGCTGGCGCCCCTCGCGCTCGTCACCGGCGTCGGCGGGCCGGCGCTCACCGACCCGGTCGTGAGCGGCACGCTGGTGTACCTCGGGGTGCTGACCATGGCGATCGCCTACCTGCTCTTCTACGCCGGCCTCCGCACCGCCCCCGGCAGCTCCGCGGTCATCGCCACCCTGCTCGAGCCGCTGACCGCCGCCGTCCTCGCCGCGGTCGTCCTCGGCGAGCGGCTCGGGGCGGCCGGCGTCGTGGGCGGGGTGCTGATCCTGGCCGCCGTCGCCGGGCTCGGCCGCCGGCCGGTCGTCCCGCCGGGCTAGCGGGGAGGCGAAGCGGACCCGCTGATGGTGGTCGAGCAAGCCGCGCGACCGGCGTGTCGTGACCCGGTCCGGACCGGGCGTACGGCCCGCGTCCGCGGGGAAGCATCACCCCGTCCGACTCCGGTCGTTGGACAGCAGAGCCGTCGCGAAGGAGTCCCAGGTGAACGAGCGAACCCCCGTCCGCCGGGTCGTCTGCACGGTGCTGGCCGCCGCCACCGTGGTCGCGGTCGCCATCTCCCTCGGCGGTGCGGCCGGGCAGCGGTCCGGCGGCCTCGGCCAGCGCTACGCGTTCGCCCAGCGCGCCCTCGCCTCCGTCGCGACCGACAAGAACGCGATCTCCCGGGCCGGCGACCTCGGCGGCATCACCCGCGACCCGACCACCGCGGCCGACAAGGCCGCCGCCGCCCGGTACGTCGCGCAGGAGCGGGCGCTCCCCGACCCCCCGCTCACCTCGGTGCCGGTGATGGAGAAGCGCCGGCTGCACCCGCAGGACCGCTACGCGCTCGGGAACGGCTGCTACACCCTCACCGCCGGCGGCGAGCCGCTGTTCTTCAAGCCGACCGACCTCGGCAGCTACCTCCTCTACGACGCCGACCGTCGCTTCGTGGTCGCGAGCGGCGACCGGCCCGACACCCCGAGCGCCGACACCGTGTGGCGGATCTCCCGCGCGGGCAGCGGGCGCTACTCGTTCCGCAACGCGACCGGGACCCTCGTGGTCGACGGCGCCCGGGTCTTCCGGCCGACCCGGACGACCGGCTGCACGGCGTACCCGGAGTCCCAGATCGACGTCCGCGGACGCCCGCACGCCGGGGTGACCCCGTTCCAGGAGGTGCGCGGGTACGTCGACGCCCACACCCACGGCATGGCCTTCGAGTTCCTCGGCGGCGACGCCCACTGCGGCAAGCCCTGGGACCAGTACGGCGCGCCGTACGCGCTCGTGGACTGCCCCGACCACAGCGCGACCGGCGGGTACGGCGGGGTGCTGGAGTCCGTGCTCTCCGGGCAGCCGCACCACGACCCGGTGGGCTGGCCGACGTTCAAGGACTGGCCGGCACCGGACTCGCTGACCCACGAGGGCACCTACTACCGCTGGCTCGAGCGCTCCTGGCGCGGCGGGCAGCGGCTCTTCGTCAACCTCCTGGTCGAGAACGACCAGCTGTGCAAGATCTACCCGATCAAGCACAACTCCTGCGACGACATGGACTCGATCCGCCTGCAGGCGCACGACATGTACGCGATGCAGGACTACATCGACGCGCAGTTCGGCGGCCCGGGCAAGGGCTTCTACCGCATCGTCCGCGACCCGTGGCAGGCCCGGAAGGTGATCAACGCCGGGAAGATGGCGGTGGTCATGGGCATCGAGACCAGCGTGCCGTTCGGCTGCACCATGAAGCTCGACGTGCCCCAGTGCGACCTCGAGGACATCGACCGCCAGCTCGACGAGGTGCACCGCCTGGGGGTGCGGCAGATGGAGCTGGTCAACAAGTTCGACAACGCGCTCTCCGGCGTCGCCGGCGACAACGGCGAGGTCGGCGTCGCGGTCAACGCGGCCAACTTCCTCGAGACCGGATCGTTCTGGGACATGCGGCACTGCGACCCCGCCGACGGGGAGTCCCACGACAAGGACCAGGTCGCCGCGCCGGAGATCTCGCCCGAGCAGCAGGACGCCCTCTTCGGCGCGATCG
Source organism: Nocardioides sp. (assembly GCF_044226305.1). Taxonomy (GTDB): domain Bacteria; phylum Actinomycetota; class Actinomycetes; order Propionibacteriales; family Nocardioidaceae; genus Nocardioides. The sequence goes on along the minus strand of NZ_JBGAHF010000018.1, from coordinate 4,233 downwards.
GCGAGCTCTTCGGCACCGTGCACGCGGCGCTCCCGGTCTACGGGCCGCCCCACCACTGCAACGCCCGCGGGCTGACCACGCTCGGCGAGTACACGATCCGGGGTCTCGCGAAGCGGCACATGCTCTTCGACCCCGACCACATGAGCGTCAAGGCCCGCACCGCCGCGCTCGACCAGATCGATGCGATGGGCTACCACGGCGTGCTGTCGAGCCACTCCTGGTCGACGCCGGACGCCTACCCGCGGATCTACGAGGAGGGCGGGTTCATCGCGCCGTACGCCGGCGACTCGACCGGCTTCGTCGAGAAGTGGAAGGCGCACGTCGGGTGGGCGGACCCGCGCTACTACTGGGGCATCGGCTACGGCGCCGACATGAACGGCCTCGGCGCCCAGGGCGACCCCCGCGGCGCCGACGTGCCCGACCCGGTCACCTACCCGTTCCGCGGGCTCGGCGGCGTCACGATCGAGCAGCAGCACGCCGGTGAGCGGGTCTACGACATCAACACCGACGGCGTCGCGCAGTACGGCCTCTACCCGGACTGGATCCAGGACCTCACGAAGGTCGCGGAGTCGGAGCAGGCCGGCGACGGCGCGAAGATCCAGGACGACATGGAGCGCGGCGCGGAGGCCTACCTGCAGATGTGGGAGCGGGCCGAGGGCATCGCCCCGGACTCCTGCCGCAACCCGGACCTGCGCGAGCCGGTCGGCGTGGTCCAGCGCCTGGTGCGCACCGGGATGACGACCAAGCAGGTGATGACGGCGGTCGGCCAGCCCTACGAGCGGCTGGGCTCGACGTATGCCTTCTGCGCGCGCACCGCGGCCGACCCGAAGGTGATGGTCACGGTGCGGTTCTCACCCGCCGGCCGGGTCCTCGGCCTGCGTCTCGGCTGACAAGTTACCAACCGGTAGGATCCTTCTCACACCCTCGCCGGGACTGACGACGCCCGCCTCCGGCAATAGGCTCGCTGAACGTGCCGCGAGCGGCCACCGACACCAACTTCCGACAGGGAGCTCCTTGTGACTGCAGTGCTGATCCTGGGGATCGTGATGACCGCGATCGCCCTCCCGATCGCCGGGAAGCGGGTCTGGTTCCTCTTCCGGCTCATCAGCGGCGGTCAGCCCGCCCCGGACCGGGTGGAGGGCGTCACCGGACGCCTGGGCCGGGCGGTGAAGACCGAGCTCGTCGAGGTCTTCGGCCAGCGCAAGCTGCTCAAGTGGACGGTGCCCGGCACGGCGCACTTCTTCGTCATGTGGGCCTTCTTCATCCTCGCGACGGTCTACGTCGAGGCCTACGCCGTCCTGGTGTCGCGCGACCCGGAGTGGAACTGGTTCATCTTCGGCAACTGGGCCCTGCTCGGCTTCCTGCAGGACTTCATCGGCGTCATGTGCCTGCTCGGCCTGGTGGTGTTCTGGGCCATCCGGCTGCGCAACCAGCCGAAGCAGATGGGCCGCAAGTCGCGCTTCTTCGGCTCGCACCTCGGCCCGGCGTACTTCACGCTGTTCATGATCTTCAACGTCCTCTGGACGATGTTCCTCTTCCGCGGCGCGGTCGAGGCCAGCGCCCAGGCCTCGGGGAGCGAGAGCGGCTACGGCCAGGCCGCGTTCGTCTCGTACGGGCTCGGGCAGGTCCTGCCCGACAGCACCGCGCTGATCGGCATCGGCCTGCTGCTGCACATCGGCGTGATGCTGGTGTTCCTCATCTTCGTGCTGAACTCCAAGCACCTGCACATCTTCGTGGCGCCGATCAACGTGCTCTTCTCCCGACGCCCGGTCGCCCTGGGCGCCGTGAAGCCGCTGATCTCCGACGGCAAGCCGGTCACCCTCGACGACATCGACGACCTCGACGAGGACGCCAAGCTCGGGGTCGGCGCCGTCGAGGACTTCACCTGGAAGGGCCTCCTCGACTTCGCGACCTGCACCGAGTGCGGCCGTTGCCAGTCGCAGTGCCCCGCGTGGAACACCGAGAAGCCGCTGTCGCCGAAGCTGATGATCATGGCGCTGCGCGACGCGTCGTTCGCGAAGGCGCCGTACCTCCTCGCCGACGAGGACAAGCGCGCCGGGCTGCTCGAGGGCAGCGACACGCTCACCAAGGAGGTCGAGCGGCCGCTGGTCGGCGACACCGGTGACGACTGGTTCTACATGCCCGAGAACGGCGCGGGCGTCATCGACCCCGACGTCCTCTGGTCCTGCGTCACCTGCGGCGCGTGCGTCAACCAGTGCCCGGTCGACATCGAGCACGTCGACCACATCGTCGACATGCGCCGCTACCAGGTGCTCGTGGAGTCGAACTTCCCCAGCGAGCTCAACCAGCTCTTCCGCGGCCTCGAGAACAACGGCAACCCGTGGAACATGTCCCCCAACGCCCGGATGGACTGGGCGAAGGGCCTCGACTTCGAGGTGAAGGTCGTCGGGGAGAGCATCGAGTCCCTCGACGAGGTCGAGTGGCTGTTCTGGGTCGGCTGCGCCGGCGCGTACGAGGACCGGGCGAAGAAGACCACCCGCGCGGTCGCCGAGCTCCTCGACATGGCCGGCGTCAGCTTCGGCGTGCTCGGCAACGGCGAGACCTGCACCGGTGACTCCGCCCGCCGGGCCGGCAACGAGTTCGTGTTCCAGGGCCTCGCCCAGCAGAACGTCGAGACGTTCAAGGAGCACAAGGTCAAGAAGGTCGTCTCGACCTGCGCCCACTGCTTCAACACCCTCAAGAACGAGTACAAGGAGTTCGGGATCGAGCTGGAGGTCGTGCACCACACCCAGCTGCTGAACCGGCTCGTCCGCGAGGGCAAGCTGACCCCCGTCGCCGACGGGGCCGGCGCCCACCAGCGGTCGATCACCTACCACGACCCCTGCTACATCGGCCGCCACAACGGCGTCTACACGCCCCCGCGCGAGCTGCTCCAGGTGCTCCCCGGCGCCGAGTTCGTCGAGATGGAGCGCAACTCCGAGCGGTCCTTCTGCTGCGGCGCCGGTGGCGCCCGCATGTGGATGGAGGAGAACATCGGCGAGCGGATCAACGTCAACCGCACGGTCGAGGCGGTCGGCACCGGCGCCGACCAGATCGCGGTCGGCTGCCCGTTCTGCCGGGTGATGCTCTCCGACGGGCTCACCGCCCAGCAGGACAAGGGCGAGGCCCGCGCCGAGGTCGAGGTGCTCGACGTCGCGCAGATGCTGCTTGCCTCGGTCAAGGGTGAGATGGCGACCCGCTACGCCCCCGGCTCGGGCGGCGCCGCCGCGCCGGCCGCACGGTCCACCGAGACCAAGGCCGAGCCCGAGGCCGGCGACGAGACGCAGACCGCGGACACGGTCACCGAGACCGCGGACGTCGGCCCGGCGGCCCAGGCCTCCGGTGGGTCCTCGCTGTTCGACACCCCGGCCGACACCGAGCCGGAGACCGCTGCGGAGGACACGACCGTCGCCGAGGAGGCGCAGGCCGCCGAGCCCGCGTCGTCGGGCGGGTCGCTCTTCGACCTCGGCGGGGACACCGAGCCGGCCTCCGAGCCGGCCGCGCCCGAGCCGAAGCCCGAGGCGAAGGCCGAGCCGGCCCCCTCGTCCGGCGGGTCGCTGTTCGACATCGCCGCCGACGAGCCGGCGCCGGCCGCCTCGCAGGCGGAGCCCGAGGCGACGCCGGAACCCGCGGCGGAGGCGAAGGCCGCGCCCGCGCCCGCGCCCGACCTGGGCTCCGGCGGGTCGCTGTTCGACATCGCCACCCCCGAGCCGAGCCCGGCCCCGGAGCCGACGGCCGAGCCCGCTGCTGCGGCACCGGCCGAGGAGCCGGAGGCACCGGCAGCGCCGGAGCCGGCCGCGCAGGTCGACCTGGGGTCGGGCGGGTCGCTGTTCGACATCGCCGCCCCCGAGCCGGCCGCCGCGGCACCCGCCGCGACTCCTGCTGCGACGGAGGCCGAGGCGGAGCCCGAGCCGGAGCCGGAGCCGACCACGGGTGCGGCCGATGACAGCAAGCCGGACCCGACGGCGCTGAGTGCGGCGGCCACCGCCGCCGCGAGCGACGACGGCTCGGCCGAGCCCGAGCCCGAGGCAGCGGCGGAGCCGACGCCCGAGCCGGAGGCGGCAGCGGAGCCGACGCCCGAGCCGGAGGCGGCAGCGGAGCCCGAGGAGAAGAAGCCGTCGACGTCCGACGGCCCGGCCCACCAGCCGAAGACGGACGTCGACATCAACCAGTCCGGGTCGCTCTTCGACCTCTGAGCCTCGCAAGGCACGACCACCGGGTCGTGTGCCTCAG
>NZ_JBGAHF010000017.1:0-96127 GCF_044226305.1 Nocardioides sp. | reverse complement strand
GGCCCTCGGGCCCCCAGACGAAGCCCGCGTCACCGAGGAACTCGCCGTGCGTGGCCTGGTACTCGTCGGCGTACCGGTCCCAGTCGGGTCCGTTGGCGTGCCGCGACTCCGCCTCCGTGACCGGTCTCCGCTCGACGCGGACCTGCTGCGGGAGGTGGTCGTCCACGCCCCGAGCCTAGGGGACGGGGTCAGCCGACGGCCTGGCGCCGGCGGGCGAGCGGGATCCGCCCGGCGAGCTCGCCGAGCGGGCCGACCGCCTGGCCGAGCGCGTCGGCAGAGGTGGACAGCGCCGGGATGATCTCGGCCAGCTGGGCCAGCCGCGGCTGGATCGACTCGAGCGTCTCGCCGAGCGCCACCAGCTGGTCGAGGGTGCCGCCGTCGGCGACCAGCTTCTCGACGTACCCGTCGTCGCTGAGCATCCGGTCGGCGAGGCCGCCGGGTCGCAGCAGCTGGTCGAGCAGGCCGCCCTCGGTCGTGAGCCGGTCGAGCGCACCGCCGGTCGCGAGCAGCCGGTCGAGGACGCCCTCGGAGGCGGCGAGCCGGTCGAGCGCGCCGTCCTCGGCGAGCAGCCGCTCGAGGGGTCCGTCCTCGGTCATCAGCCGGTCGAGCACGCCGTCGCGGGCGATCATCCGCCCCAGCGGGCGGTCCGGCGCGATCAGCTCGTTGATCGCCTCCGCGAGCCGGTCGATGGAGGCGATGCCGAGCGAGGTGCCGAGGTAGGCGCGCGTGGTCGCGACGGCGACCCGGACGGGATAGCTGACGACGGCCGGGAGATCCATGTCCCGACAACCCGGGGACGCGGTCCGGGGTTACGCTGGTCGGGCGCCGCCCGGTTGGACGGATCCCTCGCGTGCCGCGTACGCTTGAGGGTGCGCCGGAGGTCTGCCTGGGTCCCAGACGGAGCGGAACCTCGCTCGCTATCCCACATCGGTAGTGAAACAGGGCTTTCGACGTGCCCGCACGACCCCATCCATCCCAAGGACACAACTTCCTTATGACGAGCAGCATCTCGACCCTCCCCGACATCACCGATGCACCGCAGGTCGCGGTCAACGACATCGGGTCGGAGGAGGACTTCCTCGCCGCGATCGACGCGACGATCAAGTACTTCAACGACGGTGACATCGTGGATGGCACCATCGTCAAGGTCGACCGGGACGAGGTCCTGCTCGACATCGGCTACAAGACCGAGGGCGTCATCCCCTCGCGCGAGCTGTCGATCAAGCACGACGTCGACCCCAACGAGGTCGTCGAGGTCGGCGACAAGGTCGAGGCCCTGGTCCTCCAGAAGGAGGACAAGGAAGGTCGCCTGATCCTGTCCAGCGCGCCCAGTACGAGCGCGCCTGCACCATCGAGCAGGTCAAGGAGGACGGCGTCGTCGAGGGCACCGTCATCGAGGTCGTCAAGGGCGCCTGATCCTGGACATCGGCCTGCGCGGCTTCTGCCGGCCTCCTCGTCGAGATGCGCCGCGTCCGCGACCTGCAGCCGTACGTCGGCCAGACGCTCGAGGCGAAGATCATCGAGCTCGACAAGAACCGCAACAACGTCGTGCTGTCGCGTCGTGCCTGGCTCGAGCAGACCCAGTCCGAGGTCCGCCACGGCTTCCTGACCCAGCCCCAGAAGGGCCAGATCCGCAGGGCGTCGTGTCCTCGATCGTCAACTTCGGTGCGTTCGTGGACTCCGGCGGCGTCGACGGGCCTGGTGCACGTCTCGGAGCTGTCCTGGAAGCACATCGACCACCTGTTCGAGGTCGTCGCCGTCGGCGACGAGGTCACCGTCGAGGTCCTCGACGTCGACATGGACCGCGAGCGGGTCTCCCTGTCGCTGAAGGCGACGCAGGAGGACCCGTGGCAGCACTTCGCACGGACTCCACCAGGATCGGTCAGATAGAAGCCGGGCAAGGTCACTCAAGCTGGTGCCCTTCGGCCTGCTCCGTCCGCGTCGAGGAGGGCATCGAGGGCCTGGTGCATCTCCTCGGTTCGCCGAGCGTCACGTCGAGATCCCCGAGCAGGTCGTCCAGGGTCAACGACGACGTCATGGTCAAGATCATCGACATCGACCTCGAGCGTCGCCGGATCTCGCTGTCGCTCAAGCAGGCCAACGAGACCGCGACCGCGGCGGACGTCGAGGACTTCGACCCGACGCTGTACGGCATGACGGCCACCTACGACGAGCAGGGCAACTACGTCTACCCCGAGGGCTTCGACCCGGAGACCGGCGAGTACCGAGGGCTTCGACGAGCAGCGCGCGCGCGGCTGGGAGGACCAGTACGCCAAGGCGCACGCTCGCTGGGAGGCGCACGTCAAGCAGCAGGCCGAGGCCAAGCAGGCCGAGGTCGAGGCCGGCGAGGCGACGTCGTACTCCAGCGGTGGCACCGACGAGGCCGAGACGGCGACCGGCGGCTCGCTGGCCTCCGACGAGGCGCTCCAGGCGCTCCGCGAGAAGCTGACCGGTGGCAACTGATCGGCTGATCGACCTCGTCACCTCGACGGCCCGCCCGAGATCCTCGGGCGGGCCGTCGGCATTCGCTTTCGCCGGACGGGCAGCGACGCCCGCCCTAGGGTGCGAGGACCACCACCCAGGGAGCCTCGATGATCACTCGCAGAGGGCTGCTCGCCGCCGCCGCGGCCACACCGCCGACCGTCGCTCTCGCCGGCGGCCTGAACGACCCGGGCTTCGCGGTCGCGCCGGCCGTGGCCGGCAAGAACATCCTGATCTTCATCAACGACCAGCAGCGCGCCACCCAGCACTTCCCGCAGGGCTGGGAGGAGGAGAACCTGCCGGGCCTGACCCGGCTGAAGGAGCACGGGGTCAGCTTCGAGAACGCGTTCACCAACGCGTGCATGTGCTCCCCGTCGCGCGCCACCATGTTCACCGGCCTCTACCCGGCGCAGCACGGCGTGAAGTACACGCTCGAGGAGGACATGCCGGCCGACCAGTATCCCCAGGTCGAGCTGTCCACCGACCTGACGAACCTCGCCACGGTGATGAGCGCCGCCGGCTACGAGGTGGTCTACAAGGGCAAGTGGCACTGCTCCAAGCCGGCCGGTGAGGACTGGGCGCCCTCCGACCTCGGGGACTACGGCTTCACCCGGTGGGACCCGCCGGACTCCGGCGGCAACCAGGACCTCTCCGAGGCGGGCGGCGGCACGGTCGACCACGACGGGCACTACATGCACGACGAGGGTGACCCCGAGGCGGGGGAGGAGGGGGTCATCCAGTTCCTCAACCGGCGCGCCGGCGCCGAGAAGCCGTGGTGCCTGGTGGTCGGCCTGGTCAACCCGCACGACGTGCTCTTCTACCCGGGGCCGCGCAACATGGACCCGCCGAAGTGGCAGCAGGCCGGCTATACCCAGGCCGACCTCGAGGGCGACATCGGCCTGCCGGCGACGTTCGACGAGGACCTGCGGACCAAGCCCGACGCACAGGCTCAGTTCGCCCGTCTCTACGGGCTCGGCGGCAAGCCGCTCACCCGCGAGCAGAAGCTCGAGTACGTCAACTTCTACGGCAACCTGATGAAGGTCGTCGACGGCTACCTCGTCGAGATCCTCGACACGCTCGAGGACAACGACCAGCTCGCCGACACCGTGGTCATCCGCACCGCGGACCACGGCGAGATGGGCCTCGCGCACCGGATGCAGCAGAAGAACTTCAACTTCTACGAGGAGAGCACCCGGATCCCGCTGGTCTTCTCCAACCCCGAGCTGTTCCTCGAGGCGCGGAAGTCGCGACAGCTGGTCTCGCACATCGACCTGCTGCCGACCCTGGCCACGCTCGTGGCGGCGCCCGACGACGTCAAGAGCGACGACTGGAAGGGTGTCGACTACTCCGGGCTGGTCCTCGGGACCGACACCGACGCGGTCCAGGACGACATCCTGTTCACCTACGACGACTGGCAGGCCGGTCAGTCCAGCGGGCCGTACATCCGGCCGCCCAACCACATCGTCGGGGTCCGGGAGCGGCGCTGGAAGGTGGCCAAGTACTACGACGTCGCCGGGGTGGAGCCGGTCCAGTGGGAGATGTACGACCTCCTCAAGGACCCGCTGGAGCGGCACAACCTGGCCTACAAGCCCGCGCAGATGACCCGCGTGCAGGCCGCGAACTTCGCCCGGCTCAAGCGGCGGATCAAGCAGGCCGAGGGCTCCGACCTGCTGCCGCTGGACCACGGCAGCGGGGGCTGAGGTCAGGCCGCGGAGCCGCCGAAGCGCTGGGCGTAGGGGTCGAAGGAGTCGGCGTGGTGGCTGCGCGGCAGCGGCCGGGTGCGGCCCGCTCCGTCGTGACGGATCAGGTCGACCAGCGCGGTGACGGCGATGGTGAAGACGACGGCGGCGGCGATGGCGATGATGAGGAGTGTGAAGGTCATGGCAGTAATCCTGCGCTCAAAGTGATCCTGCCACGAGTGGCAGAAAAGTCGCGTTCCGTTGATTTTCCGCCACTCGTGCGGCAGGCTGGGCGCGTGCAGCAGGTAGCCGTGATCGTGCAGGACGGGGCCGAGCCCTTCGGGCTGGGCTCGCTCGTCGAGGTCTGGGGCGAGCCGTACCACCCGGAGGACGACAACCCGGTCTTCGACTTCCAGGTCTGCACCCCGCGGCCGGGGCGGGTGCGCGGCCGCTCCGACTACGACCTGTACGTCGAGCGGGGGCTCGAGGCGACGGCCGCGGCCGACCTGGTCTGCCTGAGCCCGAAGCACGACTTCCTGGACCACGACCCCGCGGTGCTCGAGGCCGTGCGCGCGGCGTACGAGCGTGGGGCGATCATCTACGCCCACTGCTCGGGCGTCTTCGAGCTCGGCGCCGCCGGCCTCCTCGACGGTCGTCAGTGCACGACGCACTGGCGCTACACCGACCTGCTCGCCTCGACCTACCCCGAGGCGAAGGTCTGCCCCGACGTCCTCTACTGCCACGACGGCACCGTGCTCACTGGAGCCGGCTCGGCGGCCGGCATCGACGCCTCCCTGCACCTGCTCCGCGAGCAGTACGGCGCCGCGGTGGCCGCCGCGACCGCCCGCCGGATCGTGGTGCCGCCGCACCGCGACGGCGGCCAGGCCCAGTTCATCGCCCGCGCGGTCCCCGACTGCGACGCCGAGACGCTCGGGCCGCTGCTCCAGTGGATCGTCGAGAACCTCGGCGAGGACCTCAGCGTCGCGTCGCTCGCCCGGCGCAACCACATGTCCGAGCGCACCTTCGCCCGCCGGTTCCGCGCGGAGACCGGCACCACGCCGCACTCCTGGGTGACCCGGCAGCGCGTGCAGGCGGCCGAGGAGCTGCTCGAGCGCACCGACCACTCCGTCGACTGGATCGCCGGCGAGGTCGGCTTCGGGAACGCCGCCACCCTGCGCCACCACTTCGCGCGGGTGCGCGGGCTGAGCCCGCAGCAGTACCGCCGCCGCTTCGCCGGCTGACGTGGGCTCGCCGGGACCTCGTCGTGGAGTCGTCGCGCTCAGCGCTGGTGTGGTGCTGGTCGTCGCCGCGCTGGCCGTCTCCGCTGTCGCCGTGGTCGACCGCCTGAACCCGGAGGAGTCGGGACCGACCCGCGTGGTCCTGGTCGGCGACTCCGTGACCCAGGGGTCCTCCGGCGACTGGACGTGGCGCTACCGCCTCTGGGAGCACCTGCGCGACGCCGGCGCCGACGTCGACCTGGTCGGTCCCGACCAGGACGTGGCCGGTCCGCCGCCGAGCGCGCCCAACCTCGACTACGCCGACCCGGACTTCGACCGCGACCACGCCGGCCGGTGGGGGAAGGCGTTCATCTCGCACGACTGGCCGGTGGGGAGCCTGGTCAGCGCCTACCACCCCGACGTCGTGGTCGAGCTGCTCGGCGTCAACGACGCGCTGTGGAGCGGTGCCACGGCTTCCCAGCTGCTCGCCGACGCCGAGCAGTTCGTCGCCGAGGCCCGCGCCGCCGACCCGGAGGTCGACGTCGTGCTCGGCGGCCTGCCGCAACGCTGGTACCCCGAGATCGCGGAGTACGACGACGAGCTCGACGACCTCGCCGCCCGGCTCGACACGGTGACCTCCCGGGTCGTGGTCGCCCGCGCGCCCGAGGTGTTCGTCGAGGACGTCGACACCTACGACCTGGTCCACCCGTCCGCGAGCGGCGAGGTGAAGATCGCCGCCGGCGTCGCCGACGCCCTCGCCGGCCTGGGGATCGGCACGCCCTACCCGCGCCCGCTGCCGTCGGTCCCGCCGGTGCCGACCCGCCCGGCTGAGCTCGTGGCGCGACCCCTGGCAGGGGCGGCGGAGCTCAGCTGGGAGCCGCCGCCGGGCGGCTGGACGGCGTACGTCTGGCAGCGCGACGCCACCCGCGGCGAGGAGTGGCAGCGGCTGCCGCAGGGCATCGCCGGCACCACCTGGACGGCGGCCGGGCTCGTGCCCGGTGACACCTACGAGTTCCGGGTGCAGATGGCCAAGGGGACCTCGGTCTCGGAGGTCTACTCGGACGTCGAGACGGTGGTGCCGAGCGCCGGCTAGGTCTGGCCCAGCTGGTCGCGGCGGACCTTGCCGGTGAGCGTGCGCGGCAGCTCGTCGAGGTGGTGGTACTCCTTGGGCCGCTTCGGCGGTGCCAGCCGCTCGCGTGCCAGGGCGTCGAGCTCGGCCGCGGTCGCGGTCCCGACGACGGCCGCGCAGACCCGCTGGCCCCAGCGCTCGTCGGGCATCGCGTAGACGGCGACGTCGACGACCCCGGGGTGGTCGCGCAGCGCGTTCTCGACCTCGAGCGGGTAGACGTTGACGCCGCCACTGATGATCAGGTCGTGACGCCGGCCGTCGAGGTAGAGGTAGCCGTCGTCGTCGAGCCGGCCCACGTCGCGGACCGTGAAGCTGCTCCGTCCGTCCGCGTCGGTCCGCCAGGCCGCCGCCGTCTTCACCGGGTCGCCGAAGTACTCGAACCGGGCGTACGGCGGCACCGCGCACCAGATCGTGCCGTCCGGGTCGACCGAGAGCCGGCGGCCGGGCCGGGCGCGGCCGACGGTGCCGGGGCGCTCGAGCCACTCCTCGCTCCGGCACGCGGTGAACTGGCCCTCGGTGGCACCGTAGAACTCCCAGGTCGACCCGGCCGGGAACGCCTCGATCAGCCGGCGCTTGATCGCCGGCGGGCACGGCGCGCCGGCGTGGGCGACCAGCCGGAAGCTGGAGAGGTCGGGGCGGCCGTGCTCGTCCCAGTGGGCGAAGAGCCGCTGCAGGTGCGCCGGGACGCAGAACATCGAGGTCGGGCGCTCGGCCTCGATCGCGGCGGTCACGGTGGCGGCGTCGAACGGCCCGGGGATCACCACGCGCCCGCCGGCGAGCGCCGTCCCGCTCGCGAACCGCAGCGGCGCCGAGTGGTAGAGCGGGCTCAGGACCAGGTTGACGTCGTCGGCGCGGAATCCCCACAGCTCGCGCTCCTCCGCGACCAGCGCGCCGGCGTCCTCGGCGCCGAGCACGCCGCTCCACACGCCCTTGGGCGTCCCCGTCGTGCCGCTGGTGACGTGCATCGGCCGGGCCCGCGGCAGGTCGAGCTCGCCGGCCAGCGCGGCCAGGTCGTCCTCGTCCTCGACCACGAGGCCGGGGGAGAGGGTGCCGAGGATCCGCTCGCGCTCGTACGCCGTCAGCCGAGGGTCGAGCGGGATCGGCACCACGCCGCGGGCCAGCAGCGACCCGACGGCGGCCAGGTAGGTCAGCGACCCGGGGACGAGCAGCGCCACCCGGTCGCCCTCGTGTAGCCCGTCTCGCACGGGGCACACGGTAGTCGGGAACCCCCGGCCCGCAGCGGACATGTCCGGATGTGCAGCGAGGAGGAGCGGTGGCCACCGAGGAGGCGCTCGTCGACGGGCTTCGCGCGGGCGACCCCGAGGCGCTGGCGACGCTCTTCGACCGGCACGGCGACCGCATCTACAACCACTGCTTCCGGGCGACGGGGGACTGGGGCGAGGCCGAGGACGCGGTCTCGACGGTGTTCCTCGAGGTCTGGCGGCACCGGCGCCGGGTCCGGCTGCACGACGGCAGCGCCCTGCCGTGGCTGTACGGCGTCGCGACCAACGTGTGCCGCAACCTGACCCGCTCCCGGCGCCGGCGCCTGCGCGCCCTGGCCGCGCTCCCGCGCCCGGAGCCGGTGCCCGACCACGCCGACCGCGTGGCCGACCGGCTCGGCTCGACCGAGCAGATGGCCGCCGTACTGGCGGCGATCGAGGCCCTGCCGCCCCACGAGCGCGAGGTGCTCGGGTTGGTCGCGTGGTCCGGGCTGACCTACGAGCAGGCGGCCGCCGCGCTCGACGTCCCCGTCGGGACCGTGCGGTCCCGCCTCTCCCGGGCCCGGGCCCGGCTCACCGACCTGACGACCGATCCCCGCGAGGACGAACGATGACCGAGCCCACCCCACCGCCCGACGAGCCGCTGCCCGACCAGGCCCGCGCCCGGATCCGCGCCGAGCTGCTCGAGGCCGCCCAGCGCCCGCCGTCCCGGTCCTGGATCATCCCTGCCGCTGTCGCGGCCGCGGTCGTGCTCGTCATCGGGCTCGCCGCCTGGGCGGTGCAGGCCGGGCGGACCACGGGGGAGGGCGCCGGCCCGGCGGCCGGTGCGAGCTCGACGCCCGCCGTCACGGTGAGCGCCTCGCCCTCGACCGGTCCATCGTGGTCGATGTCCTGGGACCCGACGCCCACCTCGACCGCGAGCACGACGACACCGGCGCCGACCCCCACGGGGGCCGTCCAGGCGGGCAGTGGCGACTGCCCGCAGGAGGCCGTCAACGTCCTGCCCGACGCCGAGCTCGGCGCCTCCTTCCGCGACGGGACCAGCATGCTGGTCGCCGGCGACCGGTTCGTCCTCTGCGACGTCCGGGACGGGGTGACGACCGTGCAGCAGCCGCTGCCGCTGTCGCCGTCCGAGGGCGTCGTGACCTACCGCGTCAGCTCGAGCAACGGCGTCCGGGTCGCCGGCGGCGTCGTCCCGCAGGGCGCCGGGTCGTTCGACGTCACCTACACCTTCCCGGACGGCACCACCGTGCAGGCCGACACCGTCCAGGGCGACGGCCGCACCTGGTGGCGGGTCGTTCACCGGTACGCCGCGCAGGGCAACGAGCTCGACGACCCCCCGATCGAGGTGACGGTGCGCTACTCCGGCGTCGAGCGGCACTACACGCTGCGCTGGGGGCTGGACACCTGCGCCCAGGCCAACCACGGCTGCTGACATTTCGCTGTCCTCCGGGGCCGCGCCCGTCCTAGGGTCGGAGCCATGGCCCACACCGACATGAGCATGAACAAGGTCATCCACGGCGCGTTCCGCCGGGACCTGGATCGCTTCATCGCCGCGCTGGACTCGTTCCCCGTCGGCGACCAGCGCCGGGCGCAGGAGCTCGACCGGGCGTGGGCGAACTTCGACGACCAGCTCACCTACCACCACGAGGGTGAGCACGAGACCGCGTGGCCCGCGCTGCAGAAGATCGGCGTGACCCCCGAGCTGCTGGCCACCATGGACGCCGAGCACGACACGATGGCCCACGCGCTCGCCGTCACGCGCACGGCCATGGCCGACCTCGTCAGCAACCCCGGCCGCGAGCAGGTCGACCAGGCACGGGCCGCCTTCGAGCAGTTGCGCACCGTCACGGTCACCCACCTCGATCACGAGGAAGCCGAGCTCGAGCAGGTCTACCTCGACAACGTCGACGACCCCGCCATCGTCGAGATGGGCAAGAAGTTCGCCAAGGTCAGCCCCTCCCGCGGCGGCCGCTTCTTCGCCTGGCTGCTCGACGGCGCCTCGCCCGCCGAGACCGCCGCGGTCAAGGGCACCGTCCCCGGCCCGGTCCTGACGATCATGACCGGCGTCTTCGGGCGCGGTTACCGGAAGAACGTCGCGCCGGTGTGGTCGCGCTGACGGCGCCGTTCTAGCGGCGGACTGCCGTCGCGAACACCCGTGCCGCCCGCGAGGCGTCGATGTGCTGGGCGGGCAAGAGGCCCGCCGGCAGGCCAGCGGCCGGTGCCGAGGTCGTGCGGGCATCGTGGGTGCGTCGGACGCAACCGGTACTGGTCGCAGTCCACCGTGTCCCGCGCGAGTTCCGGTGGAAGAACAGCACCTCACCGAGGCGCTCAGCCATCCAGCTGGTGTACTGCAGCTCGGTGAACACCGGACGGATCTGTCGCTTGAACCGGTTGCGGTAGGCCGGCTTGAAGTTGCTGATCGTCAGCGATCGCAGGGCCACCCGGTAACCGACGGCGGGTACCTGGGTCTGGTCCGCGTCGGCGAGCTGCATCCGCTGTGCGCCGAGCCCTCCCGCTCGGTACAGCGCAACCATCCGGAACGTCCGGCCGTGCTGGAGGAGGAGGTGGGCGGAGCGACGCGGCACGGTCATCGTCATGGTGATGGACTGTCGTCCGGCCTTGTGGTGGGCGAGCGCTCCTGGGGACGGCAAGGTCATGGCGGCAGAGATGTGCGTGCGGTAACCGCCGTCAGTATCCGTCGCCGACTTCGCCTTGTGCAGGCGTCCCCCAGACAGGAGCTGGTAGGTGCTGCGCCCGGCACCCGGCGTGTAGGTCACCACCTCGCGCGCCGACTTCTTCTTGACCGTGGTCCGCATAATGCCCTTGACCACGCCGTCCTTGGCGACCTGCTCGGTGCAGGTCACGCCCTTCGCAGGGAAGTAGGCCGCCCACGGGTTGGCCTTGCCAGCGCGATCAGCAGCGTCGGCGAGTCCTGCGGACGCGATGAGGGCGAGGCAGACGACGGGACCGAGGAGGACTCCCGAGAGTGGGCGCATGCGCGCAGGCTAGGTCAGATCCCAGTGCAGGTTGAGCGTTTCAGACAACTGGTCGCTGAAGAGCGCGGGGCGCATTATGCAACTGGCAGCGGCCGCTGCCGACCGCGTCCAGCTGGACGCCGTAGCGTCCGGTTCGCGGCGCGCTAAGACGCGGCCGCGAAGTGGTACGGGTCCGAGTCTTGTTGGTCTGACTCCAGCACCCTCCCAACGGGTTATGGCGCTTCGTGGCTCATGGGCTCACCATCGATAGATGAGGCGGTGGCGGTGGTGGCCTACGGTCCCTGAGTCGAGGACGTGCACGTGCGGTGAACCTCTGGAGGTTCGCGTCGTAGGTCTCGCCCAACGCTGGGGCGGGGAGCCGGTCAGCACCATCAGCTGCTGGCACTGCCAGCGGTGCGGCGACGTTCGCGATTAGCCGACAGCGGGAGTGCTCGAGACTCGTTCCCGAGTCTCTCCAGCACGCTGCCAGCCGCGCCCTCCCGCGGCGGAATGGGGCGGTCGCTGTGCGGTCGATCACGCAGCGGTCCGGTGTGGATCGATGAGGACTGCGCGAGCCAGCTACTGCGGCATCCCGTCTTTCGCTGGGATCGCATCAGTAACGTACGCGGCTCGGATGATCACCGAGGGCACGCGTAGACCGAAGAGCTTGTAGGCCTCGAGCATGAGCTCGGCGACCGAGCGGAACAGGTTTACGGTCCGTGCCTGATCAGCCAATGACCATGCGGACGCCGAGGACTTCGCGTGCACCACTACGTCGTCCCGCAGTTCTCTGAACTCGCGAAAGTCCCGCCACACCTGACCTCCAAGGTCGAGACGTTTCCCGGTCATAGCGGGAATCCACTGCTTGACCTTGTCATCAAACGGGACGCGAGCTTCCGCTGAGTCTTCAAGTCTCGGGGTGTTGCCAGCGTAATTCCACTCCTCGGCTCGCTCTCTGATGAACGACTCGATTGCCGCGACGCCATCGGTCAGAAGCGCTCTGAGTGAACCCAGATCGCCATCCATCGCTCGATCCCGGGCCTGGACGGCTGATTCGAACGCCGACCACGAAGTTGAGGACGAAAGCGATGGGGCTGCTGCACGAACTGGTGACAGGTTCGGTTAGGCCGCCTGGATGACGGCTGGGGCCATGATCAGTTCGTATTCGACCGGGGTCAACCGGCCAAGAGCGGCCTGTCGACGGCGGCGGTGGTAGGTCTTCTCGATCCAGGTCACGATCGCGATCCGCAGTTCCTCGCGGGTGTTCCAGACGCGTCGGTTGAGGACGTTCTTCTGCAGCAGTGAGAAGAAGCTCTCCATGGCGGCGTTGTCACCGGCCGCGCCGACCCGGCCCATGGAGCCGGCCATCCGATGCCGGTTGAGCTGGTGGACGAGCTTTCTGGATCTGAACTGCGACCCGCGGTCGGTGTGGAGCACGCAGCCGGCCACATCGGCGCCCTCGCCCGCGCGGCGGGCGACGGCGTTGTCGAGCGCAGAGACCGCGATCCGTGACTTCATCCGTGAGTCGATGGAGTAGCCCACGATCCGGTTGGAGTAGACGTCCTTGATCGCGCAGATGTAGAGCTTGCCCTCGCGGGTCCAGTGCTCGGTGATGTCGGCCAGCCACAGGTTGTTCGGCGCCGTGGCGGTGAAGTCCCGACGCACCAGGTCGTCGTGCACCGGTGGCCCAGGACGCTTGCCGTTGCGGCCGCGCTTCTTCCCGAACGCCGACCACCAGCCCTGGTCGGAACAGATCTTCCACGCGGTCCGCTCGGCCATCGACTCACCACCGTCGCGGGCTTCGTCGAGCAGGAACCGGTAGCCGAACTCCGGATCCTCGCGGTGGGCATCGAACAGGGCGTTCGCGCGGTAGGCCGCGGTGAGTTCAGCGTCGGTGACCGGTGATGCGAGCCAGCGGTAGTAGGGCTGGCGGGCGATGTTGAGGACCCGGCACGTCACCGTCACGGGGATCCCGTCACAGGCAAGCTCGCGGACGAGCGGGTACATCATTTTCCCGGCAGGTGCGCCTGCGACAGATACGCGGCCGCCCGGCGTAGGACCTCGTTCTCTTGCTCGAGCAGCTTGATCCGCTTGTTGGCCTCACGCAGCGCGTCGGACTCGTTGGCGGCCCGGCCAGCCGCTGAGGGCGACGCCGACCTCCGGTCATCGATCGTGAGCCATCGCTTCAGACACGACGCCGAGATGCCGAAGTCCTTCGCTACCTGAGCCATCGAGGCATCCGAATCGCGATAGACCCGAATCACGTCCTCGCGGAACTCCTTGGGGAATGGCTTGGGCACAGTGCACATCCTTCTAGCGTCGACGCATACCGACGCAGATCAGATGTCACCGATCCGTGCAGCAGACCCAAACGCGCGTCGGCAGTCGGCAGCGCGCCGAGACAGAGGTAGGGGGCCAGTGTGGATACACTGGCCCCCTAGGTTCCGCAACCATGGCGACCAGAGGACTTACCTGGCCTCGGTAATCGCCACCCTCTTCCCCTGGCCCCGCTGTACGAAAGCGGGGCAGGGGAAGTCTCTATTTGTCGTCGTCTGTCTCGCCGTCATCAGCTGCGCCGTCGCGAGTCTCGCCTTCGAGTTCCGCGCGGGAGCGACGACCGGGTCCAGCGACCATCCCCGACTCTGCGTTCAAGTCGACGATCAAGATGTCGTTCTCGAGCTTCGGCACCCACCTCCGAGCTTCCGAGGTGTCGATGCCGATGTACTTGGTGAACAGTGTTCCTGCGATGAGGAACGGTCCGGAAGCCTTCTGTCCCTGCGGGCGCAGCGGGTAGGCGTTCGGGTTCGTGAGGGGAGCTGAGCGGATTCCGATGACGCGGCGGTCGGCGTCCCACAGCAGTTCGACGCCCTCGGGAACTTCGTCGCCGCCGTCAACAGCGAGCATCTGTGCCGCCGTCTTGTTCAATGACAACAGACCGCGCTTCTGAATCGTCACTGAAGGCACGGTGCTCACGGGAGCACTGCCCTTCTTGAAAACCTCGAACGCCATTTGCTGCCGCCTCTCGACCAGGTGTGAGGAGCGTACCACGCCATGAGACCGGCAGGCGGGGTGAAGATGTTCGGCGCGGCGTGTCGCGCGGTAAGCCTGTGTACATCGCGGGCCTTCGTACGATGCTGCTGAGGAGCAATGCAGGGAGCATTGCGTGCGTTTCCAGAAACTCCCAGAGGGTTTGCCGAGCGATCGTCGGCGAGCTCAGTAGCCGGTCGGCATCGCGAGCACGGCGTCTAGCAGATCCGTGAACACCTGGTAGTCCGCGGCGTCGGTGGCGCGGCCTCACAGGCCAGCCGGTCCAGGTCGAGCATCATGGGGGCGTCGGGAGCGCCCGTCTCTAGGGCTCTAAGGCGTCGGCCAACCCAGGGCGCTCGGTGACCGGGAGCGCTCCGAAGCGGCCCGCGTCGCCGTCGACTGCGACTACGTCGCTGTCGACCGCAACCACGTCGTGGCCGTGCGTCTCGGCCCAAGGCTCGCGCGTGCCGCTCCTGCTCAGGCAGGGACTCGCCTTCCACCTGGCCGGGTTGTGCTGATGCGGGTGCAGATGCCGACGTTCACGGTCGCTCCTCGGGTAGCCGTAAGCCAGTCCTGTTACTGCGCGCACCCCAGCGTCATTCTGGGCGGTTCGACGCTGCTCAACCGGGTGCGCAGCGCATCGGGGGCAGCGCAACGTCAGGCAATCCCGAGGTCAGCCGCGACCTGGTCGACGACCTGGGTGAAGTGCACGTCGTAGTCGAGCACTCCTCGGTGCATGTGGCCGAAGAGCTCGAGGGAGATGTGGCCGAAGAGGGTGGCCCAGGCGGTGAGGGCGCGGACGGTCATCTCGTCGCTGACGCCGGGGTCGAGCATCGTGGCGACCGGGTGGACGGAGGCGGCCTCGGCGGGGGAGACGGGGATCGTGCCGACCGGGCGCACGCCGGCCTGCTCGGCGTCGCGGACGATCGACAGGAGCAGGGCGGTGATGCGGGTGGCCGGGGTGACGGTGTCCTGGGGGGCGGCGTAGCCGGGGACCGGGCTGCCGTAGAGGAGGGCGTAGCGGTGCGGCTGGCTTCGCGCCCAGTCGCGCACCGCGTGCGAGACCGCCTGCCAGCGCAGGTCGTGGCGGTTCCGTGAGGTGACCGCGGCGTCGGCGGCCTCCGCGTGCGAGCCGAGGTCGTCGTACCCCTCGACGATGAGGGCGGTGAGCAGGGCGTCGCGGCTGGGGAAGTAGCGGTACACGGCCGACGAGGCCATCTCGAGCTCGCGGGCGATCCGCCGGACCGACAGGGCGGCGGGGCCGACCTCGGCCAGCTGCTGGCCGGCCAGCTCGAGGATGGCCCGGGTCAGCTCGGCGCGGGCGATGGCGCGGGCGGTGCGAGGTGCGGACACGGACCGCATCCTCCCGCGTTCCGAGAGCAATGGCAACAGATGAGAGCAGTGCTCTTGCTTTCTCGTCGACGTCGTGCCATGGTGGTGACAACAGAGAGCAGTGCTCTCGCTTTCAGACCTCAGGAGAAGCCATGTCCCACCACGTCGTCGTCGGAGCCGGCCCGGTCGGCCGCGCCACCGCTGCCGAGCTCGTCCGCCGCGGCCACGAGGTCGTCCTCGCCAGCCGCTCGGGCACCGGTCCCGAGATCGCCGGAGTACGCCGGGCGGCGGCCGATGCCGCCGACGCGGACGTCCTGACCAAGCTGGTCGACGGGGCCGAGGCCGTCTACAACTGCGTGAACCCGCCCAGCTACCACATCTGGCCGATCTACTGGCCGCCGATCGCGGAGGCCCTGGCGACCACCGCCGAGCGGACCGGCGCGGTGCTCGCCGTGACCGGCAACCTCTACCCCTACGGGCCGGTCGACGTCCCGATGACCGAGGACCTGCCCGACGCGGCCATCGGGGTGAAGGGTGCCCTGCGCGCGCACATGTGGGCCGACCTCGAGCGCCGGCACCGCGAGGGACTGCTGCGCGCGGTCGAGGTCCGCGGCTCGGACTACATGGGACCGGGCGTCACCGAGGCGCACATCCCGATCGCCGCGAAGCGCGCGGTCGCCGGCAAGACGGCCCGCGTGTTCGGCGACCCGTCGGCCCTGCACTCGATGACCGACGTGCGCGACATGGCGACCGCGCTGGTGACGGTGGCGACCGAGCCCACCGCATGGGGCCGGGTGTGGCACGCGCCCACCAACCCCGCCCGGAGCCAGGCCGACACGCTGGCCGACGTGTGCCGAGCCGTCGACCGCGCGCCCGTGACGGTGCGGTCCTGGCCCGGCGCGATGCTCAGCGTCGGCGGCATCGTGGTGCCGTTCCTGCGGGAGATGCGCGAGACGGCGTACCAGTTCCAGCGCGACTACGTGCTGGACTCCAGCGCGATCACCGAGGCCTTCGGCCTGACGGCGACGCCGTGGGACGAGGTCTGCCGCGCGACCGGCGAGGTCGCGCTCTCGGCCTAGGCCGCGACGGCCTCGGTCAGCCCGCTGCGCACCAGGTCGGCGTAGCGCCCACCGCGGAGCAGCAGCTCCTCGTGGGTGCCGAGCTCGGCGACGCGGCCCTGGGCGAGCACGGCGATCTGGTCGGCGTTGCGGACCGTCGAGAGCCGGTGCGCGATCGTGATCGTGGTGCGACCGACCGCGAGGTCGTCGAGCGCGTCCTGGACGGCGCGCTCGGTCTCGTTGTCCAGCGCGCTGGTCGCCTCGTCCAGTACCAGGATCCGCGGGTCGCGCAGCAGGGTGCGGGCGATCGCCAGCCGCTGCTTCTCGCCCCCGGAGAACCGGTGGCCGCGCGAGCCGACCATCGTGTCGTAGCCCTCCGGCAGCCCGGCCAGTACGTCGTGGATGCGGGCCGCCCGGCAGGCCGCCTCGAGCTCGGCGTCGGTGGCGTCGGGCTTGGCGTGCCGCAGGTTGTCACGCACGGTCGCGTGCAGCAGGTAGGTCTCCTGGGTGACCACGCCGACGATGCCGGCGAGGTCGACCAGGGTGAGGTCGCGGACGTCGACGCCGTCGATGCGGACCGCCCCGGACGTCGGGTCGTGGAGGCGGGCGACCAGGGAGGCCAGCGTCGACTTGCCGCTGCCGGTCTCGCCGACCAGGGCGAGCGAGCCGCCGGCGGGCACCAGCAGGTCGATGTCGTGGAGGACCGGGCTGTCGCCGTACGCGAAGTCGACGTGGTCGATCCGCACCTCGCCGCGGACCCGGTCGATGGTGGTCGGGGCGGCGGGGTCGTCGACCTCGACCGGCAGGTCCTGGTACTCGAAGAGCCGGCTGAAGAGCGCGAGCGACGCGGTCACGTCGGCCTGCACGTTGAGCAGCCCCATCAGCGGCCGGAACAGCGCACCCTGCAGCGCCACGAAGGCGACCAGGGTGCCGATCGTCATGCCGCCCGAGGTGGCGGGGAGCCCGGCGGCGAGGTAGAGGGCGGCCGGGACGGCGGCGAAGACGACCGTCATGGTCGCCATCCGCCAGCGGCCGGCGAGCTGGGAGCGGATCTCGAGGTCGACGAGCTGGGCCGAGGTCTGCTCGAAGCGCCGGGCTAGCGCGGGGCCGGCACCGAGGGTCTTGGTGAGCTGGACGCCGCTGACGGAGAGGCCCTCCTCGACCTGGACGTGGAGGTCGGCGAGCTTGGCCTGCCGGGCCGAGGTGACGGCGTACCGCATCCGGGCGACCTGGCGGGTGAGCACGACCGCGGGCGGCAGGACCACGAGCGTCACCAGCGCGAGCTGCCAGCTCAGCAGCAGCATCGCGACGAGGGTGCCGACGACCGTGGTGAGGTTCGCGGCGATCGAGGTCGCCGTCGAGGTGACGACCGACTGCATGCTGCCGATGTCGTTGACCACGCGGGACTGGATCTCGCCGCCGCGGGTGCGGGTGAAGAAGCCGATCGACTGGCGCTGCAGGTGGCCGAACAGGTCCGAGCGCAGGCGGTGCATGACCCGCTGACCGACGGTCGTCGACTGCCAGGTCTGCACGACGCCGATCGCGGCGGACGCCATCGCGATGCCGACCATGAGCGCCACGCAGACGAACAGGACCGAGACGTCCTGCTGGGGGAGGGCGACGTCGATGATGCGCTTGACCAGGAAGGGCTGGGCCAGCCCGATCACCGAGCTGAGCACGATCAGGCCGACCACCAGCGCGAGCCGCGCGCGGTGGGGCGCGAAGAGCCGGCCGATCCGGCGCAGCGAGACGGGCGCGTCCGCGAGCTGGGCGGCTTCGGCGCGGCGGGACGCAGGGTCCCGGGTCAGGGGGTCGCGGCCGCGACGGCCGCTGGTCGGGGGGTTCGCCATTGTCACCTCTCAGGTGTCCGGAAGATTGCTGAGGTTACCTCATGATGAGGAAACAACAGCATTCGCTAGGATGTTCCCCGTGCACCGCCCCCGTGACGCCGAGGAGTCGACCGTCGACCTGCTGATGGCGGCCGCGCGCTCGATGCGGCGGGCCTTCGGCGAGGCGATGGCGGACTGGGACATCACCCCCGGCCAGGCGCGGGCGCTGCGGATCGTGGGGGAGCTGGGGTCGGCGCGACCGTCGGTGATCGCCGAGCACCTGCGGATCGCGCCCCGGTCGGCCACCGAGGTGGTCGACGCGCTCGAGGCGCGCTCGCTGGTGGAGCGGGTGCCGGACCCGTCGGACCGGCGCGCGACGACCATCGTCCCCACGGCCGAGGGCCTCCGGCTCGACGCGGAGCTGGCGCAGGCACGGCGCGCCGTCACCGAGCAGCGCCTCGCCGGGTTGGACCCGGCCGACCGATCGGAGCTCGACCGGATCCTGCGGTTGCTGGTCGAGGCGGACCGGGCGACGGGCTAGTCACGGCCCCGGAACGGGGGCGGTTCCCGGAAGCTCAGGTACGCCGGTGGAACCGGACGTCGCCGTCGGGGAGCCGTTCGGCGGTGAAGCGTGCGTCGTGGACGCGCTGGTGGTGGTGATGGCAGAGCAGGACGCCGTCGACGAGGTCGGTCCGACCGCCGGTGGACCAGGGGTGCCAGTGGTGGGCCTCGCACCAGGTGCCGGCGACCTGGCAGCCCTCGGCCCGGCACCGGCGGTCGCGCAGAATGAGGGCCTTGCGCTGGGCGGCGGTGAACAGACGCTGGAGGCGGCCGAGGTCGAGGATCTCGGAGTCGCCGCCGAGGACAACGGGGATGATGCCGGCGGTGCAGGCGAGGCGCCGGGCCTCGGCGGCGGTGATCCTGGTGGGCTCGTCGTCGCCGGGCACGTGGCTGCCCCCGATCAGCTCGGCGGTGGCGAGCTCGGCACGCAGGTCGTCGAGCGAGAGCGTCACGAGGACGGTGGTGGCGTCGCCGCCGTGGACCGGCAGCCGGGACGGGTCGACGGCCTCGAGGAGCTGGCAGAACGCCGCGCCGAGGCGCCGCGGGTAGGCGCCGAGCCGGGTGACGGCGTCGGCGGCGAGTCCGTGGCCGCAGCGGTCCTGGGCCTTGCGGGGGTTGGTGAACGCCTCGAGGTAGGTGAGTGCCCGGTCGGCCATCGCGTCCGGGACGACGATGGTCATCCGGGTGCGGCCGCGGCCGATGCGACGCGCGGTCACGCGGGTGGCGTGCCGGGCCTCGTCCTCGAGTGCGGTGAGTCGCTTGGCCTCCGCGGCCTCGGCGATCTCGGGCGCGACGACATCGAGGATCCGGCCGGCGAGCCGGGCGAGCGGTCGCGGTCCGAACTGGGCGGCGTGCCCGATCAGGCACTCCTCGGCGTGGGCGAGGACGTCGGTGCCGACCTCGTCGGGGAGCTGGTCGAGGGCGCGCGCGATGACCTGGGCCTGGGCGAGGGTGACGGCGCCGTCGCGCAGGGCACGGGCCGTGGCGGGCCGGCGCCGGTCCAGGGCGCGGGCCAGGGCGAGCTCGGCCCGGGCGTCCTCGTGGCGGGTGCGCGCGTGGGTGGCGAGCCACTCGCCGGCGTCGCGGCTGGCGGTCTGCTCGGCGAGGTCGTCGGCGTCGGCGAGGATCCGCATCCGGAGCGCGGCGAGGCGGCTCTCGATGCGGACCAGCTCGAGGAGCGCGGCGGCCTTGTCGTCGGAGCACATGAAGGTCGGGTTCACGTCCGCGACGGACGTCAGGGCCCGGTCGATCGTGCTCGCCGCGGCGAGCACCGGGTGCGTCACCAGGTCACTCATCGGGCCTCCTCCCGAGCGGATCCATGACGGCCCGACCGTGGCGGCACGGTGTCGGGCTCGTCGCTCCTGGAGGTCCGGTGGCCGGACTATCACGTCACCCTCGCGACTGGCGCCTCCCTCGCCGACCGGTGGTGCCCAGGTGGTCGGCGTCGGGACTAAACGCTTGCGCCGAGCCTACCACACGACGTCAAGCGAGGCCAGAGCCCGACCCGAGAAAGTGGAGGCGTCCGTCCCCGACGGGGACGGTCCGTCAGGAGTAGCGGTGGCTCTTCGCCGCGTGCCCGGCCTCGCGGGTGCAGGTGCGGCCGTTCATCGACCGGTGGCCGCAGAGCGCCTCGGTGTCGGCGGACGCGTCCGGCGCGGGCGCGACGACCGGCGCGTCCTCGCGCGGCGCGACCGGCGCGACCGGCGCGACCGGTGGGGCCACGGGTGGGGCCGGCCTGGTCGCGCTGGGCTTCGCGGCGGTCCGGGCGGCCTCATAGCGCGCCTCCCGCATGGCGCGGAGGTTGTCCATCTTGCTCATCGTCGGCTCACCCGCTCGACGCTACGTGGCGCGGGGTGGTCCGGGCGGGAGGCGCGGCGGGGCGGTCCGGCAGGATGAGGCACATGCGAGTGGGACTCACCGGGGGCATCGCCTCGGGGAAGAGCACGGTGTCGGCGATCCTGGCCGAGCTGGGCGCGACGATCATCGACGGCGACCAGCTCGCGCGCGAGGTCGTGGAGAAGGGGACGCCGGGCCTGGCGCAGGTCGTCGAGGCGTTCGGGCCCGAGGTCCTCACCGAGGACGGCCACCTGGACCGCGCGAAGGTCGGCGCGATCGTCTTCAACGACGAGGCGCAGCGCAAGGTCCTCGAGGGGATCGTGCACCCGCTGGTCTTCGAGAGGTACGCCGAGCTCGAGGCGGCCGCACCGCGCGACGGCCTCGTCGTGCACGACATCCCGCTGCTGGCCGAGTCCGGCCGGGCGGACACCTTCGACGCGGTGATCGTGGTCGAGACTCCTGCCGAGGTGCAGGTCGAGCGGATGCTGCGCGACCGCGGCTGGACCCGGGCCGAGGCGGAGTCGCGGATCGCGGCCCAGGCCACCCCCGAGCAGCGCCGGGCGATCGCGACCCACCTGATCGTCAACACCGGCACCCGCGAGGAGCTCCGCCGCCGCGTCGAGGAGGTCTACGCCGAGCTCATTGCGGCTCGCTGACACCGCCGGAGCCGGCCCCGAAATGGTCTCGACCCGCCGGCGCAGCGCCGGCGGGTCGAGCGGTTCAGCGGGGGCCTAGGCAGCCAGGTCCGGATCGCCGAGGCGGCGGAGCTTCTGCAGCGCCTCGCGCTCGAGCTGGCGGACCCGCTCGGCGGAGATGCCGTGCTTGGCGCCGATGTCGGCCAGCTTGTGCTGACGGCCGTCGGTGAGGCCGTAGCGCGAGCGGATGATGTCGGCGGCCCGCTCGTCGAGCTGGCCGACGAGCGTGTTGAGCCGGTCCCGGGACTCGACGTCGAGGAAGGTGAGGTCGGGACCCGGGGAGGTCTCCTGCGCCATCAGGTCGCCCAGCGAGGTGTCGCCGTCCTCGTCGACGGGGGAGTCCAGCGAGACGTGCTCGCGGCCCCACGCCATCAGGTCGAGGACCCGGTCGACGTCCATGCCGAGCTCCACGGCGATCTCCTGGGGCTCCGGCTCGCGGCCGAGCTGGCGCTCCAGGGTGCGGCGGGCGCCGCCCACCTGGTTGAGCTCCTCGACCACGTGCACCGGCAGCCGGACCACGCGGGCCTGCTGGGCGATGCCGCGGGTGATCGCCTGGCGCACCCACCACGTGGCGTAGGTGGAGAACTTGTAGCCCTTGGCGTAGTCGAACTTCTCGACCGCGCGGATCAGGCCGGTGTTGCCCTCCTGGATCAGGTCGAGCATCGGCATCTGGGCCCGCCCGTACTTGCGCGCGATCGAGACGACCAGGCGCAGGTTTGCGGTGATGAACGTGTCGACGGCCTTGCGGCCCTCCTCGGCCAGCCACTCGAGCTCTTCCTGGGTGGCGTGCATCGGGGCGCCGCCCTTGCGGCGGCCGACGCGGCCCTCGGCGAGGAGGTGCTCGGCCATCAGGCCGGCCTCGATCGCCTGGGAGAGCTCGACCTCCTTGGCGGCGTCGAGAAGGGGGTTGCGGGCGATCTCGTCGAGGTACAGACCGACGCTGTCGCGCCCCTCGATCTCGCGTGCGCCGACGGGTGCAGTGCGTGTAGCCATGGGACGCCCCTCCTCTTCCTCTCGGTGGGCGGCGCCTGGCACCCCCACACGGTCCGTACAACGTCCACGGTGACCATCGGATTCCCGAGGCAAACCTTCGGAACCGTCGACCTGTTACCGGGAACGACGTGCGGGGGCCCGTCCGAGTTGCGTCGGAGCAGAACTCTCAGAAAGTTCTCAGGGGCGGGGGCCCTCAGGGACGGTCGGCCAGGCCCATCCGGTCGAGCACCCAGGCGAGGGTGAAGGACCGGTCGTGCCACGACTTGTACCGCCCCGAGACGCCGCCGTGACCGGCCGCCATCTCCGTGCGGAGCAGGAAGTCACGGCGGCCGACGGCGGTGGCCCGGAGCCGCGCCACCCACTTGGCCGGCTCGACGTAGAGCACCCGGGTGTCGTTGAGCGAGGTCTCCGCCAGGATCGGCGGGTAGTCCAGGGCCCCGACGTTGTCGTACGGCGCGTACGACGCCATGTAGTCGTAGACCTCCGGGTCGGCCTCGGGGTTGCCCCACTCGTCGTACTCGGTGACGGTCAGGGGGAGCGAGGCGTCCAGCATCGTCGTCAGCGCGTCGACGAACGGCACGCCCGCGACGATGCCGGCGAACAGCTCCGGCGCCTGGTTGGCGACCGCCCCCACCAGCAGCCCGCCGGCGCTCGCGCCCTCGGCGACGAGGAGCTCGGGGCGGGTCCAGCCGCTGTCGACGAGGTGCCGGGCACAGGCCAGGAAGTCGGAGAAGGTGTTCTGCTTGCGGAACAGCTTGCCCTCGTCGTACCAGCGCCGGCCCATCTCGCCGCCGCCGCGGACGTGGGCGATCGCGAACGCGGCGCCGCGGTCGAGCAGGGACAGCCGGGCGATCGAGAAGTAGGGGTCGATCGACGTCTCGTAGGCGCCGTACCCGTAGAGCAGCAGCGGGACCGGCTCGCTGCCGCCCCCGACCCCCTCGCGGGAGCCGCGCCGCGCGACGACGGAGATCGGCACCCGCTCGCCGTCGTCCGCGGTCGCCCAGAGCCGGTGCTCCTCGTAGTCGGCCGGGTCGTAGCCGCCGAGGACGGGCGCGCGCCGCAGCACAGTCAGCTCGCGGGTGCGGACGTCGTAGTCGTAGACCGACGACGGCACCGCCATCGTGGTGTAGCCGAGGCGGACGACCGGCTGGTGGAAGCCCGGGTTGCCGGCCGAGCCGACCGTGTAGATCTCGTGGTCGAACTCGACGAGGTAGTCGTCGCCCAGCCCGCGGTCGCCCTCGCCGGGCGCGGCGAGCTCGACGATCCGCAGCTGGGTCAGCCCGTCGCTGCGCTGGTGGACCACCAGGTGGCCGGCGAACGCGTCGACGTCCTCGAGGCGTACGGCGGGGTCGTGGGCGATCAGCGGCTGCCAGTCTCCGGGCGGGGTCGGCGCGATCGGGGCCGTCGCGAGCTCGAAGTCGGGGCCGGTGCCGTTGTGCAGGACGAGGAAGACGTCCTCGCCGCCGATGACGGCGTGGTCGAGGGAGTACTCCAGGCCCTCGCGGCGCTCGCTGAAGACCCGCAGCCCGAGCTCAGGGGCGTCGGCGTCGAGGAAGCGGTACTCCGCGGTGGTCTTGGACGCGCTCGCGACGACGATGAACCGGTCGCTGCGGGTGCGACCCACCCCGGCCCAGAACCGGCCGTCGGTCTCGTGGTGGACGAGCTCGTCGTCGTCCTGCGCGGTGCCGAGCCGGTGCTGCCAGATCTTGTCGGCGCGCCAGGTCTCGTCGACGGTCGTGTAGAAGAAGCTGCGCCCGTCGCGCGCCCAGGTGGCGCCGCCGATGACGCCGACGATCTCGTCGTCGAGCAGCTCGCCGGTGCCGAGGTCCTTGACCCGGATCGTGTAGCGCTCGTCGCCCACGACGTCGGTCGCGTAGGCGAGCAGGTCGCCGGCCGGGCTGATCGACGAGCCGCCGAGGCTGAAGAACTCGTGGCCCTCGGCCAGCGCGTCCAGGTCGAGGAGGACCTGCTCCCCGGGGAGCGCCGGCTGGTCGGGGGCGGTGTCCTCGGCCGGCCGCGGGGGCGTCCAGTCGTCCGGGTCGACGACCGGCACGCGGCAGCTGGCGCCGTACTCGCGTCCCTCGAAGGAGCGCCCGTAGTACCAGTGCCCGCGGTTGCGGGTCGGGACCGAGAGGTCGGTCTCGCGGGTGCGCGCCTTGATCTCGTCGAAGATCGCCTGGCGGAGGCCGGCGAGGTGGGCGGTCCGCTCCTGGGTGTAGACGTTCTCGGCCTCGAGGTAGGCCGTCACCTCGGGCGACTCCTTCTCGCGCAGCCACTCGTAGTCGTCGGTGCGGGTCCGGCCGTGGTGCTCGGTGGTGGTCGATCGTCGGTCGGCCTCGGGCGGGACCGGGGAGGACTGCATGCCGCGACGATAGCGTCGGCCCCGTGGCGCCCCACCAGCAGCGGATCGACCTCAACGCGGACCTCGGCGAGGAGGTCACCGACGACGCCGCGCTGCTGGCGGTCGTGACCAGCGCGAACCTCGCCTGCGGCTACCACGCGGGCTCCCTCGAGATCATGCGCGCGGTGTGCACCGAGGCGGCCCGGCGCGGGGTCTCGGTCGGCGCCCAGGTCTCCTACGCCGACCGCGAGAACTTCGGCCGGGTGGCGCGCGACGTGCCCTACGACCTGCTGCGCGAGCAGGTCGCCGACCAGGTCGGGGTGCTGTCGCAGGTCGCGGGGGAGTGCGGCACGGCGGTGCGCTACCTCAAGCCGCACGGCGCGCTCTACCACCGGGTGCTCGACGACGCCGAGCAGGCGGCCGCGGTGCTGGACGGGTCCGGCGACCTGCCGGTGCTCGGCATGCCCGGGGTGCTCCTGGACGAGGCGCGCGCCCGCGGGCGTGCGGTGTTCCACGAGGGGTTCCCGGATCGTGGCTACACGCCCGAGGGCCGGCTGGTGCCGCGCGGCGAGCCGGGCGCCCTCGTCGAGGAGGAGCCGGTGATCGTGGCGCAGGCCGTCGCCCTGGCCGGCCGGGTCGACTCGCTGTGCCTGCACGGGGACTCGCCCGGCGCGGTGCAGCACGCGAGCGCCGTCCGGGAGGCGCTGGTGCGCGCCGGCCACGAGCTGCGGCCGTTCGCCCCCGAGGTGTGACGGCCGCCACGTCCTGCACAGGTGCGGCCACAGGTCTGGACCGGAACCTGTGGACGACGGCCGCTCGTTGTGGATGACCGGCCGCGCCCTGTGGATGATCCTGTGGGTTGTCGGGAGCCCCTTGCGGGCCCGGATCCGGGCCGCGTAGAACTCTCTTCACCGGAACCGCCGCAAGGCGGGTTCGGAGATCGGAGAAGGACGAAGGTCCACACCGCGAGGCAACTCGCGGCGGCGGCTCGGTGACGGAGCCACTGGGACCGGAGGCCCTCCTCGATGGACCGGGCGTCACCACAGCCGGTCGAGCCGAGGGGCTCCTGGTGCTCATACCACCGGGAGCCCCTCACCTCATTTCCAGCACTTCCCCGCCATCGTGCCGCCGAATCCTGCGGCCGGCCAGGACGCCCGCGTGACCGTCCGGTGAATGCTTGACTGGTCGGGTGCAGCTGCGCCGCGTCGGCCCGGACGCCCTCCTCGCCGAGGTCGGCGACGCCGCGTCGGCGCTCGCGCTCGCCGGCTGGGCCCGCGCCCACGCCGTACCCGCCGTCGAGGTGGTGCCGGCGGCCGAGACCGTCCTCTTCGACGGCGTCCCGGACACCGAGGGGCTGGCCGTGCTGCTCGGGTCGTGGGTGCCGTCGGACGAACCGCCCACCGGCCGGCTGGTCGAGGTCGAGGTGGTCTACGACGGGCCGGACCTCGCGTTCGTGGCCGAGGCGTGGGGCACCGACGAGGCCGGGGTGGTGGCGCGGCACACCGGGGTCGAGTACGTCGTGGAGTTCTGCGGCTTCGCGCCGGGGTTCTCCTACCTGGCCGGGCTGCCCGACGAGCTCGCCATCCCCCGGCTCGAGGTGCCGCGGCCGCGGGTGCCGGCCGGGTCGGTCGGCCTCGCCGGGACCTGGTGCGGGCTCTACCCGACGGCCTCACCGGGCGGCTGGCGGCTCCTCGGGCGCACGGCGGCCCGGCTGTGGGACCAGGACCGCGACCCGCCGGCGCTGCTGCCGCCGGGCACCCGCGTCAGGTTCGTGCCGGCATGAGCCTGCTCGTCGTCGCGACCGGGCCGCTGGTCACCGTGCAGGACCGGGGCCGGCCGGGCCTCGCCCACCTGGGGGTGCCGCGGGCCGGCGTCCTCGACGCGCCCGCGGCCGCGCTCGCCAACCGCCTGGTCGGCAACGCCGCCGACGCCGCGGTGCTGGAGGTCGTGCTCGGCGGCCTGGTGGCGCGGGCCGGCCGCGGCTGCTGGGTCGCGGTCACCGGCGCGCCCGCGCCGCTCACCGTCGACGGCGCGCCGCGCGGGCACTCGCGGGCGGAGTGGGTGCCCGAGGGTGCCGAGCTGCGGCTCGGGGTGCCGGGGTCCGGCGTGCGGTCGTACGTCGCCGTGGCCGGTGGGATCGCGGTCGAGCCCGTGCTCGGGTCGCGGTCGACCGACACGCTCGCCGGCGTCGGACCACCGGTGGTCGAGGTGGGAGCGGAGCTGCCGCTGGGGGAGCCTCGCAAGCGGCCGCGGCCGCTCGACACGCCACCGGCGCGGCGGCCCGGTCCGCTGGGTCTGGTCCCCGGACCGCGCGACGACTGGTTCGAGGCCGGGGCGCTCGACGTGCTGTGCGGCGCGGCGTACACCGTGACGGCCGACTCGAACCGGGTCGGGCTGCGGCTGGACGGGCCGGCCCTGCGCCGTACCCACGACGGCGAGCTGGCCTCGGAGGGCATGGTGCTCGGTGCGGTGCAGGTGCCGCCGAGCGGGCTGCCGGTGGTGTTCCTCGCCGACCACCCGACGACCGGCGGCTACCCCGTGGTCGGCGTGGTCGCCACCGAGGACCTGTGGCGGTGCGCGCAGCTGCGCCCCGGCGACGAGGTGCGGTTCAGGCGCCTTCCGCGTCCTCCGGCTCCGGGGGCCGCCACGGGCTGAGGTCCGGGTCGTCGACGCCGAAGGACCGGACCGGCCCGGCCGGCGTCTCCGCGGTCTCGAACCGCACCGTCACCACGCCCCGCCCCGAGCCCCAGACCCAGCCGCGGCCGTGCTCCTCGTGGACCACGTCCATGCCCGGGGCCCAGGCCCGGCGCGAGTGGTGAGGGACCTCGGCCTCGGGGAGCAGCACGTCCTCCTCCTCGGTGGTCTCGCCGAAGAGGTCCTCCTGGACCCAGTCGGCCAGGCCGGAGACGCCGACCCCGAGCAGGCGGACGCCCCCGGAGGTGTCGAGGTCGGCCAGCAGCGACCGGGCCAGGCGGGCCACGGTCGGGCCGCTGTCGGTGGGGGAGGCCAGCGTCGTCGAGCGGCTCAGCGTGGTGAAGTCGTGCAGCCGGACCTTGATGGTGACGGTGCGGCCGGAGAGGCCGTGCTTGCGCAGCCGGCCCGCGACGTCGGTCGCCTGCCGGGTGAGCAGGCCCTCCATCAGCCGCCGGTCGGTGAGGTCGGTGTCGTAGGTGCCCTCGACGCTGACCGACTTGGCCTCGCGCTCGGGGACGACCGGCCGGTCGTCCTCGGCCCGGGCCAGCGAGTAGAGCCAGTGGCCGCTGGCCTTGCCGAGCAGGCGCACCATCTCCTCCTCGCTGACCCCCTCGAGCTCGGCCACCGTGTGGATGCCGACCCGGCGCAGCCGCTCGGCGGTGGCCGGCCCGACGCCGGGGATGACCCGGACGTCCATCGGGCGCAGGAGATCGCGCTCGGTGCCGGGGGCCACGACCACCAGCCCGTCGGGCTTGTCCAGGTCGCTGGCGACCTTGGCGATGAACTTGGAGGTGCCGACGCCCACGGACGCGGTCAGCCCGCCGGTCGCCTCGACGACCCGCCCGCGGAGGTCCTCGGCGAACGCGGTCACGGTCGGGACCTCGAGGTCGGGGAGGTCGGCGCGCTCGAGGTCGACGAACGCCTCGTCCAGCGACAGCGGCTCGACCAGCGGCGACGCCGCGCGCAGCAGCGCCATCACCTGCCGGCTGCTCTCGCGGTAGGCGTGGAAGCGGCCGCTGAGGAAGGCGGCGTGCGGGCAGCGGGCCCGGGCTTCACGCGTCGACATCGCCGAGCGGACGCCGTACTGACGGGCCTCGTAGGAGGCCGTCGACACCACCCCGCGCCCGCCGACCCCGCCGACGACGACCGGCTTCCCGCGCAAGGAGGGCTTGTCGCGCTGCTCGACCGCCGCGAAGAAGGCGTCCAGGTCGAGGTGGAGCACCGACGCTGACGCACGCACGCGCGCACGGTACCGCCCGGCGCCCCCACCAGCCGTACGGCGCGGCCCGACGGCCCGCCCACCGTCCACAGGACGGCCCTGCCACACCCTCGTCCCCAGCCCGGTCCGTCGGCGCCCCGACCGTCCCTGCCCGCGGGGAGGGTCACGCCATGACCGCACCGACCGAGCCGCCCCTCACCTTCACCGCACGCACGCCCGAGGACGTGCTGGCCCTCGTGCCCGTGGTCCTCGGGTTCGCCCCCGAGGACTCGGTCGCGATGCTCACCTTCGGCGCCGCCCACCCGTTCCACGCCCGGGTCGACCTGCCGGAGGACGAGGACGAGCTGCCCGCGATGGTCGAGGCGCTGCTCGCGCCGGCCCGTCACCACCGGGTCCGCCGGGCGTTCTTCGTCGTCTACACGACCTCCGAGCGGCTGGCCCGGCGCGCGGCGCACCGGCTGGCCGACGACTTCGCAGCAGCCGGCGTCGACGTCATCGAGGTGCTGCGGGCCGACGGCAGCCGCTGGTGGCCGGCCGTCGGGCGGCGGCCCGGGGTGCCGGCGTGGGGTGTGCCCTACGACCTCTCCACCCACCCCTTCAGCGCCGAGGCCGTGCTGGACGGACGGGTGCTGCTCGGCTCCCGCGAGGAGCTGCGTGCGACGCTGCTCGCCGACCCGGCCGCGGTGGCCCGGGTGGTCGCCGCGCTGGCGGACCGGTCGGTGGAGGACGGACCGTCGGGGCGCTGGGTGGCCGACCTGGTGCGGCGCCACTGCCGGGACGGCACCCCGGTCTCCGACGCCGAGTGCGCCCGCCTGCTGCGCGCGCTGCTCGACGTCGGCGTGCGCGACGAGGCCTGCGGCGACCTCGGCCGGGCCACGGCCCGGGCCCACGTCGGCTTCTGGACCGACGTCGTGCGCCGGTCGCCGGACGCGCTGGTCGCCGCGCCCGCGGCGGTGCTGGCGCTCGCCGCCTGGCAGGCCGGTCACGGCGCGCTCGCGTGGTGCGCGCTGGACCGGTGCGCGGACGTCGACGCGGCCTACCCGCTGGCCCGGCTCGTCGAGCAGGCGCTCCTGCGGGCGGTGCCGCCGCAGAGCTGGGAGGAGGCCGGATGAGGGCGGGTCCGGTGCGGTCGACGGCGCGCGCCGGGCGTGGCCGGCCGGGTCGCGGGGTACGGGCGCGCCATGGTGCGGACGGTGGGCCTGGAGGAGGAGCTGCTGCTCCTCGACCGCCGCACCCGCGAGGTGGTCCCGGCCGCGCCCCGGGTGCTCAAGGAGTTCCGCGAGCACGGGCGTGGTCGGGACCACGCGTCGGTGGCCGCCGACGGGCTCACCCCCGAGCTGTTCCGCCACCAGCTCGAGACCCGCACGGACCCCGGCCGGGACGCCGCCGACCTGCACGCGCAGCTGGTCGCGGCCCGCCGCACGGCGGGCGAGGCAGCGGCGGCGGCGGGGCTGGCCCTGGCGGCCTGCGGCATGGTGCCGTTGGGCGGCGACCAGTCGGTCGTCTCGCCCGACGACCGCTACCGCGACATGGTCGACACCTACGGCGAGGTCGCCCGCACCGGCGGGACCTGCGGGATGCACGTGCACGTCGCGATCACCTCGGAGGAGGAGGGGGTCGCGGTCCTCGACCGGATCGCCCCCTGGCTGCCGGTCCTGCTCGCGCTGAGCGCCAACTCGCCCTACGCCGAGGGCCGGGACACCGGGTACGCGTCCTGGCGGGCCCAGGTGTGGAGCCGCTGGCCCAGCGCCGGGCCGACCGAGCAGTTCGGGTCGCTCGAGGGCTACCGCGCGGCCTGCCGGACCATGCTCGCCAGCGGCGCCGCACGCGACCCCGGGATGCTCTACTTCGACGCGCGGCTCTCGGTGGGCCAGCCGACCGTGGAGGTCCGGGTGTGCGACGTCTGCACCGACCCGGACGAGGCGATGGTGGTCGCGGTCCTGGTCCGGGCGCTGGTCGAGACCGCAGCACGCGAGGCGCGGGCCGGACGCCCGGCCCCCGCGTGGCGGTCCGAGGAGCTCCGCGTCGCGCACTGGCGCGCCGCCCGCTACGGCGTGGCCGACCGGCTGGTCCACCCGCTGCGCCGCGAGCTGCGCCCGGCCCGCGAGGTCCTCGACGACCTGGTCGGCGCCGTCGGGCCGGCGCTGGTCGAGGCCGGGGACGCCGAGCGGGTGTCCGGGGTGCTGAGCCGGGTCGTCGGGGACGGGGGCGCCACCCGGCAGCGGGCCGCGTTCGAGCGCTCCGGTTCGGTCGCGGGCGTCGTCGACGATCTCATCGCTCGCACGGAAGCCACGTGGCACGCCCCGGAGAGGCTCTAGGGTCAGGTCATGGGCGAAGAGGTGGAGGCGCAAGAGTTCTCCCGCGCTGATCGCACGCGACACCGCGAGAAGGTGCGGCGCAACCTCGACGTGTTCGCGCGGATGCTGCGCGAGGCCCGCTTCGACACCGACGACCCGATGACCGGGCTCGAGGTCGAGCTCAACCTCGTCGACGACTCCGACGACCCCGCCCTCAAGAACGCCGAGGCGCTCAAGGCGATCGCCGACCCGGCGTTCCAGACCGAGCTCGGCCAGTTCAACATCGAGATCAACGTGCCGCCGGCGAAGGTGCGCGAGGGCGGGCTGACCACCTTCGAGGAGAGCCTGCGGCACAGCCTCAACGACGCCGAGTCCAAGTCCGCCGAGGTCGGCGCGCACATGGTGATGATCGGCATCCTGCCGACGCTGGCGCCCGGTCACATGAGCATGGGCTCGCTGAGCGCGAACCCGCGGTACAAGCTGCTGAGCGAGCAGATCCTCGCCGCGCGCGGCGAGGACATCACGATCTCGATCGACGGGACCGAGCGGCTGCGCACCACCGCGGACTCGATCGTCCCCGAGGCCGCCTGCACCAGCACCCAGTTCCACGTCCAGACCTCCCCGGACCAGTTCGCCGAGTACTGGAACGCCTCGCAGGCGATCGCGGCGGTGCAGGTCGCCGTGGCGGCGAACTCGCCGTACCTGCTCGGCAAGGAGCTGTGGCGCGAGACCCGGATCCCGCTCTTCGAGCAGGCCACCGACACCCGCAGCGAGGAGCTCAAGGCGCAGGGCGTGCGCCCGCGGGTCTGGTTCGGCGAGCGCTGGATCACCTCGGTCTTCGACCTGTTCGAGGAGAACGTCCGGTTCTTCCCGGCGCTGCTGCCGGTCACCGACCAGGAGGACCCGCTGGAGGTCCTCGAGCGCGGTGACACGCCGATCCTGCCCGAGCTGCGCCTGCACAACGGGACCATCTACCGCTGGAACCGGCCGGTCTACGACGTCTCGAACGGCGTCCCGCACCTCCGGGTCGAGAACCGGCTGCTCGCCGCCGGCCCGACCGTCGCCGACACGATCGCGAACGCGGCGTTCTACTTCGGGCTGGTGCGCGCCCTCGCCGAGAGCGAGCGGCCGCTGTGGTCCCAGATGTCGTTCAGCGCGGCGGAGGAGAACTTTCACACCGCCGCCCGGCAGGGCATCGAGGCCCAGGTCTACTGGCCGGGCGTCGGCCAGGTCCGGGCGACCGAGCTGGTGCTGCGCCGGCTGCTGCCGCTGGCCCACCAGGGCCTGGAGTCCTGGGGCGCCTCGGGGGACGAGATCGACCGGTTCC
The DNA here is from genome assembly GCF_044226305.1 of Nocardioides sp. Lineage (GTDB taxonomy): Bacteria > Actinomycetota > Actinomycetes > Propionibacteriales > Nocardioidaceae > Nocardioides. Next base: position 64,214 of record NZ_JBGAHF010000017.1, on the reverse strand, counting down.
TCGGCATCATCGAGCAGCGCTGCCTCACCGGGGTCAACGGCGCCGAGTGGTTCGTGCGCCGGATGCACGAGACCGGTGACCAGGAGCGCTACGACGGCCTGCGGGCGACGCTGCGCGACTACCGCGAGCGGATGCACACGAACGAGCCGGTCCACACCTGGGACTAGGCGCGACTAGCGCTGGCGCAGCCGCTTCCAGGTGCGCCGCACGCCGCTGCGGGGGTCCCGCCACCCATGCCGGGTGACGACGACCATCGCCAGAGGTACGCCCGCCTCGGCCGCGGCGGTGCGCGCCGCGGCGAGCCAGGCGGCGTCGACGTCCTGCAGGTCGAGCGGGCCGGCGCGGGTCAGCCAGACCAGGGGGACGGCGCCGCCCCGGCGGCGGAACCGGTGCAGCAGCGCCGCCACGACGTCGGCACGGATCGCGTGGTCGGCCGGGTCCTCCGGCGCGAGCACGAAGACCTCCTCGGCGCCGCCCGGGTAGCCCACGTGCAGCAGCGGCGGGAAGCCGCGGCGGTGCTCGGCGCGGGCGTGGTCGAGCGCCGCGCGACGCAGCACGGCGGCGGTCGCGCGGGGGACCGGCTCCCGGATCCCTTCCATGCCGACAGCCTGCCCGGGCGGGGAACCACGCGCCCGGCTCGTCCACAGGCTGGGGCTGTCGACCGGCATCCGATAGCGTGCTGGACATCGACCGCCGGCGCCCGGCCGGTGGATCGCGGGACAGGGAGGCTCGATGGGGACCGTCGTGGTGGGCTACGTGCCCAAGCCGGAGGGAGAGGCCGCGCTGAACAAGGCGGTCGACGAGGCCCGGCTGCGCGGCTCGAAGCTGGTGGTCGTCAACTCGCAGCGCGGCGGGAGCGACTTCGATGCCGACGCCTCCACGCAGGCCGAGCGGGAGATGGCGGCCGTGCGCCGCACCCTCGACGCGGCCGGGGTCCCCTACGACATCCGCCAGCTCGTCCGCGGGTTCGAGCCGGCCGAGGACCTGATCAGCATCGCCGAGGCCAACGACGCCGAGCTGATCGTCATCGGCCTGCGCCGCCGGTCGCCGGTCGGCAAGCTGATCCTGGGCAGCAACGCCCAGCGGGTGCTGCTCGACGCTCACTGCCCGGTGCTGGCGGTGAAGGCGGACTGACCGGGCTGACCGGCTGACCGGCTGCGCGCGCCTCCACCTGGGGCAGGATGGGTCCATGGCCCTCCACCTCACCGGCGACCCCGCCGCCGACCAGGTCCTCTCCGACGACCCCTTCGCGCTGGTCGTGGGCATGATGCTCGACCAGCAGTACCCGATGGAGCACGCGTTCCGCGGCCCGGCGAAGGTGCTCGACCGGTTCGGCACCCTCGACCCTGCGCGGATCGCCGCCGCCGACCCCGAGGAGTTCGCGGCGCTGTGCAGCACGCCGCCGGCGATCCACCGGTTCCCGGGCTCGATGGCCGCGCGGCTCCAGGCGCTGGCGGCGCTGGTGGAGGAGAAGTACGACGGGCACGCCGAGCGGCTCTGGACCGAGGCCACGTCCGGCAAGGAGCTGCTGGCCCGGGTGATGGAGCTGCCCGGCTTCGGACGCCAGAAGGCGCAGATCTTCGTCGCGCTGCTGGCCAAGCAGGTCGGCGTCCGACCGTCCGGCTGGGAGGCGGCCGTCGGTGCGTACGCCGAGCAGGGGTACCGCTCGGTGGCCGACGTCGTCGACGAGGCGTCGCTGCAGAAGGTGCGCGAGTTCAAGAAGCAGCAGAAGGCCGCGGCGAAGGCCGGAGCCTGACCCGGCAGGGACGCCGTCCGCGTTCGGCCCGGTTGTCCGGATCTGTGGAACCGCGTGGCAGAATGGGCGACGCGGCTCTTGACGACACCGGGACGGGCCGCGCCCTAGATCGGTTTCGACAGTCGTTTCACGAGAGGTGTTCGTGTCCTCGAACGCGCGCAAAGTCCTTCCTGCCGAGGTGCTCACGCACCCTGCCGTCGTAGCCCTCGTCGAACGAGGCGCCCCGACCGGCAGCATCACCCCGGAGGAGGTCCGGCAGGCCAGTGAGGACGCGGCGGTCGAGCCGCGGCACCTCAAGGCGCTGCTCGCCCACCTCAGTGCCCTCGGCATCTCCGTGCAGATCCCGGTGACGACCCGCGCGGTCGCCGCTGCCGCGGCGCGCAAGACCGCCACCGCCAAGGCCCCGGCCGCGGCGAAGAAGGCGGCGCCGGCGAAGAAGGCCGCCCCGGCCGCGAAGAAGGCGGCCCCCGCGAAGCGGGCCGCCGCCCCGGCCAAGGCCGCCGCCGCGCCCCAGGCGGCCGACGAGGCCGTCGTCGAGGTCGTCGTCACCGAGGTCGTGGTCGGCCCCGACGGCAAGAAGGTGCTGCCCGACCTGCCGGACGAGCAGTTCGAGAAGGACGTCGTCGCCGACCCCACCATCAAGGAGGACGAGAAGCAGGCGTCCTTCGTCGTCTCCGCGGCCGACGACACCGACGAGCCCGAGCAGCAGGTCATGGTGGCCGGCGCGACGGCCGACCCGGTCAAGGACTACCTCAAGCAGATCGGCAAGGTGCCGCTGCTGAACGCCGAGATGGAGGTCGAGCTCGCCAAGCGGATCGAGGCCGGCCTGTTCTCGGAGGAGAAGCTCGCCAAGGGCGGCAAGATGTCCGCGAAGCTCCACGAGGAGCTGGAGTGGATCGCCGAGGACGGCCGCCGCGCCAAGAACCACCTCCTCGAGGCCAACCTCCGCCTCGTCGTCAGCCTCGCCAAGCGCTACACCGGGCGCGGGATGCTGTTCCTGGACCTGATCCAGGAGGGCAACCTCGGCCTGATCCGTGCGGTCGAGAAGTTCGACTACACCAAGGGCTACAAGTTCTCGACCTACGCCACCTGGTGGATCCGGCAGGCGATCACCCGCGCGATGGCCGACCAGGCCCGCACCATCCGGATCCCGGTGCACATGGTCGAGGTCATCAACAAGCTGGCCCGCGTGCAGCGCCAGATGCTCCAGGACCTGGGCCGCGAGCCCACCCCGGAGGAGCTCGCCAAGGAGCTCGACATGACCCCCGAGAAGGTCATCGAGGTCCAGAAGTACGGGCGTGAGCCGATCTCGCTGCACACCCCGCTGGGTGAGGACGGCGACTCCGAGTTCGGTGACCTGATCGAGGACTCCGAGGCGATCGTCCCGGCCGACGCGGTCTCCTTCACGCTGCTCCAGGAGCAGCTGCACGCCGTCCTTGACACGCTCTCCGAGCGTGAGGCGGGCGTGGTGAGCATGCGGTTCGGCCTCACCGACGGCCAGCCCAAGACCCTCGACGAGATCGGCAAGGTCTACGGCGTGACCCGCGAGCGGATCCGCCAGATCGAGTCGAAGACGATGTCGAAGCTCCGGCACCCCTCGCGCTCGCAGGTCCTGCGCGACTACCTGGACTGACCTCGCCGGGCTGATTCGACGGTTTCTGCAGGTCAGAAGCGGTTTCGGCCACTCTGACACGCGACACGGTATCCACTACGGCGCTTCTAGTCCAGATATTCGGTTACATTACGACCCGTGGATGTCGCGTCGTGTGACCTGCTGGCGCAATCATGGATGCTCGCGCTCCGCGCCGAGCGGAAGTCGCCGCAGACCCTCAAGGCCTACGGCGACGGAGTGCGCGCCTACCTGACCTGGTGCACGGCGAAGCCGGCCGAGCCGCTGACCCGGGCCGCGCTGAACCTGTGGGTCGCCGAGCTCCTCGAGGCCGGCGCGGCGGCGTCGACGGCTCGTGCACGGCAGCTCGCGGTCCGCAGGTTCGCGGCATGGCTGACCGACGAGGGCGAGATCCCGGCCGACCCATTCCTCGGCGTGAAGTCGCCCAAGCTCGACGAGCGCGTGATCGAGCCGCTCACCGATGACGAGATCCGCGCCATGCTCAAGGCCTGCGCCCCGCCGAAGGGTGCGACGCCGGCGCAGATGCTCTGGCACCGTCGTGACGAGGCGTTGATCCGGTTCATGTTCGAGACCGGGACCCGGGCCGGCGAGGTCGTCGCGCTCCAGCTCGCCGACGTCGACCTCGCCGGCGGCGTCGCGACCGTGCGGCGTGGCAAGGGCGGCAAGGGCCGCACCGTGCCGTTCGGGCCGCAGACCTCCCTCGCCCTCGACCGGTACCTACGCCTGCGCCGCGGCCACCGGCTCGCCGAGACCTCCCCGGACCTGTGGCTCGGCGACCGCGGGAAGCGGTTCTCCTACGACGCCTTGCACAAAACTCTCCGGATGCGCGCCGACGAGGCCGGCGTCGACGGGTTTCACCCGCACAAGCTCCGCCACACTGCCGCGCACCGCTGGCTCGCCGCGGGCGGATCGGAGTCGGGGCTCATGGCCGTCGCCGGGTGGACGCGGCCTGACATGCTCATGCGCTACACGAAAGCTCAGGCGTCGGCTCGAGCGGCTGAAGAGGCTCGGCAGCTCAACCTCGGGGACCTGTGATCGTCGTCTAGATGTACCCGGCCATCAGGTTGGTAGCCGGCTGATCGGTGGGAGTCCGCCGAGTGCGCTGTGGCGGCGTTGAGTGTTGTAGTGCTCGAGCCAGGGCGCAAGTGCTGCTGCGCGCTCGAGGTTGCTGGTGAATGGTTGTCGGTAGGCCCATTCGGTGGCGATGGTGCGGTTGTAGCGCTCGACCTTCCCGTTCTGCCAGGGGCAGTGGGGCTTGATGAACAGGTGGCGGGCGCCGATCGCGGCGATCGCCTCGCGCATGTCGCGCGAGAGCTTGTAGGACATGTGGTTGTCGGTGATGACCTGCTCGATTCGGGTGATCCCGGCAGCGGCGAATGCTTCGGCGGCCCGGAGCAGGAACGCCGCACAGGTCGCGCCCTTCTCATCGGGCAGGATCTCTGAATGGGCGTAGCGGGAGTGGTCGTCGATCAGTGAGTGGACGTAGTCGTAGCCGATCTTGGCGCGCTTCTGCTTCGCGGTCTGTCGGTGCGCGGGGCCTGCCTTCCATCCGCCGCCGTCGTGAATTCGCCCGAGCTTCTTGACGTCCATGTGGGCTAGGTCGCCGGGCCGGGGCCGCTCGTAACGGACCGCGGTGACCTTGGAGGCCCGGATCACTTCGCCGGTCATCGGGTCGCACTCACGTAGGTAGGGCACCTGGTGGCGGCGCAGGATGCGCGAGACCGTGCGTGGCGGCAGACCCAGCTCCGGGCCGAGCCAGTCCTGGCCGCGCCGCTCCCGGTGGCGCAGCACGAGCACTCGCTGCTCGACCTCGTGCGAGGTTCGAGTTGGCGAGGAGTGTGGTCGTGAGGACCGGGTCTGCAGACCTGCCTCGCCTTCGGCGGCATAGCGATCGAGCCAGGTCTTCACGCATTTGCGGGAGACCCCCATCGCGGCCGCGATGTGGGCCTGGCGCCAGCCCTGTTGGTGGCGTTGAACGATCAGCAGCCGGCCGTAGACGGTCAGCCGCGCACTACCGTGAGACATGGAACCTCCGGGTGGATGTGGGCCTTAGACAAGCCACACCCCACCCGGAGGTTCTCTTTCACGTCAACGGCCAGGACCGCTACCAACGTCCCGGCCGGGTACATCTAGACCGCGGGAGACGAAATCTCTAATCAAACCTGCTCATCGTCTAGGGACCCTCTGTTGAGCACTACAGCGCGTTACTACAGTGCTCGCGAAAGCACGGTCGGGACGCGTAGGCGCCACGAGGATCACGACCTCAACGACCACAGCGGCCGTCCAGAGGCGGCCGGGGGCCGGGTGAACTCAACCCGGCAGCCCACAAGGCAGGTGAGCTGAGCGCCGTGGAGTGAAGCGGCAGGCACACTCCCCGGTGAGGACGTGCCACAGGTCCGTGCGTACCTCCGCGGACGGATCTCGACGACGTCGCGAAGCGGCGTCGTCTCGTGACCCCTTCACGGAGACCACTGTGGCAACCCCCGAGCACCGTCTCGCGTCCAGCATCGGCGCCCACGAGTCGTGGGCCAACACCAAAGACCGCGCGGCCCGCACAGCGCCAGGCCGCGCGGCTCTTGATCGGAAGTTCCTCGAGCAGGCGGAGGGTGACCCGATCCGCGCCGAGCACCTGCGCAAGGCCTACTTCAAGCGGCTCGCATTGAAGTCGGCTCAGGCTCGCAGGGCGAGGAAGGCCGGCGGTCGCGATGCCTGAAGACGCCGAAGGCCGCCGCCAACCGGCGACGGCCCACGACGCGACCTCAGAATCCGCGTTAACTGTAGGCGCGCAACGTTGCTCGACGCGAGCGCGACGCGCGTGGTATCCGCTGATCCGTCGGCGCGAACGAGCCTTTGACCGAGCGGACTGTTGCACCGACGGTTGTGGATGGTGTGACCGCGGGCACGGCTCGAGGCGCTCGGCCGCGCAACACGCGGCACGTCGCGGTGTTTGGGTCGCGGTTCGGGGCGAGTACGAGTACGAGCTGCTGCCGAAGTCGCCGAAGGTTCGACGTCGCGCCCTCGCGCCCCGTTGGCCATGACGTCGACCGAGACGCATGACCTGGTGCGATGGGCGAACGCCGCCGAGGTCCGCGGAACACGTCAGGTGGGCCGGCACGCGGTTGCGCGGGTGCTGGTTCAGCTCGCGGTGCACGCGGACTCATCGGGCATTGCGTGGCCGTCGCAGGAGACGCTCGCATCTGAGATCAGCGGCGTGACACGTCGGGACGTACGGAACGCGCTCGCTGTGCTCGAGAGCGAGGGGCTAATCCTGCGTGTGGACCGTCGTGGCAGGGCGCAGGCCTACCTCCTAGCCGTCACCGACCGGGCGGGATATCCCGCCAACGAATTGGCGGGGGATCCCGCCAATGACGTTATCCACAATGGGCGGGATACCCCGCCCGTGAAGTGGCGGGCGAACGGGCGGGGGCATGGGCGGGGTACCCCGCCCCAAATGGAATGGAAGCGAACACCACGGGCTCAGGATGGCCCGCGGTGTCCCGGTTGCGGCGGCGCGCTGACCACGGACGGTGAGTGTGTGCCCGGGTGCGGGTGGCGGCCGGCATGATCTGGGACGACGGCATCGGGCCAGAGGCACGCGAGATTTACGACGAGCTCCTCGAGCTAGCTAGTCGAGCAGTCGATCGAGGACGGCAACCCTGTGCCGTGCCTGTCCGACCCGCAGAGCTTCACCGCCGACAAGGCGAAGGACCGCGCGACCGCCGTGCGCGCGTGCCGGCGCTGTCCTGCGATCGAGCAATGCGGCCGGTTCGCCGACCTCAACCGCGAACGGTTCTACGTCTGGGGCGGCCGCGACCGCGGGCCACGCTACGAATGGCACCGCTTCCGCGACACGCCCGGCGACGCGGGCGAGGTGCGCGACCACGGGTCGGGTTCCTAGCATGGGACGCGAACGAAACCGGTACGCCGGCCCGCGACGCCGGACCCGCACCTCGACGGAGGAGCGCGGCACCACCTCGCTACGGGACCACCTACCGCAGACGCTCAGACCGAACCCGCGCACCCCTTCGAGGAGCAGACGCAGGCGGTCCGTCTCGCATCCCTCTCGACCTAGGTGGTCCACATGCGTACCCGACTGACTTACCTCGAGGAGCAGCGCGCCGCGCTCCACTCCGAGATCACGCGGCTCGTCGACGAGCCCGTGCCGAACGACCGTCGCGCTGCCGAAGCCGCGAACGCCCACATCGAGGCCGAGCAGCGCCGCCTCGAGCAGCTCGACGACCAGATCCGGCAGGTCCGCGAAGCGACCGCCGGCGACTCCCTCGAGGGCGAGCTCCGCGAGCGGCTCGGGATGACCGAGCCCGGCGGCTCTGGCCCGGGCCGCTTCCGCCGCGGGTTCTCTCGCGGCGCCGACTCCGTCTACGCCCGCGGCAACGGCGCAAGCTACTTCCGCGACCTCGTGATCTCGACCATGCCGTCCGAGCCCGGGTTCTGCGACGCACAGCGCCGCCTGCAGGACCACGCCCAGGTCATCGCCCGCGCCGCCAACGACCTGCCCGACGAGTTCCGGGCCACCGGTGAGCGCCGCGCGGCCGGCACCGAGACCCGGACCAACCCGAACCGCACCGACGGTCAGGGCGGGTACTTCGTCCCGCCGCTGTGGCTCGTCGACGAGTACGTCGACCTCCTGCGTAACGGCCGCGCGACCGCCGACCGCTGCACCGTCCGGCCGCTGCCACCGGGCACCGACTCGATCAACCTTCCGAAGGTCGCGACCGGCACCGCGACCGGCGTGCAGACCGCGGACGCCGGATCCGTGTCCTCGACGGACCTGACCGACACGTCCGTGACCGCTCCGGTCCGCACGATCGCCGGGCAGCAGGACGTCGCGATCCAGCTCCGAGCAGTCGCCGATCAACTTTGACGAGGTCGTGTTCGCCGACCTGATCGCCGACTACAACCAGCAGCTCTGTGCCTAGGTCATCAACGGGTCCGGCGCGTCCGGTCAGGTGACCGGAATCCTGCCGACGTCGGGCATCAACGCTGTCACCTACACCGACGCGACACCCACCCTGCCGGAGCTCCTCGTCCCGGTTGCGCAGGCCCTCTCCAAGTGCGCGACGGTCGGCAAGCGCACGCCCGACTCGATCGTGCTCTACCCGTCGATCTGGTGGTGGATGACCGCGCAGCTCGACTCGACCAACCGGCCGCTCGTCGACCTCGGCAACGGGCAGAATACGATCACTGTCCACGACACCGACGCTGTCTCGGGCGTCGTTGGCGCGATCGGCAAGGTCCCGATCGTGGTCGACCTGGGGATCCCGACCAACCTCGGCGGCGGGACGAATGAGTCGCGCGTCATCGCCGGCGCGCTGCGCGACACCTACCTGTGGGAAGGCGCACTCCGCACCCGGGTCCTGACCGAGGTGCTCTCGGGGACCCTGCAGGTCCGTCTGCAGGTCTACAACTACGTCGCGTACATGGCGAACCGTCGCCCCGCGGCGCTGTCCGTCGTGTCCGGCACCGGGTTGATCCCGCCGACCGGCTACTAGGCGGACCTGAAAAAGTGTCTACCCGGCGCCGGGTCCGCCTCATTACGGCGAAAGCGTGCCCGAGCGCACCCGTCATCACATGGATGTAGTTCTTCACCCTCTAGGGCGTCTTTCCGATGAGTTGCCCGCGCGCAGACATGCCCGTGGCATAGTCCGTTCCCATGACGGGTGAGGCAAACTTCCAAGTCGGAGTGATCTGGCCCGATGTCGAGGATGTTCCTGTCCTCGCCGCGAACCAGTTCGTCACTCAGCTCGACGCTGGATCTGCCGGCGTGGAGCAAATCGTCTTGATTCTCGGCAACGTGACGCCGCCGCTTGTACTTGGACCGCCCGAGGAGGTCCAGGCGATGCTTGCGGCCGTGGGCGCAGTGTCGGTGAAGGCGCTAGGTCGTTACGCACTGACTCGAGGCCGGCTCGAGGAGCTGATTGAACTACTCCTTCAAGCGCGGCAGAATTGGGATTCTTCGATGGGCGGGCAGGGGGGGCTGCTATGAGCGTTCGGTTGGCTCCGAGTGTTGCATCGGCACCGCGCATCCCGGCTGATCTTCTTGCCGGTTTGGATTGGATCGTGCCCGAGCGTCCAGCCTCGCTTGCTGTCATCGATGTTTCCCCCATGGCGGCGGGAGCTCGGGTCATTGCTGCGGTGGCCGGCCAACATTGGCTATCCGGCGATGCCATCCTTCAGCCGGTGCGCGTCGAACTCAGCGCTCCCGGTGACGGTGCCTTGATCGCGCGCGAGCCCTCGACGGGTATCCATGGCGTAGGCAGCTCTCCGTCCGCAGCACTGAATGACTTGCGAGCTGCGCTCGTCGAGCACCTTGAACTGCTCGAAGCAGCCCCAGCTCTCAGCGACGATCTATCCCGCCAGCTCACCTTCCTTCGCGCGCACGTCCGCACGGCGTAAAGAGCGCGGCGGTGCAGCGCAAGTCGAGTGCGGTCCGAACTGCGCTCGTAACCAAGGGCATGGCGTCAGCCAACAGTCACCACACGATGTTCACCAAGACCATCGACGGCGTGGTCACCCTGGTAACGCGGGTGTCTCACGGTTCTGACGAGATCGGCAATAGTCTCGGCAAGTTGATGGCGAATCAGTGCGCCCTCCATCTCCGCGAGTTCTGGGATCTCGTGGATTGCACGCTGTCGGAAAGCGACTGGGACGACATCGTTCGCGAGCGCTGTGTTGGCGGGAGGAACCCATTCCTGGGGGGTCGCTAGACCCATTCCCAGTCGGCGAGCACTTTCAGCTTCGCTGGGACAGTGGGATTGAAACGCTGCGCAGCCGGTGACTCGATGGGGGCGGGTTGGGCGCCGCGCGTCGGCGGTGTGACCGATCAGTCACATGTTTTTCTACACGGTGGCCGGGGGGGTCAGCGGTCAGACCCATTTGCGCCGGGGCGGGGGCTGCCAGCCCGTTTGACGTAGTTCGCCAGGACTTCGCGCCGCCAATCCTCGCTGAGCGCCGACCAGGATCGGTGGTAGGCCTCGGCCTGTTGAATGCCGAAGTCGCGGGGCAGTTCGTCCGGCATCGGCCTAGTCCCGTGGAAGTAGTTGAAGGCCTTCGCCTGGATCCGCTCTGCGAGTAGGCCGAATTCGGGACTCGAGTGTTCGTAGTTGAGGTGATCTGCCGCGAGTTGCAGGTGCCACGCCGTACTTTCCCTCCGTCTGGCGCTTGCCTCCCGGACTTCGCGCTCAACCTTCCTGGCACCCGGGCCATGGGTTGCCCACCAGTTTTCGACCGAGTCCCAGATCCATCCAAAGGTCCTGGTGATGATCCACAGCACGCCTAGGACCGCGAGTGCAAGTCCGAAGATCAGCTGAAGCCACGCGGGCGCGGGCGTGAACATGCCAGCAGACTAGAGCGCTGAAAGTAGGTCCGGATGGGGACGGGTCGATCGCCAGCGAAATTAGCTTGTGTTCCCCGCGAACGAGCTCGACGCGATCAACCCCTGACACGACGGGGGAGTGGACGCTGCATCCCGAGAGATCAGTTCCCTCATGTCGGACCACGTCTTGGATTTCTCTACACGCCGACAGAGGGGGATGGATCCTCAGCAGCCAAGGGGAGTAGGGCACGGACCGTGACTTCGGCGATCTGTCCGAGCAGCCCACCCAAGGGTGACGCGATGTCATCGTCCTCCCAGTCGCGCAAGACGTCCTCGATGTACTGCTCCTCCTCGGCGCGAGGAGTCTGGAAGTGCACGCCGCCGAAGGCGATCGCTCCGGCCCGAATAATGAGCCTCACTGAGAGTCTTCCGGCGGAGCCGGAGTATGCGATGGGGAACGCCAAGAACGCGTTCAGTGGGAGCGACCGGGCGATCGTCAGACCCTCAACTCGGGGGACGAAGTTCAGGCTGATCAATTGGTTGTTCCCCTTTCGATCGGGGAAGTCGACCTCCGGATAGATGGAGAGCAGCGGGCCGAGGACCTGGAACCGCACCTTGGCCCCGGGGTGTGCTTGCGACAGGAGGTTGGGGGCGTCGAGCAGTAAGAGTCGGAGCAAGCCGGACGCTCGGATCATCTGATACTCGTCCTCGGGATGGGCTGCGCGGTCGGCGAGTTCTTCTACCGCATGCGCGAATAGTCGCTTGGCGTCCATGCCACATGCTGGCGCATTGAGGCGGCTCGTGCCCTACTCATCGAGGTTGGCCAAGAGCAATTGCCAGTTGACGATGTGGAACGTCGAGCCCTGAGCGTTGTCCTCGAACTTGAAGCCGATCGCTCTCAGCCAGCGGTCGAAGATGTCACTAAGAGCCTCGGCGTGACGATCCAAGGTTGGTCGAGGAGTCCTCTCGTTGCCGAGCGGTACTTCGCGCAGCGTCTGGGAGAACTCGGTCCAGTGCGGCTCGACCATCAGCACCCACAAGTCAGAATCGAGAACGCTCGGGGCGAGCTGCTGGCCAGCACCAACCTCTTCGGCGACTACGTATGCGAGCAACTTCCAGGCGTTGTGGGTCTCCTGCATGACCTCATACGAAAGCTTTTGGACGTCCAAGTGATCTTGGTAGTCCTCAACAGTGGCCTGCAGCTTCTCCAGCCAAGCCCTGAGCGAGGCGGGGATGTCGGACCCTGCCCAACCCGTGGGCCCCGCCATAGTCGACGCCGGCGCCTCTGCGCGGTACTCGTCGATGGTCTGGGCTGCGGCGACGAGGAGGTTCCGTCGTGCCCAGGGCTCATTCTCGAAGTTGCCGCTGGCCTCTCCGTGTTGCTCGATCGCTACGTGTTGTGCCTCGTGCAGGAGGGTGTGGAAGATCGACCGGACGTCCGCTTCGTCCTCAATGAGTTCCGGAGCGAACATTGCGGCGTGCAGCAGAACATCGACCGTTGAGTCTGGTCGCGGGATGGTCTTCCCGGCCACGATCCCCGTGTTGCGTTGCAGGTCGTAGTCCTGGTGATACGCGGATTCAGGCTCTCCCCGGTCCTGCACGGAACGTACGAAGTCGCCGGTCAGGACTAACCGCGTTCGATCAGGATCGACACCTGACTTGACTAGTAGCTCCGCGCAGTCCTGCACGAGTGCAGGGACGTCGGTCGTCCCGGATGCGAATCCGATCTGTTCGGGAGCGACGTACTCGAGCACTAGAGCGATCGAGGTCTCTGGCTGCTTTGGTTCGTCAGTCACCCTGTAAGTCTGTGGCTCAAGCGGCCGCGATGGTGGGAGGTTGCATCGCTCTGAGTAAGGACAACAGGTTCATTGCGGTCCTGGCGCGTACCCCCTACCCGCCGTAAGACTAGTCCAACTGCGCGGCCTACTCGGCGCGCTCGACCAGCGTGCTCAGGGGAACGCCGAGTGCTTGTGCCAAGCGCCAGGTGTCGGCGACGTCCTTCGGCCCTTCGCGCTCGATCCGGCCCATCGTGGAGGCAGAGAAGCAGGCCGCAGTTGCGAGCTCGGAACGGGTCATCGCACGGCGCTTGCGCCAGTAGGCAATCTCGGCTCCGAGTGCTGCGGTGAACGCGGCCGCGCCAGATTGAGGGTCCCGCACCGGCCCAGGCTAACGATCGAGCCGCTATCGTTTCGTCATGGGCGCGCTGTCAATCGGTGATATTGCACCGTATGCCGCTTCTCATCGCGCCGTCTGTATCTCTCCAAACCACAGCGCTCAGGCGTCCCTAGTGCGCGACTACCTGGACTGACGGAGACCGCCTCGACAACGTTTCTGCCGACCCTGACCGCGGCCGACAACGGCGGTCCCACGCCTCGCAACGGGGTCAATCGGCCTTACGTCGCGTCAGGCACATGACCTGACGAGCTTCGCCATCCGTCTTGGAAGGCCGCCCGCGCGAGGCGGACGGTCAGTCTCCGGCGTACTCGAATGACCGCTTCTTCGGCTTCTTGTCGACGCAAGTCATGTTGTAGGTGTCTTGGTAGGGGAGCCGGCACCGGAATCCCTGGTACTTGAACGTGAACATGCCTTGGTCGGCGAATGTGTTCGCCTTATCCAACGCCCCGGGAAGCAGCTCCTTGGCCTCCTTGCAGCCCATCCCCTTCACCACGAGTGAGTCGCCGTGCTTGTTGCACTCCTTGCCCGCGGCCCGTGGGGAAGCATCGGCGGCGTTGCCGGGAATGGCCGAGGTCACAGTCAACATCGCGCCCAACAGCAAGGCGGTCACGAGCGAGGCGGCCGGCGTAGTGCGCATGACCGGGATCGTAAGGGCGCGACGGCATCTACGACGCGAAATCGGCAACCTCTTCTCGTCACTTGATCTTGACGGACCGCGCGGGGCTTGCGGGACCGGTTCCGATTGCGTTGACGGCGGCGACGCTGAACTTGTACTTCCCGGGCTTGAGGGCGTTGAGGATAAGTGAAGTCGTCGGAGCAGGCACTCGTTTGCTCTTGCCGGCCCACCTGACGACGTAGCCCGTGACTGGTGACCCGTTCGCGCCAGGAGCTACCCATGTGAGCGTGACGGATCGCCCGCTGACCGCCGCTGCAGGCTTTGAGATTCTCGCTGGAACGCCCGCTGGCGTTACCTGGTTGGACGGCTCACTCGGCGGCGACTGGCCGACCCGGTTCGCAGCCACCACGGTGAACGAGTACGCGGCGCCATTGGTCAGGCCGGTGACGGTACGAGTTGTCACTGAGCCCGCGACCTGGATCGTCTGGCCCCCGGGGCTCACCGTGAGGAAGTAGCCCGTGACTGGCGCGCCTCCATTGTTGGGCGCTGACCAACTCACCCGAGCTGACGTGTCTCCTGGAATGGCGGTCACATTGCTCGGTGCGGAGGGGACAGTCGCTGGCGTGACGCTGTTCGACGGAACGGACGCTGGTGACGTGCCGATTGAGCTCGTCGCGACGACGCTGAATGTGTACGGGGTGCCGTTGTTCAGACCATCGAACAACGCGCTGGTGACAGCACCGCCCACGGTGACCTGCCTGCCGCCTGGCGTCGCGGTCACCGTGTAGCTGTCGATGGGCTGATCGCTGCTCGGTGCTGTCCAATGAACGTCTGCTGTTCCGTCGCCAGCTGTCGCAGTTACGCCTGTTGGTGCGTTAGGCACCGCGTCGCCATACCGAACCATCAATGGCTCGGGGTGGGCAGTGAAGCTGCCGTGATTACCGATGGTGTCGTCGAGGGGGTAGATGAGCACATCCCAGGCACCTGGTGCAACGTTGGCCGGCATGGTCACCGTCCTCTGGTAAGTGCCGTCTTGAGCCGTTCCGCTGAGTCGACTCATCGAACCGAAGCCTTGCGTCTGCGTGGTGGTCTGCGAGGCGAGAAGCATGGTCGGCGTACCAGAGAGCCCGGTCTCATCAGTGACTCGAACGGGTCTGCTGCACGGATCGGTGACATCTGATCTGCGTCGGTATGCGTCGACGCTAGAAGGATGTGCACTGTGCCCAAGCCATTCCCCAAGGAGTTCCGCGAGGACGTGATTCGGGTCTATCGCGATTCGGATGCCTCGATGGCTCAGGTAGCGAAGGACTTCGGCATCTCGGCGTCGTGTCTGAAGCGATGGCTCACGATCGATGACCGGAGGTCGGCGTCGCCCTCAGCGGCTGGCCGGGCCGCCAACGAGTCCGACGCGCTGCGTGAGGCCAACAAGCGGATCAAGCTGCTCGAGCAAGAGAACGAGGTCCTACGCCGGGCGGCCGCGTATCTGTCGCAGGCGCACCTGCCGGGAAAATGATGTACCCGCTCGTCCGCGAGCTTGCCTGTGACGGGATCCCCGTGACGGTGACGTGCCGGGTCCTCAACATCGCCCGCCAGCCCTACTACCGCTGGCTCGCATCACCGGTCACCGACGCTGAACTCACCGCGGCCTACCGCGCGAACGCCCTGTTCGATGCCCACCGCGAGGATCCGGAGTTCGGCTACCGGTTCCTGCTCGACGAAGCCCGCGACGGTGGTGAGTCGATGGCCGAGCGGACCGCGTGGAAGATCTGTTCCGACCAGGGCTGGTGGTCGGCGTTCGGGAAGAAGCGCGGCCGCAACGGCAAGCGTCCTGGGCCACCGGTGCACGACGACCTGGTGCGTCGGGACTTCACCGCCACGGCGCCGAACAACCTGTGGCTGGCCGACATCACCGAGCACTGGACCCGCGAGGGCAAGCTCTACATCTGCGCGATCAAGGACGTCTACTCCAACCGGATCGTGGGCTACTCCATCGACTCACGGATGAAGTCACGGATCGCGGTCTCTGCGCTCGACAACGCCGTCGCCCGCCGCGCGGGCGAGGGCGCCGATGTGGCCGGCTGCGTGCTCCACACCGACCGCGGGTCGCAGTTCAGATCCAGAAAGCTCGTCCACCAGCTCAACCGGCATCGGATGGCCGGCTCCATGGGCCGGGTCGGCGCGGCCGGTGACAACGCCGCCATGGAGAGCTTCTTCTCACTGCTGCAGAAGAACGTCCTCAACCGACGCGTCTGGAACACCCGCGAGGAACTGCGGATCGCGATCGTGACCTGGATCGAGAAGACCTACCACCGCCGCCGTCGACAGGCCGCTCTTGGCCGGTTGACCCCGGTCGAATACGAACTGATCATGGCCCCAGCCGTCATCCAGGCGGCCTAACCGAACCTGTCACCAGTTCGTGCAGCAGCCCCAACGGTGACCGTTACCTGCTGAGGTCCGCTCTCGAGGTTGATCCGATGAGGGGAGTAGTCGAACGACACCAGCGCGGGTGGCTGCACATCTGGAGCTCGAGCCGAAGCGGGTGCTGCGCCCGAGGGAAGACTCAGAATGGCAATGAGGGAGCTGAGGACGGCGATGGCGACACGGCGGCGAGGCACACTTGCACGTTAGAGTTGGAAGCGCGCTCCGTCCGAACTTCGGCGCAAATGACACGAGAAGCATACGAGCGACCAGACCCGGGTCTGGGTGCAGATCTTCAGGACATCGCAGCCGTCGGCACCAGCGTGGCTGCGCAAACGCCGGGGTGGCCTCGCCAGGAGCGGCATTACGCTTTGCATCGTGCGGAGATTGGTGACGTTGCGAGGTCTGCTCTCGGTTGGTGGCACTGCGCGCCACGCCGCTCCCAACCTGTCCGCGTTCGCTGCTCGTGACTACTGCGCTCACGCGCGAGTAGTGCGCGACCAGCTGGACTGAGTCCACCGACGTGGCGGGCCGTGCTGCGCAGGTGCGCGGTGCGGCCCGTTTCGCGTCCCGGCTCTACGCCGAGCAGGCGCGGGGCGCCTGGCACGCCTACGTACGCCGGGCGCCGTTCGCCCGGCTGCGGTTCGCCCCCGGCCGCGACGACCCGTACCCGATCTACGAGCAGATCCGGGCGCGCGGGCCGTTCGTCACGACCCCGCTGGGCAACCTCGCGACCGCCGACCACGCCGTCTGCGAGGAGCTGCTCCGCAGCCGGCGCTGGGGCGTGCAGCCGGAGGGCCAGGACCCGCCGGCCGACTTCGACCTGTCCTTCCTCGACCGCAACCCGCCCGACCACACCCGGCTCCGCCGGCTGGTGGCCCCGGCCTTCGGCCCGCGCCGGATCGCCGGCCTGCGAGCCGGCGTCGAGAAGACCGTCGACGCGCTGCTCGACGACGCCGCCCGCACCGACCGGTTCGACCTGGTCTCCGCCCTCGCGGCGCCGCTGCCGATCGCGGTCATCTGCGACCTGCTCGGCATCCCCGACGCGGACACCGCGGCGTTCAGCCGCTACGGCGCCGCCATCGGCAGCGCGCTCTCCGGGATCCGCTCGCTCGGGCACGCCCGCGAGGTGATGGCCGCGGACGCCGCCATCGACCGGCTGTTCGCGGACCTCTTCGAGCTGCGGCGCCGCGAGCCCGTCGACGACCTGGTCAGCGAGCTGGTCGCGGCCGAGGCCGCCGGCACCATCCGTCCCGGGGAGCTGGCGCCGATGTGCTCCCTGCTGCTGATCGCCGGGTTCGAGACGACGGTCAACCTGGTCGGCAACGCGGTCAACGCGCTGCTCGACCACCCCGACCAGTGGGCGGCGCTGGTGGCCGACCCCGGGCTGGCCGGAGCGGCGGTCCAGGAGACGCTGCGCTGGGACCCGCCGGTCCAGCGCACCGCCCGGGTCTCCTTCGACGAGACCGAGGTCGCCGGCACCCCGATCGCCCGCGGGCGCTGGGTCAACGTCCTCCTCGGCGGTGCCAACCGGGACCCCGCCGTGTTCACCGACCCCGCGACCTTCGACCTCGCGCGCACCGACGCCGGCGAGCACCTCGCCTTCTCCAGCGGCATCCACCACTGCGTCGGGCGGCCGCTCGCCGAGCTCGAGGCCACGGCCGCCCTCCAACGGCTGGCCGAGCGGATGCCGGGGCTGCACCGCGCCGGCGCCGTACGACGCCGCAACGCGACGCTGATCCGGGGACCGCTCGTCCTCCCGGTCGCCGCCTGAGGCCGCCGGTCGCCTACGGCCGGGCGGGGTCGTAGCCGAGGACCTGGAAGTCCTTGCGGTACATCTGCGCGACCGCCGCCTGGAGCTCGGCGGAGTCCAGGAGCGAGGCCGTCCGGGTGGTCGCGGTGCGGTGCCGCGGGGTGGCCGGGACGGTCGGCAGCCCGAGCCGGTCGCAGACGACGGCGAAGTCGGCGTCGAAGGTCTCCAGCCGGCCGACGAAGTCGACCTGCGACAGGTCGAGGAGCCGGGTCTGCAGCGCGAGGTGGGTGTCGGCGTCGGCGAGGTCGTCGAGGTCGTGCCCCGCCGCCCAGGCCGCGAACTCCTCGACGTGCTCGCGCATCCGGACGAGCACGTCGTCGTCGAAGCCGAAGTAGTTGGCGTTGACGACCTTGTCCTGCCAGGTCGACACGAACCGGGGGAGCGGGTGCCGGACGAACCCGAACTTGAAGTAGTCGGCCAGGAGCGCGGTCGGGTAGCGCATCCGGTAGGCGTGGTCGACGTCGAGCACGACGCCGTTGTCCTCGAAGTAGCCCAGCAGCGTCCGGGTGGCGACCTTCGCGACCCGGAACCACACGAAGCGGTGGGCGTGGCTGATCGTCAGGTTGTAGCTGCGCGGCGACAGCTCGCCGGACCGGGCGGCGGGCCGGGCGAGCTGGCGCAGCGCCTGCTTCGCCTCGGGGGTGAGCCGGGCCCGGTTGTCCGGATCGGTCCGCAGCACCTCTGCGGAGATCTCGGGGCCGGCCACGCGCAGAACATACCGGGCGCCGCGTCCCGGGCCGGCGGGGCCGCCTTGCAACCAACGGCGCCCCGGAGGAGTCTCAGGGGCATGAACCTCACGTCTCGGGTCCTCCTCCCGCTCACCGCCGGTGCCACCCTCCTCGGCCTGGCCGTCGCCCCCGCCGCGGCCGAGCGGGCGTCCTACCCCGACCCCGCCGACGTCGGCGGCGCGTCCCTCAACGACGTCCGCCGGGTGACCGTGGACCACACCGACGACGCACTGTCCGTGCGGGTCAAGGTCACCGACCTACGCCGCCACTCGGAACAGGGGCCGGCCGGCCTGACGATCCGGATCGACACCCGCCGGTCGACGGCCGGGCCGGAGTTCCGGCTCACCACCGGGCTCTACGAGGGCACGGACTACCAGCTGGTGCGGATGCGCGACGGCCGCGCCGTCGGCGGTCCGCTGGGCTGCGACCACCGCGTCCACCTCGGGTTCGCCACCGACGTGGTCCGCTTCTCGGCCGCCCGGACCTGCCTGGGCTCGCCCGCGTCCGCGCGGGTCGGCGTCAAGATGACCGACCTGTACGACGGCTCGCACCCGGTCACGGACTGGCTCGGCGAGCCCGGCTCGTGGACGGCCCGGCTGGCGGCCGGCTAGCCCGCGGCCACCAGCACGATCGCCCCGGCGCACAGGACCAGGCCGACCGCCTGGGTCCGGTGCACGTGCTCGCGCAGCACGGTGGCCGCGAGCAGCACCGTGACCGCCGGGTAGAGCGAGGTGATGACGGCGGCGACGGCGAGCAAACCGTGCTGGGTCGCCACCTGGAACAGCCCGGTCGCGAGGGCGCCGAGCGCCCCGCTGAGCAGGCCGCCGAGCGCGTACCGGTTGCTCGGCACCCACTCGGCCCGCAGCACGACCGCGATCGCGATGATCGCCGCGCCCGCGACCAGCTGGTTGAGCGCCAGCGGGAACCACCCGGCCTCCTCCGGGATCTGGGCGAGCGCCGCGAACAGGGTGCCGAAGCCGAGGCCGGCGAGCACACCGTCCACCAGCCCGGAGCCCACCCCGACCGTCGGCCCCGTCACCGGCTCGCGGGAGACCAGCCAGATCGCCGGGAGGGCGAGCAGCACGCCCAGCCAGACCAGCCCGTCGGGCCGCTCCCCGGCCACCAGGCCGGCCAGGACCGGCACCACGACCGCCCCGACACCGGACACGGGGGCGACCACGCCCATCCGCCCCGACGCGAGCCCGCGGTAGAGGAACGCGGTGCCGAACCCGTTCGCGACGCCGGCGAGCACGGCCCAGCCGAGGTCGCCGGCGGTGGGGGAGCCGCCCGTCAGCGCGACCACGACCAGCACCAGCGCCGTACCGCCCAGCTGGGCGACCAGGGCCACCGCCCAGGCACCGGCGCGCCGGGAGAACAGCCCGCCGTTGAAGTCGCCGAGGCCGTAGGAGGCCGCGGCCAGCAGCGAGAGGAGGACGGTCACGTGACGACCACCCCGTAGACCCACACCCAGGTCGCGGCCAGTGCCGCGACCAGCTCGATGACGATGCTGAGCCCGACCGCCCGCAGCGAGTGCACCGTCGACGGCCACGCCTGTGCCGAGCCGACCCGGGCCAGTTCGGCGAGGTAGATGCCGAGGACGAAGCCGAGGAACAGGCCGACGACCGGCACGACGAAGAACCCGACGACCCCGACCCCGACCCCGACCCACTGGGTGGTCGCGGGGATCCCGGCGACCTCGAGGCGCCGACCGGGGACGACGTACTTGACGACCGTGCCGGCCACGACGAGCGCGGTGGCGACCGCGAAGACCGTCCAGGCGGTCGCCCCGCCCTCGGCCACGGCCCAGCCCAGGATCGCGGCCACGACCAGGATCGACCCGGGCAGGATCGGCACCAGGATCCCGAGCAGGCCCACGGCGATCACCAGCGCGGCGATCAGGTCGGCGGCGGTCACCAGGAGACCCTACCCACGCGCTCCAGGGCCGGCCCCGGACGCACCGAGGCCCCGGACACGTGGTCCGGGGCCTCGGGTGAAGTCGGTGGATTCGGGCCTGGCTCAGCGCTCCGCGTCGGGGGCGACGGCCGGGGTGTCGGACAGCCGGTGGGTCTCGTCGACGACGTTGGCGGCGATCTCCTTGAGCTTCTCTCCGTGCTCGCGGGCGTGGTGGGCGCAGAAGAGCAGCTCACCGCCCGACTGGAGCTCCACACGGAGGTAGGCCTGGGCTCCGCAACGGTCGCATCGGTCCGCAGCGCTCAGCGCGGCGGTGGTGGGGGCAACTGCAGTGGTCACATCGGCCTCATTTCTCTCCTGCCTCGGTGTCTGGTCAACGTACTGGCGGGTTCCAAGATTCCCGCCCGTGCGTGGTGCCCGACACCTGATCCAATCACGTGTCCTCTTCCCGCCGCCGGTGGTTTCCATGCGTGGTCACCGGTGGTGTGAAGCAGACGACATGCCTGACGAGTGTGACGCGGCGCGAGGCGACGCGGTGGCGCTTCCCGGCAAACGTCCGCCGATCGTGTCCACATCGTGACCCCGCTCCCAAGGTGCTGGTTGCTGCTGCGCTTCGGGTGGTGCTGATGCTGCTGGTGCTGCCGAGGGTGACGCCGGGGAAGTGACGCTCACGCTAGCCCCGGCCCCGGCAGGCGAGCCTGCACCGCCCTCCGGCGTGTCGCAGGTAGATTCGGAGCCAGCACCCTCATCGGATCGGTAGTAGCAGGAGCCCCACGATCGACAACACGTACAACGCGGCCCATCTCCTCGTCCTCGAGGGCCTGGAGGCGGTGCGCAAGCGTCCCGGGATGTACATCGGGTCGACCGACACCCGCGGCCTCATGCACTGCCTGTGGGAGATCATCGACAACGGCGTGGACGAGGCGCTGGCCGGCGCCGCGCAGCGGGTCGAGGTGACCCTGCACCCCGACGGCTCGGCGGAGGTGCACGACGACGGGCGCGGCATCCCGACCGACAAGGAGCCCAAGACCGGGCTGCCCGGCGTCGAGGTGGTCGCGACCAAGCTGCACGCCGGCGGCAAGTTCGGCGGCGGCTCCTACGTCGCGACCGGCGGCCTGCACGGCGTCGGCCTGTCGGTCGTGAACGCCCTCTCGGCGCGCATGGACATCGACGTCGACCGCTCGCCGTCGCGGCAGGGCCTCTCCTTCCGGCACGGCACGCCCGGGGTGTTCGCCGGCGACGGCCCGGACGCGTCGTTCGAGCCGCGTTCGGGGCTGACCCGCAAGGGCGGCCGCGTCGCCAAGGGCCGGACCGGCACCCGGATCACCTTCTGGCCGGACCGCCGGATCTTCACCAAGGACGCGACGTTCGTCTACGAGGAGCTGATCGGGCGCGCCCGCCAGACGTCGTTCATCGTGCCCGGCCTCGAGCTGGTCATCCGCGACCTGCGCGGACCCGACCCGGTGGAGGAGAAGTTCCGCCACGACGGTGGCATCGCGGAGTTCGCCGACTTCCTCGCCCCCGACGAGCCGGTCTCCGACATCCTCCGTCTCCAGGGCACCGACACGTTCACCGAGACCGTGCCGCTGCTCGACGAGAAGGGGCACATGACGCCGCAGGAGGTCGAGCGCGAGCTGCACGTCGACGTCGCGGTCCGGTGGGGCACCGGCTACGAGACCGTGCTGCGCTCGTTCGTCAACGTGATCGCCACCCCCAAGGGCGGCACCCACGTCAGCGGCTTCGAGCAGGCGGTCACGCGCACCTTCAACGACGTGATGAAGCAGGCGAAGGTGCTCAAGGTCAACGACGACGACGTCACCAAGGACGACGTGCTCGAGGGCATGACCGCGGTGGTGACCGTCCGCCTCGCCGAGCCGCAGTTCGAGGGCCAGACCAAGGAGATCCTCGGGACGCCCGCGGTGCGGACCGTCGTGCGCCGGGTCGTCTCGGCCGAGCTCAAGAAGTTCCTCACCTCGTCCAAGCGCCACGAGAAGGCGCAGGCCAAGCTGGTCATGGAGAAGGTGGCGGGGGCGGCCAAGACCCGGATCGCCGCCCGGCAGCACAAGGAGACCCAGCGGCGGAAGAACGCCTTGGAGTCGTCGGCGCTGCCCTCCAAGCTCGCCGACTGCCGCGCCGCCGACAACGAGCGCACCGAGCTCTTCATCGTCGAGGGCGACTCGGCGCTCGGCACCGCCAAGCTGGCGCGCAACTCGGAGTTCCAGGCGCTGCTGCCGATCCGCGGCAAGATCCTCAACGTCCAGAAGGCCTCGGTCGGCGACATGCTCAAGAACGCCGAGTGCGCCTCGATCATCCAGGTCGTCGGCGCCGGGTCGGGTCGGACCTTCGACCTCGACGCCCGCCGCTACGGCCGGATCATCTTCATGGCCGACGCGGACTCCGACGGCGCCCACATCCGCTGCCTGCTCGCGACGCTGTTCTTCAAGTACATGCCCGACCTGATCGCCGAGGGCCGCGTCTACTCCGCGGTGCCGCCGCTGCACCGGATCGAGATCTCCAACCCGCGGAAGGGCCAGGAGAAGTACGTCTACACCTACTCCGACGCCGAGCTGCAGCGGAAGCTCGCGGAGCTGAAGAAGAAGAACCTGCGCTGGAAGGACCCGGTCCAGCGCTACAAGGGCCTCGGCGAGATGGACGCCGACCAGCTGGCCGAGACCACGATGGACCCACGGCACCGCACCCTGCGCCGGATCACCATCGACGACGCCGACGCGGCGGTGCGGGTCTTCGAGCTGCTGATGGGCTCCGACGTGGCGCCGCGCAAGGAGTTCATCGTCCAGGGCGCCTACGAGGTCGACGTCGAGTCGCTCGACGCCTGAGTCCGGCGCTCCGCTCAGGCCTTCTGGTCGAGCAGCCCGGTGTCGACGTCGTAGATGAACCCGCCGACCTCGACGGTCTCGGGGATCAGCGGGTGCGACGTCACCTTGTGCACGTCCTCGCGGAGCGCGGCGACCTGGTCGCGGACCACGTGGAACTGCTGCCAGGTGGTGTCCACGCCGGCGGAGGCGGTGACCCGCTCGTGCAGCTCCTCCTCGGTGTGGGTCGCGACGGCGCACCGGGTGTGCGGGACGACCAGGATCCGCTCGACGCCGAGCAGGTGCACGCCGAGCACCAGCGCCTCCAGCGCCTGCGGGGTGACCCGGCCGCCGGGGTTGCGGAAGATCTTGGCGTCGCCGGGCTCGAGGCCGACCATGTGCAGCGGAGCGATCCGCGAGTCCATGCAGGTCACGATCGCGACGCCGGCGCGGGCCACGCCGTCGAAGCCGGCCAGGTCGAAGTGGTCCGCGAACTCGCGGTTGGCAGCGATGAGGTCGTCGAAGCTCACGTCTCGGGAGGCTAGCCGACGGCTACCCGGCGGCTCGGAGCAGGTCGCCGGTCGAGACTCCGCGGGTGGCCGCGGTGCGGAACACCACGAGGGCGAGCACCCCCGCGACCGTGGCGCACACCGCGGCGCCGGTGAAGACGGTGTGCTCCTGCGCGATCCCCGCGACCTTCAGCAGGTGGGTGAACTCGTCGCACCTGCTGGCCCCGCCACACACCTCGCGCGCGGTCGGCAGGTCGGCCTGCTCGTGGTAGTAGCGGCGCAGGCCGAGGGTGGTGAGCGCGGAGATGCCGACGAGCATGCCGACCATCCGGGCGACGACGACGAACGCGCTGGCGAGCCCGTGCACGTCGTCCGCGGTGCTGGCGAGCACCGCGGCGTTGACCGGCGCCAGGGCCAGGCCGAAGCCCAGCCCGCCGAGCAGCAGCGGCACGGTGGCGACGGGGTCCTCCAGGCTGGTCAGGTCCCAGGTCGCCATCCAGAGGAACGCCACGGTGGCGCACGCCATGCCGCAGGCGGTGACCACCCCGGCCGGGAACCGGTGGGTGAGGTAGCCGCCCACGACCGCCCCGACGGGGAGGGCGACCAGCAGCCGGACCAGGACCAGGGCCGCCATCAGCTGGGAGTCGGGGTAGACCGTGGTGCGCGCGAACAGCGGGATGTCGATGAGCGCCGCGATCAGGGCCGCGCCCACGAAGAAGCTGACGAGCATCGCGCCCCAGGCA
Organism: Nocardioides sp.; assembly: GCF_044226305.1. Lineage (GTDB taxonomy): Bacteria > Actinomycetota > Actinomycetes > Propionibacteriales > Nocardioidaceae > Nocardioides. Next base: position 39,769 of record NZ_JBGAHF010000017.1, on the reverse strand, counting down.
GGGGTACGCCGGAGCGCGCCGGTCGGCACCAGCGGCGACCTCGCCCGGCGCAGGTGGACCACGAACAGGACGGCGGCGACCGCGGCGCCGACGAGGTACCAGACGCCCCGGTCGGAGAAGACCTGCACCTTCGGGTCCGCGGTCGCGAACGCCAGGATGATGCCGGCGAGGGCGACCGCGAGCAGCAGCGCCCCGAGGACGTCGGCCTCCCGGACCGTGCGGGCCCAGTCCCGCAGGTCGACCAGGGGGTGCCGAGCGGTGCAGCAGCGCACGACCAGGAGCACGAGCGAGCCGACCGCGACCAGGCCGAGCGGGGTCAGCCACCGGCCGTCGCCGGCCACCGGGATGAACAGCTGGCCCCAGGTCACGTCGGTCATCAGGACGTCGGGCTCGAGGAAGACCACCACCCCGGTGACGAGGGTGAGCAGGGCGAGCCCGAGGCCGACCCAGTCGAGGCCGTGGTCCCGGGTCGGTCGCTGCGCACCCTCCTCGACCACCGCGACCGACCTGATCGCGGCCGCGAGGACCAGCCCGACGCCCAGGTTGAGCAGGAAGATCGCCCGCCAGTCGGCGACCGCGAGCACCACGGCTCCGACCAGCGGCCCGAGCACGCTGCCGACCTCCTGCACGGCGGAGACGACCCCGAGCGGCACGCCGCGGCGCTCGGCGGGGTAGAGGTCGGCCACCAGGGCGAGCGTCGCCGGCACCAGCCCGCCGCCGCCGACGCCCTGGAGGAAGCGGCCCGTCACCATCGTCGGGAGGTCGTAGGCGAGCGAGGTGACCAGCGAGCCGACCGCGAAGACGAGGAGCGCGGCGACGAGCACCGGCACCCGGCCCCGCAGGTCGGCGATCCGGCCGATGAGCGGCAGCATGGCGACGTACCCGAGCAGGAAGCCGGAGACGATCGGGGCGCCGCGCTGGAGCTGGTCGATGGGGATGCCGGCGCTGCCCATCATGTCGGGCAGCGCGAGCACCACGACGTAGGTGTCGGCCGCGGCGAAGGCCACGGCGACCGCTGCGAGCGCGAGGAGCACTCGCGGCGAGCGGGTCATGGTGCCGTGATGTCCTTCTCGGTGCCGTAGTCGTCGAAGGTGACGGTGTAGGTCATCGCGGGGGCGTTCTCGTAGAAGACGCCGGTGAGCTCCGCCTCGCGGAGCTCGTCGCCGTCGGCGATCTTGTACGTCGCGTCGAAGTCGCCGGACGCGGTCGGGATGAAGTTCTGGACCACGTCGCCGGCGACCGTGCCGGTGTACTCGGTGAGGACCTCCTTGTTGTCCTGCCCACCGCGCACGGTGTCGCCCTCCTGGAGGTCGGTGGTCTCGCCGAGCAGGCTCGAGAAGCCGTTGTCGGGGTCGAAGAGGTGGGCGGGGTCCGGGGCGCCGTACTCGGCCGGGTCGACGTCCTGCCAGCCCGGGGTCAGCGGGAGCTGGACGTAGACCTTGTCGTCGACGGCCACCACGGGCACGTCGAATGCCTGCCCGGAGAGGGTGACGGTGATCGAGCCGTCGAACGCGGGCGCGTGGGTGCCGGTGCCCTCCGCGGCCTCCACCCCGGTGACCCCGTCGGGCAGGTCGTCGGTGTTGAGCGTCAGGTGCACGCCGGAGGTGTCGTCGAGGGTCTTCTTCGCCGCGGCGAGGACCTCGTCGGGGGAGCCTCCGGAGCCGCCGTCCGAGCCGCAGGCGGTCAGGGAGAGCGCCGTCAGGGCTCCGGCGAGCAGGGCGGACGCGGCACGCTTGCGGGGGGACACGGGGGTCAGCCTTCCACACGCACCCAGGCGGCGACCGGACCGGCGACGGCGGCGATCGGCTGGCTGGCCGGGGTGCCGGACCCGTCGCGGCGGCCGGTGGCCGCGGGCAGGTCGACCGGCGCGCCGCTGGCGGCGGCCGCGCGCGGCGGCGCGGTGCCGGCCCACGCGAGCACCAGCGCGTCCTCGCCCTTGAGGAAGCGGTGGCAGCGCACGCCGCCGGTGGCCCGGCCCTTGGCGGGGTACTCCGCGAACGGCGTCACCTTGAGCGACCCGGGCTCGGTGCCGGGCAGCGCGGTCGAGGAGCCGGCCGCGGTCACCACGACGGAGCCCTCGGGCGCGTCGGGGTCGATCGCCCCGAACCAGGCGACCCGTTCGCCGGCGGTCAGCCGGACGCCGGCGATGCCGCCGCCGGAGCGGCCCTGCGGGCGGACCGCGTCGGCCCCGAAGTGCAGCAGCTGGGCGTCGGAGGTGATGAAGCACAGGGTCTCGCGTCCGGTGGCGAGCTCGACCGCACCGACGACCTCGTCGCCGTCGGCGAGCCGGACCACCTCCCAGTCGTCCCGCCCGAGCACCTCGGGGTTGACCCGCTTGACGATGCCCTGGCGGGTGCCGAGCGCGAGGCCGGGCCCGTCGGTGCCGAGGGTGCAGAGCCCGAGCAGCCGCTCGCCGGGCTCGAGGGCGAGGATCTCGGTGACCGGCAGGCCACCGGCGAGGTGCGGGTCGTTGGCGGTCCCGGGCAGCTGCGGCAGCTCGAGGACGCCGATCTTGACCAGCCGGCCGTGGCTGGTCAGCCCGCCGACCTCGCCGCGGGCGGTCGCCCGGACCGCGGACACGACGACGTCGTGGTTGGCCCGGCCGCCGCCCTGGCCGGGCGGGTCGGCGTCCGCGGTGCGGGCGAGCAGGCCGGTGGAGGAGAGGTAGACGAAGCAGGGGTCGTCGGCCACCTCGAGGGGTACGGCGGCGGCCGTGACCGCCGTGCCGGCGGACTCGAGCAGCACCGTCCGCCGGGGGGTGCCGTAGGTCTTCGCCACCTCGGTGAGCTCGTCGGAGACGACCTTCCAGCGCAGCTTCTCGTCCTCGATGATCGCGTCGAGCTCCTCGATCGTGCGCCGGAGCTCGTCCTGCTCCTTCTCCAGCTCGATCCGCGAGAACTTCGTCAGCCGGCGCAGCGGCATGTCGAGGATGTAGTCGGCCTGGGTGTCGCTGAGGTCGAAGACCTGGATCAGCCGCTCCTTGGCGGCCGCGGCGTTGTCGGAGGCGCGGATCAGCTGGATGACCTCGTCGATGTCGAGGATCGCGATCAGCAGGCCCTCGACCAGGTGCAGCCGGTCGGCGGCCTTGCCGCGACGGAAGACCGACCGCCGGCGGACCACCTCGAAGCGGTGGTCGAGGAAGACCCGCAGCATCTCCTTCAGGGTCAGGGTCCGCGGCTGGCCCTCGACCAGGGCAACCGCGTTGATGCCGAAGGAGTCCTCCATCGGGGTCAGCTTGTAGAGCTGCTCGAGCAGCGCCTCGGGGACGAAGCCGTTCTTGACCTCGATCACCAGCCGCAGCCCGTGGTCGCGGTCGGTGAGGTCCTTGATGTCGGAGATGCCGGTGAGCTTCTTGCCCTGGACCAGGGTCTTGATCCGCTCGATGACCTTCTCGGTGCCGACGCCGTAGGGCAGCTCGGTGACGACGATGCCCTTGCGGCGGTTGGTGACGTTCTCGACCCGGGCGGTCGCGCGCATCCGGAAGCTGCCCCGACCGGTCTCGTAGGCGTCCCGGATGCCCTCGAGGCCGACGATCTTGCCGCCGGTGGGCAGGTCGGGGCCGGGGATGAAGCGCATCAGGTCGTCGACGCTCGCGCCCGGGTGGGTGATCAGGTGGCGCAGCGCCTGGACGACCTCGACCAGGTTGTGGGGGGCGCAGTTGGTCGCCATGCCGACCGCGATGCCGGTCGTGCCGTTCACGACGAGGTTCGGGATGGCCGCCGGCAGCACGCCGGGCTCGAGCTCGCGGCTGTCGTAGTTGGGCTTGAAGTCGACGGTGTCCTCGTCGATCGACGCCGTCATCGCGACCGCGGGGGGCGCCATCCGGCACTCGGTGTAGCGCATCGCCGCCGGGGAGTCGTCGGGGCTGCCGAAGTTGCCGTGGCCGTCGACCATCGGCAGCCGCATCGACCACGGCTGGGCCATCCGGACCAGGGCGTCGTAGATCGCGCCGTCGCCGTGCGGGTGCAGCCGGCCCATCACCTCGCCGACGACCCGGGCGCTCTTGACGTGGCCCCGGTCGGGCCGCAGGCCCATCTCGTTCATCGTGTAGAGGATCCGGCGCTGCACCGGCTTGAGACCGTCGCGCGCGTCGGGGAGCGCGCGGGAGTAGATGACGGAGTAGGCGTACTCGAGGAAGGAGGACTCCATCTCCTGCTTGATGTCGGTGTCGAGGATGTGCTCCTCGAAGTCATCGGGGAGGTCCTGCTTCGTCGTCCGGCTCGCCATGGGGCCGATTCTCCCAACCCCCGCCGACGGAAACGTCGCTGGCACGCCGGGTTCACCGGGTCACGCTAGATTTCGACTGTGCCCGAGCCTGCTCCCGAGACCCTGGACGTCGCGGCGCCCCCCCAGCACTGGGAGGCCGACGTGCTGCTGCGCGACGGCCGGACCGCCCACATCCGGCCGATCCGGCCCGACGACCGGGACGTGTTCGTCGAGTTCTACAGCCGGGTCTCCGACCAGTCGAAGTACTACCGGTTCTTCTCGCCGATGCCCCGGCTGTCCGACCGCGACCTCGACCGGTTCACCCACGTCGACCACGTCGACCGGGTGGCGTTCGTGCTCACGCTCTCGGGGCAGATCATCGCCGTGGGCCGCTACGACCTGGTGAAGCCGGGCGAGGCGGAGGTCGCGTTCCTGGTCGAGGACCACCACCAGGGCCGGGGGATCGGGCAGCTGCTGCTCGAGCACCTCGCCCAGGCCGGCCGCGAGCGCGGGATCGACCGGTTCATCGCGGAGGTGCTGCCCGACAACACCCGGATGATCCAGACCTTCCGCGACGCGGGCTACCGGGTGGTGAGCGAGTACGAGGAGGGCGTCCTCCAGCTCGAGTTCCCCATCGACCCCACCGACACCGCGATCGGCGTGATGATCGGCCGCGAGCACCGGGCCGAGGCGGCCTCGATCGAGAAGTTCTTCAAGCCCCGCTCGGTCGCCGTCATCGGGGCCAGCCGCCGCCAGGAGACGATCGGCCAGGCGCTGGTGCGCAACCTGGTGACGGGCGACTTCAGCGGCCGGGTGTACGCCGTCAACCCGACCGCGAGCGCGGTCAGCGGTCTGCCGACGTACAAGACGGTCGGCGACATCCCCGACGACGTCGACGTGGCGATCGTGGCGGTGCCGGCCGACGCCGTGCAGGACGTCGTCCTCGACTGCGCCGCCAAGGGCGTGCACGGCCTGGTCGTGATCTCCTCCGGGTTCGCCGAGACCGGCGAGGAGGGGCGGGTCCGCCAGCGCAAGCTAGTCGGGCTCTCGCGCTCCTACGGGCTGCGGCTGATCGGCCCCAACGCGCTCGGCATCATCAACACCGACGCGAACGTGTCGCTGAACGCGTCCCTGTCGCCCCTGATGCCGCCCCGCGGCCGGGCGGGCTTCTTCTGCCAGTCCGGCGCGCTCGGCACCGCCATCCTGGAGAAGGTCTACAACCGCGGGCTGGGCCTCTCGACGTTCGTCAGCGCCGGCAACCGCGCCGACGTCTCGGGCAACGACCTCCTGCAGTACTGGGAGGAGGACGACTCGACCGAGGTCGTGCTGCTCTACCTGGAGTCGATCGGCAACCCGCGCAAGTTCTCCCGGATCGCGCGCCGGGTCTCGCTGCGCAAGCCGATCATCGCGGTCCGCTCGGGCCGCACCACCCAGGGCGTGCCGATGGGCCACGCGGTGCGCAAGATCGCGGCGCCCCCGGCCGCGGTCGACGCGATGTTCCGCCAGGCCGGCGTCATCCAGGTCGACACGCTCGAGGAGATGTTCGACGTCGCCCAGCTGGTGGCGCACCAGCCGCTCCCGCGCGGGCGCCGGGTCGCGATCGTCGGCAACTCCGACGCGCTCGGCCTGCTCGCCGCCGACGCGGCCGCGGCGGTCGGCCTGGTGGTCAACAAGTCGACCGCCCTCGGGGCCGAGGCGAGCGCCGAGGACTTCGAGGACGCTCTCGACGCGGCGATCGACGATCCCGAGGTGGACTCGGTCGTCGCCGTCTACGTCCCGCCGATCAACGTGTCCGGCGAGGACGTCGCGAACGTGCTGGCCGCCGTCGGCGAGCAATCCGACAAGCCGCTGGTCTCGTCCTTCCTCGGCGCCGAGGGCGTGCCCGAGCTGCTGCGGGTCCCCGACGTGGCCGGCTCGACGGCCGGGCGCGGGTCGGTGCCGTCGTACCCCGGGGTGGAGGCGGCCGTGCGCGCGCTGGCGCGGGTCGTCGAGTACGCCGTGTGGTTGCGCACCCCCGACGGGGCGCCTGCCGACCCGGCCGAGGTCGACGCGGCCGCCGCGAAGCGGCTGGTCAACGAGCTGTTGTCGCAGAACCCCGAGGGCACCGACCTCGACGACGAGGTGCTCACCCAGCTGCTGGCGGCCTACGGGATCGAGCTGTGGCAGACCCGGCCGGTCTCCACGCGGGCGCAGGCGGTCGCGGCCGGCAAGGCGCTGGGCTGGGACGTGGTCCTCAAGGCCACCGCCGAGCACCTGCGCGAGCGGCCCGACCTGGCCCACGTCTGGCGCAACATCGACACCACGCGCGAGATGGGGGTGGCCTGGGAGTCGCTGACCTCCCTCATCAGCGAGCCCGAGCGGGCGGGGTTCGTCGTGCAGAAGAACGCGAGGCCGGGCGTGCCGGTCGCGATCCGCAGCATCGAGGACCCGCTCTTCGGGCCGGTCGTGTCCTTCGGCATCGCCGGGCCGCTGACCGAGCTGCTGGCCGACAAGTCCTTCCGGATCCCGCCGCTGGGGGAGCGCGACGCGGCCTCGATGGTGCGCGAGATCAAGTCCGCGCCGATGCTCTTCGGCTACCGCGGCAGCGAGGTCGTCGACGTCGCCGAGGTGGAGCGGCTGATCCAGCGCGTCGCCCAGCTGCAGAACGACCTGCCGCAGGTCAGCTCGCTGGACCTGTCGCTGGTGCTGGCCGGCGCCGACGGCGCGACCGTGCTGACCGCCTCCGCCCGGGTCGACCCGGTCTCCGACCCGCGCTCGGACTGGTACGTGCGGCGGATGCCGACGCCGGCTGGTGACACGCTGCCGAGCTGAGCCGGTCGCCGGACGCATAGGATCGCCGCCATGGTCATCAGTGACGCCCACCGCCTGCTCTTCGTGCACGTCCAGAAGACCGGCGGCTCGACCATCGACAACCGCCTGGACGCGGTGCTCTCCGACACCCGGCAGGTGCCCGGCATCGACCGGCACGCCACGCTCGGGCAGATCCTGGCCGCCGAGCCGGGGCTGGCGGCGTACTGGACCGTCGGCTACGTGCGGAACCCCTGGGCTCGGATGCTGTCGTGGTTCCGCATGGTCGAGCGGTTCAAGGAGCGCGCCGACCGGGGCCGCCGCGGGGCGGACGCGTTCCTCAAGAAGAACCACTTCATCAAGGGCGTGGCGGACGCCTGCCCCGACTTCGAGACCTTCGTGATGAAGGGCCCCGACCAGTGGACGCGGCTGCGCACCCCCCAGGTCCGCTACCTCACCAGCAAGACCCGCCGGGCCGACTTCATCGGCCGCCAGGAGACCCTCGAGGCCGACCTGCGCGCCGTCTTCGCCCGGCTCGAGCTGCCGTGGGAGCCGCTGGAGAGCGTGAACGTCGACAAGAGCCGCCCCGACTACCGCGAGGTCTACACCGACCCGATGCGCCGGCGGATCGAGGAGATCTTCGCCAAGGACATCGCGGCCTTCAACTACTCCTTCTGACGTGGCGCCGTCCCCGTCGGGACCGCGTGACAGACTGACCGCCATGCGGAGCAGCAGGACCCCGGAGCTCAGGGACGCCATCGACCGGACCGGCTACTACCCGGAGGTCGTGGCCGAGGGCGTGGACTCGGCGGTCGCGGGGGAGCAGGTGGTGTCCTTCTTCGTCCACCACGAGCCGACCTTCGACCGCGACGAGGTGCGTCGCCACCTCTCGGTCGTCGTGCTGACCCCCACCCGGCTGATCATCACCCACACCGACGAGCACGAGGGCGACGACCTGCTGCCCGAGCCGTACACCTCCACCTCCACCGAGGCGGTGCGGCTCTCCTCGGTGAAGTCGGTGGTCGTCACCCGGATGATCGCCAACCCGGCCGCCGGCCCGAGCCGCGCCGCCGAGGCGGTCGTGACGATCGGCTGGGGCGGCGTGAGCCGGGTCGACCTCGAGCCGGCGGGCTGCAACGACCCCGAGTGCGAGGCGGACCACGGCTACACCGGCGTCGTCGCCTCCGACGACTTCTCGCTGCGCGTCTCGGCCGCCGCCGACGGTGCGGACGCCGTCGACCGGCTGCTGGCGTTCGCCGAGTCGCTCTCGGCGCGCACCGCCTAGGCCGCGGGGCACGCGGGTGTCGGAGTTCGTGGAGCCGGCCTACGGCCGGCGGTCCCTCGGTGACGTCGTGCCCGCCGTCGGCGCGGCCCTCGGCCTCCGCCTGCCGGGCGAGCAGGCCGTGCTCGGACTGCCCGACGCCCCGTCGTACGTGGTCCTGCTGGTCGACGGGCTGGGGGCGCGGCTGCTGGAGCGCTACGCCCACGCCGCGCCGTTCCTCGCCTCGCAGCTCGCCGGGCAGGAGCCCGGGACGGCCGGGGTGCCGTCGACGACGGCCACCAGCCTGACGTCGTTCGGCACCGGGCTCACCCCCGGGGCGCACGGCCTGGTCGGGTTCACCTCGCGGGTGCCCGGCACCGGCAAGCTCCTCAACGCCCTGCTGTGGGACAAGTCCGTCGACCCGCTCGAGTGGCAGCCGCACCCGACCGCGTTCACCGGGCTGCGCGGGCTGGGCGCGACGGTCACCGTGGTCAACAAGCGCGAGTTCGCCGGCTCCGGCCTGACCGTCGCGGCCCACCGCGGCGCGGACTACGTCGGCGCCGACAAGGTCGGCGAGCGGATCGCCGCCGCGGTGTCGGCGTCGCTCGAGCGGGCGTCCCTCACCTACCTCTACGACGGTGACCTCGACTGGACGGGCCACCGCTACGGCGTGGCGTCGCAGCCCTGGCTCCAGCAGCTGGCGATGGTCGACGCCGAGGCCGAGCAGCTGCGCGAGGCGCTGCCGCCGTCGGTGCGGCTGCTCGTGGTCGCCGACCACGGGATGGTCGACTCCCCGCCGTCGAGCCGGGTCGACGTCGACGAGCAGCTCGAGCTGCGCGACGGGGTGGCGCTGCTCGGCGGGGAGGCCCGGTTCCGTCACCTCTACTGCCAGGGCGGGGCGGTCGACGACGTGGTCGCCACCTGGTCCTCGGTGCTCGGGTCCCGGGCCGACGTGCTGACCCGGGCGGACGCGATCGGCCGGGGCTGGTTCGGCCCGGTGTCGTCCGGGGTGCGGCCCCGGCTCGGTGACGTCGTCGTCGCCTGCCACGGTGACACCGCGGTCCTCTCGACCGCCGACTTCCCCTACGAGGCCACCCTGGTCGGCCTGCACGGCTCGCTCACGCCCGACGAGATGCTGATCCCGCTGCTGGTGAGCTGACCGGCCCGGCCCCGGGTCAGGTCAGCCGAGCGACATCCGCGGTTCCCCGTTCACCAGGCCGGTGCCGGCGATCGTGCAGCGGCCGCCGCGCGGGGTGCCGCCGTTCCACGCCTGGCGCACGCAGGAGCGGGTGGCCAGCTGCGCCCAGTAGTTCGGGTGCAGGGACTCCTGGATGTAGTAGGGGCTGCTCGAGCAGCAGGTCGACACGGTGCGGATCTGGTTGACCCACTCGGTCTGGTCGACGGCGCCAGGCGAGGTCCAGCCGGGGATGCCCCTCTCCTCGTAGAGGCCGACGGTGTTCTCGCAGAGGCGCCGGCCGTTGAAGGCGCTGGACAGGTCGAGCACCTTGACGTTCGGGAGGCCGGAGTCGGCCGCCGCGCCGGTGACGGCGCCGTTGATCGTGGGCAGCGCGGTGTCGTTCGCCCAGTCGGCGTCGCCGTTCCAGAAGCCGCAGCCACCCGTGCTCTGCCGGGTGTAGCCGCTCTCGGAGTAGCGGAACCCGGAGCCGCGCGGGATCGGGCTGGGGTAGGTCTGCACGAGCAGCGTCCACTGGCCGTCGGCGTAGCCGGCGCCGCGCATCGCGGTCTGGACGTTGCGGAACGCGCCGGCGATGCGGGCGCGGACGGCCGCGACGTTCGCGGTCGTGAAGTTCTTGGTGACCGAGCTGTCGTCGCGGCAGTAGTCCTTCCACCAGGTCGGGGAGCTGAGGAAGTCGACGACGCAGGACTGCACGATGTCGGCGAAGCGGAAGTCGTTGCCGCCGATGCTCACGACGACCATCCGGACGTTGTGCGTGCCCGCGAACGTCTGCAGCATCGCCGCCTGGCCGCGGTGGCCGGCACCGTCGTCGTAGAAGTCGAGCCCGGGCTTGAAGTAGGTGCCGGTGGTGGTCGCCGTCGTGGCCCCGGAGCAGGCCAGGTTCACCCCGGTGAGCCCGCCGCCGACGTACGCCTCGGCCGACCGGCTGCGGTGGCAGCGCGGGATCTGCTCGGCGGTGCCGGCGGCGTTGTCGTAGTACGCCGTCGGGCCGAGCGCGTCGGCGCGGCTCGACGAGGCGTTGCTGCTGCCGGCCCAGCGGCCGGCCTCGCCGGAGATGTAGGAGTCGCCGAGGGTGATGACGTACGGCGAGCCGGAGCCCGGACCGTCCGCGTGGGCGGCGGTCGGGGCGGCGAGGACCGCGCTGAGGGCGGTCGTGAGGGTGACGGCGGCGGCGGCGAGGGCCGTGGTGATCCGAGAGCTCAGCACCCGCCGGACACTAGGGCCCCGAGTCAGCCGAAGGGAAGAGGCTCGGGAGCGAGGGAGACCGCCTTGGCACGGGCGGCGGTGAGCCGGCGCCGGTGGTGCTGGCGGCAGAGCACCTCGTAGGCGACGTCCGCCGGTGGCTCGTCCACGGCCTCGACGTCGCCGACGACGATGACCTCGCCCTCGACGACCATCGCTCCGTTCTCGGTGCGGGCGTTGTGGGTCGCGCGCTTGCCGCACCAGCACAGCGCCTCGACCTGGAGGACGTTGACCCGGTCGGCGAGCTCGACCAGCCGGGCGCTGCCCTCGAAGAGGTGGGTGCGGAAGTCGGTGAGGATCCCGAACGAGAAGACGTCGATCTGGAGCTCGTCGACGATCTTGGCCAGCTGGTCGACCTGGTCGCGGGTGTAGAACTGCGCCTCGTCGCACACGAGGTAGTCGATGCGGCCGCCCTGGGTCAGCGAGTCGACCACGTAGCGCCAGAAGTCGAAGTCGGCGGCGACCTCGATCGCCTCGTGGGTCAGCCCCAGGCGGCTCGACAGCGTCGCCGTGCCGGCGCGGTCGTGGGTCGTGAACAGCCGCCCCACCCGGCCCCGGGCCGCGTGGTTGTGGTTGGTCTGGAGCGCCAGCGTGCTCTTGCCCGAGTCCATGGTGCCGGTGAAGAAGTGCAGTTCAGCCACGGGGCAGGATCCTGTCACGGTCCGGCAGGATGGACGCATGGCGACACCCCTCATCTCGGCCCAGGAGCTGCAGGAGCGGCTCGACGACGTGACCGTGCTCGACGTCCGCTACCGGACCGACGCCCCCGCCGGGCGCGACGCGCACGAGCAGGGCCACGTCCCGGGCGCGGTCTACGTCGACCTCGACACCGAGCTCGCGGCGCCGCCGGGCGCGGGCGGCCGGCACCCGCTGCCCGACGCCGAGGCCTTCGAGGCCGCGATGCGGCGCGCGGGGGTCCGCGACGACCGCCCGGTGGTCGTGTACGACGACTGGTCGGGGCTCGCGGCCGGGCGGGCCTGGTGGCTGCTGCGGCACCACGGCCACCGCGACGTCCGGGTCCTCGACGGCGCCTGGCCGGCCTGGGTCGAGGCCGGGGGAGAGGTGGCGACCGGGCCGTCCGCGCCGCCGGCGCCGGGGGACTTCACGGCCCGCCCGGGGCAGATGCCGGTCGTCGAGGCCGACGAGGTGCTCGGCGTACCCGTGGTGGTCGACGCCCGCGCGCCCGAGCGCTACCGCGGCGAGACCGAGCCGATCGACCCGGTCGCCGGCCACGTCCCGGGCGCGGTCAACGTCCCCACGACCACCAACCTGCGCGTGGACGGGCGGTTCCGGTCGCCGGCGGAACTGCGGGCGCTGTACGCCGCCGCCGGCGTCACCGGCGACGAGCCCGTCGCGGTCTATTGCGGCTCCGGCGTCACCGCCGTGCACGACGTCATCGCGCTCGAGCTGGCCGGGATCCGGGCGGCGCTCTACCCGGGCAGCTGGTCGGGCTGGATCACCGACCCGGACCGGCCGGTGGCCGGTCCTACCAGTGGATCCCCTTGAACAGCTTCGCCAGCATGATCTGCTCGGACTCGCGGGTGCCGCCCGCCGGCTGCTCGCCCTTGGCGGCGGCCGAGTCCGGGAACACCTGGTAGGCCATGTTCAGCACCCGGAACGCCAGCTTGGGGGCGACCGTGTGGACGACGGCGCCGGTGTTGCCGAGCAGCGTGTTGATCTCGTGCGGGCGCTCGACCATCGCCTCGATCACCAGGTCCGCCGCCTGCGCCGGTGAGATCGTGGGGAACTTGTCGTAGAGCTTGGTCGGGGCGATCATCGGCGTCCGCACCAGCGGCATGTGGATGTTGGTGAAGGTGATCCCGTCGCCGACCAGCTCCGAGGACACCACGTTGCTCCACGAGTCCAGCGCCGCCTTCGACGCGACGTACGCCGAGAACCGCGGCGGGTTGGTCTGGACCCCGATCGAGGAGACGTTGACGACGTGCCCGCGGTGGTTCGTGCGCATCGCGGGGACCAGGCCCATGATCAGCCGGATCGCGCCGAAGTAGTTGAGCTGCATGGTGCGCTCGAAGTCGTGGAACCGGTCGTGGGAGAGGCGCAGCGAGCGGCGGATCGACCGGCCGGCGTTGTTGACGATGACGTCGACCGAGGGCAGCTCGGCGGTGAGCGTCTCGCACAGGGCGTCGATGGCCTCGAGGTCGGAGAGGTCGCACGGCTGCACGATCGCGGTGCCGCCGCGCTGCTCGATCACGGCGCGTAGATCGTCGAGCTTCTCCTTGCCGCGGGCGACCAGCACCGGCGTGCCGCCGGCCTGGGCGACCTTGAGCGCGGTGACCTTGCCGATGCCCGACGAGGCGCCGGTGATGACGACGTACTTGCCGGTGAGCTTCTCGCGGATCCGGGGGTCGCGGCCGGTGGACTCGTCGAGGTACTCCTCCCAGTAGGTCCACAGGGTGCGCGCGTAGTGGTCGAGGTCCGGGACGCCGATCCCCGAGCCGGCCAGCGCCTGCTCGGTGCGGCGGGAGTCGAACACGGAGGGGAACGAGGCGTGCGCCAGCACCTCGGCCGGGATCCCGACCCGGCTGGTGACGGTGTCGAGGACCGCCTGCACGGCCGGCTGGCTGGTGACCAGGTGCAGCGCGCCTGCCGGGGTGAGCGGCCGGGGGACGAACCGCAGGCGACGCCGGTCGACCGGCGTCACGAAGCGCGGCGCACCGGCGGCCGCGCAGAACGCGTTGAGCATGTCGACCACCGGCTGCGGCTCGGGGTTGACCAGGTGGAACGCCTCGCCGTCGCGGTCGGGCAGGTGCGCGATGTGGTCCATGGCCGCGGCGACGTAGTCGACCGGGACGACGTTGGTGTCGCCGAGGTCGACGCCGACCAGCGGCAGCCAGGACGGGAGCATGTCGCGGAGCGCCTTGATGACGCCGAAGAAGTAGTAGGGCCCGTCGACCTTGTCCATCTCGCCGGTGTCCGAGGCGCCGACGACGATCGCCGGCCGGTAGACCCGCCACGGGACCGTGGCCTCGGTGCGGACGATCCGCTCGGACTCGAACTTGGTGCGGTGGTACGGCGAGGGCAGGTGCTGCCCCTCGTCGAACATGGTCTCGTCGAACCGGCCGGGGTGCTCGCCGGCGGCCGCGACCGACGAGACCTGGTGGAAGCAGCCGACCTGGAGCGCCTCGGCGAGCTCGAGCGCGTGCCGGGTGCCGCCGACGTTCATGACCTCGTTGGTCTCGTCGTCGGCGGTCATGTCGTAGATCGCGGCGAGGTGGAAGAAGTGGTCGACCTCGCCCCGGTGCTCCTCGACCCACTCCGGGTCGATGCCGAGCGCCTCGACGCCCAGGTCACCGACGACCGGGACGACCCGGTCGGTGTCCCACTGGGCGATCAGCGTCTCCATGCGCCGCATCGACGACGCGCGGACGAGCACGAACACCTCGCCCTCGCGGTGGTCGAGCAGCTCGCGGACCAGGTGGCGCCCGATGAACCCGGTCGCGCCGGTGACGAAGTACGACATGGCCGCACGCTACCCGCGACGGGGGGTGGCTAGACAGGCTCGACCGACCGGATCTCATCGCGGTCGGGCGCGGCGCCGCCCCTCAGGCGCGGTTCGAGCCCGTGGGGCCGTCCCCGGGGCCGAACATGATCTCGTCCCAGCTCGGCACCGACGCGCGACCGCGCGTCTTCTTCACCGGGCGCCGCGCGGGCGGCTCGTGCTCGTGGGCCGCGGGCTCGGCGCCGGACGGGTCGTCGGCGCCGGTCTCCCCGGTGTCCTCGGACCCGGAGTCCTCGGACCCGGTGTCGTCCGCGGCGGCGTCGGCAGCCTCCTCGCGCAGCGAGGCCGCCTGCTCCTCGACCTCGGGCTCGGTCGGCGGCTCGTCGTCGAGGAACGCCTCGACCGGCTGGTCCGAGACCAGCTCGATGGCGTCGTCCCCGAGCGGGAGCTCGTCGTCCTGGACCGCGTTCAGCCGGCGCTGCCGGACCTGCCGCAGGTCGTCGCGGGAGGCGGGCGGGGCGGCCACGGCCTCGCCGACCAGCCAGCGGGCGTCCTCGTTGTCGAGGACGACGTAGTTGCCGGGGGCGTCGAAGGTGAGCTCGGCGGTGCCGGAGCGCTCGGTCAGGGCGAAGCTGCCGGTCAGCGACCAGCGCCCGTCCTCGCGCCGCCAGGCGTCCCACTCGACCGTCTCGGGGTCGATGTTGAGGGAGCGGAGGTGCCCGGCGACCGCGTCGCCGAGCGTGCGGGCGCCGTGCGTGGCCGGGGCACCCTCGCCCCGGCGTACCGACGAGCGCTGGGCGCGCTCCGCGACGTGCTGGCGCTCGGCGAGGACCGGGGCGGCGAACGCCATGATCTTGTCGACCGACGTCTGGGCCGCCTGCGCCACTGCCTCGGGTGTCTCGCCGGCGCGGATCCGGGCCTGGATGTCGCGGGGGCGGAGGGCGCTGTCCATCGTCTTCTCCAATCGGCGGGCGGGCTCACCGCGCAGGGCGGACCGCAGGCGGGCGTCGATCTCGACGCTGTGCTCGGTTCCGTCCTTCTCGACCAGGAGCAGGCGCTTCCCGTCCTCGCTCACTCCGGCGAGCGTCAGGTGCGCCATCGTGGGTCGTGCTCCTGTCCCATCGTCGTCCTCGGTGCGCCGAGCCTACGCCAGCGCGCGCGCCGGGACGGGGAGCGTCGCCGCGCGCCACGCGGAGCGTCTAGCCTCCCTTCGTGTCGACCTCCGAACCCGCCACCGTCCTGGTCGTCTTCGACCTCGTCGGCGTCTTCGTCTTCGCGATCTCCGGTGCGCTGGTCGCGATCCGCAAGGGCCTCGACGTCTTCGGCGTCGTCGTGCTCGCCGGCGCCACCGGCCTGGGGGGCGGCGTGCTGCGCGACGTCCTCATCGGCGCCTCGCCGCCCGCCGCCCTGACCGACTGGCGCTACCTGGTCGCCCCGGTCGTGGCCGGCCTGCTGGCCTTCCGCTACCACCCGGCCCTGGGCCGGATGGAGCGCTCGGTGACCGTCCTCGACGCCTTCGGGCTCGGCCTCTTCTGCGTGACCGGGGCGCTCAAGGCGCTCGACTACGACCTCGGCCTGCTCGCGGCGGCGCTGATGGGGATGGTCACCGGCATCGGCGGCGGCATGCTGCGCGACGTGCTCGCCTCCCGGGTGCCGGCGGTCTTCCGGGGCGAGCTCTACGGCACCCCGGCGCTGGCCGGCGCGGTGGTCGTCGTCGCCGGTGCGCAGACCGACCTGCCGACCCTGGTCGTCGCGCTCGTCGGCGGCGGGCTGTGCACGGTGTGGCGGCTGCTGGCGATCTGGCGGCACTGGCAGGCGCCGATCCCCACCGGCCCGGCCAGCGTCTGACGCCGACCCGCGGGTGCGGGGGACGGGTCAGTCGCCGAGGACCCGGCGCAGGTAGTCGTTGGCGAAGACCCGGTCCGGGTCGAGCTTGTCGCGGAGCGCGAGGAACTCGTCGAAGCGCGGGTACGCCGGCGCCAGGTCGGCCGCGGTGCGGGTGTGCACCTTGCCCCAGTGCGGCCGGCCGTCGTGGGCGCGCATGATCGGCTCCAGGAGCGCGAAGTACTCCCGGTGGTCGGCGTCGCGGTGGGTGTGGAAGGCCAGGTAGAAGGAGTCCCGGCCGCCCGAGGTCGACATCGGGATGTCGTCGGCGGGGGTGGTGCGGATCTCCACCGGGAAGGTGACCTTCAGGTCGGAGGCGTCGATCGCGGCCCGCGCCTCGCGGAGCGCGGCGAGGCCGGCCTCGCGGGGGACGGCGTACTCCATCTCGCGGAAGACGACGTCCCGCGGCGAGGTGAACACCCGGTGCGCGACGTCGCTGTAGGAGCGCGCCGACAGCAGCCGGCTGGAGAGCTGGTTGAACCGCGGGATGATCGACGGGGCGGCGTTGGTGAGGTGGTTGAGGGCGCCGAAGGCCGCGTTCGAGAGGAACTCGTCGTCCCACCAGGCCCGCCACCGCGACAGCGGCTCCACGTCGAGGTCGTCGAGCCGGTCGTTGGTCTTCACCATCAGCCGGTCGGTGTGCGGGAACCAGTAGGTGTCGACGTGGTGGTGCGCCGCGGCGCGCTCGTCGAACCCGCCGAGGGCCTCGTCCCAGGACATCGGCGTCTCGTTCGCCTCGAGGGCGAACAGCGGCTCGACCCGGAAGGTCAGCCGGGTGAGGACGCCGAGCGCGCCGAGGCCGACGCGGCCGTGCTCGAGCAGCTCGGGGTTCTCCGTCTCGGTCGCGGTCACCACCTCACCGGTGCCGGTGACGATCTCCAGCCCGCAGATCTGGGCGGAGAGCGAGGCGACGACCCCACCGGTGCCGTGGGTGCCGGTCGACGTCGCGCCCGCGAGCGTCTGCTCGGCGATGTCCCCCATGTTGTGCAGGCTCAGCCCGAGCGCCTCGAGCTGGGCGTTGAGCACCTTGAGCTGGGTGCCGGCCAGCGCGGTCACGGTCATCGCGTCCCGGTCGACCGCGAGGATCCCGCCCAGGTTCGTCGGCCGGAGCATGGTGCCCTCGGGAGCGGAGATCGCGGTGAAGCTGTGGCCGGTGCCGACCATCTTCACGGTCGACCCCTCCTGCCGCGCGCGCTCGACCGCCGCCACGACCGCCGCCGTGTCCGCGGGGCTCTCCACCCGCGCCGGGCTGGCCGTCTCGAGGCCCGACCAGTTGCGCCACGTCTCCGTCACGTGAGGAGCGTACTGGCGTCCTCCGGGGCGCGTTGCCGGGGCAGGGCGAGGCCGGCGACGGCGGCGACCACCCCGGCCGCGAAGGACACCAGGTAGGCAGCCGAGGCGCCGGAGTGGTCGACGACCAGGCCGCTGAGCGTGGCGCCCGGGGCGACCCCGGCGACCAGGCCGGTCTGCATGATCGCCATCCCCTCGGTGAGCCGTCCGGACGGCACGACCTGCTCGACCAGCGACATGGTCGCGATCATCGTAGGGGCGATGGCGAACCCGGCCACGAACAGGGTCACGCCCATCAGCGGCAGGGAGCCGACGAAGTAGAGGGGGGACATCGCGCACGCCATGGCCAGGGCGCCCCACCGGACCCGGATCGACGGCCCGCGGCGCCAGCGGATCGCCCCCGTGACCACGCCGGCGGTCAGGCTGCCGAGCGCCCAGAGCGCGAGCAGCGCACCGGAGAGCGCCTTGTGGCCCTGCTCGTCGGCGAAGGCGACGGTCGTGACCTCGGCGGCCCCGAAGAGCAGCCCCAGCGCGGCGCAGACGACCGCGAGCGGCACGACCGTCGGCCACGGCATCACCGGGCGGGGGCCCGTGGACCCGGTCCGCGGGTGCGCGGGCGGCTCGGTCGCGCGCTGCGCGCAGAAGGCGAGGGTGCCCCCCACACAGGCGACCACGGCGACCGCGATGCCGGCCACCGGGTGCACCGCGGTCGCGAGCACCGTGACCAGGATCGGGCCGAGGATGAAGACCGCCTCGTCGAGCACCGCCTCGAGCGCGTACGCCGTCTGCACCTCCGCCGGCCGGTCGAGCACGTGCGACCACCGGGCCCGCACCGCCGAGCCGACCTGGGGGAGGCAGGCACCGGCGCAGGCCGCCAGGACGTACGTCGACCCGATCGGCCAGTCCGCCTGCACGGAGACCACCAGCAGCGAGACGGCGGTCCCGAACCCGAGGCTGGCGACGGCGAGGACCCGGCCCTGCCCGAAGCGGTCGAGCAGCCGGCCCTGGAGGATCGCCAGGCCGGCGTTCGCGATCATGAACGCCGCGGAGACCGCCCCGGCCACGCCGTACCGTCCGGTGGCCCCGGAGACGAGCAGCACGATCCCCAGGCCGACCATGGAGATCGGCAGCCGGGCGACGAGGCCGGTCAGGGAGAAGCGGAGCGCGCCCGGCCGGGCGAGCACCCGCCGGTAGGACGTGAGCATCGGGCCGAGCGTAGGGGTGCCGGCTGACCGGCGACGAATCGATATCGCCCGCTCCCTACGATGGCTGCATGAGCCCCGACCCCTCCCCGTACGACGCCGTCCTCCTGGTGTCGTTCGGCGGCCCGGAGAAGCCCGAGGACGTGGTGCCGTTCCTCGAGAACGTCACCCGGGGGCGGGGCATCCCCCGCGAGCGGCTCGAGCAGGTCGGCGAGCACTACCACCTCTTCGGCGGTCGCTCGCCGATCAACGACCTCAACCGCGAGTTCCTGGCCGCGCTGCGCGAGGACCTCGCCGGCGCGGGCATCGACCTGCCGGTCTACTGGGGCAACCGCAACTGGGACCCCTACCTGACCGACACGCTCCAGCAGATGGCGGCCGACGGGATCGCCCGGGCCGCCTGCTTCGTGACCAGCGCCTACTCGTCGTACTCCAGCTGCCGGCAGTACCGGGAGAACCTCTTCGACGCCGTCGAGGCCGTGCCGCCGGGCCAGGCCGCGCCCCGGCTGGACAAGCTGCGCCACTACTTCAACCACCCCGGGTTCGTCGAGCCGGTCGTGGACGCGACCCTCGCCGCCCTCGCCGACCTGCCCGAGGAGGTCCGGGAGGCGGCGCACCTGGCGTTCGTCACCCACTCGATCCCCCTGAGCATGAACGACGGCAGCGGGCCGGACGGCGGCGCGTACGTCGAGCAGCACCGCAGCGTCGCCACCGAGGTCGTCGAGCGGGTGCGCCAGGAGACCGGCCGACGCCACTCCCACGCCCTGGTCTACTGCTCGCGCTCGGGCGCCCCGCACATCCCCTGGCTCGAGCCCGACATCAACGACCACCTCGAGCAGGTGCAGTCCGACGGGGCGCCGGCCGTCGTGATGGTGCCGATCGGCTTCGTCTCCGACCACATGGAGGTCGTCTACGACCTCGACACCGAGGCCCTGGCGACCGCCGAGAAGCTCGGCCTGCCCGCCGCCCGCGCCGCCACCGCCGGGGTCGACCCGCGGTTCGTGGCCGCCGTGCGCGACCTGCTGCTCGAGCGCGCGGCCGTCGAGCGTGGCGAGGAGGTCGTCCGCGCGTCGGTGGGCTCGTTCCCGGCCTGCTGGGACGTCTGCCCGGCCGGCTGCTGCCCCAACCCGCGCGCCGACCGGCCGGCGCTCGCGGGCTCCGACTCGTGACGCCGACCAACGGCGCGCTCGCGGACCTGGCGCTCCGGGTCGCACGCGAGGCGGCGGCGCTGGTCCGCGACCGTCGCACCCGCGACGTCACCGTCGCGGACACGAAGTCCAGCGAGGTCGACATCGTCACCGAGGCCGACCGGGCCAGCGAGGAGCTGATCCGGGACCGGCTCCTGGCCGAGCGGCCCGACGACGGCGTGCTCGGCGAGGAGGGCGACGACGTCCCCAGCCGCTCCGGGGTCCGCTGGGTCGTCGACCCGATCGACGGCACCGTCAACTTCCTCTACGGGCTGCCGCAGTACGCCGTCTCGATCGCCGCGGAGCGGGACGGGGTCGTCGTCGCCGGGGTCGTCCTCAACGTCGCGCGGGGCACCGAGTACGTCGCCCACCTCGCCGACGACGACGCCCCGGCGGTCGCCACCCGCGACGGCGAGCCGGTGGCCGTCCGCGGGCCGACCCCGCTGCACCTGCGGCTGCTGTCCACCGGCTTCAACTACGACGCGGGCATCCGGGCGCTGCAGGCCCGCGCCCTCGGCGACCTGATCACCGAGGTCCGCGACGTCCGTCGCCTTGGCTCGTGCGCACTGGACCTGTGCCACGTCGCGGAGGGCTCCGTCGACGGCTACTTCGAGGAAGGCGTCAACCTGTGGGACCATGCGGCCGGCGGCCTGGTGGCCCGGGTCGCCGGGGCCCGGATGGAGATGCTCGACGGAGTGGGCGGCACCGACCTGGTGGTGTGTGCTCCGACACACGGGTTCGACGACCTGACCGACCTGCTCAGGCGGGCGGGTTACGTGTCACCGCGAGGGGAATAGGACCCACGCGCCGGATGTTCCCGATCCGCCACGCGGAACGGGTGTGCGAATCCGGTGCACGTGGTGCACAATCTGGCGCCGACGCAGGCGCACGAGGACGTACGGGAGTGGAGTGACGGATGGCGACTGACTACGACGCACCGCGCAAGAACGAGGACGAGCAGTCCGAGGAGAGCATCGAGGAGCTCAAGGCGCGCCGCCACGACAAGAACTCCGGCAAGGTCGACGAGGACGAGGCGGAAGCCGCCGAGTCGTTCGAGCTGCCGGGCGCAGACCTGTCGCACGAGGAGCTCGCGGTCGAGGTGAAGCCCACGCAGGAGGACGAGTTCACCTGCATGAGCTGTTTCCTGGTCCACCACCGCAGCCAGCTGGCGGACGCGAAGAAGATGATCTGCAAGGACTGTGCTGCCTGACCGGCAGCAGGACGCGCGAGAAGGCCGCAGCCCCGGGGCTGCGGCCTTCTGCTGTCCTGGGCGCCTGGTCAGGCCTTCTGGTCGTCCCGCTGCAGGTCCGGCGGCAGGTGGCCGGTCGAGCGGGTGTAGTAGGACGCCGCCTTGCGCTGGGCGAGCATCCGCGCGATGCCGACCGCCACGCCGCTGGCGACGGCCCAGGTGACGGCCTCCCAGATCTCGACGTCGGGGTCGGCGGGGTTCTCGGGGGGCTGCTTGCCGGTCGCGACGGTCCACATCCGGTCGAGCGCCTGCTTCGCCAGCGCGGCTGCTCCGAGTGCGGAGACGAGCGAGAAGACCGTCCAGATCTTCGAGGAGTCCTTGGCCATGGCCGAACAGTACCCAGCCGCTCAGCGGGCATGGGTGAGCGCCGTCAGCGCGCGGGCCAGCTCCTCGGGTCGGCGGGTGGAGACCAGCCAGTACGGCGCCGGGTCGGCCGGGTCGGTGATCTCGACCTTCACCGCCCGCTTGAGGTAGGGCCGGAGCAGCAGGTACGCCCGGGCGTCGGCGTCGACCCCCGCGGTCCGGCGGGTCTGCTCGGCGTCCAGCGCGACCGCCGGTCCGAGGTGCTCGGCCCCGATGTGCGCCCGGCCGGCCCGGAAACCGCCGTCGGCGACGACGACCCGCGGCGAGCCGATCAGGACGAGCAGGAACGTCGTGAGGGCCAGCGCGACCAGGGTCACCACCCAGGCGGCGACCGCCGGCAGGGCGACCGCGACCGCCAACCAGAGCACGGCGACCAGCATCACGCACTGCACCCACCAGCGCAGCGGCACGCCGAGCCGCTCGGTGTAGGACGGGGTGAGGGTCACGCGCGGAATCTTGTCACTCGTCGTCGCGTTGGCCGGTGCCGGGCCTGCCGGTAGGGTCCGGCCACGTGCCCGACGCCACGCCCGCCCCCGCCGAGCCCGGCGGCGACCCCACGCCCGACCCGGGGGCCGACCTTGAGGTGCTCGTCACCCGCCTCGACCGCGACCTGCCGCTGCCGGCGTACGCCCATCCCGGCGACGCCGGCGCGGACCTGCTGACGACGGTCGACGTCACCCTGGCGCCCGGTGAGCGGGCCCTGGTGCCGACCGGCATCGCGGTCGCGCTGCCCGAGGGCTTCGTCGCGCTGGTCCACCCGCGCTCGGGCCTGGCCGCCCGGCACGGGCTGTCGATCGTCAACACCCCGGGCACCGTGGACGCCGGCTACCGGGGCGAGATCAAGGTGATGCTCATCAACCACGACCCGCGCGAGGCGATCGAGCTGCGCCGCGGCGACCGGATCGCCCAGCTGGTGGTCCAGCGCGTCGAGCGGGCCCGTTTCACCGAGGTCGGGGAACTGCCTGGTTCGGTCCGCGGGGCCGGGGGCTACGGTTCTACCGGGGGCTTCGGCCGCCCGTCCGTCCCGATCGAGGAGCAGCAGTCGTGAAGTTCCGCCGCAAGTCCGCCGAGGTCGACCCGGCCCCCGAGACCGAGGGTCCCGAGGCCGAGGAGAGCGTCGAGGAGACCCCGGAGGTCCAGCCCCGCGTGGGCGGGCCCTACGACGTCGACGACGTCGACGAGGACGACCCGACGCAGCGGATGGACCTGGGCTCGCTCCTCATCGCGCCGGCCGCCGGCACCGAGGTGCGGCTGCAGGTCGACGAGCAGACCGAGCAGGTCCAGTCGGTCCTCATCGCCGGCGAGGACGGCGCCCTCGAGCTCCGGGCCTTCGCCGCGGCCCGCGGCAGCGACCTCTGGGGCGAGGTCCGGCCCAAGATCGCCGCCGACTTCGCCCAGCGCGGCGGCACGGCGGACGAGCGCGAGGGCCGCTTCGGCACCGAGCTCGTCTGCCAGCTCACCGTGCGGATGCCCGACGGCCGCACCGGCACCCAGCCGTCGCGGATCATCGGGGTCAACGGGCCGCGCTGGATGCTGCGCGCGACGCTGCTGGGCCGGCCCGCGGTCGAGGTCGACGACGCGGAGGGCTGGGAGGACCTCGTGGAGAAGGTCGTGGTGCGCCGCGGCAGCAACCCGATGCCCCCCGGGGCCGAGCTGCCGGTGACGGTCCCGCGCGAGGGACAGCTCATCGAACGCCCGACGACCTAGGCTCGGGTCATGGGCGAGAAGAGCCGGCTGCGGCGCAGCATCAGCCGGTGGGCGAGCACCCACGACCAGCACGCCCTCGACATGCAGCGCGCCTACGCGCCCGACGAGGCGCACGATCGGATCGGGGAGGCGCCCGACCGCCAGCAGGTGCGGCTGCGCGGCACCCTGCGCACGGTCACGCTGCGCCCGCGCGGCGGCGTCCCGGCCCTCGAGGCCGAGCTGTACGACGGCACCGGCTCGCTGACGCTGATCTGGCTCGGCCGCCGCACCATCGGCGGGGTCACCCCGGGCCGCTCCATCGAGGTCCAGGGCCGGATCGGGCGGCACGAGGGCCAGCGGATCCTCTACAACCCCCGCTACGAGCTGATGCCGTGATGGCGCCGTGACGGACGCAGGGGACGAGACCGTGACCGAGGAGCACGCCACGCCCACCGTCGACACCGTCGAGGAGGTCGTGCGGGCGCAGATCTCGCGCGCGCTCGGCGGGCGGCGCGGCATGGTCGAGGCGGCCGTGCCGACGCTGATCTTCACCATCGTGTGGCTGACCACCAAGGAGCTGCGCTACGCGCTCGGGGCGAGCGTCTCGGTCGCGGTGGTCCTGCTGGTGGCCCGCCTGGTGCAGCGGTCCACCGTGCAGTTCTGCCTGAACGCGCTGTTCGGCATCGGCATCGGCTGGCTCTTCGTCACGATCTCCGCGCGCCAGGGCGGCAGTGCCGACGACCAGGCGCTGGCCTACTTCCTGCCCGGGATCCTCTACAACGCCGGCTACACCGTGGTCCTCGCGCTGACCTGCCTGGTCGGCTGGCCGCTGGTGGGGTTCATGGTCGGCAGCGTCACCGGCGACCCGACCGCCTGGCACCGCGACCGCCAGATCGTGCGGCTCTGCTCGCTGCTCACCTGGCTGCTCGCCGTCCCCTGCCTGCTGCGGGTGCTCGCCCAGGCGCCGATCTGGATCGCCGGCCACAGCGGGGCGATGGACGCCGACCGCGCCGTGGCGCTCCTCGGCATCCTCAAGATCGCGATGGGCTGGCCGCTCCAGCTCGCCGCGCTCGCCGCGATGGCCTGGGTGCTGACCCGCAACCGGACCCCCGTCCGGCCCGCCTGACGGTCGCCTCGCCTGCAGCGGCGGCCGGTGCCGCCGGGTCGCCGTCGTCCCGGCTTGCGACCGACAGGCCGCGAGGCGGGCCCGGCAGTCTTCTGTCGACGTCGCTTCCCGCCTTGCGCGTGGATGAGGCGAAGTGTGGTCGATGTGGATCGTGTCGCGCTCGGATCGGCCACGGTCCGGGACGTGTCGGCGGGTCACGGCGCCGGATCGTTCAATTGCTCGGACAGGACCCGGTTACCTGCGGGTAGACAGGGCCGGACCGAGCAATTGCACGGGATCGCGCACCTCTCCCGCCACGCGAGGAGTGCCCGACCAACGTCAGCGGATCCGCTGACGCGTCTCCGCTAGCCCCCGTGCGACGACGGGGCGAGCAGGCGCTCGAGGTCCTCCTCGACGTCGGCAGGCACGACGAACAGCAGCTCGTCGCCCGCCTCGACCGGCTGCTCCGGGTCGGGCACGTAGACCTGGCCGTCGCGCAGGATCGTCACCAGGGCGCAGTTCTCCGGGAACGGGATCAGGCCGGTGGGGGTGCCGACGTACGGCGAGTCCCCGGGCAGGGTCATCTCCACGAGGTTGGCGTGGCCCTGGCGGAACGTGAACAGCCGCACCAGGTCGCCGACGGCGACCGCCTCCTCGACCAGGGCGGACATGATCCGCGGGGTCGACACGTTGACGTCCACCCCCCACGCCTCGGTGAACAGCCACTCGTTGTTGGGGTGGTTGACCCGACCGACGGTGCGGGGGACGCCGAACTCGGTCTTCGCCAGCAGCGAGGTGACCAGGTTGACCTTGTCGTCACCGGTGGCGGCGATGACGACGTCGCAGTGGTCGAGCCGGGCCTCCTCGAGGGAGGAGAGCTCGCAGGAGTCGGCCAGCAGCCACTCCGCGTCCGGCACCCGCTCGGGCTTGATGGCGGTGGGTGCCCGGTCGATGAGGAGCACGTCGTGCCCGTTCTGGATCAGCTCCCGGGCGATGGAGCGGCCCACTGCGCCGGCACCGGCGATCGCGACTCGCATGGCAGCCTCAGCTCTCGTCCGGTCCGCTGTCGATGACCTCGTAGGCGTGCGCTGCGTTCTCCTCGCGCATCACGACGTGCAGCACGTCGCCCTCCTGGATCACGCTCTCGCGGGTGGGCAGGGTGCCCTCGCCGAGCCGGTCGATCCACGCGATCCGGCAGCTCGCCTGCTCCTGGAAGCTGATGGTGCGGTGGCCGATCCAGGCGGTCGGGGCGGCGAGGTGGTCGACCCGGATGGTCCCGGACGGGTCGCGGAAGTCCGGCTCGGCGCCGGCCGGCAGCAGCCGCCGCAGCACCTGGTCGGCCGTCCACTTGACCGTGGCGACCGTCGTGATCCCCAGGCGCTGGTAGACCTCGGCGCGGCCGGGGTCGTAGATGCGGGCCACGACCTGCTGGATGCCGAAGGTCTCCCGCGCGACCCGGGCCGCGATGATGTTGGAGTTGTCGCCGCTGGACACGGCGGCGAACGCGTCGGCGCGGCGGATCCCGGCCTTCTCCAGGACCTCCTGGTCGAAGCCCTGGCCGGTCACCTTGTCGCCGTTGAATCCCGGGCCCAGACGGCGGAACGCGTCGGGGTCGGCGTCGATGATCGACACCGTGTGGTTGCGGTCCTCGAGGCTCCGCGCGAGGGTCGAGCCGACTCGACCGCAGCCCATGATCACGACGTGCACGCTCGAACGCTACAGCAGCGCGGACCGGCTTCAGGCACGGATGCTCCGCCCTGGCTGGCCGAGGGATAGCCTTGCCCGTCGTGGGCGTCGGCGACGTATCGAAGCGGATCCTGCTGGGACGCAAGCTGCGGAGCTCCCAGCTGG
Organism: Nocardioides sp.; assembly: GCF_044226305.1. Taxonomy (GTDB): domain Bacteria; phylum Actinomycetota; class Actinomycetes; order Propionibacteriales; family Nocardioidaceae; genus Nocardioides. Next base: position 13,798 of record NZ_JBGAHF010000017.1, on the reverse strand, counting down.
GCGAGACCTTGCTGCCCAAGCGGATCGCGCTGCCGGTCTTCGCCAGCGACGCCCTCTCCTCGGTGGCCTACGCCCCGGACGAGGTCTTCATCATGCTCTCGCTCGCGGGCGCGTCGGCGTACGTGTGGTCCTGGAAGATCGGCATCGCCGTCGCGCTGGTCATGGCCGCGGTGGTGGCGTCCTACCGGCAGACCGTGCACGCCTACCCGAGCGGCGGCGGCGACTACGAGGTGGCGACCGTCAACCTCGGTGCGACCGCCGGCCAGACGGTCGCCAGCGCCCTGCTCGTCGACTACGTCCTCACGGTCGCCGTGTCGATCTCCTCGGGTGCCCAGTACGCCGCGTCGGCGATCGCGCCGCTGAGCGGCCACGAGGCGAACTTCGCGACCCTGATGGTGCTCCTGCTGATGGCCATCAACCTGCGTGGCATCCGGGAGTCCGGCACGCTCTTCGCGATCCCGACCTACGCCTTCATGGTGGCGATCCTCGGCATGTGCGCGATCGGGCTCTCCGAGCTCGCCGCCGGCACGCTGCCCCAGGTCGAGAGCGCCGCCTACGACATCGAGGCGGCGCCGGGCTACGGCGACGCGATGACCACGGTCGCGCTGATGTTCCTGCTCGCGCGCGCCTTCTCCTCCGGCTGTGCGGCCCTCACCGGCGTCGAGGCCATCTCGAACGGCGTGCCGGCGTTCCGCAAGCCCAAGAGCACCAACGCGGCGACGACGCTGCTGCTGCTCGGTGCGATCGCGATCACGATGATGCTGAGCATCATCAACCTCGCCGACCAGATGGGGCTGAAGTACGTCGACCCCAACGACCTCGACCGGCTGACGATCGACGGGAAGCCGGTGCCGGCCGACTACGACCAGCACGCCGTCATCGCCCAGATGGCGCGGGCGATCTTCCACGACTTCCCGGTCGGCTTCTACTTCGTGGTGACCGTCACCGGCATCATCCTGGTCCTGGCGGCGAACACGGCCTTCAACGGCTTCCCGGTGCTCGGCTCGATCCTGGCCCGCGACGGCTACGCGCCGCGGGCGCTCGGTTCCCGCGGCGACCGCCTCGCGTACAGCAACGGCATCGTGTTCCTCGCCGTCATGGCGATCATCCTGATCCAGGCGTTCAACGCCGAGACGACCCGGCTGATCCAGCTCTACATCGTGGGCGTCTTCGTCTCCTTCAACCTCAGCCAGCTCGGCATGATCCGGCACTGGACGAGACACCTGCGCACCGAGACCGACCCGGCCGAGCGCCGCCGGATGTTCCGGTCGCGGATCATCAACACGATCGGCCTGACCTTCACCGCGGTGGTGCTGGTGATCGTGCTGCTGACCAAGTTCATGGCCGGCGCCTGGATCACCATCCTCGCGATGATCGTGTTCTTCATCATCATGCGCGGCATCCACCGCCACTACGACAACGTCAACCTCGAGCTGGCCGCCGACGAGGAGGACAAGGTCCTCCCGACCCGGGTGCACGCCGTGGTGCTCGTCTCCCGGCTGCACAAGCCCACGCTGCGCGCCCTGGCGTTCGCCAAGGCCACGCGGCCGAACGTGCTCGAGGGCGTCTACGTCTCGACCGACCCCGAGGCCACCCAGCGCCTGATGCAGGAGTGGGACGACCGCAACCTCGGCGTCCCGCTCAAGGTGCTGCACTCGCCGTACCGCGAGCTGGTCCGGCCGATCGTCGACTACGCGATGGAGATCAAGAAGGCCAACCCGCGTGGCGTCGTCGCGGTCTACATCCCCGAGTACGTCGTCGGCCGCTGGTGGGAGCAGCTGCTCCACAACCAGACGGCGCTGCGGCTCAAGGGCCGGCTGCTGTTCGCGCCGGGCGTGATGGTGACGTCGGTGCCCTACCAGCTGCGGTCCTCCCAGCTCGTCCGCGAGCGCGAGGAGCGGCTCGGGTCGTGGACCCGCCCCACGGAGTACCGGCTGGGCAACGTGCCGGAGCGGGACGGCACCGACCGGCAGACGCCCCGATGAACCGTCGGCCGCGGCAGCGCAAGGCGCGGGGCGGGTCGCGGGTCGGCGAGCGGTTCGAGGCCGAGGTCGGTCCGGTCGCCCACGGCGGCCACTGCATCGTGCGCCTCGAGGGCACCGCCGTCGGCCCGGCGGAGCGGCCGCGGGTGGTCTTCGTGCGGCACGCGATCCCGGGGGAGCGGGTGGTCGTCGAGATCACCGAGGGCACCGAGGGGGACCGGTTCTGGCGCGGCGACGCGGTCGAGGTGCTCGAGGCGTCCCGGGACCGCGTCGAGCCGCCCTGCCCGTACGCCGGCCCCGGCCGCTGCGGCGGCTGCGACTGGCAGCACGTCGCGCTGCCGCGGCAGCGCGAGCTCAAGGCCGCGGTGGTGCGCGAGCAGCTGGCGCGGCTCGCCAGCACCGACCTCCACGTCGAGGTCCAGCCGGTGCCCGGTGACGAGGGCGGGCTGCGCTGGCGGACCCGGATCCAGTGGGCGGTCGGCTCCCGGGGCCGGCGCGGGCTGCGCAAGCACCGCTCGCGCGAGGTCGTCCCCGTCGACGACTGCCTGATCACCCGCACCGACGCCCGGTCGGTGACCCGGGCCGGCACCACCCTCGACCGGCACCACTCCGCGCTGTCCACCGTCGTGGGGGAGCGGGTGGAGACGGCCCGGTACGGCGAACACCTGTTCGCGGTCGAGGCCGACGGGTTCTGGCAGGTCCACCCCGGTGCCCCACGGGCCCTGGTCGAGGCGGTCATGGACCTGCTGGAGCCCCGCCGTGGGGAGGTCGTCCTCGACCTCTACTCCGGGGTGGGGCTGTTCGCGCGGTTCCTCGCCGACGCGGTGGGCCCCTCCGGCCACGTGCTGTCGGTCGAGGCCGACCGGACCGCGTCCAAGCACGCGCAGACCAACCTCGCCGGGCTGCCCGGCGTGGTGGTCCAGTGCGGTGCGGTCGACCGGGTCCTCGCCTCGCAGCTCCCGGCGGCGTTCGAGCACGCCGACCTCGTCGTCCTCGACCCGCCGCGCGAGGGCGCGCGCGAGCTGGTCGTCGAGCAGGTCGTCGAGCGCAGCCCGCGCGCGGTCGCCTACGTCGCCTGCGACCCGGCGGCCCTCGCGCGCGACGTCGCCACGTTCCAGAAGTTCGGCTACCGGCTCCGGTCGCTGCGCGCTTTCGACATGTTCCCGATGACGCACCACGTGGAGTGCGTCGCGCTGATCACGAGGACGGGCTCCGACCTGCGGTGACGCTGTTACCGCCCTCGGTGGCTCACTGGGGGACGAGGTCGAGGAACCCTCGCACGTCCTCGATCCGGCCCTGCCGGTCGAGGACCACGACGTCGAAGCCGATGACGACGGGGTCGGCACCGGCGGGACCGAGGCCCCACCGGAAGCGCAGCTGGTCGTGGTGCCAGTCGACCTCGCCGATCAACGAGAACACCGCGCCGGGGAACTGGCCGTGCACGCCGGCGACGACGGCACCGACGCCGTCACGTCCCCGGACGGCGACGAGCGGGTCGACGTACGCGACGTCGGGAGACCAGTACGACGCGAGCAGCTGGTCCCGGTGCGCCTCGTCGGTCGCGTTCCAGGTCTCGAGGTAGGCCCGCGCGGCGTCCTGCGCGATCGCCGTGGTCGTGGTGGTCGTCTCGGTGGTCATGTCTCTCCTCTGGGATCGGGTGCTGGACCACCAATGTGCTCGACCGAGGTGGGGTCGGCCATGACCTGTGAGGTCATGGCCGCGGGCACGGGCGCGGTTATCGTGCGGGCATGCGCGACTCGGGGCCACGGGAGCAGACCGTCGGATCGCTGCTGCGGGACTGGCGGGGCCGGCGGCGGATGAGCCAGCAGGAGCTGTCGAACCGCGCCTCGGTGAGCACGCGGCACCTGAGCTACCTGGAGAACGGACGATCCACGCCGACGCGCGCCATGGTCGCGACGCTGGTCGACCACCTCGACGTCCCGCTGGGCGCGCGGAACGAGGTGTTCCTGGCCGCCGGCTACGCCCCTCCCTACGACCGGAGGTCGCTGGCTGACGAGGACCTGGCACCGGTGATGGACGGCCTGCGCCGGCTCCTGGACGCCCACCTGCCGTGGCCGGCGCTGCTCCTCGACGACCGCTGGGACATCGTCGACAGCAACGCCGCCGTGGACGCGCTGCTCGACGGCTGCGCTCCCGACCTGCTGGAGCCGCCGGTGAACGCGATCCGGGTGACCGTCCACCCGCAGGGTCTCGCGCCGCGCATCCGCAACCTCGCGGAGTGGGGAGGCCATCTGGTGGGCCAGCTCCGGCACCGTGCCGAGATGACGCGCGACCCGCGCCTGGGGTCGCTCCTCGCCGAGGTCGAGGAACACCTCCCGCCCCGTTCCGGCGTCGAAGCCCGCGGACCCGTCGTCACCATGGAGATCGAGCTGGACGGACGCCCGCTGCGGTTCTTCAGCGTCTCGGCGCGGTTGGAGATGGCCACCGATCTCACCGTCGACGGTCTTCACCTCGAGACCTTCGTTCCCGCAGACACGACGACGGCCGCGGTGCTGTGACCGCGGACCGGTGAGGAGAGACATGGACCTGCCCGTCGACCTGCCGAGCGCGGACTTCCTCGACGTCGACGTCGAGGAGATGCTCGCGCGGACGGGTGTGCCCGGGTGTTCGTTGGCGGTCCTCGAAGCCGGCGAGATCGTGTTCCACCGAGGATTCGGCGTCGGTCGCGTCGTCTCGGGTGCACGCGTGACCCGCAGCACGCGGATGGCGGCGTGCTCGATGAGCAAGCCGGTGGCGGTCGTCGCGGCACTGCGCCTGGCCGAGCAGGGTCTGCTCGACCTCGATGCCGACGTCTCGGACCACCTGACCCGGTGGACGCTGCCCGCCAACGGGGACTGGCGGCCCCGGATCACGCTCCGGCAGCTGGCGAGCCACACCGCGGGACTGACGGCTCATGCCGGCTACCCGGGCTACCGGCGGGGAGAGGCCGTGCCCTCGCTGGTCGAGGTGCTGTCGGGCACCCATCCCGCGAACGCCCCGGGTGCTCGCGTCGACCTGGTGCCGGGTGTCCAGTTCCGCTACTCGGGCGCAGGCACGACCCTCATCCAGCTCCTCCTGGAGGAGCTGACCGGCATGACCGCAGCCGACGCCGTGACCGAGCTCGTCCTCGAGCCGCTCGGCATGCGGGCGAGCAGCTTCGTCCAGGAGGTCGACGATCCCGAGCGCGCTCAGGGGCACCTGTCGGGTGGCCGGACGGTGCCGGGCGGCTGGCGGGTGCAGCCCGAGGTGTGTGCCGCCGGGCTGTGGACCACGCCGGCGGACTACCTGCGCTTCATGGTCGGCGTCCAGCGTGCCCATGCCGGCGAACCCGACAGGGTCGTCACGTCGTCGTCGGCTCGGGCCCTGCTGTCGCCGGTGGCCGAGCTGCCCTCGGGGCGGGACATGACGGGCATGAGCCACATCGGCCTGGGGTTCTTCGTCGCCGCCCACGAGGGCGCGCCCGCCTGGTTCGGGCACACGGGCTCGAACGTCGGCTTCGTCTGTGCCTCCGTGGCGAGCACCTCGGGCGACCACGGCGCGGTGGTGATGCTGAACAGTGACGACGGCGCGCCCGCCGCCAAGACGCTGCTGCAGTCGATCGCACGGACCCGCCGGTGGACCGACTCGCCCCTCGACGGTCGCGCAGCGCGGGACCGACCGGCGGGCATCGGGTCGCGCGCCGGCACCTACGCCACCGAAGGCGGCCTCCGGGTCGAGCTGGCCGAGGACGACGGCGAGATCGCGCTGACGGTCTCCGGTCAGGCCGCGGTCCCGCTGCGGCTCGACGACGCGACCACGCTCTCCACCGAGACCCTCGACCTGCGGGTGCGGCTCGACCCCGACGGATCACTCTCGATGGACCAGGGCGGTCACCTGACCACGCTGCAGCGCACGACCTGATCCACCGAACCTCGCCTCACGGGTGCGTACCGCCCTCGGGGGCGGTCACCGTCGCGAGGCGTAGACCCGGCGGACGACCTCCTCGACGTCCGGCTCCTCGACGGCGAGGTCGACGACCTCCGCCCGTCCGGCCAGGGCACCGAGGACCCGGGCCGCGGTGGTGACGTCGGGGTCGAAGGCCAGCCGCTGCCGCATCCCGGAGCCCTCGCTGCCGAGGTGCCGGGTGTCGGGCACGTCGGCCAGGTCGGCCGTCGGCTCGGCGAGGTCGACCACGAGCACCCGCTCGGCGCCGACGGTGCGGGTCAGCCCGGCGAGCGTCCCGTCGAACACCAGGGAGCCGCGGTCGACGAGGAGGATCCGGTCGCAGAGCCGTTCCACGTCGCCCATGTCGTGGGTGGTGAGCAGCAGCGTGGTGCCGTGCAGGCGCCGCTCCGCGACCAGGAACTCGCGCAGCCGCTGCTTGGACAGCACGTCGAGGCCGATCGTCGGCTCGTCGAGGATCACCAGCCGGGGCGAGTGCAGCAGGGCGGCCGCCACCTCGGCGCGCATCCGCTGCCCGAGCGAGAGCTGGCGCACCGGTGTGCCGAGGAACTCGGTCAGCTCGAGGCGCTCGACCAGCTCCTCGGTGCGCTCCTGCTCGGCGGCCCGGTCGAGGGAGTGGATCGCGGCGAGGATGCGCAGGGACTCGGACACCGGCAGGTCCCACCACAGCTGGGTGCGCTGACCGAAGACGACCCCGACCTCGCGGGCGAGCCGACGTCGGTCCGGTACCGGTCGCAGCCCGCACGTCGTGACCGACCCGCGGGTCGGCACCAGGATCCCGGTGAGCATCTTGATCGTGGTCGACTTCCCGGCGCCGTTCGCGCCGATGTAGCCGACCGCCTCGCCGGGCTCGATGCGCAGGCTCAGGTCGCTGACGGCGACGACGGTGCGGCGCCGCACCCCGTCGCGCACCTTGAAGTCGCGTCCGAGCCCCTGGGTCTCGACGATCGGTCCGTCTGTCGCCGGGGTGGTCATCCGCCGCCTCCTTGGTAGTGGCGCACGCCGGCGCGCCAGGTCGTCAGGGCGAGCGCCCAGGCCCAGAGGGCGGCCAGCGGGGCGCACCAGCCGAGCCACTCCGGCATCCACTCCGGTCCGGGCAGGCCCAGCAGGGTGACCACCGGCAGGTAGGCGGTGAACGCCATCGGGAAGAAGAAGCCGAAGACGAGGACGAGCGGGCGGCTCCAGACCGACGCCGGCTGCGTGGCGGCGTACCGGCCGCCGTACACGAACGCGTTGGTCGCCTCGGCGCCGTCGACGAGGTAGAACTGCGCGCCGGCCGCCCAGACGAACATGGCGGCGAACGTCGCGACCCCGCTCACCAGCGCGAGGGTCAGCAGGACGGCGGCACCTGCACCCCACGGGACGTCGTTCGCCACCAGGCCGACGACCAGGGCCGCGACGCCGACCGCGGCGCGCGCCAGCCGGCGCAGCGAGATGTCGCTGGTGACCAGCTGGAGGAGCAGCGGCTGCGGCCGGAGGTAGAAGACGTCGAGCGTGCCGGCGCGCAGGTAGGTGGGGAGCGTGTCGCAGTGGCCGAAGGCGAGGTCGGCGAGCGAGAAGGAGATGTCCGCCAGGCCGAAGACCAGCACGACCGCGGCGAGGTCGAGGCCCCCGAGGGTGCCGACGGAGTGGAACACCACCCAGACCTCGGCGAGCTCGACGAGCCCGACCAGCAGCGAGCTGGCCAGGTCGAGCGCGAAGTTCGCCCGGTAGCTGCGCTGCGAGCGCATCCGGGAGGAGAGCACCGCCCGGTACGGTGCCGTCCTGGTCGCCAGGTCAACCACCCTGCACCTCCAGCCGGCGCCGGCCGGCGCGGGTCGCGACCTGGCCGGCGGTCAGGGTGAGCGCCAGCCACAGCAGCTGGAGGCCGACCAGTCCGAGCGCGGCGAGGCCCTCGACGCGGCCCGAGAGCACGTCGACGGGGTACATCATCATCGACGGGAACGGCGTCGCCGTCGCCACGGCGTGCAGCCAGGTGGGGAACATCGCGATCGGCACGAACAGCCCGGCGAGGAAGCCCGACACGACCATGTAGAGGATCGCCACGCCGCGGGTCTCGACCAGCCAGAAGCCGGTCGCCGCCACCAGGTAGACGGTGGTCGCGGACACCACGATGCCGAGCGCGAGGCTGACGGCGCCGACGACGTACGCCGAGGGGCGGTCCGGCACGGCCATGCCGACCACCAGCGCGCCGATGGCGACCGAGGGGATGCCGCGCGGGATGAGCGCGAAGGTCGCGCGCCCGACCTCGGTCGTCACGCTGGCCAGGTGGACGTCCACCGGCCGCAGGAAGTCGACCGCCACGTCCCCGGACCTGATCCGCTCGGCCATCTCGGTCCGGCCCATCAGGTTGACCGAGCCCAGCAGCCCCTGGGAGATCCAGATGTAGGAGCTCATCGTCGCGACGTCGTACCCCGCCAGCTCGCCGCCGGAGGTGCGCACCGCGGCGAAGAGGAGGGCGACCTTGAGCAGTCCGAAGGTCGCGTTGGCGACCAGCCCGCCGAGCGCGGCCAGCCGGTAGGTCGACTGACGCCGGAACCCCGCGACGAAGAGCCGGAGGTAGGTGCGCACGAGGACGAGAACCTACGCGTCTCCCGGCGCCACCACAATCGGGTTGCGCGGCCGACTTCCGGATCCTTCTCGGCGTCATGTATCTTGACGTCAAGAGATATCGCGGGTCCGCACCGGGTACGCGCTTAGGTGAGCCTTCCTTTCCCCGGGCTCCGGCGCGACGGCAGGATGGGGACGCGATCAAGACCGGGACGACGAGTCAGGAGATGACTGCTGTGGCCAGTCAGGACAGCTTCGGTGCGAAGAGCACCTTGGACGTGGACGGGACGTCCTACGAGATCTTCCGCCTCGACGCGGTGCAGGGCGAGGGGCTCGACGTCGCCTCGCTGCCGTACAGCCTCAAGGTGCTGCTGGAGAACCTGCTCCGCACCGAGGACGGCGCCGACATCACCGCCGACGACATCAAGGCGATCGCCGGCTGGGACGCGGACGCCGACCCCAGCAAGGAGATCCAGTTCACGCCGGCGCGCGTGATCATGCAGGACTTCACCGGGGTCCCGTGCGTCGTCGACCTCGCCACGATGCGCGAGGCGATGGCCGACCTCGGCGGCGACCCGGCGCGGATCAACCCGCTCGCGCCTGCCGAGATGGTCATCGACCACTCGGTGATCGCCGACGTCTTCGGCACCCCGGAGGCGTTCGAGCGCAACGTCGAGATCGAGTACGAGCGCAACCGTGAGCGCTACCAGTTCCTGCGCTGGGGCCAGGGCGCCTTCGACGACTTCAAGGTCGTCCCGCCGGGCACCGGCATCGTCCACCAGGTCAACATCGAGCACCTCGCCCGCACCGTCTTCACCCGCGAGGTCGACGGGGTGGTGCAGGCCTACCCGGACACCTGCGTCGGCACCGACTCCCACACCACGATGGTCAACGGCATCGGCGTGGTCGGCTGGGGCGTCGGCGGCATCGAGGCCGAGGCCGCGATGCTCGGCCAGCCGGTGTCGATGCTGATCCCGCGCGTGGTCGGCTTCAAGCTCTCCGGCGACCTGCCCGAGGGCGCGACCGCGACGGACCTGGTGCTGACGATCACCGAGATGCTGCGCCAGCACGGCGTGGTCGGCAAGTTCGTCGAGTTCTACGGCCCCGGCGTCTCGGTGCTGCCGCTTGCCAACCGGGCCACGATCGGCAACATGAGCCCGGAGTTCGGCTCCACGATCGCCGTCTTCCCGATCGACGCGGAGACCGTGAAGTACCTCGAGCTCACCGGCCGCCCGGCCGAGCAGCTCGCCCTGGTCGAGGCCTACGCCAAGGAGCAGGGCCTCTGGCACGACCCCGACGCCGAGCCGCGGTTCTCCGAGAAGCTCGAGCTCGACCTGGCGACCGTCGTCCCGTCGCTGGCCGGCCCGAAGCGCCCGCAGGACCGGGTCTCGCTGTCCGAGGCCAAGGAGTCCTTCCGCACGGCCCTGGCCGACTACGTCGACGACGAGGGCAACGAGAACGGGTACGACGAGGCCGTCGCCGAGTCCTTCCCCGCCTCGGACGCCCCGAGCAACGGGCACGGCGAGGCCCCGCCGGCCGCGCACGTCGCCGCCGGCGCCGGTCCGTCCGGCCGTCCGAGCAACCCGGCCGAGGTGACCCTGGCCGACGGCACCACCTTCACCATCGACCACGGCGCGGTCACCATCGCCGCGATCACGTCGTGCACCAACACGTCGAACCCGTCGGTGATGATCGGGGCGGCCCTGCTCGCCAAGAAGGCGGTCGAGAAGGGCCTGCAGCGCAAGCCCTGGGTCAAGACGACGCTGGCACCGGGCTCGAAGGTGGTCTCGGACTACTACGACAAGTCCGGCCTCACGCCGTACCTCGACAAGCTCGGGTTCAACCTCGTCGGCTACGGCTGCACGACCTGCATCGGCAACTCCGGCCCGCTGATCCCCGAGGTCAGCCAGGCCGTCAACGACAACGACCTCGCGGTCGTGTCGGTGCTGTCGGGCAACCGCAACTTCGAGGGCCGGATCAACCCGGACATCAAGATGAACTACCTCGCCTCGCCGCCGCTGGTCGTCGCCTACGCGCTCGCCGGCTCGATGGACGTGGACCTCTTCAACGACCCGCTCGGCAAGGACACCGACGGCAACGACGTGTTCATGAAGGACATCTGGCCGACGCCCTCGGAGATCGAGGAGGTGATCGCCGCCGCGATCAACTCCGACATGTTCGACGAGAGCTACCAGGACGTCTTCGCCGGCGACGCGCAGTGGCAGTCGCTGCCGACGCCGGAGGGCAAGACCTTCGCGTGGGACGAGGACTCGACCTACGTCCGGAAGCCTCCCTACTTCGACGGCATGCCCGACGAGCCGGAGCCGGTGACCGACATCGAGGGCGCGCGCGTGCTGCTCAAGCTGGGCGACTCGGTGACCACCGACCACATCAGCCCGGCCGGTGCGATCAAGAAGGACTCGCCCGCGGGCAAGTACCTCGCCGAGCACGGCGTCGAGCAGCGGGACTTCAACTCCTACGGCTCGCGCCGCGGCAACCACGAGGTGATGATCCGCGGCACGTTCGCGAACATCCGGCTGCGCAACCAGCTGGCACCGGGCACCGAGGGCGGCTTCACCCGCGACTTCACCAACGGCGGTGAGGTCACGACGGTGTTCGAGGCGTCCGAGAACTACCTGGCCGCCGGCACCCCGCTGGTCGTCCTGGCGGGCAAGGAGTACGGCTCCGGCTCGTCGCGCGACTGGGCGGCCAAGGGCACCTCGCTGCTGGGCGTGAAGGCCGCGATCGCCGAGTCCTACGAGCGGATCCACCGGTCGAACCTGATCGGCATGGGCGTCATCCCGCTGCAGTTCCCCGAGGGTGAGAGCGCCGAGTCCCTCGGCCTGACCGGCGAGGAGGAGTTCTCCATCACCGGCATCACCGAGCTCAACGAGGGCCGCACGCCCAAGACCGTCAAGGTCACGGCGGGCGACGTGGAGTTCGACGCGGTCGTCCGCATCGACACCCCGGGCGAGGCGAACTACTACCGCAACGGCGGCACGACTCGGCTGTTTCGGGATTGCCGGTTTCCCCGGTGAACCGGGGAAACCTGGACTCCGGGGGCAATGCATTGCCCCCGAAGTCCCGGGATTGCCCCCGGAGTCGGCCGCCACCCCTCCTTTTCGCGCGCTGGCGGCGTGGGTAGTGGTGTGAGCATCCTCGGGAGGACCCCATGACCACGCTGCACGACCGGCTGGCCGACCTGGCCGCCGACGCCCCGCCGGGCACACCGGTGCCGGACCTCTGGGACCGCGGCCGGCGCTACGCCCGACGGCGGAGGGTCGGCACGGTGGTCGTCGTCGGGGTCGTGGTGCTGCTGCTGGCGGGGGTGGCCGGGGCGGGCTGGCTGCGGACGCCGCACGACGTCGCACCCGCCCGGCCCGACGCCAACGCCCGGGCGGGGCTGCCGGACCGGCTCTACCTCCCCAGCCCCTGGTTGCCCGGGACGGACGAGACCGGCCCGATCGGCCCGGTCGTCGCCCTGGTCCCCGGGCCGCGCGGCTCGGACGGCACCGGGATCGCCGGGGTCTCCCGCTCCGGTGCCTACACGTTCCTGGACCTGCCCGATCGCGCCGACGAGGCCGAGGCCGAGGGCGAGGTCGCCGTGTCGCCGGACGGCCGGTGGGTGGCGTACTGGTCCACGGGCGAGGTCTCGGACGGTCCGAACACCTCCACCGGGGCCGCTCCGGTGGTGGGGGTGGCGGTCTACGACTCCGTCACCGGCGACGTCCTGCGCCACGAGGTGCCGTCGGCGCACGGCCTGATGCCCGGCGAGCTCGTGTGGGGCGGCACCACGCTGTGGTCGGACTGGCTGCCCTTCGCGAACGCGGGAAGCAGCGGCCACGCCGAGGCACCGCTCGACGACGAGAACGGTCTCGCGTGGGACCTGGCGGACGGGACGAGACGCGCCTTCACCCCGCGCAGCATGCCCCAGGTGTACGACGGCACCAGCTCGGGCGGCGCGCTGGTGACCGTCGACGACCGACGCCTGACGACGTCCACGATCGCGGAGCCGCGGTCACCGGGTGCCCGGTTCGACACGCGGGTCGAGTCCCGCGCGTTCGTCAGCCCGGACGGAGGTCGCGTCGCCGTCCTCGAGGACACCGACGACCCGGGGGTGGCGAGCAACCAGGCGGAGCCGTTGGCGGTCGCGACGCCCGGCGCCGACGGTCTCTCGACGGTCCGCGTCCCGGGCGGGCGCGTCGACGTCGTCCTGGGGTGGCGCGACCGGGACCACGTCGTCGTCCAGCGCTACCGCCAGGCCGACGGCGCCTACCTGTCCGTCGACGTCCGGACGGGCGACTCCGAGCAGCTGCTGGACCTGCCGCCCGAGAACTGGTCGCCGGGGGTGCTCGTGCCGCAGGACGTCTGGCAGGCGCCCCAGTTCGCCGCACCCGCGCCTCCGGACCCGATGAGCCCGAGGACCAGGGCGACCCTGGTCGGGACCGGTGCGGCAGCCGTGGTGCTGGGCGGCGTCGCACTCGTCCTCTGGAGGCGTCGTGTCCGGCCGTGAGGGCGACCGCGACTCCTTCGAGGAGTACGTCGCCGCGCGGCGGGCGCGCTGCTGCGGACGGCCTTCCTGCTGACCGGCCACCACGAGGACGCCGAGGACCTGGTGCAGGTCGCGCTGGTGAAGGTGGTCCCGCGGTGGACCCGGATCGCCGACGACCCGGAGCCCTACGTCCGGAAGGTGCTGGTCCACGAGAGCGTCAGCCGCTGGCGGCGCCGGCGGTGGCGGGAGGTGCACACCGACGCCGTCCCCGAGACGCCGGTCGACGACCCGGGCGCCGACCGGCTGGCGCTGCGCGACGCGCTGGCCCGCCTCGCGCCGCGGCAGCGGGCCGTGATCGTGCTGCGCTACTACGAGGACCTCACCGAGGTCGAGACGGCGCGCGTCCTCGGGATCTCGGTCGGCACCGTGAAGTCGCAGGCGCGCGACGCCCTGGCCCGGCTGCGGGTCGAGCCGCTGGATACCGTCAGGGCATGATCGTTGCCTTCAGCATCTCCCCGACCGCGGCCGACGACACCGGCAGCGTCTCCGAGGCGGTCGCGGCCGCCGTCGGGGTCGTGAAGGAGTCGGGACTGCCCTACGAGCTGAACTCGATGTTCACCAACGTCGAGGGCGACTGGGACGAGGTGATGGCCGTGGTCAAGCGCGCGGTCGAGGTCGTCGCCGCGGTGTCGCCGCGGGTCGGGCTGGTGCTCAAGGCCGACATCCGGCCGGGGTACGACGGCCAGCTCACCGCGAAGGTCGAGCGGGTCGAGCGGTTGCTGGCCGACTGATGTCGGAGCTGCCGACCCACCCGCCCCCGCGGTACCCACCG